>NZ_CP073751.1:2400000-3125000 GCF_020025155.1 Halopseudomonas nanhaiensis
CTTCGCTCCAGTCCGCCGGCGGCACCTCGATCCAGAAGCGTGCGCCCTGCCCCGGAGCAGACTGTACACCCGAGGGGTATTCAAGCAGATGCAGCAGCTGACGACAGATCGACAGGCCGAGGCCCACGCCCTTGTCCAGCGTACGGGCGGGATTGCGCAACTGGGTGAACTCTTCGAAGATCCTGTCCTTTTCTTCCTCGTCGAGGCCGCAGCCATTGTCGACCACGGCCAGGCGGGTACGCTGGCCTATGCGACTGACCTCGATGCGGACTTCGCTGGCGCCGGAGTGCATCAGCGCATTGTTCACATAATTGCGCATCAACCGTTCGAGCAGCAGCGGGTCGCTGTACACGGCGCTGTAACGCGGGCAAATGAGTTGCACGGTGATACCCCGCTCCTTTGCCGACGTTTCGACGCTGTCGACCAGGCTCTGCAGCCACGGCAGGAGATTGATAGGCCGCAGCTGCGGCCGGACCATGCCCACGCTGAGGCGCGAGATGTCCAGGAGCGAATTCAGCATGGCCTGAAGCAAGTGCGTGGAGTCTGCCAGCCTGCGCACCGTGTGCCGGGCTTCTGGCTCGGTAACGCGCTCGTCCAGATGCTCGATGAACAGCGACATGGCATGAAGCGGCTGACGCAAGTCATGGCTTGCTGTAGCAAGGAATCGTGTCTTGCTCTGGCTTTCTCGTTCGGCGCGAATCCGCGCCGCCTTCAACAGACACTCGTTGAGGTAGGCGCTGCGCATCATGTGTTCATAGATATAGGCGCCAAAGCTGCCGATCATGGCAAAGGAGACCAGGAACAATCCGCTTGCGATGATCCGAATGCGGGGCGATCCGACTGCATGCTCGGCGAGCAGATAGCCGATGACGATCGCCCAGGAGCCGAACACGGCATGTCGCGTGGGGAGACCAACGAGGAAAAATCCGCAGAGCAGCACCAGATAGAGCCCGTCATGGGTGACGGGAACGTGCATTTCCATCAAACGGGTACCGGCGATGACCACACCGACCAGCAGGCCCGAGCACGTATAGGAAAATGCGCCGGCAACAAAGGCACGACGTGGTGGAACCTTGTTCGGCCGGGCGGCGTACCAGATGGTGCCGCAAACCAGAAGGAGGATGACCAGACGCGCCGGAATGGTATAGCGCGCGTATTCCGGCGGAAGGTACCACCAGTCTATCAACGCGAAAAGCAGCATGAAAAAAGCGGAAATGAACGCCACCAGGTGCGACCGATCGGCCATGCGATGGTGCATATAACGCAGGAAGCCGGGTTCCAGGCTGGCATCGAAGCGCAGCCGGGCAAAGCCGCGCTGCTGAGCGAGAAGAGCGGGCTCGTCAAACGCTTCCGCCCGGGACGTTTTGCTATGGTCCTGCATGTGCCACCATCTTTTTTTGTTATATCCGCGAGTAATATCCGCGTCTGATGCCGACCTAAAACAATTTAAAAACAGAGTTTTAGTTTGTCACTTTAGCGCTATGCTTGAGCTTACGCTTACAAGCTCAGGTGTTAACGTGACAGCAAGTGCCATCACCCTCGCACCATCCGATGTTGTCGAATCCGAACGATCCGCCTTGCTGCCTTGCGGCCTTGCTGGTCTGATTCAACCTCAGGGGCTGCGAGCGGCCGTGATTCGTCCGACGTTACACTACCTGGGTATCGATTCGGACGATGCCGAAAAACTGTTGCTCGGCACCCTTCTATGCCTGGCCAGCCTGCCTCCTTCACGCCATCCGTCATCGGGTATCGGTCCGTTCGCCATAAGCGGAGAATTGCACACCCGGCTATGGGACGACCATCTGGCACACCAACCGGATCAGGCCAGCCTGCTGCGCGGCCTGGCCAGTCAGCGCTGTTTCCTGCGCGATCCGCATGCAGAGCTTGGCTTCAATCTGGCCTATGCCACAGCAATGGCCTGGCTGATCTATGAAACACAGGGCGTAAGACTCGGCACCGGGGCAAGCATCGGCACACTGGCACGCATATGGCAGTTAGCGTACCCCCATCGCAACGGTCGAGCCAGTGACTTCGTGAAGGCCTGGATGCAGTCACACCCGATGGGCGAAGTCATCACCGCCTGATCAATAGGCGCTCATCAGCACGGCCCAGTCCGCTTGACCAGGGGTGCCGCGGCTACCATGCTGGGTTCCGTTCACCACCCTCAGGAGCCCGGTACCATGCCTCAATCAGCCACCGTAAACCGCCAGATCCTTTTGGCCTCCCGGCCCGTGGGCGCGCCAGTCGACACCAATTTCCGGATGGTCGAGTCCGAGGTCCCCAAGCCCGGACCGGGGCAGATGCTGCTGCGGAACCTGTGGATGTCGCTAGACCCCTACATGCGCGGGCGCATGAGCGACGCGAAGTCCTACGCCGATCCGGTGCCAGTGGGCGGCGTCATGACTGCCGGTACGGTTGCCCGAGTAGTCGAGTCAAACCTGGACGGTTATCAGTCGGGCGACCTGGTGATGGCATATACCGGCGGCTGGCAGGACTACACGCTCTCGGACGGCAGCATGATCTTCAAGCAGGACCCTGGCATGCCACGCCCGTCCCAGGCTGTTGGCGTGCTGGGTATGCCGGGTTTCACGGGGTACATGGGGCTGATGGATATTGGCCAGCCCAGGGCCGGAGAAACAGTGGTCGTGGCGGCCGCCACCGGGCCTGTGGGTGCCGTCGTTGGCCAGGTTGCCAAGCTGCAGGGCTGCCGCGTAGTCGGCATCGCCGGGGGCGCCGAAAAGTGCAGCTATGCGCAGAGCGAACTCGGCTTCGATGTCTGTCTGGATCACAAGCGTGACGATCTGCCTGCCCAGCTGGCCAGGGCCTGCCCGGACGGCATCGACGTGTATTTCGAGAATGTGGGCGGCAAGGTATTTGATGCGGTAATGCCGCTGCTCAACGCCCATGCCCGGGTGCCCGTATGCGGGCTCATCTCCCAGTACAACGCAACCTCACTCCCCGATGGCCCGGATCGCCTGCCGCTGCTGATGCGCCTGTTGTTGAGTCAGCGTGTTCGCATGCAGGGATTCATCATCTTCGATAACTACGGGCCGCGTTACCCGGAGTTTCTCGAGGTCATGACGCCCTGGGTCAACGAAGGCAAGGTCACAGTCAAGGAGGACGTGGTCGAAGGCCTCGAGAACGCGCCTCAGGCATTCATGGGCCTGCTCGAAGGCCGCAACTTCGGCAAGCTGGTGGTCCATATCGCCGACTGACCGCTCACCGACGACGGGCGTTAGCTGCTGACCGTCTGGCTCTCGCCCAGGTAGGTGGCAAGCCGCGCCTTTTGTGACTCGGTCAGATGCAATCCGAGCTTGCTGCGTCGCCATAGAACGTCGTCACTGGTAACCGCCCATTCCCGCTCACGAAGGTATTTGACCTCACGTTCGGTCAGCCCTGCGCCGAAGGCTTCGCCAAGGTCCTCCGCCGCGTTGCAGCCACGCAGGAATGACTGGCAAAGCGTTCCGTAGCTGCGGACGTAACGGGCCAGCACATCCTGCTCCATCCACGGATACTGGCGTTGCAGCTGGGCGAGGTATGCCGCTGCCGATTCGAAGTTTCCGCCCGGCAGCGCATGGCTGGCCGTCCAGGCCGGCCCCATGTCCTTGAACCACGGTGCAAGCCGTTCAAGTGCCGACTCCGCCAGACGACGGTAGGTCGTCAACTTGCCGCCAAACACGCTCAGGAGCGGCGCCTGCCCTTCGGCGTCCTGCACTGTCAGCGTATAGTCCCGCGTGACTGCAGAGGGGTTGGCATCCTCATCGTCCACCAGCGGGCGAACCCCGGCATATCGATGACAGATGTCTTCCCTCCGAAGCTGTCGTTTGAAGTGCTCGTTGACCACGCCAATCAGATAGGACTCTTCCTCTTCACTGGGGTGCACGGTAGAGGGATCGCCCTGATACTCGCGATCGGTGGTGCCGATCAATGTGAAGCGTTCTTCATAGGGGAGTACGAACACGATCCGCTGATCGCTGTTTTGCAGAATGTACGCCTGATCGCCGGGGTACATCCTCGGGACGACGATGTGCGAGCCCTGTACCAGCCGAACGCCGTGAGGGGAGCGATTATCGGCGACCCGCTCGATCACCCGCGCCGCCCAGGGACCGGACGCATTGACCAGGGCGCGGGCTCGGACCGTATGGACGGCTCCTGCTGCGTCCTGCAGATCGACCTGCCAACCTTCACCTTCCCGGCGGGCCTTGACGCAACGGGTGCGAAGCCGAATGTCCGCGCCCAGTGAGCGCGCCTGCATTGCATTCAGGACGACAAGCCGCGCATCATCAACCCAGCAGTCGGAATACTCGAAAGCGTGTCGAATGGAGGCCTGCAGCGGACCCTGGCCGTTGAGGTCCAGCGCCCGGGAGGCGGCCAGGGTGGTGCGGCGGTTGAGATGATCGTAGAGAAACAGGCCCGCGCGGAGCATCCAGCGCGGCCGCAGATGGTCTCGATGCGGCAGCACGAAACGCAGCGGCCAGATGATGTGCGGTGCCTTGTGCAGCAGGACCTCACGCTCCCCCAGCGCCTCGCGAACCAGGCGAAACTCGTAGTGCTCCAGATACCGCAAGCCGCCATGGATCAACTTGCTGCTCGCCGATGAGGTGTGGGCAGCGAGGTCGTGCTGTTCACACAGCAACACCCGAAGACCCCGCCCGGCAGCATCGTTCGCGATACCGACGCCATTGATACCGCCGCCTATCACCAGTACGTCGTACGCATCGCCCCGCGGCGTGACCGCCCCCCGCCCTGTCTCCTTCGGATGTGCTTCGAGCACCTCGCCTCTCCCCTGCCATGGCAATCTGACTTGATTAGAGCATATAACGACGGCGAGAATTCAATGCAGCCATCAAGAGACCATCGCATGACGCCGGCAACCAAGCAGCTCGACCAGGCCAGGGTGACCTATCGCCTGCACCGCTACGAGCACGACCCCAAGGCCGAATCCTACGGGACCGAAGCAGCAGACAAACTGTCGCTGGACCCGTCGCGCGTATTCAAGACACTTCTAGCGGCCAGTGAAACGGGCGAACTGCTGGTGGCAATCGTGCCGGTAAATGGCAAGTTGAACCTGAAGAATCTGGCCACTGCGGCCCGGGTGAAGAAGGCTGCCATGGCCGATCCGGTGGCGGCCCAGCGCAGCACCGGATACCTCGTCGGCGGCATCAGTCCGCTGGGGCAGAAGAAGCGTCTACGCACGTTCGTTGACCGCAGTGCTCAGGGATTCGACACCATCTTCGTCAGCGGCGGCCGCCGCGGGCTCGAAATTGAACTGGCGCCGGCAGATCTGGCCCAACACACACAGGGCGAATTCGCTGACATCGGCCGCAGCGATTGATCGCAGCACAATAACAAAGAGGACGCCATTGCGATGAAACGCCACATCCTTGCCATTGATCAGGGCACCACCAGCAGCCGCGCGATCGTCTTCGACGATCAGGCCCAGCCGCTGGCGAGCGCTCAACAGGAGTTCAGGCAGTACTTCCCGGATGATGGCTGGGTAGAACACGACGGTGAGGAGATCTGGAGCAGTACCCTTGCGGTATGCCGCCAGGCGCTGGAGAAGGCGTCACTGACCGCCAGCGACGTCACCGCGATCGGCATCACCAATCAGCGTGAGACCACGCTGCTCTGGGATGCTGCTACCGGCGATCCCGTGTACAAAGCCATTGTCTGGCAGGACCGTCGTACGGCAGCGTTCTGCAACGCTCTGCGCGAAGCGGGTCACGAGCCTCGAGTGACCGAGCGCACCGGCCTGCTCATCGACCCC
The DNA here is from genome assembly GCF_020025155.1 of Halopseudomonas nanhaiensis. Classification (NCBI taxonomy): domain Bacteria; kingdom Pseudomonadati; phylum Pseudomonadota; class Gammaproteobacteria; order Pseudomonadales; family Pseudomonadaceae; genus Pseudomonas; species Pseudomonas nanhaiensis. Next base: position 2,405,768 of record NZ_CP073751.1, read on the forward strand.
TATTTCTCGGGGACGAAGTTGCGCTGGTTGCTGGACAACGTCGAGGGCGCACGCGAGCGGGCCGAGCGCGGCGAACTGCGCTTTGGCACCGTCGACAGCTTCCTGCTCTGGCGTCTCACTGGCGGCAAGGTGCACCGCACCGACGCCACCAATGCATCGCGTACCCTGCTGTTCAACATTCATACGCAGGACTGGGATGAGGAGATGCTGGCACTGCTGGACATCCCTCGTTCCGTACTTCCGGAGATCATGGACTGCGCCGCGGACTTCGGCTCAACCGACGCAGCGCTGCTGGGCGCGTCCATCCCCGTGACGGCCGTGGCCGGGGACCAGCAGGCCGCGCTGGTCGGGCAGGTATGCTTCAAGTCGGGCATGGTCAAGAGCACGTATGGAACCGGCTGTTTCATGATCATGAATACCGGTGACGCCCCGGTAAGCTCGAGCAATCGCCTGCTGACCACCGTGGCGTATCGCCTCGATGGCAAGGCGACCTACGCGCTTGAAGGCAGTATCTTCGTGGCCGGTGCGGCGATTCAATGGCTGCGCGATGGACTCAAGCTGATCCAGCATGCCGGTGAAACCGAAGCGCTGGCCGAGCAGACGGGCGAACAATGCGGTGTGTATCTTGTGCCGGCCTTCACCGGGCTCGGCGCGCCATACTGGGACCCCAAGGCACGCGGCGCCATCTTCGGGCTGACCCGCGATACCGGTATTGGCGAGATCGTGACGGCCGGTCTGCAGTCAGTGTGCTTTCAGACCCGCGATCTGCTGGACGCCATGACCAGCGACGGCGGCAACAGTACTGCAGCCTTGCGCGTCGACGGGGGCATGGTGGTGAACAACTGGGTGGTGCAATCGCTGGCCAATATCCTTGGGGTACAGGTCGACCGCCCACGGATAACTGAAACCACGGCACTTGGCGTGGCTTATCTGGCAGGCTTGCAGATCGGCCTGTTCGACAGCCTCGAAGCCATTACCCAACGCTGGGAACGTGAGCGCACGTTCGATCCGGTGATGCCCGAGGCCAAGCGCGAAGCGCTGTATCAGGGTTGGGTCGATGCCGTGAGGCGGGTGCGGGACTGAGGCAAAGCCACCACCTCGAGCCGCCAGATCAGCCTCGCTGCGCGGCTGAGCAGAAAAAGAAACAGCAGGGGCAGAATCAGCGTCCGCAGAAAGAACAGCGCCATCACCGTTACCACGTTCATGGACAGGTCCTCCAGCTGTTGCTGCATCTCACGATAGGTCTGCGGATCGCCCAGTCTGGACATCTTGCTGCGCAGGCTGGTATCCGCCCCGCTTCCGCCACCCGAGACCGGCTGGTCTATCAGTTCGATCTCGGTGGACACCGAACCCAGCACTGCCAGCTCGGCACGGGTCTGATCGGCGATGTACACCCGATCCACCAGACCGTTCAATGCCACCGCCAGCACCAGCGCAAAGCGTAGAAACAGCAACAATGCGAACACTCTCAGCAGCCAGTGGGTCCAGAGCGCCGATCGCAGCATGACGCTACCCACCAGAGCCAAGGCTGACAGGCTCAACAACACCTTGAACAGGGTGTCGGAGACGATGTCCAGCAGCACCTTCTGAATCACCAGCGAACCGATCGCCAGCTTCATCATTGATGAGTACTGCTCCACCAGATCGTTGAATGGATCGAGCAGTTCACCGAGCGTCACCTGCACGCCGGCGAACAGGCTGAAGCTCAACGTGGTCGACTGCATGACCGAAATCAGCGCGTTCAGCCCTCGTGCCGTAGCGAATGCCAGACCAGCCTGCAGCAGCGATCCATCGACGTATTCGGCACAACGCGCGTCCAGCAGTCCGAGCCAGGAAAGGCCTGCACACAGGAGAACCAGCACGACCAGCAGCGCACGGGTGCCGGGGCGACTGAGATCGATCATTGCTTGCATGGGGCCACCTGACGGTCTGAAACGATATCGCTGAAGGGTAGCCGCCGCGCTGGTCGGGACGCAACGCCGGGCTGAATTGCACAGGGGCGGGACATCGACCGGATGCGGTCCGACACTGCGCGTCGAGAGGCGCGAGGAAGAAAAGAAGGAAAACTCGGCAATAAAAAGCCCGCACAGGGCGGGCTTTTATGGCGTGCTGTACGAGCAGCACACGGGAATGTGGTCGGAGCGACTGGAATCGAACCAGCGACCTTCTCGTCCCGAACGAGACGCGCTACCAGGCTGCGCTACGCTCCGTGGTGAGGCGGCATTTTACCGAAACGACCGTCAAGCACAAGGGGCTGACCGGAAAATCTTCGCGTTTCCACGGAGTTAACGGCGTACCTCGCCGTCTGCGAAAATCGAGCTGCAGTCCAGCCAATCCTCAGGCGTGTTGGCGTTGTGCAACCGGGGGTCGCCTTCGGGCAATTGCAGTACCCGGTGCGACTGCGCCAGCAGCCAGCGCAGTGGGCTGCGCTGGCCATCCTTCCACGCCTGCGACAGCGACGCCCATCGCGACGCCGGAATGATGCTCACCAGCGGCTGCCAATGCTCTCCCGTCCGGACCAGCCAGACGCACTCAGGCTCCTGGCGCGCGTGGGATGCGAGATCTTCGAGCAGCTCTGGGGGCAACTGTGGAAGGTCACAGGGAATCACCAGCAGATGGCTGGTTCGGCACAGCCTGATCGCACCGAGGATGCCCGCAAGCGGCCCGGGAAAGTCCGGCACATCGTCGGTCACCAGCGCGTCCGCCCACTGTCTATACTGTTCCTGATTGCGGTTGCAGCTGATCATTATCGGGGCCGCGACGCTGCGCAGACGCGCCGCCAACCGCTGCGCCACCGGCTGGCCATGCCAGTCCATCAGGCCCTTGTCACGCCCCCCGAGCCGACTGCCCTGTCCGCCGGCAAGCAGCACGGCACTGAGCGTGAAGCTGTCTGATAGGGTCATTGCGGCCTCCGGTTCGCTGTGGCCTCTGTGTTATAACACTGCCTGCTTTTTCAGCCAAAGGATCCACTCGATGGCCCACACCAGTGGCGACTTCTCAGCTCTCAACATCGCGGTGCTCACCGTCAGTGACACCCGCACACAGGACACCGATACCTCCGGTCAGCTGCTCGTCGACAGCGCTGCCGAGGCCGGCCATCGCGTCATGGACAGGCAGCTGCAACCGGACGACATCTACAGGATCCGTGCCGTGGTGTCGGCGTGGATCGCCCGTCCGGACGTACAGGTCATCCTGATTACCGGCGGCACCGGATTCACTGGGCGGGACAGCACCCCTGAAGCCGTTGCACCCTTGCTGGACAAGACCGTGGACGGCTTTGGCGAGCTGTTTCGCCACGTATCCTGGGAGGAAATCGGTACGTCTACTCTGCAGTCCCGCGCGCTCGCGGGACTCGCCAACCGTACGCTTGTAGTGTGCATGCCTGGCTCGACCGGCGCGTGCCGTACCGCCTGGAACCGCATTCTTCGGGAACAACTGGATAGCCGCACGCGGCCCTGCAACTTTGTCCAGCATCTTGCACAGGGACCTGCCTGCGAGACACGTTCATGAGCCTGATGCCAGTGGCCGATGCGCTGCGCAAGTTGCTGCACAGCGCAGCAGGCGAGCCGCCACGCCCATGCGAGAGCGTTGAACTTTGCTCCGCGCTGGGACGGGTGCTCGCCGATCCGGTTATCGCCAGCGCCGACGTGCCCCCGTGGGACAACAGTGCTATGGATGGATATGCCCTCCACAGTGAAGATCTGCGGCGCGGCATCGATAGCGGCCTGCCGATCAGCCAGCGCATCACCGCCGGCATGGCCCCTCAACCGCTGCAGCCCGGCACCTGCGCGCGCATCTTCACCGGCGCTCCGATTCCCGCAGGGGCCGATTGCGTCGAGATGCAGGAGAACGTGCGCGAAGAACACGGCGCAGCGCGATTTTCCAACGCCTTGCGCCCCGGGCAGAATATCCGGCCCCGCGGCCAGGATCTGGCCGCCGGGGAGACCGTTCTTCAGGCTGGCCATGTGTTGCGGCCTCAGGACCTCGGTGTGATCGCCTCGGTCGGCATGGCCAAGGTCAAGGTCTGCCGGCCTCTGCGCGTGGCGGTGCTCTCCACCGGCAATGAACTCGTCGAGCCGGACCAACCGCTCGGCCCGGGGCAGATCTACAACAGCAATCGCTTCACTATCCGCGCGGCGCTCCAGCGCCTCGGACAGGAGGTCGTTGACGGCGGCATTCTGCCGGACGACCCGGAGCTGACCCGTACCCGGCTTCGCGAACTGACGCGTGAAGCTGACGTGATCATTACCTCTGGCGGGGTGTCAGTCGGTGAAGCGGATTATCTCGGCCAGGTGCTTCGCGATGAGGGTCAGGTCGACCTGTGGAAGCTGGCCATCAAGCCAGGCAAGCCTTTCACCCTCGGCCAGTTCGACGACAAGCCGGTACTCGGCCTGCCCGGCAACCCGGCAGCGTCACTGGTGACCTTCGTGCTGTTGGTAAAGCCGTACCTGCTGGCGCGGCTGGGCGTCAAACGAACCGAGCCGCTGGTATTCCCCATAGCGGCCGGGTTCCGCTGGGACAGAGCCGGAACCCGCGACGAATACGCCCGGGCACGCATTGAGGGCAGACAACTGCAGCTGTGCGGCAACCAGAGCTCGGGAGTTCTCAGCAATGCCAGCCATGCGGACGGGCTGGTACTGATTCGTGCCGGAGCCGTATTCGAGCAGGGCGCGCTGCTCGACTTTCTGCCATTCGAAGGTTTGTTTGACTGACCGCGGACGGGAGCATTGAAAAAAAAACCGCGCCGGATTGCTCGGGCGCGGTTTCTGAAACAACCGACTCAGTGCTCTGTCGCGGTCGCCGACTTGATCATGGTCTGCAACTCACCGGACTCGTGCAGCTCCAGGATGATGTCGCTGCCACCGACCAGTTCACCGTTGATCCACAGCTGCGGAAAGGTCGGCCAGTTGGCGTACTTCGGCAGATTCGTGCGGATGTCCGGATTCTGCAGAATGTCGACGTAGGCGAACTTCTCGCCACAGGCCATCAGGGCCTGTACCGCACGTGCGGAAAAACCGCACTGGGGTGCGTTCGGTGCGCCTTTCATGTAGATCAGCACCGGGTTGTTGGCGATCTGTTCTTTGATGGTATCGATGATATCCATGACACTCCTCGTAAAGACGCGGTCCGGCAGGCCAGAACTCGACCTGCAAAAAAGCCGATAGTGTACAGCAAAGGCCGACGTTATGCTGCCACCACCTCTACTGGGACACCATTGAGCGCCGCATTTCCGGTCACCGGATCGAGAAACTGATGATCGGTCAAATCGTTGGCGCTGACGCCGGCATTGGCCGCAGCGATGTCCATCTTCACCCCAGTTCTGCCGTGTCCCCAGCCGTGCGGCAAGCTCACCACACCAGGACGCAGGTCGTCACTGGCCTGTACCATGACAGTAACCTCGCCGACACGCGAACTGACCCGTACCGACTGACCGTCTACCAGATCGCGTGCAGCCATATCGGCCGGATGCATCAACAGGTGATGGCGCGGCTTGCCTTTGATCAACCGCTGATAATTGTGCATCCACGAATTATTGCTGCGTACATGTCGTCGACCAATGAGCTGCAGGCCGCCTGGCATCTCGCTATCGGCCGAGAAGCGCGCAAGATCCGCGAGCATGTGCGCCGGGGCCGCCTCGATGCACCCGCTTGGCGTCTGCAGACGTGACAACAGGCTCGGACGCAGCGGGCCCAGATCGATACCGTGCGGGTTTTCCTTCAGCACCTCGAGACTGAGGCGATCCTTGTAGGGTCCAGCCTTCAGCGCAGCGTCGACCATTTGAGCAGGTGCGATGGTCTGCCGCGCCTCCTGTCCGGTGATGCTGGCAAATGCCCGGCCTAGGCCGACGAATATCTCCCAGTCATGCAGGGCACCCTCGGGCTTGGGCAGCACCGGCTCGTTATAGCGCGTGACATTGCGGACCGCGAAGTTGTTGAACGTGATGTCGTAGTGGTCATGCTCAAGGCTTGAGGTCGGCGGCAGGATGACGTCAGCGTGACGTGTAGTCTCGTTGATGTAGATATCGACGCTTACCATGAAGTCCAGGCCACTGAACGCCTCGTCAAGCTGGCGCCCATTGGGCGTCGACAGCACCGGGTTGCCGGCGGTGGTGATCAACGCACGGATCTGGCCTTCGCCAGGCGTGAGGATCTCCTCGGCCAGCGCCGCCACCGGAATCTCCCCGTTGAACTCCGGCAACCCGGACACCCTGCTCTTCCACTGATCGAAATGCCCCGGCTTGGCGCGCGTGACGTCAAAGGCCGGCTCGGGCAGCAGCGCTCCCCCGGGACGATCCAGATTACCGGTCACCAGATTGATGATCTGGATAACCCATTGACACAGGGTGCCGTAGCGCTGCACGGACACACCCATGCGGCCGTAGCACACGGCCCGCTCTGCGGCTGCGAACTCCCGAGCGATCTGGCGAATGCGCCCGGCGTCGATACCACAGCGTTCGGCCATCAATTCCGCCTTGAACGGCTGCACCGACGCGCGAACCAGGTCCAGGCCGATCGCTGCCTGCACGACTGGAGTCGACTTCGTGAGCCCCTCTTCGAATAGCGTATTGAGAATTCCCAGCAGTAGCGCCGCATCGCTGCCAGGGCGGATGAAGTCATGTTCGCTGGCTACCTCGGCGGTTTCGCTGCGCCGCGGGTCGATCACCACCAGCTTGCCGCCACGCTGCCTGAGCGCCTTGATTCGCTTGCCTACATCAGGGACGGTCATGATGCTCCCGTTCGATGCCATGGGATTGGCTCCGAGCATCAGGAAGTAGTCGGTATGGTCGATGTCGGGGATAGGGATCATCAGCATGTGACCGTAGAGCCATAGCGACACAAGATGATGGGGTAACTGATCGACAGAGGTGGCCGAATAGCGCTGACGGGTCTTGAGCTGGCCAAAGAAATAGTTGCCATGGGTCATCGAGCCGTAATTGTGCACATTCGGATTGCCGGCGTAGACCGCCACTGCATTCTTTCCATGCACCTGCTGTATCGCCGCGAGGCGCGTAGCCACGAGTTCGAAAGCCTCCTCCCAGCCGATCGGTTCCCAGCCCTGCCCGGTTCGGCGTACCGGCCCACGCAGGCGCTGCGGATCGTTCTGGATATCCTGCAGGGCTATCGCTTTCGGGCAGATGTGGCCGCGGCTGAAAGGGTCCTGTGGGTCTCCCTTGATCGAAACGATGGCTTCCCCTTCTGTCTCGATCGCGAGACCGCAGATCGCTTCGCATAAATGGCAGGCACGGTAGTGTGTCGCAGGCATGACGGACTTCGCTTAGTTGTTATTGGGCAGAGCTCACTTTAGGCCCGCTGCGAGTCCTCGACAATACGCTAAATGCCCCGTCATTCATCACTCACATGCCGGGGCGGCCGTTAACGTGAAGATAGGCGGCGGCATTTGCCTTTTGCCGGATTTTACCGATAAGATCGGCCCTTCTCTTTTTTCGGACAAGGCTTTTACCGGGCCGTCAGGCCACGGTAAGGCTAACTGTTTCCGGTCGTCAGCCGACCGAAGTAACCGGGTAGCATCATGACTGTACGGCATTTCCTTTCGTTGATGGATTGTTCCCCTGCGGAACTGACCAGCCTGCTCAAGCGTGGCATCGAGCTCAAATCTCTGCACCGCCAGGGCGTCATTTACGAGCCACTGAAAAACCGCGTGCTCGGGATGATCTTCGAAAAGGCGTCCACCCGCACTCGCGTCTCCTTCGAAGCCGGCATGATCCAGCTTGGCGGCCAGGCCATTTTTCTGTCTCCCCGGGACACACAGCTTGGCCGGGGCGAGCCGGTCGACGACTGCGCTCGGGTGCTTTCGAGCATGTGCGACGCGATGATGATTCGGACCTTTGCCCACGAAACGCTGGAGACCTTCGCCAGCTGCTCGAAGGTGCCGGTGATCAACGGCCTGAGCGACGATCTGCATCCTTGCCAGCTGCTCGCCGACATGCAGACGTTCCTTGAACACCGCGGTTCGATCCAGGGCAAGACGGTGGCGTGGATCGGCGATGGCAATAATATGTGCAACACCTTTGTACAAGCCGCCGTACAGTTCGATTTCCAGCTCCGGGTAGCCTGTCCTGAGGGCTACGAGCCAGACCGCAAGTTTCTCGATCAGGCCGGCGACCGGGTAACCATTACCCGCGATCCACGGGAGGCTGTGGCTGGAGCGCATCTGGTCAACACCGACGTGTGGGCCTCGATGGGCCAGGAAGACGAGGCCGAAGCCCGCCTGAAGCGCTTCAAACCCTATCAGGTAACCCCTGAGTTGCTTGATGCGGCTGATGAGTCCGTGCTGTTCATGCATTGCCTCCCCGCCCACCGTGGCGAGGAAGTGGACGCGGACGTCATGAACGATTCCCGCTGCGTAGTGTGGGACCAGGCCGAGAACCGGCTGCATGCCCAGAAGGCGCTGGTGGAATTTCTCCTCGTCGATTAACAGAGGCGCGCATGGGCGACCACGGCATCATCCTCGAGCTCAATCGGCTCGGCTGCGGGTATGAAGGTCACAAGGTCGTATCCGATCTGAACATTCACCTGCGCGCCGGAGACATCGGCTGTCTGCTCGGGCCCTCCGGCTGTGGCAAAACCACGACGCTGCGTGCAATCGCCGGCTTCGAGCCGGTTACCGACGGAGAAATCCGGCTGGACGGGCAAACCATCTCTTCACCCGCCCACCGTCTGCCACCTGAGCAACGCCGCGTCGGCATGGTATTTCAGGACTATGCGCTGTTCCCGCATCTCTCGGTGCAGGACAACATCGCCTTTGGCATACACCGTCATCCGGATCGCAAGCGCGTCGTCCAGGAGCTGCTCGATCTGGTGAAGCTATCGCAGCTGGGCAAGCGTTTCCCGCATGAGCTATCCGGCGGTCAGCAGCAGCGAGTCGCGCTCGCTCGCGCCCTGGCTCCCGATCCCAGACTGCTGTTGCTTGATGAGCCCTTTTCCAACCTCGACGGCGAATTGCGCCGTCGGTTGTCAAGCGAAGTGCGCGACATCCTCAAGCAGCGTGGCATCAGCGCACTGCTGGTCACCCATGATCAGAACGAGGCGTTCTCGGTATCCGATCATGTCGGGGTGCTCAAGGAAGGCCGTCTGCAGCAGTGGGACACCCCCTATAACCTCTACCACGAACCCGTTACCCCGTTCGTTGCCAGTTTTATCGGGCAAGGCTATTTCATTCGTGGCCAGCTGCTTACACCTGACACGGTGCAGACCGAGCTCGGCATCATTCGTGGGAACCGTGCCTATCAGTTGCCAACCGGCAGCGCCGTGGATGTGTTGCTACGCCCTGACGACATAGTCAGCGACGACACCAGCGGGCTGGCCGGCACCGTTATCGCCAAGACCTTTCTGGGCGCGGCCACCCTGTACCGGCTTCAGCTGCCGACCGGGAGTGTACTGGAGGCTATTCTGCCCAGCCATGCAGATCATCCGCTGGGGCAGAAGGTCGGGATTCGTGTCGCAGCAGATCATCTGGTGATATTCGCCGCGCAGGGCAGCATCAACGTGCATGCGCAGCTGCCGCTGGAGCAGGTAATGGATGCCAGCCCGGCAGACTCGACCTGAGCGCAGCAGATAGCCCGGCCGGGAGGCCGGGCAGGTAGCCTTACTCGGCCGGGGCGTAGAGGATGCGGCTCACCGTGTTGTGCACCACGCGCGAGTGCTGGTAATCAGTGTTCTGCATCATGCCCAGGGTGATGATGTCGTTTTCAGGATCAACCCACATCCAGGTTCCCTGAATACCCCACCACCAGTAGGTGCCTTCTGGAAGATAGCCAGCCTTCTCGCTATCGGTCACGACAGCGACGTTCAAACCGAAGCGATTGCCGGGAGCCCAGTTGGGGCCATCAACGCCCTCGGGGAGTTGGTCGCTGCGCATCATCTGCACGGTTTCCGCCTTTAGCAGTCTGACCCCGTCGACCTCCCCTTCGCCAAGCAGCATGCGTGCGAAGCGCAGGTAATCATCCATGCTCGAAACCAGCCCGCCGCCTCCGTTGAGAAACTGTGGCTTGCTCAGGAACGGGTCGTTCGGCACTGGCTGCAGGCCTTCCTCCGTCGGACGGTAGGAGGTAGCGAGCCGATCAGCCTTGTCGCCGGGCGCATAGAAGTCCGTGTCGTTCATACCCAGCGGCTGGAAGATGCGCTCCTTCAAAAAGACGTCGAACGGTTTTCCGGACAGTATTTCGACCAGACGCGCCTGAATATCCACCGACACGCTGTAATGCCATTGCGTACCGGGCTGCTGGCGCAGCGGAATGTCCTTCAGTTTCTGGATCATGTCCGCCAGGGTCGAGTTCGGGTCGAGCACGTCAGCCTTGACGTACAGGCTGTCCACCTGCGACTGGGAAAACCGGCCATAGGTGAAACCACCGGTGTGGCTCATCAGCTCGCGGATGGTAACGGGGTGGTCGGCGGGCTCGGTAACAGGCCGCCCATCGGCGCCATCCTTCACCGCCACCTGCATACCCTTGAATTCGGGAATGTACTGTTCGACCGGATCGTCCAGCTGAAACTTGCCTTCTTCGTACAGCATGAGCAACGCCGTGCCGGTGATCGGCTTGGTCAGAGAGAATATCTTGTAGAGGGTGTCGTCGGTCAGCGGCGCCTTGTCGGCAAGATTCTTGTAACCGGTCATCTGACGATGAACCACTTCATCCTTGTGGAAGATCAGGGTATCGACACCGGCCAGTTTCCCGTCGGCGATCTGTTTCTGCATCGCCTGATCGAGCAGGGTCAGGCGCTTGGCATTGATGGGGCCGGCGGCCGTCTCGGCAACGGCCAGCTGGCTGACCAGGACGCCGGCAACCAGAAGGATTCCCAAATGCAACCGGCGAACGGCCGGGTATCGTGAACGGAGCATGACAGTATCTCTATTATTTTTCGGAGCCATTAAGATACTGGCTCGGTGACTGCAGCACCAGATGTCGGCTTACCAGTCAGCGGTGCCGTGAGTCCGAAGCCATTCGCCCGGCGTACAACCTGTCGCTTTGCGAAACGCCCGCCGTAGTGCTGAGGCGTCGTCATAACCGACCTGATCCACCAGCACCGCAAACGCTATTCCGTTGCGCAGACCTTGTTGGACGAGGCCTATCCGCCACTGTCTCAGATAGGCCAGCGGCGTGCAGCCGAGCAGCCGTTGGAACGTCTCGGCAAAGGTTGAGCGAGACATGCAGGCTTCTGCTGCAAGGGTCGGCAGCGTCCAGCGACGCTCAGGGTGTTCATGCACTGCGGCCAGAGCCCGCGCCAGGGCCGGATGCGCGAGCCCCTGCAGGAGGCTGGCGTGCGCATGGGGCGTGGCAATCTCATGACGGAGCAGGCCGATCAGCACCAGGTCGAACAAGCGGTCCATCGTCGTTCTGCGTCCAGGCAGGGCACTCTCTGCCTCCACCTCCAAAAGATCGATCACCGTAGCCGTCGTCCGGTGCGCCTCGCCTTCGAGAACGACCACCTCCGACAACAATCGCATCAGCGGATGCTCCTCGAATCGATTGGCTTCCAGGCGTGCGCAGCTGATCCGTGCAGGTTGCGCCGCGGGCCTCAGTCGGTGCGGCACCGCCCTGGGGAAGAGCACTACTGCCGGCCCGATGAAGCGGGCATACACGCTTCCGCGTACCTCCAGGACAACCTCGCCATGATGAATGATGTGGACATGACCTGTCCGATCATGACCGTAGTCAGCGGTTTCCCCACACAGCGGCCCGCTGAAAAAGGTACGGCTGTTTACCTTGAACCTGCTTAACAGTGTTGACACCGCATCCATTTCGGACTCTCTGCATCTAAAACCGATCTTGTTGACACCTTTCGTCCAGCGATCATTCGATAAAGTGGCCAAACAGTCAAATGCAAGGAGCCTCACCATGCTGGTACCACCGCTTTCCTTCGAACAGGCTTCGCCTGAAGCGCAGGCCGTGCTGCAACGGGCGCTGCGCTCCTACGGACGCCTACCCAATCTTCTTGCCAGCATGGCCCACTCCCCTGCTACGCTGCAGAGCTATCTCGGACTGACGGAGCATCTGCAACGCACCTCCCTGATCCCCGCTGATCGCGAGCGCATCGCTCTGACGGTCAGTGCGCTCAATGGCTGTGAGTACTGTCAGAGCGCGCACGCTTGGCTGGCCCAACAGCGACATCTGTCGCCGACAGATATCAACCAGGCCATTCACCGTCCGGATGAGCATCCGTTGACCCGACTCGCTGCAAGGCTGGTCCGATCAAGCGGCGCGCTGAGTCAAGCCCATCTTGCCGACGCCCGCAGCGCCGGGATGACTGACGAGAAGCTGTTCGAGGCGGTCGCTTGTATAGCGTGGATGCACTTCAGCAACTACCTTGGAAACCTGATCAAACCGGCCATCGATTTTCCGTCAGTGGACACGCTTTGAAATGATGGCTCGCTGACAAGCGCTGAGCCACGGAATATGCTGGCCTTCATCCCTTGTGCGAGGTAGATCATGAAACGTCGTACGTTAGTCGCCGGATTACTCGCGTTGCCGGCGCTGCCCCTGGCGACCCGCTTCAGTTTCGCAACGTCAATGCAGGAGGTGAAGGTGGAATTCGAACCGCTCGACCGACCACATTCCTTTTGGAAGGACAAGGTTTCAGCTCAGGCCTATGACGTCCTGTTCGAAGAGGCGACCGAGCGTGCCGGTAGCAGCCCTCTGGACAAGGTATACGATGAGGGCACCTATGTATGCGCTGCCTGTCATCTGCCTTTGTTCACCAGCGATGCAAAATTCGACAGCGGCACCGGCTGGCCGAGTTTCACCCAGCCGATCGAAGGGACGATGGGTCAGAAGCAGGACTTCAGCATGATCTGGCCGCGTACCGAATACCACTGCGCGCGTTGCGGTGGTCATCAGGGCCACGTGTTCAATGACGGCCCTCCCCCACGCGGCGAACGCTGGTGCAACAACGGCGTAGCCCTCCGCTTCGTGCCATCCGGCGACGATCTTCCGGAGCTGCGAGGATGAGCCCGCGGAGCTGGGCATCCAGCATTTCGTTCATGGCGCTGGCCCTGAGTAGCCTGGCCGTGGCAAACGAGCCACTGAGCGAGGGTCCGCCGGGGAGCGAGATGGCAGTGTTTGCCGGCGGCTGCTTCTGGTGTACCGAGGCCGATTTCGACAAGATCCCGGGCGTGGTGGACACCGTGTCCGGCTACATAGGCGGCGATGCGCAGACCGCGTCCTACGAGCAGGTCTCTGCTGGCGGAACCGATCATATCGAAGCAGTCGCGGTCTTCTACGACCCCGGGCAGACCAGCTACGACAAGCTTGTGGAAGCATTCTGGCCTACCATCGACCCGGTGACACCCAACGCCCAGTTCTGCGACAGGGGCCCGCAGTATCGCAGCGCGCTGTTCTACGCAGACGAGGAACAGCAGCGCACCTTGCAGGCGTCACTGAGCGCACTGTCAGCCTCCGGGCGCTTCGACAAGCCGATCGTCACCGAGCTCCTACCACAGACCGACTTCTATCCCGCTGAGGATTATCACCAGGACTATTACGAGAAGAATCCGATTCGCTACAACTTCTATCGCAGCCGCTGTGGCCGCGATGCGCGGCTGGATGAGCTCTGGGGTGACGCACGCTAGGCATGGAAATCTGCGGCACAACGCTGGATAATGCCCGCCTTCAGTTATCGCCCCAGCGGAATCATTACCATGAAGATTGCCCGGAACACCGTTGTCCAGTTTCACTACGCCGTCTCTGACGCCAACGGCGAAATCGAAAATTCTCGTCAGTACGAGCCCGTACTGTACCTGCATGGCCAGCCGGGCCTGCTCGACGGTCTGGTCAGTGCAATGGAAGGTCACGAGTCCGGCGACGTGTTCAGTGTCAGCCTGAACGCCGAAGACGCGTACGGCCCGAAACAGGAAAACGCGATCCAGAAGGTTCAGGTCAAGCATCTGCAAGGCGCGAAGAAATGGAAGCCAGGCATGATCGCTGTTATCCAGACCGACGAGGGTCCGCGCCAGGTAACCATCGTCAAGGTCGGGTTGTCTCAGGCCGAGGTCGACGCCAACCACCCACTGGCTGGGCGTGATCTGACCTTTGATGTCGAGATCCTTGATGTACGCGAAGCGACGGAAGAAGAGATTGCGCACGGGCATGCCCACGGCGCTGGTGGTCACCACCACTGAGCAACCCGACCATGGCCCCGGCGTCAGCCGGGGCAGTGGATCAGAACGGCTGCACCGTCGGTCTGACGATGATCTTGTTGACATCTACCTCCGCCGGCTGAGCGATGGCGTAGGCCATCGCCCGGGCGATGGTCTCCGCCGGCAAGGCCGCCTGATAGGCTTCCTTCAGACGTTTCAGCGTGGCCTCGTCCGAGGTTCCCGAGGGCAGTTCGGTATCGATGGCGCCCGGCGAGATCAGAGTGCAACGGATGGCGCCCGACTCCTGACGCAAGCCTTCGGTGATTGCTTTCACGGCGAACTTCGTCCCGCTGTACACCGCCCCGCCCGGGGCGACCTTGTGAGAAGCGACCGAACCCACATTGATCACGTGTCCGCTCTGCTGGGCATGAAAGACAGGTAGCACCGCGGCAATACCGTTGAGCACCCCTTTGATGTTGATATCGATCATGCGCTCCCATTCATCGGTGCGTCCCTTGAGAATCGACCCCACTGCCATCAGCCCGGCATTGTTGATCAGCACATCGACGCGACCGAAACGCTCCACCGCATGATTCACCAGTGCCTGCATCTCCGTCAGGTGGGTGACATCGGTAGCCAGCATGGTCGCCTCGCCGCCCGCTGCCGTGATCTCGGCAACGATCGCTCTCAGCCGTTCTACGCGCCGTGCACCCAATACGACGCGGGCACTGCCGGCGGCCAGATAGCGCGCCGCAGCCTCCCCGATCCCGCTGCTGGCTCCGGTGATCACCACGACCTTGCCTGCCAGGTTATCGCTCATCTCGTTTCCTCCTGCCATGTCATCCGCGCATATCGTGAATGACATGGCTCAGTCAAAGAGCCGGCCGCTCTGCCGGCTCAGGTTCAGGGACGCTCGCTGGCGAGCTCGAGGCGTGCGTTGCGGCGCAGTACCCACTGATGGATGCGCTCCTGGCGTTCGGAAGTGAGCGGATACTTCCAGGCAATGGCGAACGCAGTCATGTACAACGCCACAGGACCCAGAATGTACAGCACTCTCAACGCCAACAATTGCTGATCGGTGTGGACCGTTGCCTGGGCATCGAAGCCCACCAGTGACAACAATCCCAGCGAGAGCCCCAGACCGATGGCCATCGCCAGTTTGTGAGCCATGCCTGACATCGCGAAGAACAGTCCGGTGCGATGCTCCTTGCTGCGCGCCGTATCGAGGTCAACGATGTCGGCGAGCATGGATAACGGGAGGAACTGGAAGGCAGCGAAACAGAAACCTTTCAGGGCGAACATGATGGCGAATGGTACCAACTGACCTGCCTGCAGGAAGAACATGCCGAGGATGGCTGCGCTGGACATGCCCACCGCGACGCAGAACGCGCGGTGCTTGCCAATACGGCGGCCGAGAATCAGCCAGAATGGAATGCCCAGAATCCCGACGCCGAAATACAGCAGGTACATCATCCCGATGTAAGACTGGATCTGCAGCACGTGCTGCATGAAGAACACCGATAACGCATTGCGAAAGGATTCGCCCGTCACGATGATAAGCAGCATCAGCATCATGCGCTTGAACGGTCCGTTATTCTTCAGGACGCGCAGACCCTGTTTCCACTCGGTGCGCTGCACCGACTTGGGCGGAGCTTCCTTGACCATGGTAACGACCATGAACACGGTCAGCGGCAGCAGGATCAGCAACAGCCAGGCCATGGCCGCGAGAATGGGGCCGTAGCCGATACCCAGCTCGCCGTCGCGCCCCAGCAACCAGACCGCAAAATTCATCATGGCGCCGTCGGTGTCCCCCGCCTGATAGCGCTTACCGAGGCTCTGAACGATCGCAGGTGCCAGCGCCGCCAAGAACAGGCCTACCAGGACGAAACCTTCCCGCGAAGCGGTGACCCTGCTGCGCTGGTGGTACTCGGGAGACAACTCGGCCCCCCAGGCCCCGTAAGGCAGCGTGACCATCGTCCAGCCGAGATACATGATGACGGTCCATAACAGCAGATGGCCGACACCAACGCCGAGCGGCGGCATGAAGATCATGACCGTCCCTGCCAACATCAGCGGGACACCCATCAGCAACCAGGGCTTGCGTCGACCGATACGCGTCTGCCAGCGATCGCTCAGCGTGCCGATGAGGGGGTCGGTGATGACATCCGAGATGCGCGCGATCACCAGTACCATGGCCATGAGCGCCATGTTCAACCCTACTTCCTGTGCATAGAACGGTGGCAGGTACACGACCAATGGATAGCCGATGATGGCAAGGGGCATACCCACTGAACCGTGGATAAGAATGGTGGAGCGCTTAAGAACGCCGGACTGACTCATGCTTCTCTCCCCGCTGAGAACCGTGCAAGCTCCCGCAGGGCTTGCCTTGTTGTAGTTATTGCGTCTCTTCCTAAAGCTGGCACTGCGCTGTTGCGTTGGCGAGGTGCACATCGATTCTATTGCAGGGCAAGCGCTTTACAAGCGCTCTCACGGGCCGGGCACACACGCTGTTACACACCTTCTGAAGTGCCTCCCTCTACTGCGTGAGCGAACCAGACCGGGCGCGGCCTGCAGACATTATCAAGCCAGCTCATATCGATTATTCAGACTGATTATCCATCCATCGCCCGAACCGGGAACGCGTTCACAACCGTTCGCAAGACCATGGTGTGCTGGCGTGGCGCTTCGGCTATGATCATCGCGGGCACGTCACCTTGGCGGCCATATAGCCTGAAGGAGAACCACCATGGCCAAACAATCACTGGGTCGCGCTACGCTCGCACTGCTGACGGTCTCGGTCTGCCTCGCTGTGCAAGCGCAACCGCCGCATGACAAGCCCGGAAAGGGTCATCATCGCGAGAGCGCGAAGGGGCATCACCGCGAGTCGCCTTCGGTTACCGAATCGGTCATCAGGGAAGTGCTACGTGAATACGGACTATCCGCAAACAGCTCGGTCCGGACGCTGCCCCCGGGCATTCAGAAGAACCTGCAGCGAGGCAAGCCCCTGCCGCCTGGCATAGCCAAGAAGCTCGACCCCGGTCTGAGCGGTCGACTTCCACAATATCCCGGCTACGAATGGCGTCAGGCTGGCCGTGACCTGATTCTGGTCGCCGTCGCGACCGGTATCATCGAAGCGATCCTGGACGACGTTTTTTAAGCTGAAACGCTTTGACAACCATTCTCATTCCCACTACGATGCAGCCATCACCGACGTTTTCCTCCGGGAGGCTGCATGTACATCTGTCTTTGCAAGGGCGTGACCGATCATCAGATTCGCGATGCTATCGCTGACGGCGCCTGCAGCATGCGCGACTTGCGCGCTGCCCTGGATGTAGCCAATCAATGCGGAAAGTGCGGGCGTGATTGCAAGTCCCTGCTCGCCGAAAGCGCCGTGAGCAGCAGCCACACGACGGCCATGCCACAGCAGTGGGTGGCAGCTTAGCTTTCTCCCATTAGTGATAATCGTTATTAATCCTTTCTCATCAGACACTTACCCGCTCTCACGCATTTGACACGCACCCACCTCGAGACCACACTGAGCGATTGAAATCGCATCTTGAGGATTGCAGTCATGAAAGGCGACAGAACGGTCATCCAGCATCTGAACACCATCCTCGGCAATGAGCTGGTTGCCATCAACCAGTACTTTCTGCACGCGCGCATGCTGCAGGACTGGGGTCTCGACAAGCTCGGCGATCACGAGTATCACGAGTCGATCGACGAGATGAAGCATGCCGATCTGCTCACCAAGCGCATTCTGTTTCTGGAAGGCCTTCCCAACCTGCAGGATCTTGGCAAACTGCTGATTGGTGAGAACACGCGCGAAATACTCGAGTGCGACCTGCGACTGGAATTGAAGGGTATCCCTGACCTCAAGGTCGCCATCGCCTACTGCGAGAGCGTCGGAGATTATGGCAGTCGCGAGCTTCTGGAGAAGATTCTCGAGTCGGAAGAAGAGCATGTCGACTGGCTGGAAACGCAACTCAGCCTGATTGACAAGATCGGTATCGAGAATTATCAGCAGTCACAGATGAGTTGAGTACGCAGGCCCTTCCCGTTTCTGCGGAAGGGCCGTCAACGTCAAACGATCAGATGCGATCCGAGAAAGTCGACACCCACATCCCTAGCAGGACGCCAGTATAGCTTCCAGCGCAGCGGCCGGGTCATCCGAACGCGTGATGGGCCGACCTATGACGAGGTATGAGCTGCCATGCTCGAGGGCTTGCGCCGGCGTCACGATGCGCTTCTGATCGTCAGCATGCGCTTCCGCCGGGCGTATTCCGGGCGTTACCAGCAGAAAGTTGTCGCCCAGAGCGCTTCGCAGAGCCCGCGCTTCGCGTGCCGAACAGACCACACCGTCCAGACCGCATTCCTGAGTCAGCCGTGCCAGGCGCTGTACCTGCACCATCGGCTCGATATCCAGGCCGATTTCCTGCAGGTCGCTCTGCTCAAGGCTGGTCAGAACAGTGACTGCCGTCAGCAGCGGCCTATTGCCTGGGTAACGCTCCAGCAGCTCGCGACAGGCCTCCATCATGCTGCGACCGCCGCTCGCATGCACGTTGACCATCCACACGCCCAACTCGGCAGCAGCCTTCACGGCGCTTGAGGTGGTGTGCGGGATGTCGTGGAATTTGAGATCGAGAAATACTTCAAAGCCCTTGTACTGCAACGCCTCAACCACTGATGGCCCACTGGCTGTGAACAATTCCTTGCCCACCTTCACCCTGCAGCGCTGCGGATTCAGACGGTCGGCGAGCGCGAGGGCTGACTCAGCATCGGGATAATCCAATGCGACGATAATGGGGCTTTCAAACGGCATACTTCTTTCCTGTCTAGAGGTGCTCCGGCTTGCCAGCGGCAACCGGGACCGGCGTCTTTATCGGCCGGATTGTGGACCAACCGTGGCAGGTTGGGCATTGCCAGTGAAGACGGCGTCCCGAGAAGCCGCAAGCCTGGCAACGGTACTGATGCTTGTCCTGCAATAATCCCTCGACCACACCGCGGAGAATCAACAGATTTTCGCGACCGCGAGAGCCTACCTGGTCGCTATGCAAATCGATCAGATATCGCAAACCGTGCAAGGACGGCTGCTGCTGTATGTTGGCTACGACGTATCTGCTCGCTTCGATAACGCCCTGCTCGCGTTGGTACTGGTCCGCACGCGCCAGAATTGTTTCCACCTGCGGGGGATCACTCTCGCCGATAACGCCGTCCAGATAAGCGCTCAGATCTAGGGCGCCATTATCCGCGCAGCGTCGTGCGAGCGGCAAGACCTGGGGGACCAGATCGCCATCATGTTCGGCGAGTTGCTCCAACCAATGCGCCACTTCTATCGGGTTATCCTGGCCCT
The DNA here is from genome assembly GCF_020025155.1 of Halopseudomonas nanhaiensis. NCBI lineage: Bacteria > Pseudomonadati > Pseudomonadota > Gammaproteobacteria > Pseudomonadales > Pseudomonadaceae > Pseudomonas > Pseudomonas nanhaiensis. The sequence goes on from NZ_CP073751.1 coordinate 2,425,212, forward strand.
GCTCGAGTTCAGCCAGCATGATCATCGCGCGCGTGCAGGCCCGGTGCGACGCCAGTGCGTCCTTGAGATGTCGACGCGCAACCTGTATCTCGTCCCGCCGCAGCGCGGCCTGAGCGATCTCGCAATGGTAGTGCGCCAGTGTCACGGCAAAGGCCGGGCGCTCCTTGACCAGCTTGCGGCCTACTTCAACGGCGTTTGACCAGTCCCGTTCACGCTCGTAGATTCGTACCAGGTCAGCCAGGGCCTCGGCGCGCAGAGGCGATTTTGCCTCGATCAGCTCTTCCAGCAATCGCTGAGCCCGGTTGTGCAGGCCGACCGCGAGATAGTCCCGGGCAAGCTCGAACTGAACCCGATCGCCCTGCTCGCGTGTCAGGTTAGGGCGCGCAAGAAGGTTCTGATGCACTTTGATCGCGCGCTCCACATCGCCCCGCTGACAGAAGAGCTTGCCGATCGCGATGTGCGTTTCGACTGTCTCGGGATTGACCTCGAGCGCGCGGATAAAGGTTTCGATGGCCTCATCGGGTTGTTCGTTGAGTAGATAGTTCAAGCCGATGAAATACTGGCGATCAAGAGCACTACCATGGGGTTTGACCAGGAAGCCGACCTTGATCGCTTCGCGGCGGCCGAGCAACCATCCAATTGCAAGGGCCACCACGAACAGGGCGAGGAACAACAGTTCCTGCATGGATCAGCCTTGAATTGCCTGGGTCCGCAGGTTGTCGATTTCCTTACGGTAGCGATTGAGCTCGTTGTTCTGGGCCCGCAACCGAAGTCGCAGCCTTGTGGTGATCAGCCAGCCGACAAAAATACCCAGCAGACTACCGAGAATGAACGCAACGACGATGAACAGCGAAAGAGGCAGTGCGGGCGATTGAGCTTCGAGGAATTGCAGGGTGACTTCTTTCTGGTTTTCAAGCATGAAATCCAGCGTCGCCAGAGCCACGATCAGAAGGACGATGACCAGCGCAGCGCGCTTCAACCATTGCATTAGAGCACTCCAATCTGTCAATTGATCTGGAGTATAGCGCAGCCGCCCTGCGGCGTGTTGCCAGGTCAGGCGTTTTCCAAAGACTCGTTAACCCGGTCGCGCAGTTCCTTGCCCGGCTTGAAATGCGGAACGTATTTACCTTCGAGCTCGACGGCATCGCCGGTTTTGGGATTGCGACCGACACGCGGCGCTCGATAATGCAGAGAAAAGCTGCCAAACCCGCGTATTTCGATTCGCTCGCCGGTGGCTAGCGCCTGGGACATGTGTTCGAGCATGGTTTTGATAGCCAGCTCGACGTCCTTGGCCGATAACTGCCCCTGTTGCTCCACTATGCGCTCGATCAACTCCGACTTGGTCATGGTTTTTCCTTTTTTTTCAAGCGGCTAGATCCGTTTCGTTCGGTTTTACCACGCTTGACATCCGCAAGCAACCGAGTTCAGGCCACAGGCATCCGGCTTCGAGCGGGAAGCGAGGCCGCAACGCCGCCGCTTGAGCCACGCCGCGCGCAATTGACAGCCAGATACGCACGCCGTGCTCTTTCATCCAGGCACAAAAAAGGGCGACCGAAGTCGCCCTTTTCAGAAGGACAAAGGCGTCTATCAGTTGCCCTTGTTCTCCATCTGCTGCTTGATCAGGTCGCCGATAGTGGTCGGACCAGCGGCAGCCATTTCCTGCTGACGCAGACCCTGAATGGCTTCCTTCTCGTCTTCCACATCCTTGGCCTTGATCGACAGGCTGATGACGCGGCTCTTGCGGTCAACGCTGATGATCTTGGCTTCGACTTCGTCGCCGACGTTCAGTGCGTTACGCGCGTCTTCCACGCGGTCACGGCTGATTTCGGAAGCTTTCAACGTGCCTTCGATGTCGTCGCCCAGAGTGATTACAGCACCTTTGGCGTCAACTTCCTTGACGGTACCGGTAACGATGGTGCCCTTCTCGTTCAGCGAAACGAAGTTGGAGAACGGATCGTCTTCCAGCTGCTTGACGCCCAGGGAGATACGCTCGCGCTCCGGATCGACCGACAAGATGACGGTTTCGATCTCGTCGCCCTTCTTGAAACGGCGTACTGCTTCTTCGCCAGTCTCGTTCCAGGAGATGTCGGACAGGTGAACCAGACCGTCGATGCCGCCGTCCAGACCAATGAAGATACCGAAATCGGTGATCGACTTGATCGAGCCGGAGATCTTGTCGCCCTTGTTGAACTTGCTGGAGAACTCTTCCCACGGGTTCATCTTGCACTGCTTGATGCCCAGGGAGATACGACGACGATCTTCGTCGATGTCCAGAACCATGACTTCCACTTCATCGCCGACCTGTACGACCTTCGACGGATGGATGTTCTTGTTGGTCCAGTCCATTTCGGACACGTGTACCAGGCCTTCCACACCCTCTTCCAGCTCGGCGAAGCAGCCGTAGTCGGTGAGGTTGGTGACCTTGGCATTGACGCGGGTGCCTTCCGGATAGCGACCGGTGATAGCGACCCATGGATCTTCGCCCAGCTGCTTCAGGCCCAGCGATACGCGGTTGCGCTCGCGGTCGAACTTCAGGACCTTGACGTCGATCTCGTCACCAACGTTGACGATTTCGGAAGGATGCTTGATGCGCTTCCAGGCCATGTCGGTGATGTGCAGCAGGCCATCTACGCCGCCCAGGTCGACGAACGCGCCGTAATCGGTGAGGTTCTTGACGATACCCTTGACGACCTGGCCTTCCTGCAGAGTTTCCAGCAGGGCTTCACGCTCGGCGCTGTTCTCGGCTTCGAGTACTGCGCGACGGGAAACGACAACGTTGTTGCGCTTCTGGTCGAGCTTGATGACCTTGAATTCGAGTTCCTTGCCTTCCAGGTGGGTGGTGTCGCGCACAGGGCGGACATCGACCAGCGAACCCGGCAGGAACGCGCGGATGGTGTTGACGTCGACGGTAAAGCCACCCTTGACCTTGCCGTTGATGACACCCTTGACGATTTCTTCTGCGGCGAAAGCTGCTTCGAGGACCTTCCAGGATTCGGCGCGCTTGGCCTTCTCACGGGAGAGCTTGGTTTCACCAAAACCGTCTTCTACGGCGTCCAGTGCAACGTGTACCTCATCACCCACATTGATCGTGAGCTCGCCCTGATCGTTAAGGAACTGCTCACGTGGGATGACACCCTCGGATTTCAGGCCGGCGTGAACGGTGACCCAGTCAGAGTCGATGTCCACAACGATACCGGTGATGATGGAGCCTGGCTCCATATCAAGGGTTTTCAGGCTTTCTTCAAAAAGTTCGGCAAAGCTTTCGCTCATTTGGATTCCTGTAAAAAAGTAAAGAGGCAGCAACCGCCTGGCCGCTAAATCGCGCGCCCTGCAGCCAACTTGCCCGCCACGCTACCAGCTTGCGTGGGTTGATTATGCAAAACACCCCCGCCGGTGCGCTGGTTACCCGGTGGGGGACTACTTAGCCCACCAGATCGCGCTTGAGCGCTTCTGCGTGGACACGTTCTAGGACTTCTTCGATGTTCATGCTGGTGGAGTCGATCAGAATCGCATCGTCTGCGGGCCTCAGGGGCGCAACAGCACGGTTCATATCCCGCTCATCTCGAGCAACAATCTCATCAAGAAGACTCGCCAGACTAGCAGGTTGACCCTTCTGCAGCAACTGCTTGTGGCGCCGTTCGGCGCGTTCCTGCGAGCTGGCGGTCAGATACACTTTCAGCTGGGCATCGGCGAACACCACCGTACCCATGTCGCGACCATCCGCGACCAGTCCAGGAGCCTCGCGGAACGCACGCTGCCTCTCCAGCAGCGCGGCGCGAACGGCAGGCAGCGCGGCGACCTGTGAGGCACCGGCACCGACTTCTTCGCCGCGGATAGCGCGGGTCACGTCCTCACCTTCCAGGACGATGTGCTGCTCGCTGCCTTCGCCCGCCACGAACTGAACATCCAGGTGCGCCGCCAGCCGCGTCAACGTTTCTTCATTGGTGTAATCCACGCCGTGGTTGCGGGCGGCAAACGCCAGCAGGCGATAGAGCGCGCCGGAATCGAGCAGATTCCAGCCCAAACGCCTGGCCAGCAATCCGGCGATGGTGCCCTTGCCCGATCCACCGGGCCCGTCGATGGTGATGACCGGCACAGTCTGTTGAATCATTCGCTCTCCTCCATCCGCACCTGGATACCGACGGACTGAGCCAGTCCGACGAAGTCAGGGAACGATGTTGCGACGTTGGCACAGTCGGTGATGACGATGTCGCCCTGCGCGCGCAGCGAGGCAACGCTGAATGACATCGCGATGCGGTGATCTCCGTGGCTGTCCACCTTGCCGCCATGAATGACTCCACCGTCAATGATGATTCCGTCGGCGGTCGCCTCGGCGCGAACACCCAAAGTCTGGAGCCCGTCAGCCATGACCTGGATGCGGTCCGACTCCTTGACGCGCAACTCTTCCGCGCCGCGAAGGATGGTACGTCCTTCGGCGCATGCGGCGGCGATGAACAGTACCGGGAACTCATCGATGGCCAGCGGCACCTGATCCAGCGGGATATCGATGCCTTTGAGCGGTGCATGACGGATACGCACGTCGGCGACCGGCTCTCCGCCGACCTCCCGCTCGTTCTGCAGCGTCAGGTCCGCCCCCATCGCACGCAGGATGTTGATGACGCCTATACGGGTGGGATTGATGCCGACATGTTCCAGCAGAAGGTCGGAGCCTTCGGCGATGCTTGCAGCGACCATGAAGAAGGCCGCAGAGGAAATATCTGCAGGCACGTCGATCTTGCAGGCCGTGAGCGTGTGACCGGGCTCGATGGTCACCGTCGCACCGTCTACGCGCACCGGGTAGCCGAAACCGCGAAGCATTCGTTCGGTGTGGTCACGCGTCGGCGCTGGCTCGGTGACCGAGGTGCTGCCGGCGGCGTAGAGCCCTGCAAGGAGCATGCAGGACTTGACCTGGGCACTGGCCATCGGCATCACGTAGTCCATGCCCATCAGCTTGTGCCCACCCTTGATGCGTAGTGGCGGTCGCCCCTCCGCGGCCGTGTCGATCTCGGCACCCATTTCCCGCAGAGGCTTGGCAATACGTGCCATGGGCCTTTTGGACAGCGATGTGTCGCCAGTAAGAGTAGTGTCAAAGGCCTGCGCAGCCAGCAAACCGGATAACAGCCTCATCGATGTGCCGGAGTTGCCCACATACAGTGGCCCGGGCGGCGCCTGCAGCCCATGCAGGCCGACTCCATTGATCGTCACTCGACCCTGGTGCGGACCTTCAATCACCACGCCCATGTCACGGAAAGCCTGGAGAGTCGCAAGGCTGTCTTCGCCCTCCAGGAAGCCTTCGACCTCGGTGACACCCTCGGCCAGCGAACCCAGCATGATCGAGCGATGGGAGATGGACTTGTCACCGGGAACCCGGGCGGAGCCCTGCACGCGGCCACCCGGACTGGCAATGAAACGGATCGATTGAGTCTGCATAGGTTCCATATAGGCTCTTTTGGCCAGTATCGTACTGAAATGTTCTCGCGCCGACTTGGCGCGGGTAAAGACGCCCAGCAGCGCGTTGGCGTCCCGCTCGGCGACAGCTTCGCGCAACCGCGTCAGATCGCGAGTGAAGGCGTCGAGGCTGCGCAGTACCGCATCGCGATTAGCCATGAAGACGTCTCTCCACATCACCGGATCACTCGCCGCGATGCGGGTGAAATCGCGAAAGCCGCCCGCCGCGTAACGAAATATCTCCATGTTTTCACTGCGCGCGGCCAGCGTATCGACAAGCGAAAACGCCAACAGATGCGGCAGGTGGCTGGTCGCGGCAAGCACCTCGTCATGGTCCTCGACAGTCATCAGCTCGACATCGGCGTCCAATGAACGCCACAAACGCGTGATGAGTGCGACCGCCTGATCACTGGTGTGTTCAAGCGGCGTAAGAATGACCTTGTGCCGACCGAACAGAGTGCCTCGCGCCGCCTCGATGCCACTCTTCTCCGAGCCAGCTATGGGATGCCCGGGCACAAACAGCGCGGGCACGTCGCCGAATGCCTGCTCTACAGCGCGGACGACCGCCCCCTTGGTGCTGCCAACGTCGGAGATCACCGCAGACCCCAGATCAAGCTTGGCGAGATGCGACAGCACACTCTCCATGGCCAGAACCGGGACGGCAAGCATGATCACGTCCGCTTCATGCACCGCCTCCTCGAGGGTCGCCGCCATTCGGTCGACCACACCCAGCGGCTGAGCCAGGCGTCGCGTCAGCGGGTCTGGATCGCACCCGACAATTTCGCCGCACAGCCCGCTTTCTCGCAGCCCCTTGGCGAAGGAGCCACCAATCAGACCCAGGCCTACCACGGCCAGACGGCCGATTATGGCGTTCGAGCGTGACAGTGCGCTTACGTCAGACACTGGCAAGTACCCTGGCCAGCGCGTCGAGGAAGCGCTGATTCTCGTTCTTCAGGCCTATCGTGACGCGCAGATGGTTCGGCATACCGTAGTTGGCCACGGGACGCACGATTACACCCTCGCGCAGCAGCGCCTGAAACACAGGAGCCGCCTCGCGCCGCAGATCGACGGCGATGAAGTTGCCGCGCGATGGAATCCAGTCCAGTCCCATGTCGGCGAGGCCGGCTTCCAGCTGCAGCATTCCCTGCCGATTGACGACACGGCTTTCGCCAAGATAGTTGACATCTCCCAGCGCAGCCACCGCCGCAGCCAGTGCCAGACTGTTGACATTGAACGGCTGCCTGACCCGATTCATGGCATCGGCAATAGCCGGGTCGCTTATGGCGTATCCGACGCGCAGCGCCGCCAGGCCATAGGCTTTGGAAAAGGTGCGCGAGACCAGTAGATTCGGACGGCTGGAGACATAGTCGAGCCCGCTCGGCATATCGCTGGCTTCGACGTACTCGGTGTATGCCTCGTCCAGCACCACTATGACGTTTTCAGGCACGCGCTCCAGAAACGCTTCGAGATCGCCACGGCTGATCCAGGTACCCGTCGGATTGTTCGGGTTGGCAATGAACACCAGCCGCGTGGCAGGCGTGAGCGCATCGGCCATTGCGGACAGGTCGTGCCCCCAGTTTTTTGCTGGCACGACGATCGCTTTGGCCCCAACGGCCTGAGTCACGATCGGATAGACGGCGAAGGCGTGCTCACTGAACACCACCTCATGCTGAGGGCCGACAAAGGCACGGGTGATCAGTTCGAGAATATCGTTCGAGCCGTTCCCCAGCGTAATCATCGCCGGAGGGACGTCAAAACGCTCGGACAGTGCCTGTTTCAGCGCGAAGCCGTTGCCGTCGGGATAGCGCGTGAGCTCAGGCAGCGCAGCCTGGATGGCCTGGACCGCCAGCGGGCTCGGGCCGAGCGGGTTTTCATTGCTCGCGAGCTTGACGATGTCTGACGGATTCAGACCCAACTCGCGCGCCAGTTCCTCAACCGGTTTGCCGGGAACGTAGGGGGATAGCTTCTGAACGCCCGGCTGGGCCAGGGCGAGAAAATCACAACTCATTACACAAGCCTCAAGCTAAAAGCTTCAAGCCACAAGCGACGTTGGCTGTCTGTTGCAGCATGTCACCCATGGCTTGAGGCGGCGTTTCAGAGAACCGCTTTCGGATAGGACCCGAGCACCTTCAGCGCCACCGACTCCTCGTTGATCTTTTCCAGTACATCCTTGATCAACGGGTCGGCGTGGTGGCCAAAGAAATCGATGAAGAACACGTACGTCCACTTGCCGCTTCGGGACGGCCGCGTTTCGATCCGCGAGAGGTCGATGCCATTGGTGTGAAAAGGCTGTAGCAGCGAGTGCAATGCACCCGGCTTGTTGCGCATCGACACGATGATCGAGGTCTTGTCGTCGCCAGTCGGGGGCACGGACTGACTGCCGATGATCAGAAAGCGCGTGGAGTTGTCCGGACGATCCTCGATCTTTTCGGCAATCTTGGTCAGCCCGTACAGTTCACATGCCATGTCGCCGGCAATCGCCGCCGAATTCCACTCGCCCTTTACCCGGCGCGCGGCATCGGCATTGCTGCTGACTGCAACACGCTCGACGTTGGGGTAATGCGCGTCCAGCCATTTCCGGCATTGGGCCAGAGACTGCGCGTGCGAGTACACCCGCGAAATCTTGTCGGTCTTGGTGTTCTCACCGACCAGCAGGTGGTGATGAATGCGCAGCTCCACCTCGCCGCAGATCACCATGTCGTGTTCGAGAAAGCTGTCCAGCGTGTGGTTGATGGCACCTTCGGTAGAGTTCTCCACCGGAACCACGCCGAACTGTACGGCACCTGCTGCCACTTCACGGAAAATCTCGTCGATAGCCGCCATCGGGACGCTGATGACAGAGTGCCCGAAATGCTTGATCGCAGCTGCCTGGGTGAATGTGCCTTCAGGACCGAGATACGCCACACGCAGGGGCTCCTCAAGCGCCAGGCAGGCGGACATGATCTCGCGGAACAGACGCGCCATTTCTTCGTTGTCCAGCGGGCCCTTGTTCAGCTCCATGATGTGCTTGAGCACCCAGGCTTCGCGCTCCGGCCGGTAGAACACGGGCTTGGTGCCCTCCGGCAGTGACTTCTGCTTCACCTGGGCCACAGTCTGAGCGCAGGCCGCGCGCTCGCTGATCAACTCCATGATCCGTTCATCGATCGAGTCAATGCGATTGCGCAGGGCCTTGAGTTGAGCTTCGTCTGACATGATGATCAACCGTGCTGCTTTTCGAATTCGGTCATGTAGTCGATCAGAGCATCGACTGCGCTCTCCGGCACCGCGTTGTAGATCGAGGCACGCATGCCACCAACTGAACGATGACCTTTCAGGTTCAGCAGGCCCCGCTGTTCGGCTCCGGCAAGAAATGGCTTGTCCAGGCGATCATCAGCCAGCCGGAACGGGATATTCATCCAGGAACGATCGGCGATATTGATCGGATTGCTGTACAACCCGCTGGCGTCGATAGCGGCATACAGCTTGCGCTGCTTGGCCTGATTGACCCGTTCCATCGCCTCGAGGCCGCCCTGCTCCTTCAGCCACTGGAAGATCAGGCCCGACAGATACCAGGCGAAGGTTGGCGGGGTGTTGTACATGGAGCCGTTTTTGGCCGCCACGCTGTAATCGAGCATGGTCGGGCAACTGGCGCGCGCGTCGCCCAGCAGATCTTCCTGCACGATGACCACCACCAGCCCGCTGGGACCGATGTTTTTCTGCGCGCCCGCATAGATGAGGCCGAACTTCGACACGTCCAGCGGACGCGACAGAATGGTCGACGACATATCTGCAACCAGCGGCTTGTCTACCTCAGGAATCCAGCCGAACTCGAGACCGCCAATGGTTTCGTTCGGCGTGTAATGGACATAGCTGGCCTTGTCGGACAGCTGCCAGTCATTCTGCCCGGGAATCGCGAAGTAGTCGGTCGACCTCGCCGATGCGGCGATATTGACGTGCCCATAGCGGGACGCCTCCTCGATTGCCTTGGCAGACCAGATGCCAGTGTCGATATAGTCCGCGCTTCCGCCCTCGGGCATGATGTTCAGCGGAATCTGAGCGAACTGCTGACTGGCCCCGCCCTGCAGGAAGAGCACCTTGTAGTCGGAAGGTATCGTCAACAGATCACGCAGGTCCTGTTCCGCCTGCTCGGCGATACCGACGAACTCGTCGCTGCGATGGCTCATTTCCATCACGGACAAGCCCTTTCCCTGCCAGTCCAGCAGGTCCGCCTGAGCCCGCTGGAGCACAGGCTCCGGCAACGCCGCCGGACCTGCACAGAAATTGAACAGTCGGTTGCTCACGTCAGAATTACTCCTGATCCCGGTCGTCGGCCGCAGGCGTCTCGTCGCCGCCGTCGACAATATCTTCATCACCCAATGCCGGCGCGCCCTCGTCAAGCTCGCCGACCATCTCGATCACGTCACCCTCTTCCAGCTCCGATGGCTCCTGCACACGCTCAAGGCCGACCAGCTTCTCGCTCGGAGCCAGCTTTATCAGCGTCACGCCCTGCGTGTTGCGCCCCATCACGCGCACCTCGGAAACCCGGGTACGAACCAGCGTACCCTGGTCGGAAATCAGCATGATCTCTTCGTTCTCGAGTACCTGTGCCGCACCGACCAGATTGCCATTACGCTCGTTGGTCATCACCGCGATGATGCCCTGGGTGCCACGACCTTTCTTGGTGAACTCTTCCAGCGGCGTCCGCTTGCCGAAGCCGCGCTCGGTGGCCAGCAGGATTTCGCCTTCGCTGGTGCCCTCCGCAGCGACGATCAGCGACACCACGCGAGCCTCTTCCGCCAGCCGAATGCCGCGCACACCGGCTGCAGTACGACCCATCGAGCGAACCTTGGCCTCGTCGAAACGCGCCGCCTTGCCGTTGGAGGCGAACAGCAGAACATCACTGTTTCCGTCAGTCAGGGCAACCTTGACCAGCTCATCGCCTTCGCTCAGACGAATGGCGATCTTGCCCTTCTGCAGCTGGAAGGCGAACTCCTTCAGCGGCGTCTTCTTCACCGTGCCGCATGCCGTGGCCATGAATACGAAGGGACCGCGGGTCTTCTCGATCGGCGCGACCGTGTCGTCGCCCTCCTCGCTTTCCACCTCAAGCACGACCGAGGCTGCATCCGTCTCGTCGCCGGCAGTGCCCTCTTCTTCGGCCTGCTTGATCAGCGCGTCGATATCCACCGGCAACATGGTAGTAATGCGCTCGCCTTCGGACAGCGGCAGCAGGTTGACCAATGGACGACCACGCGCGGTACGCGAAGCTTCGGGAATTTCGTAGGTTTTCAGCCAGTAGACCTTGCCCTTGCTGGAGAACAGCAACAGCGTGGTGTGGCTGTTGGCGACCAGCAGATGCGAGACATAGTCCTCGTCCTTGACGCCGGTCGCCGCCTTGCCACGGCCACCCCGGCGCTGGGCCTGATAGTCGGCAAGGCGCTGGCTCTTGGCGTAACCGCCATGAGAAATGGTCACCACGCGATCTTCTTCGGTGATCAGGTCCGCCAGACTCAAATCCAGGCGCGACGCGACGATCTCGGTGCGCCGTGCATCACCGTAGTTGTCCCGAATCTGCTCGAGCTCTTCAACGATGACCTCCATCAGCCGCTCCTGGCTGTTGAGGATGCGCAGCAGCTCGCCGATCTGCACCAGAATTTCCTGATACTCGGTCAGCAGTTTCTCGTGCTCGAGGCCAGTCAGACGGTGCAGTCGCAGTTCCAGAATGGCCTGGGCCTGTTCGGGCGACAGGTAGTACTTGCCCTCGCGCAGCCCGAACTGTTCGGCCAGACCGTCCGGGCGGCAGGATTCGGCGCCGGCGCGCTCGACCATCTCGACCACCGCGCCTGGCTCCCAGGCGTGGGCGATCAGACGCTCCTTGGCTTCCGCTGGAGTCGGCGACTGCTTGATCAGCTCGATGACCGGGTCGATATTCGACAGGGCGACCGCCTGCCCTTCGAGAATGTGACCGCGTTCGCGCGCCTTGCGCAGCTCGTACACCGTGCGGCGGGTAACCACTTCGCGGCGGTGACGAATGAATGCATCGAGCAATTCTTTCAGATTGAGGATTTTCGGCTGGCCGTCGAGCAGGCCGACGATATTGATGCCGAAGACGTTCTGCATCTGCGTCTGCGCGTACAGATTGTTCAGCACCACCTCGGCGACTTCGCCCCGACGCAGCTCGATGACCACGCGCATGCCATCCTTGTCGGACTCGTCACGCAGCTCGCTGATGCCTTCGAGCTTCTTTTCCTTGACCAGCTCGGCGATCTTCTCGATCAGGCGAGCCTTGTTCAACTGATACGGCAGCTCGCTGATGATGATCTGCTGGCGACCACCGACCTTGTCGATGTCTTCGATTTCGCAGCGCGCTCGTACATAGATCCGGCCACGGCCGGTCTTGTAGGCTTCGACGATGCCCGCGCGGCCGTTGATGATGCCCGCGGTCGGGAAGTCCGGACCCGGGATGTGCTCCATCAACTCGTCGATGGTCATGTCCGGATTCTTGATCAGCGCCAGACAGCCGCTGATGACTTCGGTCAGGTTGTGCGGCGGAATGTTCGTCGCCATACCCACCGCGATACCGCTGGACCCGTTGACCAGCAGATTCGGCACCTTGGTGGGCAGGACCGCCGGGATCTGCTCGGTGCCGTCATAGTTGGGCACCCAGTCGACGGTTTCCTTGTCCAGATCCGCCAGCAGCTCATGGGCGAGCTTGGTCATGCGGATTTCGGTGTAACGCATCGCCGCGGCGTTGTCGCCATCGACCGAGCCGAAGTTGCCCTGACCATCGACCAGCAGATAGCGCAGTGAAAACGGCTGCGCCATACGGACGATGGTGTCGTATACGGCAGAGTCGCCGTGCGGGTGATATTTACCGATCACGTCGCCGACGACACGCGCGGACTTCTTGTATGGCTTGTTCCAGTCGTTGTTCAGCTCGCTCATGGCGAACAGAACACGACGGTGAACCGGCTTCAGACCGTCACGCACATCGGGCAGCGCGCGGCCGACGATGACGCTCATGGCGTAGTCGAGGTACGACTGCTTCAGTTCATCTTCGATATTGACTGGAAGGATTTCTTTGGCCAGTTCACCCATGAAACGGCATTCCTTTTATTGTCGGCAACCTGACGCTGCCCCTAGCGTTAGTGCGGCGCATGCGGCCCCGTGGCAGAGGCTCGGTCAAAGCCGGAAATCATACCACACAGAGTGCTGTGCAGGGAGCCGCATGACAGGTGGAAGCGGGACCAGGGCGAGTGCAGAACAAGCACGGTCCGGTCAGTGCAGATGGCGATGACTGACCAGATCAGCGAGCTTTCGCGCATCAGGGCGCTCGACAATGCCGCGCTCGGTCACGATGGCGTCGATCAGATCCGCAGGTGTGACGTCGAAGGCGGGATTGAAGGCCGGCACACCGGCGTCGAGCCGACGATTGCCGACGATCAGCACGTCGTCGGAATCGCCTTCGTCAAGCTGGGCATCATCCCCGACCTCGAGCGCCGGGTCGATCGCCGAACTGGGCGCGACAACCATGAAACGCAGCCCGTGATGCATGGCCAGGATCGATAGCGCGTAGGTGCCTATCCTGGCTATCACGTCTCCGTTCGCCGCGATGCGCTCTGCGCCGACAATGACCCAGGTGATATCCATCGTTTTCATCAGATGGCCTGCTGCGGCGTCGACATTCAGCACCGCCGGAATGCCCTCTCGCGCCAGCTCCCAGGCGGTCAGACGTGCACCCTGCAACCATGGACGCGTCTCATCGACATAGACCTGCTCGACCAGCCCGGCATCGTGCGCCGCACGCACCACTCCGAGCGCAGTGCCATAGCCTCCGGAGGCCAGGGCACCTGCGTTGCAGTGCGTGAGCAATCGCTGACGTGTCTTGTGATGCCGGCGGATCAGCTGCATGCCGAGCTTGCCCATGGTGCGATTGGCTTCCAGGTCGCTCTCATGTATCGACACCGCCGCACGAGCGAGCTCGGCCGGGACATCCGCACCGGGGAGCAGCCGCTGAAGGCGCTCGCGCATCATGCGCAGCGCCCATGACAGGTGCATCGTGGCGGGACGCGTGGCCGCGAGCAGGGTGAAATCCGCCTCCAGAGCCTTGCTCCAGTCCTCTGCCTCACCCAGCCGCCGCGCCGCGAGCGCGATGCCGTAAGCAGCGGCGATGCCGACTGCGGACGCTCCGCGCACAGCCATCACATGGATCGCCTCGGCCACCTCGGCTGCATCTGAACAGTCGACATAGCTTTCTTCACCCGGGAGCAGACGTTGATCGATCAGGCGCAGCGAGTCCCCCCGCCATTCGATGGCCCGCACCTGAGGTTCTGCGACGAGCTGTTGTTGAGGCTGCATACCGGACTCCAGAAGCAAACCGGCAGTATACCGCTCCTGACTGCTTCCGTAATGAATTGTGACTGCATGCCAGCAGGCCCGGCGCTATACTGCGCGGCTATGAAACAGAGCGAATTACCGATGACTGCGCTACCTGAACGCATCGACATGTTGATCGAGGCGCGCTGGATCGTGCCCGTGGTACCTGCCGGGGTGATTCTCGAGGACCACTGCCTGGCCATCCACCAGGGCCGCATCGTCGGCCTGCCAAGCCAGGCCAGCGCTGCCGACATCAATGCCGACAAACGCTTGCAGCTTGGGGAGCAGGTGCTGATACCCGGCCTGGTGAACGCCCATACCCACGCGGCGATGAGCCTGTTTCGCGGCCTGGCAGACGACCTGCCCCTGATGAGCTGGCTCAACGACCACATCTGGCCTGCTGAAGCACGATGGGTCAACGAAGCCTTCGTGCGCTGCGGCGCTTCACTGGCCATAGCCGAAATGCTCCGCGGTGGCACCACCTGTTTCGCCGACATGTATTTCTTTCCTGAGGTAACGGCACGAGTTGCCATGGAAAGCGGCATACGCGCACAGGTAGCCTTCCCCATCATTGACAATCCCATTCCCGGGGCCAAGGACAGCGCCGAGGCGATCAGCAAGGGGCTGCGGCTGCACGACGAGGTCAAGCACAATGGTCTGGTGCAGGTTGCCTTCGGCCCGCATGCGCCCTACACCGTCGGCGACGAGGTGCTCAACCGGATCCGCACGCTTGCCGACGAGCTGGACCTGCCGATTCAGATGCATATTCACGAGACCGCATTCGAAGTCGAGGAAGGTGTGCGCCAGACCGGGCTGCGGCCACTGCAGCGGCTCGACCAGCTGAATCTGGTGACCCCGCGCCTGCAGGCCGTGCACATGACCCAGGTCAACGATGACGACGTGACGATGCTGGGAGAATTAGGCGTAAGCGTCATCCATTGCCCGGAATCGAACCTCAAACTGGGAAGCGGCTTTTGCCCTGTACAGCGGCTGCTCGATGCAGGTGTCAACGTGGCGCTGGGTACCGATGGCGCAGCCAGCAACAACGACCTGGACATGCTTGGCGAGATGCGCACCGCCGCCTTGCTGGCCAAGGGGCTCACCGGACAGCCTACCGCCGTGGATGCGCATACCGCGCTGCACATGGCCACGCTGGGCGGTGCGCGGGCGCTGTGCCTGGGCGATGAGATCGGCTCGCTTGAGCCGGGGAAGTCGGCCGATATCGTGGCAATCGACCTGTCGGGCGTCGCACAGCAGCCGGTATACAACCCGTTATCGCAGATTCTGTACAGCGCTTCCGCGGCTCAGGTGTCCCACGTATGGGTAGCCGGAAAGGCCCGTGTGAAGGACGGACAACTGCTCGGCATGGACCTGCCGGGCATCCTCGCCGAAGCCCGCGAATGGGCGCGAGACATCAAACAGGGGGATCAGCATGACGATTAACGTCGATCGGGCAGAAATCGCCAAGTTCGAAGCACTGGCCAGCCGCTGGTGGGACCGCAATAGCGAGTTCAAGCCGTTGCACGAGATCAATCCGCTGAGAACCAACTGGATCGATCAACGCGCTCCGCTGGCCGGAAAGGAAGTGCTGGACATCGGCTGCGGCGGCGGCATCCTTGCCGAAGCGATGGCGCTGCGCGGTGCGAAGGTAACCGGCATCGACATGGGCGAAGCGCCACTGGCGGTCGCTCGCCTCCATCAGCTCGAATCAGGCGTCGAGGTGGAGTACGAACAGAGCACCGCCGAGGCCTTCGCAGAGCGGCACGCCGGCCGATACGATGTCGTGACCTGCCTGGAGATGCTCGAGCACGTGCCTGACCCATCCTCGGTCATTCGTGCCTGCGCGCAGCTGGTCAAGCCCGGCGGCCATGTCTTCTTCTCGACCATCAATCGCAATCCCAAGGCGTTCCTGTTTGCCATTGTCGGCGCGGAGTACGTGCTGCGGATGCTGCCACGGGGGACACATGAGTTCGCCAAGTTCATCCGCCCTGCCGAACTCGGCTCCTGGAGCCGGGATGCCGGGCTGGCGCTGCAGGACATTACCGGTCTGACGTACAACCCGCTGACGCGTCAATACAAGCTGGCTCCCGACGTTGACGTGAACTACATGATTCACTGCCAGCGCGGAGTCTGATCATGCTCACCAGCGTCCTGTTCGACCTGGATGGCACCCTGCTCGATACTGCCGGTGACTTCATGGCCATCATCCAGGCAATGCGGGCCGATCGCGGGCTTTGCGCAGTCGATCCGGAGCGGGTGCGGCCTGCCGTGTCCAATGGCTCCGTGGGGATGATCTGCGCAGCGTTCGACATCCGCCCGGATCAACCCGGTTTTGACGAGCTGCGCGACGACTTTCTGAATCGCTATGAAGCTGACCTGGCGCTGTTCACCCGGCCCTTCCCGGGTATTTCCCCGCTCCTCGACTGGCTGGACGATCAACAGTTGCCGTGGGGCGTTGTCACCAACAAGCTAAGCCGATTCAGCATGCCGCTCATGGAAGAGATGGGCCTGGCACGGCGCTGCAGCGCGCTGGTCTGTCCCGATCAGGTGACCATGAGCAAGCCCCACCCGGAGCCGGTACTCAAGGCATGCAGTGCGATGCGGGTCGAACCGAAACACTCGGTTTTCATTGGTGATCATCTGCGCGACATTCAGGCCGGACGCGCCGCCGGCATGCCGACCGTCGCTGCGTTGTATGGCTATTTGCCGATCGGCGACGACCCCGCCCTGTGGGAAGCGTCGCACAGTGTCACCAGCGCCGCCGATCTTCGGCCGTGGCTGGAACAGCGCCTCAAGGAGAAGTAGCAAATGTTCGAATATTCAGCGCCCGCAGACGTGCTCAAGGGTCGGGTAATTCTGATTACGGGAGCCGGAGATGGAATCGGTCGAGCCTGCGCGCTGAGTTGCGCGGCCCATGGCGCAACGGTGGTTTTGCTGGGAAAGACGCTCGCCAAGCTTGAAGAAGTGTATGACCAGATCGAGGCTAACGGTCATCCTCAACCCGCCATCTGCCCACTGAATCTCGAGACGGCGGTCGAAAAGGACTATGACGATCTGGCCGACCAGCTGTTCGAGACATTCGGCAAACTTCACGGGCTCGTGCACAACGCCGCGTTGCTGGGCCCGCGAACGATGCTCGACAACGTCAAGACCGACGCCTGGTTGCAGCTCATGCAGGTAAACGTCAACGCCCCGTTCATGCTGACCAAGGCGATGATGCCGCTATTGCGTGCTGCGAGTGACGCGTCAATTGTCTGCGTGTCGTCCACGGTTGGCCGCAAGGGCCGTGCCTACTGGGGCCCGTATGCAGTAAGCAAGTTCGCACTCGAGGGATTCATGCAGGTACTGGCGGACGAACAGGATGGCACCAGTGCCATACGCGTCAACAGCATCAACCCCGGTGCCACACGGACGGCCATGCGAGCCAAGGCCTACCCTGGTGAGCCGCCGGAGAAGAACCCTGAACCCGCAGAGATCACTCCGGCTTTCCTGTATCTACTGGGTCCTGAAAGCGCCTCGGTGAACGGACAGGCGCTGGATGCGCAACAGGGGCGCCCATAATCTGACGCGGCAGCGCTGAACGTCGCAACGGCCCTCCAGCAGGCGGCAAGATCTTGCCGCCCTCCTTGGTTCACACGCCTTCGAACCGCCGTAACCCTCTGAATTAAATAGCCTTGCCCGTGATGGCACACAACCTGCAGAGGTATCGCCATTCGCTGCTTCACGTCAAGGACACCCGTGATGTCATCAATCCAGGGCAATACTATCGACTTCGACTCCGCCAGGCTCAAGCTGAGCCAGGCCAACTCTGCGGCTGCGCCGCCGAAGCGGGCCGTATCGCGGCCTGTGCCGGTAGCCGCCGTCCTGCAACGTCTGACGCAATTACTGCAGACCACGCTGGAGCTTGATCGTCTGTTGGACATCTTCCACCAGGAGCTGGCTCGCTGTCTGGCCGTGGACGGCATGGAGTATCGCAATGATGGCCGGCGCTTTCATCTCCGCTACGGTCAGAGTGCCACGCACCGTTGCAGTTATCGCATTACCCACGCCGGCGAGTATCTCGGTGACCTGCAGTTCAGCCGCCAGAAGCGTTTTGGTGAAGTCCAGCTGGCGAGTCTCGAGACGTTGATTGGCAGCCTGCTATATCCGTTGCGCAATGCTCTGATGTATCACGAGGCGGTGAGCAGCGCGTTGAGCGACACGCTCACCAATACCGGCAACCGCCTGGCGCTCAGCCAGGCTCTGGATCGGGAAGTGCAGCTATCCATTCGGCACCGCACGCCACTATCGCTGCTTGTTGTCGACATCGATCATTTCAAGCAGATCAATGATCGCTTCGGCCACGCCTACGGCGATGAGGCTTTGAAGGCGATGGCAAGCTGCACGCACGACTGTCTCCGGGCGGTCGACAGTCTGTTCCGGCTGGGAGGGGAGGAATTCGTGGTATTGCTCAACAATACCGATCTTGCTTCAGCGCGCATCGTTGCAGAACGCATCCGTCGCGCGATCGAAGCGATGCAGTTTGAAATTGATGGTCAGCCGATATGCATGACGGTAAGCCTGGGTGCGGTCATGCGCCAGCCTGAAGAGACCAGCCGCGACCTCATCGACCGCTGTGACAAGTTGATGTACCTGGCCAAGCAGTCCGGACGGAACCGGGTGATGGTCTGACCCGATTCAGGAGCCGAACGCAGGGCTCGGCTCCTTGTCGACTATCAGTGCCTGGTCGAGGCGCTGGTTTTGGATTCCAGGTAATGCTCGAACAGTTGATTGGCGTTACCGAGTGACATCAGATGGGCGTAGATCCAGCCCAGAAAGCCCTGCCGATGCAGCGAAAGAACCTTGTCTTCCGCCAGCTGCAAAAACTTTTCCTCATCCACGGCAAGGAAGTCGCGCAGCATGAAGGTCTCACCACTGGCATGGGCCAGCTTCAGGGTGCGCGGTGCCAACAGATCCAGTTCGATTAGGGTTGCAACGAACTGCCGGGTACGCTGCATCTCAGCGGTGAAGTTCTGCAGGAACTGAATCATCTCGTTCAGATAATCGCTGTTTTCGCCCGCCTCGGTAAACAACTCGCGGCCTTCTTCGCTGTTCCAGCCCCGGTAGGCCTCATCGAAACAGACGGTGAACTGCTCGTCTTCGCCCTGCGCCAGCACGAACGGATAGCGGCGAATAAAGGCCGGTACATAAGTGTTGGCCTGCCACTGACCATCTTTCTGCAGGTAGCTATTCTGGCCTTCCTTGAGCCCGAGCAGAGCGATCGGGCTGGTGCTCTCGCCCTCGCCGACGAAGACGATCGGATACGCACGTGCCGCCTGAAAGAATTCCAGGCCAGCCAGGGGAACGATATGTGTCGACTCGGCGAAACGGCAATCGCCGGTAGTCTTCAGCTTCAGCGACTTGTGCTCGTCGCGATTGAGTGCCTTGATTTCCTTGTACAGCAGCAGCGTTGACATCCTTTTTTCTCCAAAACACTTTGATGATTTCTAGCGAATGACGATCTGTAGCATCGCCTGGCCGCTGTCCTGATCTGGTACCACCTCTTCCATTGCCGCGGCCGCAATGAGATTGGCTGATACATGCTTGCCCCACTGCATGTTCAGCCCGAGTCCGGCGCTGGCTAGATCGACATCCTCGCTGCCCAGCTGCATGGCGCGTCCGTAATCGAGAAACACATAGGGACGCCAGCGTTTGCTGATATTCCAATGCGTTTCCAGAGAAACATGCGCTCCCCACGGGGCGGCTATGATGCCCGGGTCGTAGCCGCGCATATTGCTCAATCCGCCGAACTGCTTGAGCAGGGCCGACGGCAGCTCGTCGTCCTTGGTCGCGTACTGCCAGCCCAACTTGCCGACCAGCTCGAAGCGCTCTCCCAGCGGCCGTGCCGCGTAGGTATCACCATCAAGCAGAGTGAAGCTGCCACTGTCGCCGGTGACCTTGTTGTCAGTCGCAGCCTGACGCACGCGCTGCTCGTATCTGACATACCAGGGCGCCGCGCGGTACTCGAAGCGACCGCTCAGTACGGCTTCCTGAATATCGACTTCACTCAGCGGAACGCCTTCGATTGTCGTCTCGGAATTCTGGAATGTATAGGCCACCCCGCCCAACAGCAGCCACTTTTCCGACAGCTGCCACGGGTGGTCATAGCCCAGCCCATAGTTGGTCGAATCACCCTCGATGTTCAGATCGGCCAACGGACCACGTTCGATCTGCAGGCTGTTTGCGCCAGCCTCGACCCAGGCGACACCATTGCTGCGGTTTACCGGTCGCGAGTACCGCAGGTTGTAGTACTGAGTGCCGCGGGTGGCGACCAGCATCACCCCCAGATTGTCTGCCACGCCGGTAGGTGAAAACCAGTTCAGTGTGCCGCCGTACTGCTCACGACCCGTACTTTCATTACCGTAGTTGTTGACGAACAGCGACCAGGCCCAGGGGTCCGGCTCGAACGCTTCGATGTCCACCCGGGTCGTGCCGAAGCGCTCGCCGGGAGCAAGTCCCGCGCTGAGCTGCGGGCCAGGAGTCGTGGCATTGAAGCGGCGGATCGACTCGATAAGCATAGGGCTATCAAGCGTGGCACCTTCTTCAAGTTGCAAACGCTGGCGGTAGAAGGCGTCGCGAACCCTGCGCTCGCCCGAGAACTGCACACCGTCAACTTTCGATTCGACCAGGACGATACGCAGGATGCCGTTCTCCAACGACTGCGGCGGAATGATCGCTCGCGCGGTCAGCTGTCCCGCTTCGCTGTACTGGCTGTTGATGGTGCGAACCAGCTCATTCAGATCGGCAAAGGTTATCGGCCGACCTACATATCGCTCGGCAACCGCCTGGAGCTCGGCCTTCTCGAGGAACGTCGAGGCATTGAACGAGATGCTCTCCAGTTCGAACTCAGGACTTTCCGACGGCAGCGCATCGCCTTCTGCCGGCTGCTCGCCGCGGAGCGCCGGCACCTCGATGCGCCGGGCACGATTCTCGATGACTCGCTGTCTCTGCTGCTCCTCAATCTGATCACGCACCAGCCCGGGATCGACCTGCCCCGGGGGCAGGGCCTGGGCCCATGCCGAGCCGCCGAACAACTCGGCACCGACCATGACCCCCAGCACGATTCCTTTCCTGGCCAATGTTTTACGCTTCAGATTCCCCACGTTTGTTGCTCTCCTTGAGCGGCCTGTTGAAAGGCCTGCCAGTCAGTATTCAGCGGGGCTACGGCTGGATCCTGGTCCTTGATGGTTGCCTTGGGTGTGACGTACCCGGCCGTCCGGTTCATCAGGTGGCCAAGCCGCAGACGCACGTTTTGCCGAGAGAGCAGGATGTCCGCGTGATCGGCCGAGGTAATCGCCTGGTAGTCCACACCACCGTCGACATGACCCTCGGCGAAGTTGGGCACACGAACCAGGTGCGTCGCGTTGCGGTGCAAGACATATCCATCGGTGTAGCTTTCGATGCCGTTCTGCTTGAGCCAGAACTTCTTGTCCATCTCATGCACCTGTACATCGGCAGTCAAGCGATGCGCCGGAGAGACGTTGTCCACGCTCACTACCGCCTGAGGCGTGGTCAGCAGCAGCACATCCACGTTGCGCGCGTCCACGAAATCGACCTGGCTTGCGGTGGTATCGAACTCCGTAAAGGCAGTATCCAGCAGGCTCACGACGATTTTCCGCGCGTCCAGCCCGGCGCGGAAGGTCTCTCCCGCCAACCCATTGTTGTTCAAGCCGGTTACGGTCAGGTCGAGTTGCCCTGCGCCAGTATGCTTGCCGACTAACTCGATGTGCTGTGCGTGCAGATCAGCCGATTCGCCAACCTGTGCATCCATCACCTTGATCAGGTTGCCGGAAAACAGGCTCAGCGTGGGTGCGACAGTCTGCTGCAGCACCAGCGACGCTGGCGTCGCGACTCCGTTGCGCCAGCCTGCGTTGGCGACAATACCCCGAGCGGCCTGGATGCTGCCGCCACGCGTGTCCAACAGGCTGTCCAGCAGCGCCTGCCCTTGTGTCAGCAGGCTGTCGAAGCCGATCCCGGCCCCGGCAGTCCATTGCTGATCGCCCTGGCTGACGCTGTTGCCGACGCGAATCGCGCCGAGTGCAAGAAGGTCAACGGTTTCAGCAGAATTGATGCTGCCGAAGGAGAGATTGTTTCCGTCAGCGACAACCTTGCCGTCCGCCGCCCGGACCAGTCCACTGGAAATGTTGCCCGTTGCATTGAGCAGAACATCTCCGCGCAGCGCCTGGCCCAGATAGGGCTGAGCGGTCGAGGTAATGCCGTTGCCGACAGTGATGTCGCCACCGTTGGCATTCAGACTGATGTTCCCACCCGCAGTGACGCTGTCATGGATGTTGATGTATTCCCCGGAGCGGATGCTGACATGACGGCCCGCCGTCACACCCTCGAGATCAACGCTGCCGCCGATAACGAAGGTCAGATCACGCCCGGCCTCGGCCGTGCCACCGACGTTGAGGTCCTGCCCAACGCCTACGACAAGGTCGCGTCCCGCCTTCAGCGAATAGGTGCCTCCAAAGCGAACGGTCGGCATGTTGAGATTACCGTTGGCAAGAATCGCAACGTCACGCTTGGCATCGACCAGCAGGCCAGTGATATTGCCGTTGCCTTCCGGCGCGGCGCCAGTGGCCTGCAGGTATACATCGGTACCGAGGCTCTGGGCGCGCCCGAAGAACAGATTCCGACCAATCATGCGCAGTTCACCAGCCGCCTCGGCGTTGCCGCCGAATACATCGCCGTCGGTCTGCACCAGCATATCTGCACCGGCTTGCAGGTGAGCCACGTCCAGCACACCCGCGGCGTTGGCATCCGCCAGTTGACCGAAGCGGATGGTGCCCAGCGAGCCTGCTTCGGTAGTCAACGCCATGTTGGCGCCGCTGCGACCGGTCAAGATGGTCAGATTTCCAGCGGTGTGAGCATCGAGCGTCGTGGCGGCCGAGACGTTACCCAGGTCAGCACTACGCGCGACCAGCTGTACCCACTGCTGACGGCTGTGGAGCTCATCCGCTGCGAACGAACCGGCCGCTTCGAGCGATAGCACGCCTGTGGTGCTCTCGAGCAACCCGAGCCGTGCACTGCCAACATCGAAACGGGCGTCGCCAGATACCTGGGCAAGCGCGCCTGACCAGTCGCCAGCGCCTGACACTGCGAGGCTTTCACCAATGTTCAGCTGCCGGTAGGACAGCGCCGTCCCGGCGCTGCCGGTATGTGTCAGGGAAGCGCGGCCCGAAACCCGAGCCAGATCGAGATCCAGAGGCCCTGCTACTGACAATGCAAGGTCGCCGCCCAGGTCCAGTGTGGTGATCTGCGCAGCAGATCCCAGATGCAGCTCTGCGTTGGCGGCGCCGACAAGCGACGTCAGACGCAGGTCACCGTCGATGTCGAACTGTGCGTGACCGCCCGCTACCAAGTGATCCAGTGCTGCCGACCCGCCTGCACTGATCACCATTGAGCTGCCACTGCGGCCATTGATGATCGTCATGTCACCGCCAGTCTGCAATTTCATCGAAGACGCGGCATCGACATTGGCGAGCGACGCGGTATCAGCGGTAACTGCAATATTTCCACGCCCGGTTCGCAGTGTTTGCCCAGTCAGCCGCCCATCGACTGTGAGCGTCAGCTCTCCTGCAGTACTTTCCAGCAATCCCAGTTCGGCGTTGCCCACGTCGAAGCTGATGTCACCTGCAACCCGCGCGGAATCGCCCGTCCAGTCACCGGCACCGGACACCGTAAGGGTCTGTCCTATAGCCAGCTCGCCATAGTGGAGAGACGTCCCGCTTGCGCCTACATGGCGCAGCGTTGCGTCACCGGCAACGGTGCCCTCGTTAAGCTCAAGCGCGCCGATGACCGACACCATCAGATCACCGCCAACATCGAGATGGTCGATCAGCCCAGCCGCACCCAGCGCCAGCTGCGCATCGCCACCCGAAGTCAGCGAACCGAGCTGTAGATCATTGCCTATATCGAGCCGGGATTGCGTTCCAACAATGAGCTGGCCGAGCGACGCAGCGCCGCGGACTTCAGCATCCAGCCAGCCGGCGCTGCTCAGGTTATCGACATCCGCATCGCCTGTTGCGCGGACCAGCACGTTTCCGGTTTGCGCGGTCACGCGCCCTGCAGTCAGGCTGCCCCCGCCGAAGCTCAATGAATTGCGAGCATCGAGCGTGCCGTAGTCAAGCTCGCCACCATCATTGATGAGTGAAACGCTGCCGGCCTGAGCCTGAATCAGGCTGCCCGACAGGTTCTGCGCATGGGTGAGATGGATGTCACCAGCCAACGCGCGGATTTCGGTCAGCTCGGGCAGATTGACCAGCAGCGAAGCTGCCGAGGTCCCGATGCCCAAGCCAGCCTCAATGATCGAACGGCCCGCAGCAGAGGCCAGCAGGTTGGTCTGGCCGTCCCCGTTGACCGTCAGCGATCCACCGGCTCTGAGGTTGAACAGATCAGTTGAGCCATCGCCCGTGTACTGCAGCTGGCCCAGCACCATATCGCCGTCGGTGCTCAGCGCGAGCGTGCCGGCCGCCTTCATCGTCGAACCGTGCGCCATGACAAGCGACGCCGCACTGAGGGTCAGATCGGCGCTCGCGCTCAGAGAATCCTGCAGGCTGACCGCACCCAGACCATTGACGAAGAGATCGCCGCCAGCCTGCGCCTGGCCGAGGGTCATGTCACCGTCTGCATTCAGCGTCAGGTCGCCGCCGGCAGTGGCTGACTGCACCAGCAGCTCGGCAAGCGAGGCAATGCTCAGCGCACCCGTTGCAGAAACCTGAGAGACCGACAGCGCCTTGCCGCTGGTCAGCGATACGTCCCCACCCGCCTGCGCCGACACCCGCCCGCTGCTGGCCGACTCAAGTTCGACCTGCAGAGCTCCGTTGAGGCTACGGATGTCGTCACGGGCGAAAAGGTTGATGTTGCGGCCACTGATTGCCAGACCGTCGAATTGACCCAGCATGCTTCCAGCGAGCGCGTCCAGATGGATGTCGCCTACCGCGAATACCTGTCCAAGGCGGAAGTCCCCATTGGTCCAGCGCAGCGCCACATCCTGGCCGGCAGAAGCAGCCAGCAGACGCCCGCCCACATCCAGCGTAAGCATATTGCTCACCGCGTCGGCGGTACCAAGGCTACCTGTACCGGCAAGCAGCGTGATGTCCTGTCCGACGGTGAAGCTGCCTGGGGCGCCAGAGGCGGCGAGAATGCTGCCCGCAGCCGCGAGCCGGGCATTGTCGGCGACATTCACCGAACCCACCTTCAGATCACCGGCTGATTGCAGGTACATCGAGCCGCCAACCGTCGCATCGAATCGATCGGATGCTGCGACATAAAACGGCAGCGTACGGTTCACGGTGAGGCTGACTATGTCACCGCCTGCATTGCGATTGAGAACCACATCACCCGGCGCGTTGGCCACTGCCAGCGCCGCCGCTTCCTGAGCGGTAAGGTCGCCGGAACGCAGCTTCGCGGCGTCAATCGTCAGGCTGTCCGCCAGCTGCCCGATGCTCTTGCCGACCTGGACCGTCACGGTGCGACCGGACAGGTTCGGGTCAGCCGAGCCAACCGCCGTACCCGACGCCGGGCCCAGGGCGGTCTTGTCGATAGCGTAGCGAAGCTCGCCTTCCGTCCAGATGGCATTTTCAGTGAGTTGCCGCACCTGCTCCGCCGAAGCGGTGTAGGCAAAAGCGGTATCGAAGCTCTGAAATTCGGCTCGCTGCCGCCAGTTCGCATCAACCTTCGCCGTGAAGAAACCTTCCAGCTCGGCGTACCGTCCGGCAGCGTAGTCCGCGACCTGCTGATCGGTCAGGCCGGTCTCGCCGAGACGCAACTCCGCAAGTGGACGCAGGAATGCCAGGTTGGCGGCGTCGAGTTCGAAAACGCCGTTACTCACGATACCCAGCGCGGAAAGGCGCCAGAACTCGCGGTAGCTGGCATTAACCTGATCTTCGAACGGCTGCACCGAGGTGCGATAGATATTCGCCTGAGCCCCGAAGCTTTCGGTAAGACTCAGCTTCTGCCAGACCGCTTCGCGCTGCGTGTCATCAAGCGTGTCGGAAGCCAGCCTGCGACCGGCGTCGTACAGCGAGCCATTTTCCACCTTGAGCCATACATTGCCGGTTTCCGATGCGATCTTGCCAGCCCAGGTGTCGCCCGTAATCTCGTGAAGGAAGATGTCACGGTTAGCCGTCACATTGACCACCCCGTGAGTACTACTGGAATTCGCGCTGTAGACTTCCTTGGCGTGGATACGAAGCGCCCTGCCGCTCTCGCCGACGCTACCGCTGGTGCTCGTCAGGTCGATGTTGCGACCGACGACATGTGCGTCGGTCGCGGCCAGGTTCTGGCTGGCGAACAGGTTGCCAAGGCTGCGAATGACCACGTCACCGGTGCCGTCGCCCGCGTTGATCTGGCGGACCAGGGCATCCGATCCCAACTGGATATTGATGCCCATCGCGCCCGATTTGGCGAGCAATGATCCGCCTGCGGCCAGGCTGGCCTGCAGCGCGCTGGCTGCGTTACCAATCGCCCCGCCCGCTGTCAGCGCCACGTCCTTGGCGAATATGTTCGCCTCAGGCATGTTGAGGATGCTGCCGCCGGCCGTCAGCGTGGTGGTGCCGCCCGGGTTGTTCAGCTTGCCGCCGAGCAACAGATCATTGGTCGTGGATGCATTGATCGAACCCGTAGCATTGCCGATAAAGGCGATCTGGAACGGATTGTCCGCCTTGACCGAATGACTGACGGTGATCGACGCCCACTCAGGGAAGCGATAGGTCCAGTTGGAATAGAACTCGCCCTTGCGCGCATGATCGGCCGGGTACTGTCCGCTGGCCTTGAAGTCCCAGTTGCAGTTCGACCCGATGCTGTCGTCGCAACCATGGTAATTGACACCCTGGCGGAATTCGGAGCCCAGCGAGCCGCTGATGTTTTGCTCGTAAACGCCCTGGCCAGCATTGCCTTGCACCACCGAACCGGCGTTCAGCTGCCACGGATCGTTTGGCTGAGGATAGGACCAGACCCAGTCACTTGACGAAATGCTGTTCTCGGTCCGCTCGATCTGACGCTGCAGGGTAGCCGTTTGCGACCACTGATAGCGCAGGTTGGCGCTTGGATTATAGGTAGCGCTGTTTGCCCCGCTGCTGCTGACAAGATATGCGCTGGAGATCGAGCTGCCACCGTTGCGATTGTCGAAGATCGACAGCCCGCTGCCCTGCGTGTGCACATACCAGGTCGTTGCCGGTTGACCATAAGCTGGCGACTTGAAGGTGTCGACAATCTGCACGATGCCGACCGAACCGGCACCGGTATCGATATTGCCCAGCTGCAGCTGGGCGCTGGACAGATTGTTTACGCTGACCTGGCCGTAGCCGTTGTTGACTTCGATACGACCGAGCGGATTGGTACTGATGATCCCGCCTTTCATATAGACGAAGCCACCGCCCGATGCATTGACGTCATCGACCAGAATGCGCTGGTTGACGAAGTCGTACTTGGCATTGATCAGCTTGCTGCCGCCGCTGGCGCTCAGATACTCGACCGGAATATCTACTGCGGTGACGCAGGTGTTCGTGGCGCAGTGATGGCTGGCCAGCCAGGTATCCAGACTGGCACCGACTGTGATCGATCGGTTGGTCGCCAGGCCACTGGAGATGGTGCCGTTGATATCGATGTACTTGGCCTGGATACCCACCTGGCCGCCCACGATGCGCTTGCTCGCCGCGCTGCCGCTCAGGTCGGCCATCTCGTAATTGGCCGCGCTCTTGTGCAGACTCAGGACCGGGATGACCGGCATCCAGGAGTCGGCATTGCTTATACCGCGGAACTGGACGGCGAAGCCCGTATACGATTTGGCCGTACCCTCGTTGCAGTTGGCTCCGGCGCTCAGCGAAGCCGGGAGGCAGGCGCCGAACAGCACCACGCTACTGCCGGACGCATTGCCGTAAATGGGACCCTGCAGCAACACCCCGGAGTTGTTGACCAGCAATGCGCCGGGGCCGTACACGTAGTTGGCGACCAATTGAATAGCATAGTTGGCAGAGCCCGGCACCCCCGCGAAGTTCTTCCACTCCGACAACGGGTTGCCGCCTACCGGCCAGTAGTCGTTAGGCTGGAATACCGACATCGAGCCTTCGGGCACTTCCACGAGCACTTGCTGACCATAGGTGGAGCCGAACTGGCCCAGCGAGCCCTTCGCGTTGGAAATGTGAATCAGGCCGCCAAGGTTGTAGAGATCCCCGGTGAGGAAGATCGCGGGACCATAACTGACGTTACCCGACGAGCCAGCGTAGCTGTTGTCGATACGGATTGACGCGCGACGGTCGGCGTTGACCTGATTGATAGTCGCCCCGGCAAACTGCGCTGCCCCGGCACCGCCGGTGAACAGCACGCGTCCGCCCGGCTGGTCAGGGATCAGGGCATCGCCAACCAGCAGATATTTGCTGCTACGGTTGATCACCTCGATCTTCGGCCCGCCGTTAGCCGTCAGCGTGGCGTTGCCCGCAAGACGATCGGCGTTGATGGTGATGTTGCCGCCCGCCGCCAGCATTGGCCCCAGCGCAATAGCGCCGGTGACACTGTTGGCGATGGTATTTCCGAGGATGCGCTTGGTGACCTCGTCCATGCCTGGAATCGAATTGAGGAACTGGGTCGGGTTGAAGCTCGCCTCATTCACCCACAGCACCGGCAACCCGGCGTTCTGGGTAAGGTTGCCACTGGCATCGATGTTAATGAGCAGCTCGTTGTACCGACCGGCCAGGAAGTTGCCGTTCAGGGTTGCCGCACTGTCCTTGAGCACATTGGAACGGCTGTCGCGGCTCGTCACCGGAATGAAGCCCAGCTGGTAGCCACGAGCCTCGCCGTCAGCGCCCGCATGATTGATGCCGTTGTAGCCGCCGACCGTGATATTGCGCGCCGCCAGCACGTTGGCGTTCGCCTTGACCATGACATTGGCGCTATTGACGATGTAGGACTCGGCGGTGGCGTCCGGAATGGCGATGATTCCACGCACCACGCTGTGCGCCACTGCGTTACTATTGATCCGGGTTTGCCACAGGCCTTCCGGGTCGCGTCCGGCGGACAGCTCGATGTTGGAAAGCGCCGAGAGGTCTGCCCCGTCGCCGACTTCAACGGTCTGGTTACTGACGACAGTGGATTTCGCCTTGGCCACCGCGATACCCGCTGCGCCCCAGGTGCTGGCTAGCGCATCGATGGACGCGGCCGAGATCGTATAGGTCCCCAGACCGAGCTGGCCGAATGAGGTCAGCTGAGCGTTGTTGCCCACGCGGACGTGATTGGTCAGTGCCGCGGTGTGAGTGTTTTCCACGCCACCGCCAGCCAGCAGGCCCCCGGTGCTGAGGGTGATTTCTTCGTCCACTTCGTGCCGCGTGAAGGCGCGAGCAATCAACTTGCCCGGAGCATTCTGGGCCCCTGCGCCTGCCAGCAGCGCCGCGTTCTCGCCGATATCGACGAGGGTGTCGGAGGTGACTGTGGTGGTGTTGAACACCGCCTGACCGCTGATGACGCCGCCGCCCGCTCCAGAGGCCGCCTCGCCCAGATGTCGACTGAAGATATTGCTGTTGGCGCTGAGCAGTACGTCGTTATCGGCGTAGAGCTTGGCGTCACGGCCGACGGAGGCCTTGCTGTTCGTGGTGATGTAGTTCTTCGACGCGGCTCCGCTCGCGCCGGCCAGTGCGGCGTTGACCGAATCGGCGTGCGTGCCGTAGAGCGCGGTGTACTTGGAGGTCAGTGCCAGACTGAGCATGGCGACGTCCACGGCCTGACCAATTTCCGCGTGGGTGGTGCCATGGGTACGCGTAATCGCCACAGAAGCGTTGCCCGCGACCAGCCCGCCGCTTCCGGCGACGCTCTTCGCCTGATTGATGTCTTCACCTATGGCGGTCACGATCAAGTCGTCAACCAACGACCCTCGATTGCGATCGTTCGCACGGTCGCCCAGCTTGGCATGCGTGACAGTCGTGGATTTCGCTTCCGCCACCGAGGCGCCGACTGCCAGACCGCCCACGGCGATGCCCAGTGCGTCGGCGTACTGCTGCGTGCGGCTTGACGCGTTGATTTCGACGCGACCGGAGGGCAGTTTGAGATCCGTTCCGGTGGTGGCATAGACCTGTGAGGCGTTGATCGCCTCGGCCACCGTACCGTTGGCGCTGAAATAGATTCCGCCACTCCCTGCGACCGCTTCGGCGCGAACAGTTGCCCGATTCGGATCGATCTCCGTGCCGGAGCGGTTGTTCTCCAGCCCAGCCAGCACGGTCAGACCACCGCTGCCCTGCACGTCAACGAAATTGCCCAGCGCAGCGTTGACCAGGGTGGACGCCTCGGCCCGGGCATAGGATGCACCGACCCCTGCACCGCCGCCGACCGTGGCGCCGATCGCGCTGGCGTATACCTCCGGCAGTGCACTGGCCTTGACCAATACCCCGGCGCTACGGCCGTGAAGCAGCACATTGTCGCCAACCCGCGTTTGAACGCTGGTGCCGTCCAGCGCAACCGATACGACGGCAGTGCCGGCCCCCAACAGACCGCCGGCGGCGCCAATGCTCTGCACTGAACTGCCACCGAGTCCCTTCGCTTCCAGCTCGATGCCGGTAGCCGTCAGTCGAGAGCTGTCGGCTACCGCAACGCCTACTCCGCTGTTGCGGATGCCGGTGCCGACCACGATGCCCACCGCAGCAGCACCCACCGCCGCGCCGTTGGCATAGACCGAGAGATCCAGATCATCCTGCGCCAACGCGTCGAGCTTGCCGCTGTAGGTCTGCACTCCGCCCAGACTGACGCCGACGATATTGTTCATCTCCGCCACCGACACTGCCGCGCCAAGCCCGACGCCAAAACCTCCTGCGCCGGTGTAGGTCTCGACCTTCACCGCCGGTTTGGTTGCATCGAGCGCACCGGACAGAGCGTTGATGGTCAGCGAGCCGGCGTTGACCAGACCGTTGACTTCAGCATTGACGCGCGAGTTGGACAACGTATAGGCCACGGCGGCGCCCACCGCCGCGGTGCCGGAGAGCTGTGCCGAGCCGGCCAGATTGCGCGTCGCCAGATAGTCCGCAGCCTCGACCTTCACCGCGCCCTGGGCATCGAGTCGCCCGCCCGAGACCCGAGCCAGCGTTTCATGCTTGTAGGTGGTCCCGCTCTTGAGTCGGTCGCCGGCAGCACCGACATTGCCACTGGCGTTGACGGTGACGATGTCGCCAGCATTGCTGCGAGTGACCAGGACGTACTCGCCGGTATCGGCATCCAGCACCATGGTCTGGTATTCGGTAGCTTCGGCGTCGCGATCGGTGAAGCTGTTGACCATCGACAGCGTGCCATTACCGTCCTTATCCAGCTCGCTCATCGGATCCGACCCATCAACCGCAGTCGCACCGGACCCGAGCAGCAGCAAGCCGACGCTACCACCGAGGGCAGCGCTGCCGCCGACGCCACCGGTGACGGTATAGAGCTGGACATCGGTGTCGCGACGGGCCAGCACATCGGCCTTGCCCGCGGTATAGATCTGGCTGTCGAGCACCATCGCGCGGGTGGCGTTGTTGGCGACCAGCACGTTTGCGCTAGCCCCCAGGGACACGCCGCCCACCGCAGCGGAGCCAGCATTGCTCAGAGCGATCAGCTTGTCATAGGCATCGATGCTGAGGCTGGCAGCACGCGCGCCCGCACTGCCCAGATCCAGCTTGCCGGCACCGGCTTCAGTGACGTTCTCCACAACGAAAACGTTGACCGAACCTGCCATGGCCGCACCACCACCGCTGGCACTGATGCTGTTGCCCAGTATCCGGGTAACGCTGTCAGCTTCGACGTTTACGGCTCCGGCCGTGATGACGCGCGTCCTTCCTTCGGTACTGCCGTCCTGCGCGCCAAGCCAGGCGCGGACCGTACTGCCGTTGTAACCGAAGGCCACACCCGCACCGCCGGCTACCGCGCCGCCGCTGGCAGTATTCGCACTTGGCGCCAGTGAATTGATCGCAGACGCGTCGAGTGACAGGCTGCCCACGGTCAGTTGGCTAGCACGGTCAACCAGCGCCTCGGTGTTGTTCTCCAGCACCAGAATGCTGCCACTGCCCGCCAGACCCACTATCGCGCCGGCAGCGCTGACCACGATGCTGCTGGCCGCCTGCGTCGACGCGGCCTCGACATCCGTTGCGCCGCGACTGGTCAAGGTTGCTCCACGCACCCGCGCGGTGACATCGCGGCTCATGACACCGCTGTCCACGGTGACCGCGCCAGCAAACGCACCCAGCGACAACGCAC
Organism: Halopseudomonas nanhaiensis; assembly: GCF_020025155.1. NCBI lineage: Bacteria > Pseudomonadati > Pseudomonadota > Gammaproteobacteria > Pseudomonadales > Pseudomonadaceae > Pseudomonas > Pseudomonas nanhaiensis. The sequence goes on from NZ_CP073751.1 coordinate 2,457,261, forward strand.
CGTTGAGCACGCCACCGAAGGTGTAGCTATGGCTGTAGGCACCCAGGCTTACCTGTTGCGCCGCGTCGGCACCGACATTGTCCTGGTTGATCTGCGCCTGATCGATCGCAGCCAGCGTGGAGCCGCCCAGTACACTGGTGTTGTTGAGGCCGGACACTGCGCCGCTGTACAGCGGAACCAGAGCCACGGCCGCGCTGGCGCTGACCTGTCCGACCTGCTGCAGGGAGGTGGCGCGCACAGCCAGTCCGCGCACGGTTTCGCTACCGGTGCTCAGGTCGAGTTCCGGATTGAATTGCTCGGCATCAGCCCAGGCGTCCGGGTCTGGCGCGTTGCTAACCGTACCGTTGTCCACGCTTGCACCGGCCCCTTTGGCAAGGGCTGTGACGCGCGTGGTCGTCCCGCGAATCGCCGCTTCGGTGGAGCTCTGAATCAGGTTTACGCTGGCCAGGCCGCCGACCGCCGCATTGCCGCTACCGGCGACGATGCCGCCATAGGAGTTGATCACGTCGCGGTTGAGCGCAGTGACGATGACATTGTTCTGCGCGACCACCCGAGCGCCATCATCAATCAATGCACGCGTCGCGGTGTTCAACAGGCTGGTCGACACCCCTACGTTGACCGCCACGGTGCCCGAGAAACCCGCCGAAACCGATGCTGTGCGGATCGCTGCATCCGACTCGGCCTGGACCGCCAGATCGGCCAGGCTGAACCCGACGCCAGCGCGGTTGCCGCTGAGCTGGGCCTGGATGTCGTTGTTGATACGGTTGACCGCGCTAGCGACGCCCACTGCCACGTTCCCCGCAGCGGCTACACCACCGGCGAGGGAGTTGATGGCCGATGCGTCGCGCGCCTTGATGTGCATGGCGCCAGCCGAGCCGCGGCTGCCTGTGACCCGGGCATAAGTCTTGGCATCGATGTTATTGCTGGTGTTGGAGAACACCGCGGCGCCAGCGCCAGCGCCAGCGCCACTCAGGGCTAGCGTGTCGATTCGCGCCGTGGTCAGCGCTTCGACACGCGCCGAGGCCCCGCTCGCAAGGCTGAGAACGCTGTCGTTCACCAGTGCCTGGCGGGTCTGGGCGACGGTACTGACCGCCACCGCACCTGCTCCGGCACCGCTACCGCCACCCTGGACGTTACCAGCCAGGGTCTTTATATCGGCCTCGCCGTGAGTGACTTCAACGGTCAACCCGGTGGCGCCACTGACGGTGACTCCGTCAAGCCGCGCCGTTTCTTCGCCCTCGACCACATTGACTGCCACCGACGCGCCGACCGCGGCGGTACCTGCGCCGCCGCCGCCCAGGGCAGCCGAGCGAATCAGCGCATCGCCGCCGCTGGCAACATTCAGCGCACCGGTCATATTCAGCGTCGATGCCTGGATCTCGGCGACGCGTTTGGCCAGGATGATGTTGTTGACGTTGGCGGCACCCACAGCAACGGTACCAGCGCCGTTGACGACCGCGCCCAGACCCCAGATGGTGCGCTTGCCCTGCGCGGCCGTCACATCGAGGCTGCCGACGGTGAGTACGCTGTTCTCGATAGCGGCGCGTTCGGTACCGGCGAGAATATTGGTTGTGGTAGCGCCGTTCACCGCCACGGTTCCGGCTCCGCCGCCGGCCACTGCAATCGAATAGATCGCCTGCTCGACACCGCTCTTCAGGTTGACGTCGGAAAAATCGGTGATGCTACTGCCGCTGATCAGCGCCGTACGGTCGGCTGCGATGCGGTTGACCGAAGCGGCCAGGCCGACCGCCGCGGTTCCGCCGCCGGTGACCGAGCCGGCGAGCGAAGCGATGGTCAGACCGTTACCAGCGCTGGCGTCCAGATCCAGGGCCTGGCCCGTTCCGGTGGCGATGAGGGTCGAATTTTCGATCACCACGGCGTCAGAACCGTTGATGTTGTTTGCAGCGAAGGAGCCACCAACACCGGCAGTCCCGCCACCGGCTGCGTCGATACCGATGCTCCATATCTCACCGTCCAGTGCGGACGTCATGCTCGCATCACCCGACAGGTTGACCGTACTGCCTGCCAGCTTCGCCGAGCGCTCTGCATCGATCAGGTTGACCGCTACACCGGCGCCTACACCCGCCGTGCCGCCGCCGGCGGCCAGGTTGAACGCCAGCGACCAGATGCTCGCGCCCAGATTGGGCTGGCTGGCGGAGATCGTCATATCGTTCGCGGTAAGTGCGGCGCTCTGCAGCAGCGCGTGGGTGGTGTCAGCGATACGATTGTATGTGAATGCCGCGCCGACCCCCGTACCGCTCGCCGACACGGCCCCGGACAGGGCGGCGGTGATGATGCGGCTCTGCTGCGCAGCACTCAGCGTTGCATCGCCAGTCAGCGCGTAGGTGCCATTGGTTATGGCTGCGGTGGCCGACTGCTCCATGTCGTTGATACTGATGGCCGCACCCACTGCAGCGGTGTTGGTGCTGCCCGAAATGCTGCCTGCCAGCGAATAGAACCCGCCTGTCTTCAAGGCCTGTACCACAAGATCGTCCGCCTTGAGTGTACGACCGGTCATGTCCAGGTTCGCGCTGACGGTACCGCGGCCGACCAGGGCCGCGGCCGAACCGGCCACCGACACATTCTGCGCCCCGGCTGCGCCGATCGCGGCGGCGAGCACGTCGGTCTCGTTCCGCGCGGCGATGTTCAGGTCGCCCGTCAGGTTGATGTCGGTGTTGGCCACACTGGCTGCGTACTCGCTGCCTGTGTAGACCACGCCGAAGGCGCCGCCGACGCCGGCCTTGCCGCCTGTGGCGCCGAGCGCCCCGGCGATGCCCAGAATCGCTTCGCCGGCAATGGAGCCGTTGTCGAAGAGATTGTGCGTGGTCGTCTCGGCCGTCGCCGAGCCTTCACCGGCGTTGGTATCGACCCCGTCTTCCTTGAACAGACCATCGTTGGTTTCAGCCTTGACGTCGATGTCGGCAGTGGTGCTGGTGCCGTCAAGGTCGAGACCGGCCTCGGCCGTCGTGGTGCCCGCCGCGGTATCGTGGCTGAACACGCCATCCAGCGCGTCCATACCCGGCACGCTGGCCGCCGCAACCGTCACGGCGCCGCCGGTCAGGGACGAATCGCGATTGTCGGTTTCGTCTACTGTGGCCTTGACCTGGTTATTCATGACCACCACGAACACCGAGCCAGCACCCGCACCGCTTTCCTGGCCAGTGCTGACCGCAACGCCCAGAGCGCCGGCCAGTACGCGTGAGGCACTATTGGCCTTCACGTCCAGAGTCGCAAAGTCGCTGGCCGTGCTGCCCAGCCATTCGGCTTCGAGCTGATTGCCCATGACGCCAACAACGAACGAGCCGCCGCCGCTGCCACCCTTGTCCTTGCTGAAGGCGAAGGAGCCACCGCCCAGCAGAGAACGCGAACGGTCATAGGCGTTGACGCCGATGCTGCCCGGCGCCGCGGCACGCTGATTGATCACGGCGTCGATGACGCTGGCACGGGTCTGGTTTTCGAACACACCAGCCGAACCCGACAGCGCTACAGCGACGTTGGTCTCGCCCTGAGTGGCAGCGGCAAGGCCGAGCCCGAGCGCGATCTGATCGCCACTGCTGGCAGCGGTAACATCAAGCCGGTCGTTGGCCCTGAATGTCACGCGTGCGACCTGCGCCTCGGTGATGTTCTTCAGGTGGTTGTAGGCCATGGCGCCAGCGAGTGCCGAGCTGTGCTTGCTCTTGTCGCCGCCGGACAGCGTCAGGGCTCCAGCTCCGGAACCGCTGAACTGGTGGGTCTGGTTCAGCGAAAGGACATCGACCTCGCTACCCTGCCCGGCATCGCGCGGGTCGAGCACGATATCGCCGAGATGCGCGCGGTTCTTCTGCGCCGACACGTTGACGCTGGCAGAGGCTGCCGCCGCCAGGCTGAAGCCCTCGGCCGGATTATTGCTGCCATCCTGATTGCCGGAACTGCTGCCGCTGAACAGGTTCTGCACCTTGGTCCAGTACTCGGACAGCTTGTCCATGGCGGCGTCGCCGGCACCCGCGGCCTTGGTCTTGGCACTGCTGACTTCGCCAGTGATCAAGGCCAGGCCGTTGGTCAGCGACATCTTGATCGCTTCGCCCAGGCTACCCGCCTTGTCCTGCGCACCCTTGTCAGCGCCGCCGCTCTGCTGAGCGACCTGATCCTGCTGCTGCTGTTCCTGCTCGGAACGCGACAGCGCACCGGCGATGGCGAAAGCACCACTCTGGCCGGAGCTGTGTGCGCTGAGATCCAGATCGTTGACCAGCCAGGCACCGCGACTGGCAGCGTCGAGGCCGTCCCCCATCGACTCGGGACGCCAGTTGTTCACGTCGCTGGTGCGAGCGTTGTTGTCTCCGATCAGAGCGTAGACGTCAGTGTTGACGACGTTCACCGCAACCCCAACGCCAACGCCGACGTTTTCCGAGGCGGCAATGGCGCCGGAAGCGCTCCACAGACCCAATTGATGCTCGGCCTCGACGTTGACACGATCAGCGGTTACGTCAGTACTGTTATGGATCGAGGCATGCGCGCTGCCGTCCATCACACTGACCACCACCGAACCGTTGCCGGCCACGCTGGCACCCTTGCCTGCAGACGGGCTGACCCCAATGATCAAATCGTCCTGCAAAGCGCTGACATCCACCGCCTCCGCGGTGATGGTGCCGTTTGCGCCGATACCGGCAACGGCACGGTTGTTCATCAACTGCAGGTTCAGGCCCGCCCCGACTGCACCGCCATCATTGCCCTGAAGGCCGAACAGAGCGTCGAAGTTGCCGGCGATTGCCAGCTGTTCGAGCTGGTTCTCCGCGTGCACGGCAAGCGGTGCGTTCCAGTCCATGCTCACGGCGCGCAAGGCGTTGCGCCGCGCTTCGAGCACGGCTGTGCTGTCGATCGCCGGGAACAGATCCTCGAATACATTGTTCGACCAGGCGGCATCGTCAGCCGAGGTCGCGGTGAGAGTGGCGTTATCGCCTATCCAGGCCGTGGTGTCGATCGTGTTGCGCAATACAGACAGCGAGCCGGCCATGCCCAGTTTGTCAGCCTCACCGGTGGAGTTGGCATACTGGGTAGCGATCTTGCCCACCACAGCATTGGGCCCGCCCGCGAGCAGCTTGAGGTTGGCATAGACGTTTTTCAGCGATGCCCAGCGATCCAGGCCAAGCAGCCCGATCGGCTGCCGGTATTCGGCCCCGACGCCGATACGACCGGCAGTGACGGTGGTGCCATCACCAACCAGAGCATGCGTCTTGCTGTCGAGCTCGGTATAGACCGCCGCTACGCTAAGGCTGACCGCAGCGCCGTCGGTGGTTCCGTCGTCGCGCTTGGCCGAGGCATTGACCTTGCTCTGGGCGCTGTTGTGCAGGTTCTTCTGATCCTGCCAGGCCTGCACGGCGACATCACCGGTCACATCGATATTCGGCGCCGATCCACCCTTGCCAAGCACTGCCTCGACCTCGTGATCGGCCAGCGTAATGCCCAGTGCCGAGGCCAGACGGAACTTGCTGTCAGTCGCTTCAGGCGTCGTCTCCGCGCTGGGTGCGATACCAAAGAAGTTCTTGACGGCGGTGCCGACGTAGTCGGTAACCGGTTTTGCAACCTGTTCCTTGGCCCTGGCCTTCAACTTGTCCAGGTAGCCGGGCACGGCGGCGCCGGCGGATACCGTCACGGAACTGATCTGGCGGGACACCACGTTGGCTGCGGTCAGCTTGAGATCGCGAGCGCCGACAAGGTCGGCATTGAATTCTGCGCGAGTCTTGCTTTTCAGAATCGAAATGCCGATTGCCGGGCCGCCCGTGGCGCCCTCACCGCTGGCCTTGAAACTGACGTCGTTCTCGATGCTCTGCTCGGTCAGGGCGGCCACATCGACATCCCGTCCGGCCGTAACATTCGCCCCGTCGGCGACGATGACGCTGGTCTCGATATCGCTCATCGCCATACCGAAGCCCAGACCCATGGTCTTGAGCGCATTGCCATTGCCATCGACGCTGTTCTCGGCGGCAGCAGTGACGTTCAGCGTGTTGTCGCTGTGTGCGGCGAGTGCCATGTCCCGGCCGGCGTTCAGTGTGGCGCCGGATGCAACCTTGACCTGCGTCAGGCCGGATATCTGCCCGTACGCGGCGTCGAAACCGAAGGGTATCTTCGAGCCCAGCACCGGGATGCTCCAGGTGGAGCTGTCCACGTTGCGGTTGCTCAGCGCCCAGATGTCCAGGTCATTACCGGCGTCGATGTCGGCGGTTGCACCGATATCCACGGTCGCGTCTGCCTGCGCAATGTAAGCCGAGAGATTCGGCACGAGCATGGTCAGCTCGGTGAAATTGGTCGGAGTCGAGAGAAAGGCGTTGGTATCGGTCGTGCCGGCGTAGGCTTTGATCGGCTCATACAGGGTGTCGAGGATGTTTGCCCATGTCTCCTCCTCGGTCCAGTTGTTCAGCTGGGCGAGTCTGGCAATATCCTGCTTCATGCCATAGCTGTTGAGGATCATGCCGAGCATATCCCGCGAGACACCAGATCGCGCGTCTGCGGCGATGGCTATGTCGCGTCCGCTGACGGACCCGTCGATATCGATGCTGGCCGTGGCCTTGGCGTAGCCCGCCATCTGCCGATTGACGGCGTAGGCCTGAATGCTGACGTCGCCCGCCTTGGTCGCATCGGTATGGCCAGCGTCCAGGGAGGCGTTTTCCCCGATCACCACTTCAGCGGTACCAAGATTGGCTGACAGCCACGGATTGGCCTGTGTGGCCAGTCCGGATTTCAGCTGATCCAGGGTTTCAGGCGTCGCGGCCTCGTCGCAGAAGGTGCAGCTGATGTCGCTGAGGGCGTGAACATTGATCGCGCCGGACTCACCGGCACCCGTCGCCCGGGTCACGACCCGGGCATTGTCCTGCAGTTTGATCGACGGCGCCTCGATGGTAACGTCACCGCTGTTCTTGCCGGCCTTGCCGCTCGTGGCGATTTGCGCGTCGCCCTTGAGGACCACCGACTTGCGTCCAGCTATCTGCACATTCGCGCCGCTGTCGTCACTCATCAGCGCCGCGAGTTCGCCGGAAATCTCCACGCCGTTGCTGGCGGTAATGACGATGGCACCATTCTGCCGGGAGACACCGTCACCAATGGCTACGCCGTCGGTATTGACCGTGCTGTTGAACACCGCCCGCGCCGCATCGGTGCCGGCCTCAAGATGCGCAGTAGCTCCCACCAGCACGGAAGCACCGTGAAGATTGATCGAGCCATTGGTATTGATCATGCCCTGAATGACGATGGCGTTGCTGCCGTCAGCGGCCAGATCCGCCATAGGTACATCGCCCGTCACCAGCTTGTCGACGTATTCATCCGCCGCGCTGGCCGAGGACAATCCACTGGTCGCATGATGGAGCATCTCGTCCATCGCAGCGGCGCTGGGCGTGCTGACCGTCAGGCTGCCGACATTGACCACGCCGCTGCTGCCGACCACCACACCATGCGGATCAGCGAAGATGATGTGTCCGCCAATCTTGCCGCCCTTGAGCCCGTTGAGCGTGCCATTGATGACGGTGCGGGAATCATGGACGAGGTTGACCAGATGGCTCGCCGCACCCGGCACATGCAGATTGACGGTGTTGCCCTGGTCGAGTTCGAAATGGTGGAAAGAGTTGAAGCCGGCCTTGCCGCGAACCGTTCCGGTGGTGATGTCGGTAACCGACCCGGACACCGCTATATCGGTAGCCGTTCGGCCATCATCGACAATGTTGTTGGCGTATGACCAACCGGGCATCAGGCCCGATGCAATCATCAGCGCGGTAAGGGGGTGGCGAGTGAATGGTTTGGAAGAACCGTATCCCTTACGGCCGCCCTGGACGGACGAATTGCGCGCACGCATGTCAACCTCACTGTCAACTTAGAGTTCCGATCGCGCACTCTAAACCGTCAATGAGCCACCACTCAACGCATTTTTACAATTTTACCGACAGAAAATTGAACTTTCTGTCGGCGATCCAGTCCGAGAGCGCTTGCTCAGGAGCTCTGACGCGGCACTTTGGTACGCCTGACCGTACGCGCCTGATGCATGGAAGGTTTGCGCGCCTGTCGCTTGTGCTTTTCCTTCTCGTTCACGCTCATGACCGGCAACGCGATCGGCTCAAGGCCTACTTCCGCACTAAGCGTATCGATCTCGTTCTGTTTCATTTCGCGGTAGCGCCCGACGGGCAGCTCAGAACCGAGAAAGACTGGCCCGAAGCGGACCCGCTTGAGCCGGTTCACACGCACGCCCTGGGATTCCCACAAACGACGGACCTCGCGGTTGCGGCCTTCCATCAGACAGACGTGGTACCAGCGGTTGATACCCTCGCCGCCAGAGGAAACGATATCGGTGAAACGCGCCGGACCGTCGTCAAGCATCACGCCTTCCTTGAGCCGTTCGATCATTTCCTCATCGACCTCGCCCATCACGCGAACCGCATATTCCCGGTCCATCTGGTAGGAGGGATGCATCAGCCGGTTGGCCAGTTCGCCATCGGTGGTGAACAGCAGCAAGCCGCTGGTGTTTATATCGAGTCGGCCGATGTTGATCCAGCGCCCCTGCTTGAGCCGCGGGAGTTGCGCAAAGACGGTCGGACGGCCTTCAGGGTCGTCGCGGGTGCACACTTCACCTTCGGGCTTGTTGTAGATCAGGACGCGGCGGGATACTTCGCTGGCCAGATCACGGCGCAACGGACGTCCATCGACGCTGACCTGATCGAGACTGTCGATGCGGCAGCCAAGCGTGGCCGGCTGACCGTTGACGCTGACGCGTCCAGCCTGGATCCAGGATTCGACCTCACGGCGGGAGCCAAGCCCCATCCGGGCCAGGACCTTTTGCAGCTTTTCCCCGGATACAGGGACCATCGATTCATCTGAGTCTGTCATTGCAAGCACCTCCCGGCGTAATTCATGTGGGACAGAGGGCGGCAGGATAGCACCGGCCATGAACCAGCTCCAGCGGAGTTCAGGGCCGGTCGTCGTCCGATTCGAAGTCGTCCTCATCCGGGCCGTCGTCAGGCGTGTCCGGTTCGAGATCATCAAAGTCGGTTTTCAGGTTCGCTTCCATCGAATTGAGTTCCGCGAGCAGATTGTGGAAACTGCTTTCTCCAGCGGCCCGGTCCAGCGGGGCGAGCGGCTCGACGGGCATCCACGGCGTATTCCGATCTTCGGCGGCATCGACGCCCTCATCCTGCAACGCCAGCTCCGGTTCAAGCTGATCGAGGTCGCGGATGTCCGCCAAGGGTGGCAGCTCGTTGAGGCTACGCAAGTTGAAGTGATCGAGAAACTGTCTGGTCGTTGCGTACATCGCCGGCCGGCCTGGAACGTCGCGATGGCCAACCACCCGGACCCATTCGCGATCCAACAGCGTCTTGACGATGTGACTACTCACCGCCACACCCCGAATGTCCTCGATCTCGCCGCGGGTAATCGGCTGGCGATAGGCAATCAGGGCGAGCGTCTCGAGTAGCGCGCGGGAATAACGTTGGGGGCGCTCCTCCCACAGGCGGCTGACCCAGGGTGACATGGATTCGCGCACCTGCAGGCGCCACCCGCTGGCCGTTTCCTTCAGTTGGAAGGATCGATCGGCATAGGCCTCTCCCAACCGTGCCAGCGCAGTACGCAGCGTATCGTTGGAGGGCACCCGTTCTTCGTCGAACAGCTCGCGAAACTTGTCCAGCGACAGGGGCTTGCCGGCTGCCAGCATGGCGGCCTCAAGAATGTGTTCAAGCGGCGGCTGGTTCATCCTCTCCCCTCACCTTGACGTGAATCGGTGCCAGAAACTCTGTCTGCACCAGGTCGATTAATTGCTCCTTGACGAGTTCGAGCACTGCCATGAAGGTGACGACCACGCCCAGGCGGCCTTCCTCGACCGTGAACAGACTGACAAAGGGCACGAAGTGTCCGCCCTTGAGCCGATCGAGAATGTCGGCCATACGCTCGCGGGTCGACAGGAGTTCACGGGTAACCTGATGGCTTTCGAACATGTCTGCCCGACGCAGCACCTCGGACAACGCCAGCAGCAGCTCTTGCATGTCGACGTCCGGGTGGGCGCGCTGCGCCGGCGCTACCGGGGCCTCAGCGCTGGCCAGGTGCACGTCACGTCCGACCCGCGACAGGCTGTCGATATCCTCGGCGGCCTGCTTGAACCGCTCGTACTCCTGCAACCGCCGGATCAGCTCGGCGCGCGGATCGTGCTCCTCGTCCTCGTCTTCCTGATGCCTGGGCAGCAACAGGCGCGACTTGATCTCGGCCAGCATCGCGGCCATTACCAGGTATTCGGCAGCAAGCTCCAGCCGCACGACCTTCATCAGCTCGACATAACCCATGTACTGCCGCGTGATCTCGGCGACGGGGATGTCGAGAATGTCGATGTTCTGTTTGCGGATCAGATAGAGCAGCAGGTCGAGGGGACCTTCGAAGGCTTCGAGAAAGACCTCAAGCGCTTCCGGGGGAATGTAGAGGTCCTGCGGAATCTCGGTAACAGCCTGGCCATAGACCATGGCGAACGGCAGTTCCTGCTGCCTGCCGGGCTGGACCAGCGCCTGAGCAGTTGCCGCGGCCGCTACGGGATCCTCGATGACGGAATTTGCGGGGCGGTCCTGCTCTGGCTCGGTCATGATTGCGTTACTGGCGGTAGTGCAGGCCCATGGCCTGCCGAACTTCGGTCAGGGTATCGCGCGCAGCATCGCGCGCGCGCTCCGTACCCTCATTCAGGATCACATGCACAGCATCCGGGTTGGCTTCGTACTCCCGAGCCCGCTGCTGCATCGGCGCCAGCTCGGCGGCGATGGCATCGATCACCGGCTTCTTGCAGTCCAGGCAACCGATGCCAGCGGTACGACAACCCTGCCTGACCCAGTCGTGAGTCGCCTGATCGGTATAGACCTTGTGCAACTGGAACACCGGGCAGATCTCCGGCTCGCCCGGATCGGTACGGCGGACACGCGCCGGGTCGGTCGGCATCCGCCGGACCTTCTCGCTGACCTCGTCGGTCGTATCGCGCAGGGTGATGGTGTTGCCGTAGGACTTGGACATCTTCTGACCGTCCAGCCCTGGCATTTTCGAATCCGGCGTCAGCAGGGCCTGCGGCTCGGGGAGGATCACCTTGCCACCGCCTTCGAGGAAACCGAACAACCTTTCCTTGTCGCCCAGCGTAATGTTCTGCTGCTCCTTGAGCAGGGCCCGGGCAGTTTCCAGCGCTTCGGCGTCACCCTGCTCCTGATAGGCGCGGCGCAGGTTGGCGTACATCTTGGCCGCCTTCTTGCCCATCTTGTGCATGGCCGCTTCGGCCTTTTCCTCAAAGCCGATTTCCTTGCCATACAGATGGTTGAAGCGACGGGCGACCTCGCGCGTAATCTCCACGTGCGCGACCTGATCGGCACCTACCGGGACCAGTCCGGCACGGTAGATCAGAATGTCCGCGCTCTGCAGCAGGGGATAACCGAGGAAGCCGTAGGTAGCCAGGTCCATGTCCTTGAGCTTTTCCTGCTGATCCTTGTAGGTCGGTACGCGCTCAAGCCAGCTGACCGGGGTGACCATCGACAAAAGCAGGTGCAGCTCGGCATGCTCGGGCACCTGGGACTGAATGAACAGGGTCGAAGAGCCTCCACTGACTCCCGCGGCCAGCCAGTCGATGAGCATGTCCCATACGGCCTGCTCGATGCCCTGCGGGTTCTCGTAGTGAGTGGTCAGTGCATGCCAGTCGGCAGCAAAGAAGAAACACTCGTATTCATGTTGCAGCTTTACCCAGTTCTTCAGTACGCCGTGGTAGTGACCAAGGTGCAGGCGCCCGGTAGGACGCATGCCAGACAGAACACGACGCTGGGATTCAACGGAACTCAAAGGGAACTCCTGACAGAGATTGGACTGAGGCAACATACCAGTGATAAGCGGGCGATTATACCCGTATTGGCCGGGCCGTCAGCCGCTTCGCCATCTGCCCTCAGAAATCGTCGCGGGCAGGCGAACCTCCAAAGGGCTCCGGGTCGCCGAGGCCGACCCGAAGCACCTCGACATCGCCGTTCTCGAGACTGACGACGGTGGTTGGCTCCAGGTTGCACGCACCCCCGTCGATGATCAGGTCCAGCTGCTTGCCGAGCCGGTCATTGATGTCCTGCGGATCGTTCAGCGGCAGCTCGTCGCCAGGCAGCATCAGGGTAACGCTCATCATCGGCTCGCCCAGAGCTTCAAGTAGTGCAAGCGTGATCTGGTGATCGGGAATGCGCAGGCCAATGGTCCGCCGTTTGGGATGCATCAGGCGCCTGGGCACTTCGGTCGTGGCATTGAGAATGAAGGTATAGGGACCCGGAGTATTGGCCTTGAGCAGGCGGAACACGACGTTGTCGACCTTGGCATACACGCCCAGCTCCGACAGATCACGGCACACCAGCGTGAAGTTGTGCTTGTCATCGAGCTGACGCAGCCGCCGGATGCGCTCGAGCGCATTCTTGTCGCCGAGATGACAGCCCAGCGCGTAGGCTGAATCGGTCGGATAGGCGATCACCCCACCGGCGCGGATAATGTCCGCCGCCTGGCGTATCAGCCGCGGCTGAGGGTTGTCCGGATGAATACTGAAGAACTGGCTCACAATGCGTTTCCTTCGATCTAGGCCGTAGCCGCGGCAAAGCGCGGGTGATCCCACAGAGGGGTGCAGTCCGGCGGCATGGCGGTCATGCGTCCGAGCGCCATCCAGGGCGAGTCGGGATTATGAAAATCGCTGCCGCAGCTGGCCAGAAAGCCGAACTCACTCGACAGCTTGCCAAGATAGGCGACCTGATCAACCGGCTGCTGCCCATTGACCACTTCGATGCCCTGGCCGCCGGCCTCGGCGAAGTCGCGCAATAGCCGACGCAGCCGCTGCCGGGTGAAACCGTAGTGCCATGGATGCGCCATGACGGCCACCCCGCCAGCGGCACGCAATGTTCCCACGACTTCCGTCAGGCTTGGCCAATGCTGCTTGATGTCGCCGAGTTTTCCAGCACCCAGCCACTTACGAAACGCCTCGCCGCGATCCTGCACATGCCCGGCCTGTACCATCCAGTCGGCAAAATGCGGCCGGGCGGGCGGACTGCTCAGGTCGGAACCGGCGTCGCGCTGAACCTGCAGCGCCCCCTCGAGCGCGCCGGGCATGCGCTTGGCTGCAAGTTTGTCGGCTATCTGCTCGGCGCGCTTCCAGCGACCCAGCCGTACCCCTTCGATCGCTTCGAGCAACGACGCCGATTCGCCGTCGAAGCCATAGCCCAGTACATGCAGGGTGTGTCCCTGCCACTGGGCGGACAATTCGACGCCGTTGATCCAGCGCATTCCTCGGGCTTGCGCCGCGCACCGGGCCTCAGCCTGCCCGTCCAGACAGTCGTGATCGGTCAATGAAATCAGCTCGATGCCGGCATCCGCCGCGCGTGCCATCAGCTCGGCCGGCTGGAGCACGCCATCGGAGGCGGTACTGTGCATGTGCAGATCGGCAAGCAAATTGGACTCCAGGGCATTGTTACGCATGAATTTATTTGTCCATTATGGGCTGCGAACGCTGACAACGCCTAATCGAATGGCATAAGTTATCGACAGCACTCAAAACAAGGACTCGACATGTTCTACGCCATCATGGCTCGCGATGTACCGGACAGTCTCGCCAGGCGCGCCGACGCCCGCCCCGCACACCTCGAACGCCTGCAGACGCTGCAGGCGCAGGGCCGGCTCCTGCTGGCTGGCCCGCATCCAGCGATAGACAGCAACGACCCCGGAGCGGCAGGCTTCACCGGGAGTCTCGTGGTCGCCGAGTTCGAGTCCCTTGGCGCAGCGCAGAGCTGGGCCGATGCCGACCCCTATGTGAGCGCCGGCGTGTACGAGCACGTAACCGTCAAACCCTTCAAGCGCGTCTTTCCGGCCTGACAAGGAGTCAGTCGATGCACCACCACCGTTTGCTCGCATGCTCGCTATGTCTGTGTTTCGTCTCCTCTTTCGCGCTCGCGCAGACAGCAGCCGAAGCCCCTGCTCCGACCGAGTCGATTCCAGCTGGCGCAGAGCGGGTTGAGCAGTCCACCCCGCAGGACCTCGGGGTACTCCAGGAAGAGCTCGCGCGGGTCGAAGCCGAGCGTCAGCGCCTGGCGGATCAGCTGGCGGGCGGCAGCAGCGACCTGCTGCAGCAGGCCCGCGAAGAAAACCGCGCGCTGCGCGAGCAACTACAGGAAACCGATCTGCTTGCCGCTGTGCAGCGTGAAGAGCAGCGGCAGCGCTGGTTCATGATCGGCGGGGGCACAGTGGCGGGCTGTCTGCTGATCGGCTTCATTCTCGGTAGAACGGGCAGGAGGGGCCAGCGCAGGGAATGGCTCAATTGAGTGAGCACCCGCTGCTGATCATCGATGATGATCTCGAATTGTGCGATCTGCTGACTGCCTGGCTGTCGGACGAAGGTTTCTCGCTGCAGTGCGCTCACGATGGGCCCGGCGGACTGGAGGCTGCCCGTAGCGGCCAATTCGACGCCATTATCCTGGATGTGATGTTGCCGGGCATGAACGGGCTGGAAGTCCTTCGCACACTCCGCCAGACCAGCAATACGCCGCTGCTTATGCTCAGCGCGCGCGGCGAACCGATAGACCGGATTCTCGGTCTGGAACTCGGCGCCGATGACTACCTGCCCAAACCCTGCGATCCCCGTGAACTGGTGGCCCGCTTGCGTGCCCTGCTCCGCCGCAGCCACGGGCAGCCCGCCCCCAGCACGGTGCTGCAGGTGGGTGACCTGCGACTTGATCCGGAGTCGCTGCTGGCCTGGCTGGGTGACGATCCACTCGCACTGACGCAGACCGAAGCGCTGATCCTGCGGACCCTGATCGAGCGGCCCGGGCAGCTCATCGACCGCCAGGCGCTCTCCCGGCAGGCGCTGGGCAAATCGCTCGGCCCCCATGATCGTAGCCTGGACATGCACATGAGCAACCTGCGCCGCAAACTCGGCCTGCATGCCGACGGTCGGAACCGCATCCAGTCGGTCCGGGGGCGCGGCTACCTGTATAGCTGACGACGCGCTCTAGGCTTTACACAGTCTTTACCTACCCCGGACGCGCGCTGACACAGCAATGACTAGACTCCTCTAGGACTGACCGGATACGCCGGTCTGTATCGCAAGGAGATACACCCATGAAAAAGATCCTTATCTCGAGCGCCTTCGCGCTGGCTGCCGTCATGTCTGCACCAACAATGGCCGGTGCACATATGGACAAGGAACATGGCGAGAAACACATGCAACGCCTGACCGAGAAGCTCGATCTGACACCCGAGCAGCAGGAGCAGGTGAAGTCCATCTATAAAGAGCAGATGGAAAAGCACAAGGAAATCAAGGAAGAAGGCAAGAAGCGCATGAGCGAAGTGCTCAACGACGAACAGGAAAAGAAGCTGGAAGAGATGCACAAGGAACGCAAGGAAGAGATGAAGAAGAAGTACGGCGAGAAGCATCAGTCGCACGATAGCAACTGATTGCAATGCGGCTGTTCTGGAAAGTCTTTGCCGTTCTCTGGCTGGCCACATTGCTGGTCGGTGGCTCGGGCTTTCTGGTCAGCCGCGCTCTTCAGCAGGACTGGCTCCTGCTGCAGTTTCACCCGCAACTGCGTGACTTCGCCGAAGGCGTGGTCACCCGCTATGAACGCGAGGGAGCCGCCGCGGCCCAGCAATGGCTCGAAGAACAGCGCCGCGAGTATCGACTGCGCGCTCAGCTGTATGACCAGTCCAACGTCGCGCTCCTGGCTGGTACGCTGCCCAACTCCAACCGGTTCGGGCTCGACCATGCTCCGGCAGAAGGGGAACAGCGGCCACGGCACGGCCGCCTGTTTCAGCTGGCCTGGAACTCCGGAACCGTTGATTACCAACTGATGGTTTATGTCCCGCCGCCTACCCTGTTTCGCTGGCAACGCACCCCTTTCGCGCTGATCGCCAACGTCGTCCTGGCCATGGCGGTGCTGGCGATCATCAGCCTGTTGCTCAGCCGCTATCTGACGCGCCCTCTGCAACGTCTTGGCAGGGCAGCGCAGGCGCTTGGGCATGGCAGATTCGAACAAGCGTCTCTCGCGGGCGTCGTCGAGCGTCGTGATGAGATCGGCGACCTCTCGCGCAGCTTCCAGAGCATGGCTGGTCGTGTGCAAAGCCTGCTCGACAGTCAACAGCAACTGATGCGGGATATCTCCCACGAGCTGCGATCGCCGCTGGCGCGTCTGCGGATAGGGCTGGCAATCGGCAGCAAGCAGCGACCCGCCGAAGATGATCCGCTATGGCCGCGACTTGATCGCGAGTGCACGCGGCTCGATCACCTGATCGATGACATTCTTACCCTGAGCCGGCTGGATACACAGGATGCACCCGCACAGCCGGTGGAACTGGATACGCTCGTAGCGGCGACGGTAGACGACGCCCGCTTTGCTGCCGATCAGCAGCGAATCGAACTGGACGGGACGACCGGTTGCCGCATCGATGGGTGGGAAGATCAACTGGCCAGCGCTCTGGATAACCTGCTGCGCAATGCGCTGCGTTTTTCCCCGGCTGAAGGGCTCATTGCAGTCAGCCTGAGGCGAAGCGGCAACCGCTGCGAAATCCTGATTCGCGACCGCGGGCCTGGTGTCCCGGAAGACTGGCTGGGCAGGCTCGGCGAGCCGTTTGCGCGGGTAGCCGGGCAGCCGCCGGACAGTGGTCATGGGCTCGGGCTGGCCATTGCCCGCAGGGCCATTGCCCGCCACAACGGTAGTTTGAGTTTCACCAACGCGCCTGGCGGGGGGCTTCAGGTACGGGTGGCGCTACCCTGCGGCGGTGGCCAGGTAACGAAGAAATCCTGAGGATCCAGCTCCGGCACACGCTTCAACTCGCCCGCAGGATGCCCGACATAGAGAAACGCTGCGATCGCTTCGTTGGGTGCCAGTCCCAGCCCCTGCATGACGATCGGGTCGTAGGCCAGATCGCCCGTGCGCCACACGCAGCCAAGCCCCAGCGCGTGCGCCGCCACCAGCATGTTGCTGACGGCCGCCGCACACGCCATGTCCTGCTCGATAGCCGGTACCTTGGGGTGCTCGGTATGCGCACAGATCGCCACGATCAGCAGCGGAGCGCGCAACGGCAGCCCCTGATAGCGCGTCAGCACGTCCTCGGACAGGTCGCCGTCTGTCTTGGCCAGCGCCGCACGACCGAACAGCTCGCCAAGCGCCAACAGGCCGTCGCCTTCCACCACCAGAAATCGCCAGGGGCGCAGGTAGGCATGATCGGGCGCGCGCAGGGCGGCGCGATACATGGCCTGGCGCTGCTCTGCGGTAGGCGCAGGGCCGACCAGGCGAGGAACCGATACACGCTGGTGCAGAGCATCTAGCGCATCCATCACTTCACCTCATTCGTGCCGGGTTCCCCGCGCGTCTTGAGTTGCTCACGGTACTGGCCCGGAGGCATACCGAACCAGCGCTTGAACGCGCGGAAAAAGTTGCTCGGATCGGCAAAACCCAGCAGATACGCGACCTCCAGCAACGTCAGCTGCGGCTGGCCGAGATACTGCAGCGCGAGTTCACGGCGCGTCTCGTCAAGCAGCTGCTGAAAACTGTTGCCTTCTTCCTGCAGCCGCCGCTGGAGGGTGCGGGTACTCATCCGCAGCGCGCTGGCGACTGCCAGACGCTTGGGCTCACCCTGCGGCAGCAGGCGACACAGCACCTGGCGCGCCTGGTGCGTGACCCGTGACTGCTCGAACCGTGCCAGATACTCCCCTGCAAGCCGGTCGTGCACCTGCGCCAGCGCGGCGTTGCCGGTCGCCAGCGGCGCCTCCATCACCTCACGGGAGAAGCTCAGGCTGTAGCGCGGCGCATCGAATACCAGCGGGCAACCGAACAGCGCCTCGTACGGGCCGGTGTCTGCCGGTTGTGGATAGACGAAACTGGCCTGCAACGGAATCAGCTGCTGCCCGGTCATCCAGCGACAGAAGGCGATGGCATAGGCCATCACCGCGTCATGACTCTGCGCCGCAGCCGGAAGGGTGTCGCCATGGATGGCCAGTTCGAGACGGTAGTGGTCCGGCTGCGGCTGCAGGGCAATGTCGGCTGCTTCGCCGATGATGCGCTGGTAACGGACAATGCGCAGAAAGCCTTCACGCAGGCTGCTGCTGGACATCAGTGAAAAGGCCACGACGTTGAAATGTGCCGGGCGGATAACCCGCGCCATGTTCAAACCGATCGCCGGATTCCCCGAGCGGCTGACCGCACGCTGCCAGAGGCGGGTCATTTGATCCTGCGGTATGCGCGCATCGGGGTCGTCGAGCAGCAAGGGATCGAGTTGCAACTCGCTGAACATCTCACGCCCATCGAGCCCGCCGAGTGCCAGCGCCTGGACGATGGCGTTGGCCCAGCTCGACGATGTGGTGCGTTCGGTGTTCGACATGAGTTTCCCGGCACGCAACCGTGGCTGCGGCACAATTTATCGTTATTTCAATGGCCTGGATGATAGGCCGAGCCTCGCTCCGCACACAAGGGCAAGGCTTTGGCCGCGCTGGTCATGGCATCTCGATTCGCCTCCACTATAGTTGAATGAAGTCATAGCTCATTCCTACCACGTGAGGCACGCCATGCAGGACTCATCAACGCTGGAGCAGCCGGCGCCGAAGACCTTCGCATCTTTCGAAGAGTTCTACCCTTTCTATCTGGCCGAGCATGCCAACGACACCAGCCGCCGGCTGCACTACATCGGCAGCATGCTGGTGTTGACCATCCTCGCCTACGCCCTGATCACGCAGAGCTGGACCTGGTTGCTGGTCCTGCCAGTGGCGGGCTACGGATTCGCCTGGGTAGGCCACTTTTTCTTCGAAAAGAACAAGCCGGCCACCTTCAAGTATCCGCTGTACAGTTTCATGGGCGACTGGGTGATGCTGCGCGATGCTCTCACCGGACGTATCCGTTTCTGAGGCGATTGTCAGCACTGCGACAGTCGCAGCGGCCGCGACGCTCTATAGTTCTCTGATAAAGCCGAACAAGAGGAGATGAGCCATGAGTGAAGAACGCGCACAATTCCGCGCCATGCAGGAAGGCACCCCTGAAGACTGGAACATCATTTCCGGCCACTTCAAGGCGTTCTCCAAGGGCCTGCCCGAGCGCATCATGACTCACCTCAAGCTGCTTGACGGCGATTACGGCGGATTCCCCATCGATCGCCTGGAGCATTCGCTGCAGACAGCTACCCGCGCTCACCGCGACGGTCGCGATGAAGAGTACGTGGTGTGCGCCCTGTTGCATGACATCGGCGACACGCTGGGCTCATTCAATCATCCGGATGTCGCTGCGGCCATTCTCAAGCCGTTCGTCTCCGAAGAGAACCTGTGGATGGTCGAGAAGCACGGCGTGTTCCAGGGTTATTACTTCTTTCACCATCTGGGCATGGATCGGCATCTGCGCGAGCAGTTCAAGGATCATCCGCTGTATCAGTACACCGCCGAATTCTGCGCCAAGTACGATGCACCGGCCTTTGATCCGGACTACAAGTCCGAGCCACTGGAGTTCTTCGAGCCGATGATGCGTCGCGTATTCGCGCGCCCGCGCAATTCGATCTACAAGGCGGTTCAGGAAGCCTCCTGATTCGCCTCGAGACTTTCCCCTCGAAGGCACAAGGATTATGATCGGTCGGGATTCTCACCTGGCCGATCAGATCCCAGAGCTTCGCTGCAGCAAGTTCGCCCATAACAAAGACTGATCAGCCATGGCCGCCCGTCTGGCCAAGGAAACTGCTGATCATGAGCCTCAACACCCGACTCACGCCTGTTCGACCGCCGCTGGAAGGCCATTATTCGCGCGTCATGGCTTATCTGTGCGTCGCCTTCACCTTCCTGGCTATGTGCTATGACCACGGTCTCACGCCGCTCAACCTCGGCGTGGTTGCCTACTCGCTGGTCTATCCGCACCTGACCCGCCTTGCGACAGACAGGCTGGCTTCCCTGCAAGGCCTGTCGAGTCGTCTCGCCCTGCTGGTGCTCGACGGGCTGCACACCGGCGTGTTCATCACCCTGGTCGGCTTCAGTCTGGTGCCGACCATGGTGTTTCTGCTGTTGATCAGCTTCGCCAGCATCATCATCGGCGGCCCGCTGTACATGCTGGCTGCCTGGCTCATTACACTGGCCGGGCTCTCGCTTGCTTCGGTTGTGCTCACTCCCGACCCGGTGCTGGCTACGTCGCCGCTGGTAGCCTTTGCCAGTTTGCTTGGCGGCGGTGCGTTCACTGTGGTGGTAGCGGCATTCGTATACCGTCAGGGAAGAAGTCTGGAGCTGGCTCAGAAGAAGATCCAGGCCGATCAGGAAAAGACCAGCAGACTCGCCAGCAACCTCTCCAAGTACCTTTCGCCACAGGTGTGGGAATCGATCTTTTCGGGCCAGCAGACCGTCACGCTGGAAACCCGTCGCAAGAAGCTTACGGTGTTCTTTTCGGACATCCGCGGCTTCACCGAGCTCGCAGAGGAAATGGAAGCCGAGGCGCTGACTGATTTGCTCAACAACTATCTGAACGAGATGTCGCGCATCGCCCTGCAATATGGCGGCACGATCGACAAGTTCATCGGTGACAGTGTCATGGTGTTCTTCGGTGACCCGGTCAGTCAGGGCGCCAAGCAGGATGCGGAAGCGGCGGTCTCGATGGCCATCGCCATGCGCAAGCACATGAAGGTACTGCGCCAGCAGTGGCGTAGCCAGGGCATTACCAAACCACTCGAAATTCGCATGGGTCTGAGCACGGGTTACTGCACGGTCGGCAACTTCGGTGCCGATAACCGCATGGACTACACCATCATCGGTCGCGAAGTGAATCTTGCCAGCCGACTGGAATCGGCAGCCGAGGCCGGCGAGATCCTCATCCCTCACGAGACCTATTCGCTGATCAAGGATCTGATCATGTGCCGCGACAAGGGCCAGGTGGCCGTGAAGGGCTTCTCCAAGCCGGTGCAGATCTATCAGGTGGTCGGACTCCGTCGCGATCTCGGCGCTGCCCCGACCTTCATCGAGCGCGAGCTGCCCGGCTTCTCGATGTATCTGGATACCAATCACATTCGCAACTACGACAAGGACGAGGTGGTCAAGGCGCTGGAGCAGGCCGCGCGCAAGTTGCGCGACAAGGTGATCATCTAGCCAGGGATCACTCGCAGGACAGGTCATCCCCACCAGCGAAGCGCTCGTATACAATCGCACGATTCGATTTTCAGCATCCCCGGACTCATCATGTTCAAACGCCTTATTAGCGTGCTTTTGCTGGTCCTCGCGCCCATGGCGCAGGCAGAGGAAATCCGCACCGGGCTGGTTCTGTCCGGTGGGGGCGCTCGCGGCCTGGCTCATATCGGCGTACTCAAGCAACTCGAAGCGCAGAACGTTCCGATCCATGCCATAGCCGGCACCAGCCTGGGTGCGGTGATCGGCGGACTGTATGCCGCGGGATACAGCGCCGCCGAGCTGGAAAAGATCGCGCTGGACCTGGACTGGCAGGACGCTCTCAGCGACAACCCGGCCCGCGAGGATGTGCCGTTTCGCCGCAAGCAGGATGACCGCGACTTTCTGGTCAAACAGCGGCTGAGCTTCGACCGCGGCCGGCTGGCCTTCCCGCTGGGCATCCTGCAGGGACAGAATCTGGGGCTGGTACTGGAAACGCTGCTGGTCCACACCAACGATATCGACGACTTCGACAAGCTGCCAATCCCCTTCCGCGCCGTCGCCACCGATATCGCTACCGGCGAAGCGGTCGTTTTCGACAAGGGCCATCTGCCGCTTGCCATCCGCGCCAGCATCGCCCTGCCCGGCTTCTTCGCCCCGGTCAAGGTGGACGAGCGTCTGCTGGTCGACGGCGTGCTGTCGAACAACCTGCCTGTGGACGTTGCGCGGCAGATGGGCGTGGACCGAGTGATCGTGGTGGATATCGGCACGCCACTCAAATCTGCCGACCAGCTCAAGTCGATCATCGATGTGATGGACCAGACCACCGGCCTGCTGACCCGTCGCAACACCGAAGAGCAATTGGCCACACTCGGCCCGCAGGACCTGCTCATCCAGCCCGAACTGGGCGACATCGGTTTCAGCAGCTTCGCCGAAGTGCGAGATGCGATCGCAGCAGGCGAACAAAGCCTGGAAGGCTCGGCCCGTCTGCAGGCTTTCACCGCGCCCGCCGAACAACAGGTGGTCGGTGGAAACCTGTCACGCGCAAGGCCCCAACGGCAGCCGCGGATCGATGCGATCGAGGTGGAGAACACCGGCAAGGTGGCTGATGAGGTCGTTCGCAGCATGATCCGCCAACCCATCGGCGAGCCGTTGCATCTGGGCCGGCTGGAAACCGATATGGGCACCATCTACGGGACGGACTACTTCAGCCGGGTGAATTACGAAGTAGTCCACGGGGCAACCGGCAATACGTTGCTGGTGCGGACCCGTGGGCGGGAAACCGGCACCGACTACCTGCGCCTGGGCCTGAACCTGGTGGACGACTTCCGTGGCGGCAGCCAGTTCAACCTTGGCGCCAGCTTCCGCGTGAACGGCGTAAACCCGCTGGGCGCAGAGTGGCTGACGCGCGCGCAGGTCGGCGAGCACCAGCTGCTGTATACCGAGTTCTATCAACCGCTTGATTACGGCTCACGCTATTTCATCGCGCCCTTCCTGGATGCCGAGTCGCGCAATGTCGAGGTGATTATCGACAACGACCCCGTCGTCGATTACCGACAGCAGCGCTACGGTAGTGGTCTCAATGTCGGCCGACAGATATCCAACAACGGGGAGATACGGCTGGGCCTGTCACGCTACTGGGGTGAAGCCGACGTGCGCGTTGGCGACCCCGGCTCGCCATCGTTCAGCTTCGAGGAGGCGTTCTACTCCATTCAGCTCGATCGCGACACGCTCGACGATGTGAACTTCCCTCGCTCAGGTGATGAGGCCCGTCTGTTGTGGCGGCAGTCCGAGCCTGATCTGGGCGCGGACGAGCGTTATCAGCAATTCGAACTTCGCGCCAACAAGGCCCTGTCCAGCGGCTCGGACAGTTTCCAGTTCGGCGCTTTCCTGGGGCGCACCAACAACGAGATTCAGGTTGCTCAGAGTGCCTTCACCCTTGGCGGACCAGGAAATTTCTCCGGCTTCAGACAGAACGGGTTGGCTGGACAGAACTACAACATGCTTCGCGGCGTGTATTACCGCCGGCTGAATCCGGGCCGCTACGTGCCGGTGAACATGCCCGTGTACCTCGGCGGCACACTGGAGTACGGACGGGTCTACAATCGCGAAGACGGCGGCTTCGACACCGGGTACATCACTGCCGGCAGCGTGCTGCTCGGCCTGGATACCTTCCTCGGGCCGCTGATGCTCGGCCTGGGCGGTAACGAGGAAGGCGAAAGTGCGTTGTATCTGAAGCTCGGCCAGACCTTCTAGCCGCTGATCTCGAACATCAACGCCGCGCGGATGCAGTGCAGGATGCCTTCCTCCACCGGCTCGTCGAGCTGGCTTGCAAGGGTACGCACGCCCGGCAGGTCTTCTTCGGCTTCGTTGAGGAAGGCATCCTGAATACGCTGCAGCTGCATTGGCGGCAGATCGATGGCGTGGTGCAACTCGATCTGACCAGCGCTGATCGCCTGCGCCAGCTGCATATAGACCTGCTTTACCGGCTGGCCGAGCTGACGGGCGATCTGATCGGCGCCCATGCCGGCCAGCGCCAGCGTCTGCGCTTCCTGCGCCTTGTCGATATCCGCCCCCCGTTCGCCGCTATCGCCGAGCAACACCTGAAGAAAATCGGCGCCATAGCGCTCGAGTTTGTGCGAGCCCACACCGCTGACCAGCGCCATGTCCTGCAGTGTTCCCGGCTTCTGCCGCAGCATGTCCACGAGGGTCGAGTCCGGGAAGATCACGTAGGGCGGCACGCCGTGCGATTCAGCCAGGCGCTTGCGCAGCGCGCGCAATGACTCCCACATTCCACGGTCCGCTTCGGCAATGACCGCCTTCTCGGCGTAGCGCCCGGAAGTGGGAGCCGGTTTGGATACATCCTTGCGCAGGTCCAGGCCCTGCTCCCCGCGAAGCAGCGGCCGACAGGCATCGGTCAGGCGCAGGCTGCCGAAGCCGTCGAGGTCGATCTCCACAAGGTTGCGCGCTATCAGCTGACGGAACACCGAACGCCATTCCTGTTCGCTCCACTGCTTGCCGATGCCGTAGGTAGACAGATGCTGGTGCCCGGCGGTGCGTATCTTTTCATTGTCGCGCCCGAGCAGGATGTCCACCAGATGGCCGACGCCGTAGCGCTGGCCGCTGCGGTATACGGTCGAGAGCGCCATGCGCGCCGCCTCACTGCCATCCCAGGTGGAGACCGGATCCTGGCAGTTGTCGCAGTAACCGCAGGGCTCCTCGAGCTCATCGCCGAAGTAGGCCAGCAGGGATCGACGCCGACACGTGGTGATCTCGCACAGCGCGAGCATGGCATCGAGCTTGTGCCGCTCGATGCGCTTGTGGCGCTCGTCGCCTTCGGAATTGGCCATGATCTGGTTGAGCATCAATACGTCCTGAAGGCCGTACGCCATCCAGGCATCGGCGGGCAGACCATCACGCCCTGCCCGGCCGGTCTCCTGGTAATACGCCTCGATACTCTTGGGCAGGTCGAGATGCGCCACGAAACGCACGTTGGACTTGTCGATACCCATGCCGAATGCGATGGTCGCGACCATGATCAGCCCTTCCTCATTGAGGAAGCGCCGCTGATGACTGGCGCGCAGGTCCGACGCCAGACCCGCGTGATAGGGCAGCGCCGGATAGCCCTGCCCCATCAGCCAGGCGGCGACATCCTCGACCTTCTTGCGCGACAGGCAGTAGACGATGCCGGCATTGCCCTTGTGCTGCGCAAGAAACGAGAGCAGCTGCTGACGGGGTTTGTCCTTCGGCACGATGCGGTAAAAGATGTTCGGTCGGTCGAAACCGGAGATGAAACAGGCAGCCTGCTCGAGTTTCAGACGCTGGATGATTTCCTGGCGGGTGCGCTCGTCGGCCGTGGCAGTCAAGGCCATGCGCGGCACGCTGGGGAACAGCTCAGCCAATTGCCCCAGTTGCAGATACTCGGGCCGGAAGTCATGCCCCCACTGCGAGACGCAATGGGCCTCGTCGATGGCGAACAGGGCGATGTCAAGCGACTGCAGAAATTGCAGCGTTCTAGGTTTGAGCAGGCGCTCCGGCGCCATGTAGAGAAAATCCAGCTCGCCGCTGCGCATGCTCGCGGCAATGTCACGCTGGCCCTGTTCGTCGACCGTGGAATTGAGCGCCGCAGCGCGCAGTCCGAGCTCGTTGAGCGTGGCGACCTGATCGTCCATCAGCGCGATCAGCGGCGAGACCACGACCGTCAGCCCGGGACGCAGCAGACCGGGAACCTGATAGCACAGCGATTTGCCACCGCCGGTGGGCATCAGTACCAGCGCATCGCCGCCGCCTGCCACCTGCTCGATGATGTCCGCCTGGTTACCGCGAAACGCGTTGTAGCCGAAGACGTCCCGCAGCCGCTGCAAAGCCTGCTCGCGCATGGTTCCCCTTGCCTGAATCGAGGCCGGCTGACGCCGGCAAAGCGGCGATTATACCAGCGCCGGCTGGTCGATTCGTGTCGCCTGCCGCATTCACTCATCGCTTTGGCAAATATTCGGGTTCGTGCGTACAATCTGCCCATCAATCATTGTGAGGTGTGCCCATGTCCTTTGCCGACCGACTCGACCGCCTGCAGGAGTTTCTGGATGCTGACGACCTGCATGACGAAGCGCTCGATTTTCTTGCCGGCCATGGCTATCTGACTGCGCTGTGCATCAGCCCGGTCGAGGTGCCCGAGGACGAGTGGATGCCTGAGCTGTTCGCCGAAGAGCCAAACTACGCCAGTGAACAGCAGAAGGCTGAAATCGAGAGCACCCTCATCGAGCTCAAGTCGCAGATTGCCCGCGAACTGGCCAGCGATGAAGAGTTCGAGCCACCGTGCGAGCTGACACTGGGTGACGAGCCCGATTATTCGGATCTGCGCAGCTGGTGTGTCGGCTTTCTCGAGGGTGTGTTTCTGCGTGAGGAAGCCTGGTTCAGCCAGGATGAGGAAACCGTCAGCGAGCTGCTCCTGCCAATCATGGTCGGGTCCGGCCTGTTCGAGGATCAGCCGGAGTTCATCGAGATCGCCAAGGATCAGGATGTGGTCGAGGACATGATGGATCACATTCCCGATGTGCTCACCCAGCTGTTCCTGCTGTTCCATGCACCCGAAGACAAGCCAAAGCCGGCTTTGCTGACGCCCCGCCACTGACCGTCCCGAGCGCTGGCCTTGCACCATAGCGCGCCCGGGCCGGCCTGCAGGCCAACCCATCCGGGTTGGTTGACTATCCTGTTCCGAATGCCGTGCAAGCGGCTGATACTGATGCTCGGCCTGGCCGGGCTTCTGCCGTTCGCGGCTGCGTCCAGCTCCGGCCCGTGGGATCTTTCGCAGCTCATGCAGCGTGTCGGCGAACTCTACCAGCCCGACCACCGCGGCCGGATACGACTGGCGCAATGGGAAGCGCTGATGGACGAATACGCCTCGCTGGACGTTGATCAGCAACTCGACGCGGTCAATCGTTTCTTCAACGAACGGTTGCGGTTCGAGCACGACCTGGCAATCTGGAACCAGAGCGACTATTGGGCCAGCCCGATGCAGTCACTCGTCGCCGGCGCGGCAGATTGTGAGGACTTCACCATTGCCAAATACTTCACACTGCGTCAACTTGGCATTGATGAGACGCGCCTGCGGCTAACCTATGTGAAGGCGACCGAGCAGGATCAGGCGCACATGGTACTGGCGTACTACGCCAGCCCGACCAGCACGCCGCTGATCCTGGACAACCTGATCGACCCGATACTCACCGCTACGCAACGGGACGATCTGGTTCCGGTTTACAGTTTCAACGCCCGCGGACTATGGCTGGGCAGCGCCAGCTTCGACAGCCGCGCAGCGACCACCACACCGCTGCCGCGATGGCAGGAACTGACACGGAAGATGAGTGACGAGGGCTTTTTCGGCCCGCGGTCACCATAAGAAAAGAGGACACACCATGTCGCTGGTAAAACAACTGAGCCTGGCCATCTGCTTCATTCTGGCGATCGCCTTTGCCGGCAGCTTCATGATCAATCTTCAGCATTCCCGCGGTCAGCTCCAAGCGCAGCTGCAATCGCATGCCGACGATGCTGCCAGTGCCCTAGCCCTGTCTCTGACACCCCATCTGGATGACGCGCCGATGGTCGAGCTGATGGTCAGCTCGATGTTCGACAGCGGGTATTTCCGCCACATCAGCATTCGTTCCGCCGCCGATGGCCGCGTGCTCGTCGAACGCGAACGCGTCGCGCAGGCGCTGCCCGCTCCGCTGTGGTTCTCGCGCCTGGCGAATCTGAACCCGGAGCGCGGGCAGGCGCTGCTCATGCAGGGCTGGCAACAGTTCGGTGAGGTACAGGTCACCAGTGACCCGCATCTGGCGATCGAAAGCCTGTGGCATGCGGCGCAGCAGACGCTGGCCTGGCTGCTGGTTTGCGCATCGATCAGCTCGGCTGCCGGCATCGTCCTGCTGCGTCGTCAGCTACGTCCTCTCGATACCATGGCCCGACAGGCCGAAGCCGCCAGCCGCCGCGAGTACTATCAGGTGGAGCCCCTGCCGCGCACCCGTGAGCTCAGGCAGATCGGCGCCACCCTCAACCTGATGACCAGCCGCCTCAAGCGGCTGTTCGCCGAGGAAAGCGCCTCGGCCGAGCAGCTGCGCCGCCAGGCGTTCGAAGATGCACTCACCGGCCTGCCCAATCGGTTGGCCTTCGAGCGGGCGCTGGCCAGTGCGCTGGACCACGATGCGCCGGGCGGAGCGGTACTCGCGCTGCGGGTCAACGCGCTGGATGAACTGAATCAGCAGATAGGCTCGGTAGCGGTCGATGAGCGGCTTCACCAGCTGGCCGCACCGCTACGTGCGCTGACCGAAGAGTATCCGCACTGGAGCTGCTGCCGCTCGCGCGGTGCCGAGTTCGTGATGCTTGCCCCCGGCAGCCGTCCCGCCGAGCTGAAAGACATCGCCGAGCGACTCGGTGCTCTGGCACTGACGCTGGACTGGGCGAGCGATGCGGGCGCCTCCCCCGTCAGCCTGGGCATCGCCGGCTATCGGGCTGGCGATCAGCGCAGCCTGGTGCTCGAGCGCATCGATCAGGCAATCGAGCAGTCGGCAAGCACCCCTCGCGGCATCGAACCCGGCATCATCGCAGCCGAAGAGCTCGGCATCCTCGGACAGCTTACCCCCGATGGCTGGCGAGCAATGCTTGGTGACGCCTGTGAAAAACGCGGCTTCGTTCTGCATTTTCAGGCAATCAGGACGCTGGTCGATGGCACAACGGTCCGCCACAAGCTGTTGGCCCGTCTGCCCCTCGGAGACGACGAACGCCTGTTGCCGGCCGGCGAGTTCCTGCCGCGCCTGGAGCGGCTGGGGCTGGCGGCTGACTTTGACCGCTGCGTAGTGGCCATGACGCTCGCTCAGCTCGAGCGGCGCCCGGCCCCGCTCGCGGTCAGCATCACCGCGCGCAGCCTGCTCGAACGTGACGCACTGCCCGCGTTACAGGCCATGCTGGCCGGGCGGCCCGAGCTGTGCCGCTGGCTGACCATCGAGATCGACGTTCGCCGCGTCTCGCCCGCCCCCGAGCTCATCACGCAGCTGCAGCGCCTGCGCCGACTCGGCTGTGCGATAGCCGTGCAACACTGCGGTCGGGATCTGGCTGCCCTGGCCAGCTGGGCGACACTGGGTCTGGCGTACATCAAGGTCGATCCTGACCATATTCGTGACCTGGACAGCGATCCATCGCGCCGCCTGTATCTGCGCGCGATACTCAGCATGGCCCGCCAGCTCGAGCTGCCCTGTGTAGCGGAGCAGGTCCAGACCAGCGAGGAGCTCGCCGCTCTGAGCGAACTCGGTTTCCATGCCGCACAAGGCAATGCGGTATCGGCGCCGTCGGCATGGAACGCGCTTGCCCCGGCCTGAGCCGGATCACGGCATCGCGAAACCGGACATCCGCCAGCAATCGCTGGCGTCGACCAGCATGTGAACAAGCAGGCCGAGGCCCACCAGGCGTGTTGGTGACCAGAGCGACATCAACAGGTACGCCCCGATCGCGGTGTAGGTATGCAGCGGATGGAAACCGATCGAGCAGCGGTTGGCTTCGAAGATGGGGTCGGCCAGCAAATGGTCCAGATCCACGAGCATCGTGGCGAGCATGATCACCCACGCACGTTTCCAGCTGCCGCGAAAGAACAGCCAGGCGATTGCAAGCGGTAGCAGCGCATGCAGCGCCAGATGAATGACCATCGACAGGCTGATCACGCCGACGCGATACCTCTACCAGCTGCCAGCCAGCGCTCGAACAGAGGAAGGACCACGTCCTGAGGCTGATAGCCGTTGGCGAGCAGTGCCAGTTGTCCGTTGCGCTCGGCCAGTAGCGTGGGGAAGCCGGCGATGCCCAGGTCCCGGGTCCAGGAAAAATCCGCCGCGATCGCCGCGCGCGCCAGCTCCGAACCATACGCCTCGGCGAACTGCGCCCGGTCATAGCCGGCCTGAACCGCCAGCTCCAGCAACACCCGAGCATCCCCCAGATCCAGCGCCTGCGCATAGAACGCGTGTTGCATCAGCCGGACGAAAGGCCAGGCGCGGCCAGCATCCAGGCCTCGGCCAACCAGCAGTGCGCGGCACGCCGGTTCGGTGTCGTAGATGAATGAATCGGGCAAGTCGGAAGGCGACAGGAACGTCTGGCCGGAGGCTGCCTCGACCGCTTGCCAGTGCTCGGCCAGCGCCGCGCAGGTGCGCTCGTCCAGCGGTTGACCATTGCCCGGCCGCAACCCACCGGCAACCAGATGCAGCGGCAGTTCCGGAGCGAGCGCGAGAATCGAATCGATGACCGGAGCGAAACCCCAGCACCAGGAACACATCGGGTCCATCACATAGATCAGGCGCTGGGACATGCGATCACTCCGTCACGATTTGGCGTTCGGCGAGGCCAGTTCCTGCGGCAGGCCGATCGGATGCGGCTGGTTGCGCCGGCGCGCCAGCTCGATCTGCTTCTGGCGTTCCTCCGCACGGCGACGGGTCTTTTCCGGCAGGCTGTCGTAGCAATGTGGACAGCTGATGCCCAGTTCATACTGCGGCGACGCGAGGTCCTCACCGGAGATCGGGTGGCGGCAAGCATGGCATTGATCGAACGAGCCCGGTGCCAGGTCATGCCGCACGGTCACCCGGTTGTCGAACACGAAACATTCGCCATCCCACTTGCTCTCCTCCGCCGGCACCTCCTCGAAATACTTCAGGACGCCTCCCTTGAGGTGATACACCTCATCGAAACCTTCCTGGAGCATGTAGCTCGAAGCCTTCTCGCAACGAATGCCGCCAGTGCAGAACATGGCGACCTTCTTGTGCTTCGCCGGGTCGAAATGCTGCTTTATGTACTCGGGGAATTCACGGAATGTTCTGGTTTTCGGATCAACCGCACCTTCGAAGGTTCCGATCGACACCTCGTAGTCGTTGCGCGTATCGATGAGCAGCACTTCAGGGTCGCTGATCAGCGCATTCCAGTCCTTCGGCTCGACGTAAGTACCGACCTTCTCATTCGGACTCACGCCCGGCACGCCGAGCGTAACGATCTCTTTCTTCAGCTTGACCTTGGTTCGGTAGAAAGGCATTTCGTCGCAGAGCGACTCCTTCCAGTCCAGATCGGCCAGACGCGGACCCCGGCGCAGCCAGGCGAGTACCTGGTCAATACCCTCGCGCGAACCGGCGATGGTGCCGTTGATGCCTTCCAGTGCGAGCAGCAACGTGCCCTTGACGCCGTGGGCGGTCAGCGTATCGAGCAGGGGTTGGCGCAGCTGCTGGTAATCTTCAAGCGTGACGAACTTGTACAACGCCACGACGACGATGCGGGACATGACTTACCTCGTGTTCAGTAATCGCCCACGTAAAGGGCGCACCATTGAAAGCGCGGGAGTCTAGCAAGTTTGCCGCCAGCGGTGAATCAGTGCCGGTCGGACTTGCTGCCGCCAAGGCAATTGGGTGAATCCGGTGCCTGCATGCGCGCGGCCCACTCCTCTGCGGTGTAGGTATGCAGCGCCAGCGCGTGGATGCGTGACATCCAGTCACCCAGCGTGCGGTAGACCGCCTGGTGCCGCTTGACCGCATTGAGACCCGCGAACTCCTCGCTGACGATCACCGCCTTGAAGTGCGACTCGGATCCGGGCGGCACGCTGTGCATATGGCTTTCATTGACCAGCTCGAGGTGGCTGGGCGCCAGGCCTTGCAGGGCCTGTTCAAGTGCGGACTGGGTCGGGCCCATGGTCGTACTCCGATAGGTTCGAACGATGCGCTAGTGTAAACGACGCGGCGCGTCAGCGCAGGCCGCGCTGCCCAGGTTCGATCTCCCTGGCCATCTCAACGAGCATGGCATCGACCTGCGGCGAGATCAGATCACGGGTCCGGCTGCGAACGACCTCCATCGAACCCTCGGTCAGCTGCGGCAGGTTCTCCAGCAGCTTGCGACCCACCCCCGACTCATAGAAGTCCGACAGTTCGTTGAACTCCGCCTCGCTGAACAGCGGCAGGTAGACATCCACCAACTCGTCCTTGATCACCGGCCAGGCCAGGTGCTTGTCGACCTCCGCACGGGCACGTTGCTGATAGCTGCGCAGCACCTTCTCCTGACGCATGCTCCCGCCTGACTGGGCGAAATGCCCATGCAGCGCGCGGGCGACCTCGTCATACACCGGCTGGGTCATGCGCTCGGCATTGGCGAGCTTGAGGAAGCGCTCGGCACTGGCGCGGTGGCTCGCGTCATCCGCAGCGACGGGGAACGCCGTCAGACAGATCATCAGCAACAAAAGAGCGGGCACGATGTCGACTCCAGTCAGGACCAGGGTTTCTATACTGACACCCACAGCCACCCTTCACCACCGCGGAGAGATCATGAGCACACGCACCGAATCCGACAGCATGGGCCCCATCGAGGTACCGGCCGACCGCTACTGGGGCGCCCAGACCCAACGCTCTCTGCACCACTTTGCCATCGGCGAGGAGCGGATACCGCTTGCCGTGGTGCATGCACTGGCACTGATCAAGAAAGCCGCCGCACGCACCAACCGCCAGCTCGGCAATCTCGATGACAAGGTGGCGTCTCTGATCGAGCAGGCTGCCGACGAGATCCTTGCCGGCAGCCTGGATGACCACTTCCCGCTATCCGTCTGGCAGACCGGCAGCGGAACGCAAAGCAACATGAACGTGAACGAGGTGATCGCCAACCGCGCCAACGAACTGGCCGGTGAACCACTGGGGGTGAAGGCACCGGTCCATCCGAATGACCATGTCAACAAGTCGCAGAGCTCCAACGACACCTTCCCCAGCGCTATGCACGTTGCAGCAGTGCAGGAAACCGGCGAGCGACTAGTGCCAGCTGTACGTGCATTGCGCGACGCACTGGATGCCCAGGCCCGGCAGCACGCGCAGCTGATAAAGATCGGCCGCACGCACATGATGGACGCCACCCCGGTGACCTTCGGTCAGGAACTGTCCGCCTTCGTTGCGCAGCTGGACATGGGGTTGGCCGCAATCGAGCAAGCTCTGCCGCTGGTGTGCGAGCTGGCCCAGGGCGGCACCGCCGTCGGCACCGGCCTCAACGCTCCGCAAGGCTTCGCTGAAGGGCTTGCCGAAGAAGTGGCGGCGCTCGCAGGCCTGCCCTTCACCAGCGCACCGAACAAGTTCGCCGCGCTCAGCGGGCACGAACCGCTGGTGCAGCTGCACTCTGCTTTCAAGCAGCTTGCTGTCACCCTGATGAAGCTGGGCAACGACCTGCGCCTGCTCGGCAGCGGCCCCCGCGCCGGCTTCGCTGAAGTGCGCCTGCCGGCCAACGAGCCGGGCAGTTCGATCATGCCCGGCAAGGTCAACCCGACGCAGTGCGAAGCCCTGACCATGATCGCCTGCCAGGTCATCGGTAACGACACCACCCTCACCATTGCCGCCAGCAACGGCCAGCTACAGCTAAATGTGTTCAAACCGGTGATCATTCACAACTTCCTGCAGAGCGTCCGCCTGCTCGCGGACGGCTGCAACAGCTTCCGTGAACATTGCATAGAGGGGCTTGAGCCGGACGCCCGGCGCATGCGCGAGCATCTGGACAACTCGCTGATGCTGGTCACCGCGCTCAACCCGGTCATTGGCTACGACAAGGCAGCGGACATCGCGAAGAAGGCCTATACCGAAGGCACCACACTCAAGCAGGCAGCCTTGGAGCTGGGCTACCTGAATGAGGCGCAGTTTGATGAGGCGGTGAAGCCGGAGAAGATGCTGTAGGGAGCAAGCTGAATCGAATGCTCAATCGCATCGATAGAAGATCTCGATCAGCTTGTAGTGGATGGATCGTTTTTACGCATCTATACCAGTCAGGACACATCAGCTACGTAGGAGTTGATGACCGTAACGGGCCGACGGTCCGGCAGTGCGTAACCCTGTCGATCGGCCCGCCATAAACGTACGGAGTCCTTATATGTTTGACGACAAGCCAAAGCCCACGACAAACGACGCGGGCATTCCTGTTTCGAGCGACGAGCACTCGCTGACAATTGGCCCGGACGGGCCGATTGTCCTGCATGACCATTATCTGATTGAGCAGATGGCGCAGTTCAACCGCGAGCGCATTCCGGAGCGCCAGCCCCATGCCAAGGGCGGTGGCGCGTTCGGTCATTTCGAAGTGACCCACGATGTGAGTGCGTATACCAAAGCCGCCGTATTCCAGCCGGGCACCAGAACCGATGTGCTGATGCGCTTCTCCACGGTGGCAGGCGAGCGGGGCAGCCCGGATACCTGGCGCGACCCCCGCGGGTTCTCGATCAAGTTCTATACCAGCCAGGGCAACTACGACATGGTCGGCAACAACACGCCGGTGTTCTTCGTGCGCGACCCGCTGAAATTCCAGCACTTCATTCGCTCGCAAAAGCGTCGTGCCGATACCAACCTGCGCGACCATGACATGCAATGGGACTTCTGGACGCTCTCCCCCGAGTCGGCCCACCAGGTGACCTGGCTGATGGGCGACCGTGGTATTCCGAAAACCTGGCGTCACATGAACGGCTACAGCAGCCATACCTACATGTGGGTGAACGCCCAGGGTGAAAAATTCTGGGTGAAATACCATTTCAAGACCGACCAGGGCGTCGAATGCCTGACCCAGGAAGAAGCCGACAAGCTGGCCGGCGAAGACGCTGATTACCACACCCGCGACCTGTATGAAGCACTCAAGCGTGGCGAACACCCGAGCTGGACGCTGCACATGCAGATCATGCCGTTCGCCGACGCGGATAACTATCGCTTCAACCCGTTCGACCTCACCAAGGTCTGGCCGCATGGTGACTATCCGTTGATACCGGTCGGCAAGCTCACGCTCGACCGCAACCCGACCGACTACCACACCGAGATCGAACAGGCCGCCTTCGAGCCGAGCAACCTGGTACCCGGCATCGGACTCAGCCCGGACAAGATGCTGCTGGGCCGGGTATTCGCCTACGCCGATGCCCATCGCGCGCGGCTGGGGGTGAACTACAAGCAGATCCCGGTCAACCGCCCGCAGAGCCCGGTGCACAGCTACAGCAAGGACGGCGCCATGCGCATGGATAACGTCACAGACCCGGTATACGCTCCCAATTCCAAGGGCGGCCCGGCTGCGGACCCAACCCTCAACCCGCCGGTAGACGTGTGGAGTGCGAGCAGCAACATGGTGCGCCAGGCGTACACGCTGCACCCTGAAGACGATGACTTCGGTCAGGCCGGCACCATGGTGCGCGAAGTCTTCGACGATGCCGCGCGGGGCCGTCTGGTCAGCAACGTCGTGGGCCATCTCATGGATGGCGTGCAGGAGCCGGTGTTGTCACGTGCGATCGAGTACTGGCGCAAGATTGACCAGAACATTGGCGATCGCATTGCGCAGGGCCTAAGAGCCGGTTAGGTCCGGAGACGATCACAGGAGGCCCTGAAGACAGGGTCTCCTTCCTAAACATGCAGTGCTAAATGATGCTTGAAGCGCATCGAGTGATCAGGCGAAGGTGGGCGCACTCGACACGCGAACGTCGAGTCAACTTCGATCCTGCTTACGTTTGCCGACCGCTATCAAGAGCAGCCCCAACACCCAGAGACCACCGCTGACGCTGCTGATGACCGTGGAGTTCCTGTGCACTACGTCCAGGTACAACACCGCCAACAAGCCGATCAACGCGAGAACGAGCGATACATAGCCAGCCAATAGGACAGGCTCTTTCCCGGGCATCATGCCGTCCCCTGGGTTGCTCACCAGCGGGTATAAGGGATGACGCGTCGCTCCGGACGGCCTATCAGTAAGGATGCGATAGATAACATAAGCGACCAGGACCAGACACAACACCGCCCACGTTGCTATCACCAGCACGGTGCTTTCCATAGCCCTCCTCCCCCGGTTCAGCCATTTGGTTCGTGTGATGTTTATTCAGGCCGCCGGTTAAGAAGAGCTTTTCGCTTTTTGCTATGCCCGCCAATCGCTCCAGACGCTGCCAAGCCGAGTAGGCGGTGAAACGTTGGGCACTCCATATGGGTTGGCGCAGAACACACCGCCGCGTGTCGAAGACCGTCGCGCATCGCGCTCAACTTTCGAATGGAGCTTCCAGCCCCTCTGCTTTGTCTGCCAACAGCTGCCGGTCTATTTCGGGGCGGCCGTCAGCACCCAACATGCGCGCGATTTCGTCCAAAGAGAACCCGGCTGAACGCCCTAGCGCGATCAGCGCCAACCTTGAAAGCCACCCTCCCCCGGCCAAGCACAGCGATCGCAGACGCTCAAACAAATCGAGCTCATCGAGGCTTGGATCGAGTGTTCATCCAGTGACCACTAGACAGCGAGCGTGAGCGGCTGCCTTTAAGCTGTCGGCTCGATACTCATGCCGGGATCGCCGGCTTCGCCGTGCATGTCGACGTAGCGCTGCTGACCCCGGACGCGGCTGAGCCAGGCCCGAACCGCCGGGAACTGCTCAAGATCGAACCCACCTTCGTGGGCGACATGAGTGTAGGCATAGAGCCCTATGTCCGCGATGCTGTAGCGCTCACCAACGAAGTACGTCCGCTGGGCAAGATGCTGCTCCATTACGCGCAGTGCGGCATACCCCGGCGCCATCTTCTCCTGGAGCTTCGCCTCAAAGCGCTCCGGCCTACCCAAGTAGCGGACGATGTAGCGCGCTACCGCGATGTACGGCTCGTGGCTGTACTGCTCGAAGAAAAGCCACTGAAGGACCTGCGCGCGCTCGAGGCGCGCCGTCGGCAGCAGCGGTGTGCCGTCGGCGAGATAGTGGAGGATTGCATTGGACTCGGGAAGGTATAGGCCTCCCTCAAGCTCAAGCAGGGGAATCTTCCCGTTAGGATTTTTGGCGAGGAACTCCGGCCCGTGCGTCTCCTTGTTCAGGAGGTCGACGTGAATCCACTCATGCGGGAGATCAAGCTGGCTGAGTAGCAGTTTGACCTTGTAGCAATTGCCCGACTGCAAGTCCCCGTACACCTTCATCGCGAATGCTCCCTCTTGTTCTTGTGTCGCACAACGTGAGCTTTGAGGCAATTTTGTAGCTGCGAAGCGGTGGAGAAATTGTCCGACAAGACCGCCTGGTTATGCATTATTCGTAGTGGCTCCAGAGGCGGAGGACTTTTACCACTTTTTCGTCTTCGAGCACTTGGTATACCAGGCGGTGCTGGATATTGATGCGGCGGGAATAGGCACCCGCAAGATCACCAATGAGCTTCTCAAACGGGGGCGGCTTGCGGTACGGATTTTCTGCAATTAGTGCCAACAACTCTTGGGCTTTTGGCTTGAGGCCGCTGGAAGCCAGCTTCTTTGCGTCCTTCTGGGCTTGTTTGGTGTAAACCAACTTCCATGTCACCAGTTCAGCTCCTCATCGCATTCGTCCACGGAGGTATCCATTCCCTCACGAATAGACTCACGCATACCCGGTACGGAAAGTAGGTAAAGCGTTTCCTGAATGGCAGACCAGTCATCCTCCGAGATTAGAACCGCTTTGTTTCGCTTGCCCATGATGACGATTGGTTGGTGGGATTCGGCCGTCTCGTCAATCAACCGGTAAAGGTTGCTGCGCGCCTCAGTTGCTGTGATTCCGGTCATGATGCACCCCTTGCGTGTTCAACTTTCACCAAGTGTACGCCTCCCGACACGTACGTCAAGACGGACGTGATGCATAACGTGAAGCACAGCGGCGGCCCGTCAGGGCCGTCCGGCGACCGCAGGGCGCGAGCTGCTGCGCATGGTTATATGGCCTACTGTTCATAGCCAGTCTCATAGAAGAATTGAGGAGCATTCAACGAGGCTGCGGGCTCACTTCGGCGATCAAACATTTGTAGCGCTGCACCTTCGACGTTGACGCCAAGCTTAGGTAACGAATCCTTCGGGCATATACTCGACCACAACAAGCTCAGTTCCGGCCGGAATGACCACCCCACCCGGAGAGATAAGCGCGACACTAGCAGTCCACACTTCGGTGGAGTCGCTTGACGTTAAATCGATTCCTTTCGTCAGCGCCGCACCTACACCGAGCCCCAGGATGAACATTA
Organism: Halopseudomonas nanhaiensis; assembly: GCF_020025155.1. Lineage (NCBI taxonomy): Bacteria > Pseudomonadati > Pseudomonadota > Gammaproteobacteria > Pseudomonadales > Pseudomonadaceae > Pseudomonas > Pseudomonas nanhaiensis. The sequence goes on from NZ_CP073751.1 coordinate 2,494,830, forward strand.
CCAGGCCGATCACGCGTTTCATGAATTAGCAGCCATATAACGCCCAAATTAGCCGACCCGTGAGCGCTTTGAGGCCTATTTTTCAAGGCCGATGCTTACGCGGGTCGGCCTACACTGACTTGTTATAGCTTTACTTGCTTTCAAAAATAACAAACTTCGCTTTTGCTCCCGACGATTTCAAAGTATACAACACTTCTTGCGCTTGTGATTCTGGTCCCAGGTAAACCACATGCAAGCCCTCTAAGTTAATTTTGGACTGGCCCAAGTTATCAAGTACAGCAAGCAGGCTATTTCTAGTCACTGTAGGCTCTATTCCGCCAATATCAATTCGTTTGCTCGCCCGTGCACCTTCGACTAGTGTTTTCTCCAAAGTGGCGCGAGTTCTGATTTCATCAGCGGGATCGTTCGTGACATAGAAAGCGCCGCTCTCTTCATATTGCCAACCAGGATAATAGTGTTTTGATGCCTCGCAGAAAAATTGACTCATCTCATCTTCGTCATCGCAAACAGTTTCTGGCGGCACGCCACAGCCAGAAAGTAAAAAAACAATGACAAGTGATATTAAATTTTTCATAGCTGCTTGAAACTCTAACGCCTTGGGTAAGCTGCCGGGACGGAGCGCAGCGTAGTACCGGTCAGCTTCACCCACTTTTTAAATGCTTTCTGGCTACCCATCGAATACGCCGTTGTACTCAGCCATGTGTTTTACGGGTTGGCCTGTTTTTAAATTGATAGGATTAAATTGAAAATCTTCTTCGACGACAAAGGCTGGAACAGAGAGCTCTGAGCCCCCGGCTTTTTGCCAACAACTTGCAAGCCACTTTGCTGCAAGCAGATTTTCGGCGTCGTATTTTTCATACACGGAGTCCATGCAAGAGTCTTGATCACTCTCATTTTCTAGCTCAAGACAATCGCATATAGCATCTTCTCTGGATACATACTCCTCATCATCGATGAGGGCACCAATTTTGGTTAACAGCTCAAAGGGTTTAATGCCTTTGGCAGAGCCTTGAAACCTATTTAGGAAATAAACCCTAAACGGTACGCTAGGTAAAGATTCTCTGAATACCATTACCTGAATACACCTAACACCATCAGGCAAACCTCTAGAGATCAGCTCCTGTAGCTCAGAAATCAACGCATCAGTGTGCTTGTCAAAAAACGGCTCGATATTCATATACATTTAACGACAAGCTAAGCGGCGCCCTGAGAAGGGCGTCCGGTGGAGGGCCGAAGGCCCGCAACGTGATTGAGCTATTTGTTAAAAACCAACTAACAAGACGCACGCAAATGTGGCAATCGCAAGCCCCCACCAAGCCGTCCGAAGCTTAAGCCACTTCGTAATCAATGGGTCCTGAAACTCTTCATATTTGCTGCGCGCTTCAGCCCAAAATTTTGAGACATTGAACATCGACCATATGGGCTCAGAGTTCATCCGGTAGCCAAGTTCTCGGAAGCGCCTCTTGATCTTTCCTGCTAGCACCGGAAATAGAAGTTGGACAGCGCAGAGGAACAGGAATAAGTTGAATATCAGCTCGGTTTTTTCCATGGTTTTTTAACGCCCGCAGCACGCGCAAAATTGTAGCGCAGCGGAAATTTTGTCCCTGTGCCTGCGATTGTTAACCATGTGGATCACCCGTCAGCTCATAACGGTCGATGTAATGCTCAGCGCTATAAGCCGTACCGGTTTCTATTAGTTTTGCTGTATCGCGCTCGACAATGACGGGGGCGTTTCCGGCCATGGCATACTGTATATCCCCTGTCTCGCTCCATTTTTTAGAGGTATAAAAGAATACCCAACCCCAAGACTTTTCTATGGTTGCGCTATCGACTATCACAATCTCATCGTCAGGAGTCAACCATTCATGCGGGCCACATACCTGCCTGGATACCAACTCTTCAGCTTGCTCTCTAGTGATCATGGCTATGAATGCTTAACAGTGATTAGATGGAATTCCATCATATTGCATATTGGTTGCTTCTCGATAACTCCACCCTCCCGGCAATGAGGGCTCATCCAAAAAGCACTCGAATCAACGACCTATCGACCGCGTCACACCATTGGCCGTAATCGCTTGACTTCCACATTTTCTGATTTTAATACTACTGTACGTCCATACAGCAGAGGATTCGGTATGAGCCAACCCTCTTCCGCGCCGCGCCTGCAGGAGCAGTTTCGTGGGGTGATCCGTCTGCATCACTACAGCATCCGCACCGAGATGTCGTATTGGTACTGGATTCGCTATTTCATTCGCTTGCACAAAATGCGCCATCCGGTGGAGATGGGCCCGAGCTAGGTGAATGCATTTCTCACCTGGCTTGCGGTCGAGCGCCACGTGGCAGCGGCGACGCAGAACCAGGCGTTGAACGCCATTGTGTTTCTCTACGCTCGGGTGCTGGAGACACCGCTCGGGGAGATCGGCGATGTGGTTCGGGTGAAACGTCCCGGTCGCATTCCCACCGTGTTTACCCATGCCGAAGCGATGGAGGTCATCGGGCTGCTGCACGAGCCGTATCGGCTTTTGGCATCGCTTATGTACGGCGCCGGCTTGCGCGTGGTTGAAGCTGCGCGGCTCCGGGTAAAGGACCTGGACTTCGACCGCAACGTGATCACGGTACGCGACGGCAAGGGTGCAAAGGACCGGACCACGCTCTTGCCCACCGCCTTGATCGTTCCTCTGCAACGGCACACGGAGTCGATTCACTACGAATGGAGGCATCAGCAGCAGCTCTACAGGTCCCCGGTCAGCCTTCCCTTTGCGCTCAAGCGCAAATGCCCCAACGCAGGCATGTCCTTCGAATGGCAGTGGTTGTTCACCTCTCGCGGCGTGTGCCTTGATGCCGATGGGGAAATGGTCCGCCATCATGTGCATGCGAGCTCTGTTCAAAAGGCTGTGCGGGCGGCTGTGCGGAGATCCTCGGTGACCAAGCCCGCTAGCTGCCATACATTCCGCCATACCTTTGCCACCGAGTTGCTCAAGCGCGGCAGTGACATTCGTACCGTACAAACGCTTCTGGGCCATTCGGATGTACGCACCACACAGATCTATACCCATGTGCTCGGTCAGGCCTTCGCCGGGGTACAGAGCCCGCTGGGCTGACTGGCGTCAGACATGCTACCGCCCTACCCTGCGCTGACGGGCATCGCGAACATCCGTAAATTTGGCTGGGGAAGGAAACGGCTGTCCGTGCCGTGAGGCGGGTATGTCGAAGGCGTCCCTGGCCTGTGATCGAGCATATTACAGCGCTACGGCTTTTCCAATTGCCAACCCAATCACCTATTCGGGTGGCAGATACCATTGCCTGTTAGCCTCAGCTGGCCGGTGGCGGCGGGGCTTCAGCGACGCGCCGCAAGCGGCGGTTGCGCAGGTTCTGGATCAGGCTCGGCGCCAGTGCGATCAGCGCTGATCCGCTGACGACCAGCAGCGCGCCGAGATAGGCCAGACTGTTGAGCAGCTCCGGTTTTACCACGCCCGGCCAGATCATCGCGCCCAGCGCGACCATGCTGAAGGTGAACAAGGGCGTCGTCGCGATGGTAGCGCTGACGCGCGATGCTTCCCAGTGAGCGAGTGCTTCGGCAAAAGCGCCGTAGGCGACCAATGTGTTGAGGCAGCAGCCGACGAGGAACCAGCCTTGCAATGGGGTCAGCTCGAGCACCTGGAGCGGCGAGGCCAGCGGAAACAGCAGCACCGAGCACGCAAGGTAGATCACCATCATGACAGTGACCGACGACCAGATGCTCAGCAGTTGCTTCTGCGCCAGGCCATACAGCGCCCAGGTGAACGCGGCCGCCAGGGTGATCAGGATGCCGAGGGTGTAGTCGGTGAGCTGGGTAAAGAGTTCTTCCAGGCGCTGGTTGAAGAACAGCCCGAAGCCGACCAGCAGTGTGAGCAGGCCGATCAACTGGCCAATGCCGAAGCGTTCGCGGAACACCAGCATGCTGCCGAGCATGAGCATGATCGGCGCGGTCTGGATCATCAGCTGCATGGTGCCGGGCGTCAGGCGGTTCAGCGCCATCAGGTACAGCACGTAATTGCAGGCCAGCCCGAGGATGGCCACGACCAGCAGCCAGCGGTTGGTGGTCGACAGCGCACGAACCGAGGGCAGCTTGCCGCGGGCGGCGAGCCAGATGAACAGCACGATGCCTGCACTGAACAAGCGGTACCAGGTAACCGTGTACGGGTCCATGCCGCTGAGTACTTCCTTGAGCATGATCGGGAGTACGCCCCAGAGCATGGTGGTGGTCAGCGCCAGCAGGAAACCGTAAACCCAGCGGCCGGAAGTGATATGCATGGAGGGACTCGAGGGAAGAGGTGTGTCGGACTGCACTATTGTAGGGCTCGGATGGGGGTGTCGATAGGCACAGATGAGGCGGCGGTGACGGGGGGAACTGTATTGGTGAGCTTGGGCAACGGGGCCGGCTGGCCTGGGGTTTTGATGTAGGAGCGCATCTGGGCGCGAAGGGTTGCGTGCATTCTTCTTCGCGGTCATGCCCGCTCCTACGGGGAGAGAGAGCGGAGAGATTCTGGGTGCAAAGGGGCTGCGTGCATGCTTCTTCGCGGCCAGGTCCGCTCCTACAGCGGGTAAAGGAAGCGGTGATGCGTCAGGACATAAAAAAGCCGCCGGCCCTTGCGGGGCGGCGGCGAACGAGAGCTCTGGAGCCGCTATCGGGGGAGCTGCACGTTGACCATGCCAGCGTCGCCAGCACGCTCTGATGCTCCTAGACCATGCCCGTAGTCTCCGCCTCGGTCACCCCTGCGGCCATACGACCTATGTATGATCGGGGTTAGACCTTGGTTGCAGGCTGCTCTGCAGGTGCCTTCGGCGGGATGCGATGCCAGCCGTTTTCGGTCTGCTCGACCTGATAACGAGCCCAGCGCAGGAATTCCGTGGTCTTGGCGATGCCGTTGCCGCCCTCGCCCTTGCCCTTGACTATTCTATAGCGCACCCGGCCCGCGCGCCCCGGCCGGGTATGGACAATCTGCGTGAGTTGCCGCACCGACCAGTTCTCACCCGGCAGGCCGTTGCTGTAGAAGGCCTCCTCGAACAGGTCGCGATCATTCAGGCCCTCAGCGCGGGCATGCTTGCCGGCTAGGTCCATCACCTTGAGCAGATCGTCGAATTCGATATCGGTGTAGAGGTTCATCTGCTTGAGGGCGTGCTGGAAGTCCTCCGGCGCGATACCCGGCGCCCGGCTGACCTCGAAGCGCGATAGCGCCAGCGGATACCGCCGCCACGCGAAAAGACCGTTGAACAGCATGCCTGCGGCGATGATCACCGCTGCATCGAGCAGAATTGGGTAGAACACGAAGCCAAAACCGGACGACTCGATCGCGGGACCACCGAGGACCGCAATCATCGCCGTCGCGCCACCGGGTGGGTGCAGGCAGCGGGCGTACATCATCAGCACGATGCTGCCGCCAACTGCCAGCGCAGCGACCCAGGGCCCAGGCGGCAACCAGAGCAGGCACGCGACACCGAAGGCGGCAGACACCACATGCCCGCCAATGACGGACCAGGGCTGGGAGAGCACGCCGTGTGGCATGGCAAACACCAGCACGGCGCTCGCACCCATTGACCCGGTCACCCAGAGGGCGCCTTCACCTGCCAGCCCCAGGTGCGTCACCCAGTAAACCAGCAGCAGCGACAGCGTGGCGCCAACCGCGGAGATGAGCTTTTCCTGGTGCGAGGTGTTATCGGGGCGCCAGCCCATGAACCGCAACGCCCTTGCCCACCATTTACGCGCCATCACGCCTCCGCTGCCGAAAAGTGATGATGATACCGCTGAAACCCACCGCAGCAGTACCGCTTGCACGAACTGCTACGCTCACTGGACGCTCATAAACGGACTGTACCCATGGCCCTCGCCGACGACACCCTTGAACAGAACGCGCTGCGACCACTGGATCGCGACGAAATCAGAACGCTGCTTGGCGAACTGCCCGGTTGGCAACTCGTCGAGACCGAAGGCGTGGCGCGACTGGTGCGCACGTACACCTTCGCCGACTTCGCCGGGGCGCTGGGGTTCACCAACCGCGTTGGCGAGCTCGCCGAGACCCACGACCACCATCCTGCCTTGCTGACTGAATGGGGCAAGGTAACCGTATCCTGGTGGACGCATTCCAGAGGCGGCGTGCTGCGCAACGATGCGATCATGGCGGCGCGAACAGATCGGCTTCACGGCCCGCAGCCCTGACTGCCCGCGCATGCCAGCCAAAGGCCATCCGTGGATTTGTCCCCGTCGTTGTTCGATAATCGCCGCGACCACTGCAGCGTCACGGCGTCGTCATAGTGGATGGCGACAATGGTCGCGGTCGTTGTAGCCAATTCATCTAATAGATCGTCCGAATGACATCTACGATGATGGAACGGATCTGTGGCAGCTGACTCCCACGCTATACCTGGGCGTTATGCGTTCATCCGGATTGAGAGGCACCGGGTTGGTGTCTGAAGGATGATTTGACGGACTGGATGTGCCGGCGGCTGAGCAAGCCGCCCCAAACAAGAACAACAAGGTACGTTATGAAACGATTCCCGAAAGCCAAATGGTCGACGGTGGCGCTGGTATTTCTCGCAACCTGGCTGCTGCTCATTCTTCCCAACATGAGCTGATTCTCCGCGGTACGTTGACGCCGGCAGTTGGCGTTACAATAAGCGCCGATCGATTTCGGCGGAGCCGCTGTGACCTCTTCCCCACCCCAAGCAGACCTGACCTGGACAGACGACGGCCAGCCGTTTTCCGCTGCGTTTGGTGACGTCTACTTTTCCCGCGAGTCAGGTCTGGAAGAAACGCGCCACGTATTCCTCCACCACAATCGGCTGCATGAGCGCTGGGCAGCACTCGGTCCAGGCGATGCGTTCTGCATTGCCGAAACAGGTTTCGGCACCGGCTTGAACTTTCTCTGCGCCTGGCAGCTATGGGATCAGAGCGCGGCAGAGGGTTGCCGCTTGCACTTCGTCAGCACCGAGAAATTCCCGCTTGCGCTACAGGACCTGCAGCGCGCTCTGGCGCTGTGGCCGGAGCTTCGTCACTGGTCGGAGCAGTTGCTCGCCCAATACGAGGATATGGCCAGTGGATGGCAGCGCTTCTGTTTCGATGGCGGGCGCGTGACCCTGACGCTGCTGATAGGCGATCTGCTGGACACCTTGCCGCAACTCGATGCAGCGGTGGACGCCTGGTTTCTCGATGGCTTCGCTCCGGCGAAGAACCCGCAGATGTGGCAGCCCCAGCTGTATCAGCTGATGGCAGGTCTTTCCGCGCCTGGCGCGACGGTGGCGACCTTTACCAGCGTTGGCGAGGTGCGCCGGGGCCTGCAGGCGGCCGGCTTTGCCATGCAGAAAGTAAAAGGGTACGGCCGCAAGCGGGAGATGCTTGCCGGCCAGCTGGAACAGGTGGACGAATCTACCTGGAGCCCGCCCTGGTACGCCCGCCCCCTTCGCCCTTCTGGCGAGCGCAGCGCCCTGGTCATCGGCGCCGGGCTGGCAGGCTGCAGCACGGCCTTCGCCCTGGCCCAGCGTGGCTGGACGGTCAGCGTGATCGAGCGTCACGCCGGTGAGGCGCAGGAAGCGTCCGGCAATCCCCAGGGCATTCTGTACTGCAAGCTCTCGGCCCACCCGACGCCGCTGTCGCGCTTCGTGCAGACCAGCTACGCCTATTGCCTGCGGCTCTTGCGCGAACGACTGCGGCAAGGCGAATCGGGCTGGGACCCATGTGGCATCCTGCAGCTGGCGGCGGATGAGAAGGAGGAAACGCGGTTGCGAGCCATCGCCGCCAATGGCTACCCGGCTTCGTTCCTGCGCTGGGTCGATAGCGCTCAGGCCAGCGAACTGGCTGGCATCCGGGTCGATCGCAATGGTCTGCATTTTCCTGGCGGCGGCTGGGTACACCCCCCGGCGCTGTGTCGCGCCCTGCTGGATCATCCCAACATCAGCCTGCTCACGTGTCACGAAGCCATGCGCCTGGATCAGCAGTCGGACCGGTGGACCGCCACTTCTGCCAGTGCCGCGCCGATTGCCAGCGCGTCGGTGGTGGTCGTCTGCGCGGCAGCAGATAGCCGACACTTCCAGCAGACTGCGCATCTGCCCCTCAAGGCGATCCGTGGCCAGATCACCCACCTGCCCGCTACCGAGGCCAGCCGCTCGCTACGCAGCGTGTTGTGTGCCGAGGGTTACGTGTCGCCGGCTCGCGGCGGGGAGCACCATGTCGGCGCCAGCTTTCGCTTCGATCGGCTCGATTGCGACCCGAGCGTTGAAGAAAGCCGTTCCAACCTGGAACTGTTGCCCAGCCTCTCCGCGGCGTTCGCCGACGCTGTCGAGGCGCACTCACTCGACCCGGCGAGTCTGCAGGCCCGCGCGGCGCTGCGCTGCACGACGCCGGACTATCTGCCGGTAATCGGCCCGGTGGTCGATCCGGAAGCGTTCAATCAGCACTACGCCATCCTCCGCAAGGATGCCGCACGCCGGATCGACACCCCGGCGGCCTGGCTGGACGGCTTGTATGTCAACGCCGCGCACGGCTCGCGCGGACTGCTGAGTGCGCCGCTGAGTGGGGAGCTCATCGCGGCCTGGCTGGACGGCGAACCGCTTCCCCTGCCAAGGCCCGTCAGTGAGGCGGTTCACCCGTCGCGCTTTCTGCTCAGAGAGCTCATTCGCGGCGGCAAGCGCAACTGATCAGGCAGCCGTCAGCGTCAGGATGCCCTCGTACAGCAGCTTGCCGCCGGTGATGAACAGGAAGATGTAGCAGAGCTTGTATATCAGCTGCTCGTTGGTCTTCTGCAACATCCAGAAGCCCATCCGCACGCCTATGGGCGCCAGTGGCAAGAGCACCAGTGAGGTCAGCAGGTTATCCGAGGTGAACTGGCCCAGGTACACATACGCCGGTACCTTGGCCAGATTGACCACGGTAAAGAACACCGCGATGGTGCCCATGAGAATGGTTTTTTCCATCCGCTGCGGCAACAGGTAGATGTTGATCGGCGGGCCGCCGGCGTGAATGCCGAAGCTGGTGAACCCCGAGACCATCCCCCAGAACCCACCTCGCATCCGGCTCACGCCTTGCGGTGGCGGCACGCTGCGTCTGAGCCAGATATTCAGCACAAAGATCACCGCGATGGCGCCGATCATCACCTGAATATGGGCATCGTTGAGCACGCGGAAGGTCAGCGCACCCAGCACCACGCCGACCAGTGAAGCGGGAATGATGATGCGCAGGTTGGGTGCGTCCCAGCGGCCACGAAAGGTGCGCAGCGCCACCAGATCCATCACGCAGAGAATCGGCAACAGGATCGCCGCCGCTTTCTGCGGGGAGATCACCAGCGCCATCAGGGGCACAGAGAGGATCGCGATGTTGCCGCCGAAGCCGCCCTTGGCAATGCCATAGAACAGCACGGCAGGGATGGCGCACAGATAGAACAGCGGATCGGTGATCATGACGGCCTGGTTCAACTCGACAGGCCCGGCAGTGTAGCATTGCGCGGACCACCCTTCGTACTGGTCATCCGGGAAGTAGACCCATGCTGATACCCCACGAGCTGCTCGACACCGAGACGCTGCAACGCCTGCTGGAAGACTTCGTCACCCGCGACGGCACCGACAATGGTTACGAGGCATCGCTCGAACAGCGGGTCGAGCGCCTGCGCCGGCAGATCGAGCGGCGCGAGGTGGTCATTGTCTTTCATCCCGACACCGGCGATACCAGCCTGGCCCATCGCCGCGACGTGCCGCGCGAGATGCTCGACGCGCTGGACAGCGACGACTAGCCCGGCATCCGGTCTAGCGCAGCAGCTGAGCCAGTGCCTGTAATGCCGGACGCGTCATGGGGAAGGTCTGTCCGGTAGTCGCTACCGGGTGAGATGAAAGCCGCACCACGACCAGCCCTGCCGCCGGGTTCACATGAATCATCTGGCCGTGCACACCCAGCGCCTCGTAGGCACCGTCATCGTTGTGGCTGATCCACCACTGGTTGCGGTAGGAGTAACCGGGCTGATAGTCGCGCCCCGAGGCCTTGAAGGCTTCCCGGTCGGCGCCTTCTAGAATGCTGCGTACCACCGCCTGGCTGACGATGCGCTGCCCGTTGAACTCGCCCTCGCGGCGCATCATCTCGCCGAAGCGGGCCAGGTCGCGTAGCGTGGCGTTCATGCCAGCACCGGCCCATTCGGTGCCATTGCGGTCAAGCAGAATGTACGCGTCATGCTCGGCGCCGAGCTTGCGCCAGATCCGCTCGCTGATCAGTTCGGCCATGTGCTTGCCGGTCGCCCGGCGCAGTATCCAGCCGAGCACCTCGGTATGCACCGTGCGATAACGGAAGTACCGCCCGTGTTCCTCAACCGGCCCGATAGTAGGCAGATAGCTGTACAGATCACGGTGCCCGGCGTAGCCCTCCGGGGCCGGCATCATGCCGGCGGCCAGAGCGTACTTGACCACATCGGAATCGGCGTTGGCGTAGATTTCGCTGTAATCGATGTCCGCGGTCATGTTCAGCAGCTGCTGCAGCGTCGCACCGTTCCATCCGCTCTCGGCAAGCTCCGGCAGGTAATCGGTGATTTGCGCCTCTGCGTCGAGCACGCCCTCTTCGATCAGTTGCGTGGCCAACAGCCCGGCAAAGGACTTGGTCATCGACCACATGATGTGCGGATGATCGTCCGGCATCCCTTCGTGGTAGGACTCATAAACGACCTTGCCATCCTTGAGCACGATGGTGGCGTCGGCGTAGGTCTTTTCCAGATACTCGGCAAAGGTCATTTCCCCGTCCGGCCCCTCGAAGCGCATGGCCTCGATAGCCTTGGTCAGGTCCTCACCGCGCGGCAACTCGGCCACGCCGCCGTTGCCCCTGGGAATGGCGCGCGTGGGAATCAGCTCACGCATATGGTGGAAAGCCCAGCGGATCTGCGGGTACTGACTGAGAAAGGTCGCCGCCGTCACCTGCTTGTCCGCTGGCGGCGGGAACCCCTGCATCAGTCGCAGTTGGTCCAGACGCACCGACTCGGGTGGTGGCAGCGTCGGCTGGGCATGAACCTGGGAGGCTGCCAATGTGAGCAGCGTCAGGCCGGCGAGCGTGAGGCGGGGCATGGGATGATCCTTGTTATGATTGTCGCGCTCCAGCGTAGACGGCACCTGCCATCGACCAAAGGCTGTATCAGCCAAAAGACATGTCATGTGCGCCACCGCATAGGCGGTGATCGTGCGGCATAACCAGGCAGGATGACGCCCGACACGGACACGAGACGCTCCCTGCGTGGAAAAAGTTTTTGCGCTTGCCTAGACTATCGCCCCATCGCCGATCCTTTCCCTGACGTCCAAGCTCGAGAACGCAATCTTGTCCGACGATTTCAAACCCGCCAATACCCGCGTTGACAACTCCTCTTCCCCACTGGACATCACCAAGCCCGGAAAGGACATCTTCTTCGCCGCCGTCGAAACGACGCGCATGCCGATGATCGTCACCGACCCCAACCAGGACGACAACCCGATCATTTTCGCGAACAACGCCTTCGTCGAAATGACCGGGTACCGTCCTGCTGAAATTCTCGGGCACAATTGCCGATTCCTGCAGGGGCCCGAGACCGACCGCAGCGTGGTCGCCAGTATTCGCGAGGCGATCGAGGCCCGTGAAGAAATCTCTGTCGAAATCATCAACTACCGCAAGGATGGCTCGACATTCTGGAACGCCCTGTTCATTTCGCCGGTATACAACGATGACGGCGAGCTGATCTACTTCTTCGCTTCGCAGCTGGATGTCAGCCGTCGGCGCGACGCTGAAGAAGCCTTGCGCCAGGCACAGAAAATGGAAGCCCTGGGGCAGCTCACCGGCGGCATAGCCCATGACTTCAATAATCTGCTGCAGGTCATGATGGGCTACATCGACATCATTCAGCGTACCGCGTCCAAGCCTCACTTCGAGCAGGAGCGACTGGTGCGCAGCGCCAGCCATGCCAAGGCGGCAGCCGAACGAGCCAGCACGCTGACACAGCAATTGCTCGCCTTTTCACGCAAGCAGAAGCTGGAAGGTCGGGTCCTGAATCTCAACACGCTGATCCGCAACGCCGACGAAATGGCCGAGCGCACGCTGCCCGGCGTCGAACTGCGTACGGCGCTGGCAACTGACCTGTGGAACTGCCGCATCGACCCGACGCAGGCGGAGGTCGCTCTGCTCAACGTGCTGCTCAACGCCCGCGATGCGCTGTCAGGCCGTCAGCAGCCCTCGGTCAGCATCGAGACACGGAACATCGTGGTCAGTGACCTGGCCAGCATGTCCTACGATGGACTGATGCCCGGACGCTACGTCAGTCTGGCAATCACCGACAACGGTTCCGGCATGCCCTCGAGCATCCGCGATCGGGTGATGGATCCCTTCTTCACCACCAAGGAAGAAGGCAAAGGCACCGGACTGGGCCTGTCGATGGTGTACGGGTTCGTCAAACAATCCGGTGGCAGTGCACGCATCTATTCGGAAGAAGGCGTCGGCACCACCGTGCGGCTGTATTTCCCGGCTGATGACAGCAGCGTCTCGGCCAAGGGCGCGGAGTCTCGACCGGAAGACCGAAACGGACAGGAAACCGTCCTGATCGTCGAGGACCGTCCGGACGTGGCAGAGCTCGCCCGGATGGTGCTGGAAGATTACGGTTATCAGTCGGACATTGCCCTGAACGCCCGGGAAGCGCTGGCCATTCTCGATCAGGGCAGGCACTTCGACCTGCTCTTCACCGACCTGATCATGCCGGGCGGCATGAACGGAGTGATGCTCGCTCGAGAAGTCCGCCGGCGCAAGCCGAAGATCAAGGTTCTGCTGACGACGGGCTATGCTGAAAACTCGATCGAACGCACCGATCTCGGCGGTACGGAATTCGATGTCATTTCAAAGCCCTACATGCCGGGCGATCTGGCCAGGAAGGTACGCATCGTACTGGATGGCCCCACCGGCGTGAGCTGACCACACGGAGCACCAATGTCCCCCGGAATACTGGCAATCGATATAGGCGGCACGTCGATCAAGGCCGCGGTACTCGATGAGAGGGGTACGCCGCTGTGCGAACGGGTCCGGGTGCCGACGCCCCGTCCCTGCCCTCCTGACAGGCTGCTCGAGCTGGTCGGCCACCTGGTACAGCCGTTGCCGGCCTATGACAGGATCGCGGTCGGCTTCCCGGGCGCAGTGCGCGATGGCCGCGTGTTGACCGCTGCCAATCTGGGGAACGCGCCCTGGGTGGACTATCCGCTCGAAGAGGCGATCGCCCGGCAACTGCGGAAGCCGACACAATTGCTCAACGATGCCGACATGCAGGGATTTGCGCTGATCGAGGGCACCGGTCTGGAGCTGGTGATCACGCTCGGGACGGGCTTCGGCACCGCCTGGTTCCGGCATGGCGAGCTGATGCCGCATCTGGAAATCGCCCATCACCCCATTCGCAGTAACCTGACCTACGACCAGTACCTCGGCGATGAGGCGCTCAAGCGCGTCGGCAGAACCCGATGGAACGCGCGGCTGGATTATGCCCTGGACATCCTCCAACGCATCCTGCGCCCGGATAGCATCATTCTCGCGGGGGGTAATGCGCGCCTGGTCGATCTTGATCTGCCCGAGAGCGTAGTGATCAAACCGGACGCCGCCGGCATCAGCGGGGGCGCAGCATTGTGGCGAAGCACCCAGCCCGGTTGACCGTAGGTACGCCGCGCGCTCAGATCGGATCGCCGTAGAACTGATAGCGATTGCGTCCGGCACGCTTGGCCTGATACATCGCGGCATCCGCATGGCTGAGCAGTACCTCGGCGCTGTGGGTATCCCCGCCCGGCATGGCGATGCCCAGGCTGGCTCCAACCTGCGCGGTTTGCTCCCCGTCTACAGGAATCGGTCGATTGACCAGCTCAAGGAAGCGCAGCAGCATCTGTTCCAGCCCTTCGCGCTTGACCGGACCTTGCAGCAACACCACGAACTCATCGCCGCCCAGGCGCGCCACGAAGTCATCCTTGCGCACCAGACCACTGAGCAGCCCGGCGACATGCTGCAGGATCCTGTCGCCAGTCGCGTGGCCAAACGTATCGTTGGCCTGCTTGAAGCGGTCCAGATCAAGCATGATCAGCACGCAGCGCTGTTCAGGATCCAGCTCGAAGTGGCTGAGCGCCTGGTCCAGGCGACGAGCCAGGCCGCGGCGGTTGCCGAGGCCGGTGAGCGAATCGGTCAGTGCCATCTTTTCGGCGGCCTGGGTCGCCAGGTGCCGGTCGGTCACGTCATTGGCGACCCCCTGGTAGCGGTCCCGCTCGTAGGCATTGAACAGCATGGCGATCCAGCGCGGGCGCTCGTCACTGCCGATGCGCACCTCCAGCTGCTGCGCCTTGCGATCCATCTCGCAGGTGGCGAGCACCTCCTCGACGTCACTTGTGGGCAGTTCGCACAAATCACAGAGCCGCACTGCCTGCGCACCAAGGTCGATGTCCGCAGCGAGACCGAACATGCGCTTGAACGCGGGGTTGGCCGATGACAGTCGGCCTGCCCTGTCGACCTCGAAGATACCGGTCTCGACGTTGTCGAAGATGGTTCTGAAGCGTCGCTCCTCGATTTCCCTTTGCACGCGCAACTCACGCTCGCCCCGAAGCGAGGAGACCAACCGGTCAATCATTGAGTTGACGCTCATGACCAGCCGGCCCAATTCGTCGCGCTCGTTGCCAGGGGGCACCACCAGCTTCTCGCCGCTCTCCCCGTCCAGTTCGCGCAGACGACGCGACACGTCCCGGATCGGCCGGGTGACCAGCCGAACGATTACCCAGACCACGGCCGCGCCGATACCGAGCAACTGCAGGATGAGCAGCACAGCGGTAAACAGGGAGGCTTCATATACCGACTGCCGTATCTGCTCGACATTGGGCGTGAGCACGATGCGGCAGACTTCTTCATCGTCCACGAACGGTGACATGACCGACCGTTCAAGTGGGCTGGCTGCCTGAGCCTGGGCAGTACCCATCTCGAGCATGACCGCCCCCGCCTGCACGATCTGTACCCTGCCGACCACGCCATTGCTGATGAGGCCGCTGGCCACTTCGGCCGCCAGATCGCGGTTATCCAGAAAACAGGCGATCTGGACCGTACGCTCGACGGTGTCGAGCAACTCCTCCAGACGCTGGTGCTGTTCGTTGCGCTCGCGCCGCTCACTGACGAGCATGGCGCCGATCAACGACACGGCACCCAGAACACCGACCGCAATAAGCGTAAGCGCTGCACTGCGCAGCGCCAGCCGGGTGCGAAACAGCCTGACCAGAGATTTCACGGGGCCGGTTGACCCGCGAAGCTCATGACCACCACCAGATCGTCCGGTACCTCGGCGCTGTCGACGAATCCTATAGCGCCCGGATTGCGGCGCACATAGTCGAGCAGATCCTTCTCAGTTTCGATCTGCAGCGGCGGCGATGCCTGCCCGGAAAACATCAGCCGGGCCCAGTACGAATTGATCTCGGCCATGTCCTTGTTGACCAGCTCCCGGTAGAACTCCGCTCTGAGCGGACCCAGGTCCACGGGCAATGCAGCGATGCCCGACGGCAACTTGCGATAACGCCCCATGAAGATGTTGATCAGTTCCCTGCGGGTTAGCTCGCTGACACGAGATTCCGGGTTTGCGATGACAACCAGCTCGGCACGTAGCGAGGCCGGCACCAAGAGCGATACCGCCAGGAGGGCGAGAAGAAGCGGATATTTCTTCATATTCCCCCCTAGAAAACGAAATCGAGAGCGAGACTGAACACGGTCGTGTCCTTGTCCCAGTCAGGGTCGACATGGCGCCAGGTCAGGCCGACCTGATCGACGTTGATGAAGTCTACCTGGCTTTTCAGCGCGACATTGCGAGCAACGTCATACCGTGCGCCGAGCGATAGCGTCTGCTGCGTAAGACCGGCCTTGTCGTTCGACGGCAGACCCAACTCGTTCAGCGGTATGCCACGGGTGCGTGAACCGGACAGGGAAACGAACGGCGTGAACGGCTCCAGACGATACCCCGCTGTAACGAACGCCGAGGTGAGGTCGGTCTCGTCACCGGGGCGGTTGAACTGGCCCAGCATGGCCTGTATCTGCAGCGGACCACGGTCGTAGGCGACCCCCAACGAGCTCATCTGGATGGTCGTGGGCTCCACCGATTCGCGGAGCGCATCTGCCAGCTGCGGGAGGAAGAACTGCAACTGATCCAGGTCTCGAAGGTAGCTCTCCGGCGCCTCCAGCCTGTAATCGATCGCACCTACGCCGGCCTGCCAGCGCCAGCTGCCGATTTCGTAGTTGATATGCCCGCCGTAGACGCGGCTATCGGCGGCGTCGAGCACCACGCCGGCGATATCCGAGTTGATCTTCTCGTCTGCCAGACCCGCGTACAGCTTGCCCCACAGCAGTCCATCGCCCAGGGGCCGGCGCAGTACGATGTCCCCGCCGTCGATATGGGTAAGGTGGCGAGTGCCGTAGTAATCCACCGGCGGGCGCACCCAGAGGTACGAATATCCAACGTCTCTGGAGTCGGCCAGCATGTATGTATCGAGCGCCACCCGACCGAGGCGCAACGTCACCGCAGGGTCCGGGTTGTAGCGCAGAAAGGCCCAGGTCAGCTTGGGTTCGTAGCTGCCGGTAGGGTCGTAGCGCGAGACGCCTTGCACCACCGCATCGAGTGAGTCGGTCAGGGTTCCGCGCAACTGCAACCCGAAGCGACTGTCGACGTCGCCGTCCCAGTCACCCGCGGTGCCACTCTTTTGCGTAATGTCCCGGATGAACTCGGCGTCCGAGTCCGTGCTTCGGGCGATGCCCAGTGTGCCAAAGCCGTTGACCGCGACCTTGCCATTGAAAAGCTCGATTGCCTGAGCATTGCCGGCGGCGGACAGGAGCAGGGTCAACCCAAACGGTAGGAATCGTGATGAACGCATGGGAGTCTCTCGAATGACATGCAGCGCGTTATTGTTGGATAGCGAAGAGGCCCGGCGGGGTCCGGAAGGGGCCGGAGCTTCCGGCTCGTGCAGGTTTGGTCGCATGATCGGGTGCCTAATCTAGAGCAATTCACAGCCTGCTGCCATGGGTGAGCGTGCCATGCTTGTGACGCTGGGGCCACTCCGTCCCGAATGGCGGAATCGGCAACCTGCAACGTATATATCGGCCGTGGGCTTGCCGGCTTTAATCATCGCCGGAATCGCCGTCTCGCCCCGCTTCGCTTTGTTCAACATGTGTGTTGTGGCTTATGCTTGGCTGACCAAGGTCCGGATACCACACATGACGAGCGTCGACTCCAGCGCGCCAGACCACCCGCACTTTTACTCGTTCCTGCGAGGCGGGGGGGAAACCGGCGAGCTCATTCGCCGCCATGACTGGTCTGCCACGGATCTCGGCCCGCTCGAGACCTGGCCGCAATGCCTGCGCACAGTGACCGGCGTGGTCCTGCTGTCGCCGGTCCCCATGGTGCTTCTATGGGGCGCGCACGGGATCATGATCTACAACGATGCCTATTCCCGGGTTGCCGGCGCACGGCATCCGGAGCTGCTCGGCTCCGAGGTGCGCAAGGGCTGGCCAGAGATCGCCGACTTCAATGACACGGTCATGCGCGCCTGCCTCGCTGGCGATACGCTGTCCTATCGCGATCAGCCGTTCACGCTGCTGCGCGATGGCGGCGCCGAGGAGGTCTGGCTGAACCTCGACTATTCCCCTGTACTGGGCGAGTACGGCGAGCCGGCAGGCGTCATTGCCGTAGTGGTCGAGACCACTGACAGCGTCAATACCCGGGCGCGGCTGCAGTTTGAAAGCTCGCGGCTGGAGCGTCTGTTCGCGCAGGCGCCGAGCCTGATGGCGATGCTAAGCGGCCCTGACCACGTATTCGAACTCGCCAATCCAGCGTACCGACAGTTCGTCGGAGAACGGCCACTGGTCGGCCTGCCGATGCGCGAGGCGCTGCCCGAGATCGTCCGCCAGGGGTTCGTTGATCGACTCGACGAGGTCTACCGCAGCGGTCAGGCCTACGCCAGCACCTCCGCTGTGGAACTCCTCCGAGGGCCCGACCGGACACACGAGACGCGGGTGGTCGATTTCGTCTTTCAGCCGATTGCGCAAAGCGATGACGAGGTCAGTGGCATCTTCATCGCCGGGTACGATGTCACCGAACGGGCACACGCGGAAGAGCGCGCACGGTTTCTGGACAGCCTGGGCAAGGCTACGGCCAACCGGGTTGATGCCGATTCCGTACTGGAAATCACCACCACCATGCTCGGCAGCCATATGGGCGTAGCGCTGTGCGCCTACGCCGACATGGATCCCGACGAAGACGGCTTCACCATCCGCGGCAACTGGGCCAAACCGGGCGCGAGCGGCATCATCGGACACTACAATCTGGCGGACTTCGGTGAACTGGCAGTGCGCAACCTCAGTTCCGGCAAGCCTCTGGTGCTGGATGACGTGCGCGCACAGCTGCCTGCCGAAGAAGCCGACACCTTTCTCGGCCTGGGCCTTGCCGCGACCGTATGCCTGCCGCTGGTCAAGCAAGGTCGGCTCACGGCGCTGATGGCGGTGCACGACGACAAACCCCACCTATGGACCGCCAGCGAAATGGCGCTGGTCACCGAGGTAATCGAACGCTCCTGGGCGCACATCGAGCGGGTCCGTGCCGAGACGGAAATGCGTCTTGCCGAGCAGCGCTTTCGCGAAGCGCTGGAAACCGAGGTGGCTGAACGCACCGCCGCGCTGGCCCAGAGCCAGGCGCATATCCGTGCGGTCTCGGAAACCACGCACATGTATCAGGGATTGATCGCGCCAGACGGACGCCTGTTGTACATGAACTCCACCGCGTTAAGCGGAATCGGCGCGCGCGCCGAGGAGGTGACTGGCCTGCTGTTCTGGGACACCCCCTGGTTCACAGCCACGCCGGGAGTGCCTGAGCAGGTTCGCGAGGCAGTCGGAGAGGTTGCAGCTGGCAATGTTGTCAGTCTCGACATGACAGTGAATCTGCCGACCGGTGTACGCTCGTTCGACTTCGCCATGCGTCCGGTACTGGGCGAAGCAGGCGAAGTGGTTGCGATCGTTCTCGAGGCAGTGGAAATCACCGCTCGCAAGCGTGCCGAGCAGGCGCTGCAGCACGCACAGAAAATGGAAGCGCTGGGCAACCTCACCGGCGGCATTGCGCACGATTTCAACAATCTTCTGATGGCGATTCAGGGCAGCCTGGAATTGCTGCGCAAGCGCATGCCGGACGACCCCTCGCTGGTACGCCTGGTCAATAACGCACGATCCGGCGTCGAGCGCGGTGCCGCGCTGACCTCGCGCATGCTGAGCTTCGCCCGCAAACAGGATCTGCGCTCCGAACACGTCGACCTGCGGACTCTGGTCGCCGGCATGGCAGAGCTGCTCGAGCGCTCGCTCGGCGCAATGGTTACCATCGAAACGCACTTTGCCGAGCGCCTGCCGCTAGTCGAGACCGACCCCAACCAGCTTGAGTCCGCTCTGCTCAATCTCGCCCTGAATGCGCGCGATGCAATGGGGGGCAAGGGCCGGATCTGCATCACGGCGCGCGAGACGATCGTCGACGATGTTACCGATACGCTTCCCGGCGGGCGCTACGTCTGCCTGGACGTCCGGGACGAAGGTGAAGGCATGGATGATGCCACGCTCAAGCGCGCCACCGAGCCGTTCTTTACCACCAAGGGCATCGGCAAGGGCACCGGCCTGGGCCTTTCGATGGTGCATGGCTTCGCTGAACAGTCACGGGGGCAACTGGTTCTCGGCAGCGAGCCCGGGAAAGGAACGGTAGCGTCGCTTTGGCTGCCGGCCCTGGATGTCCAGGCCGAGTACCAACCCCGCCCCGCAACCCCCGCCGAACCGGTACCGCAGGTTGCGCCGCTGACGGTCCTCACCGTTGACGATGATCATCTGGTGCTGATGAGCACTGCCGACATGCTGCGAGAGCAGGAGCATCAGGTGCTGATGGCCCGGTCAGCGCGGGAGGCGCTGGTGTTGCTCAAGCATATCCGTGTGGACCTGGTGATCACCGATCATGCCATGCCGCATATGACCGGCCTGCAGCTGGTGGCCGAGATCCGGCGCAATTACCCGGGCGTTGCCATCATTCTTGCCTCCGGATACGCCGAACTCGCTGCAGCCAGGGAGATCGGATTGACGCGTCTGTCCAAGCCGTTCACCCAGGCTCAGCTCGACAGAGCGATCTGGCACGCAACCCGAGCTTCCAGCTCACCCTGAGACAATCGAAACTTTTGCCTCGACACCTCCTCGAATAGCATGCGCCTGTCTGGGTTGCAGCGGCGGCAGCGAATTGGGGGAGCACATGAGCACATTCACGTCTTTCGATGGCACCAGGATCTTCTACCAGCAGTGGGGCCGCCGCAGCAGCAGCAGGCCGCCGGTGGTACTGCATCACGGTTACGTTGCCAACGCACGTGCCAACTGGCTCTGGACCGGCATTGTCGGTCGGCTCACCGCCAACGGACACAAGGTCATCGCCCTCGATGCGCGCGGTCACGGACGCTCCACGAAACACCATGACCCGGCACGCTATGGCGAGGCAACCATGGCGCAGGATGTATCTGCGTTGCTGGATCATCTGTCACTGGACCAGGTCGATCTGGTCGGCTATTCGATGGGCGCTACCGTCGCATTGATCGCCGCATCCGAAGATCCGCGGATACGGCGCCTGGCTGTCGGTGGGATCGGCGCGCATACAACGCGCCTGGGACGCGGTCGAAAGAATGGTTTCGGAAGCAGACTGGCCAAGGCGATGCTCGCGCCCAGCGTCTTTTCGGTACGCGATCCGATGCTTGCCGGTTTCCGGATAATGGCCGATGCGCTATGGGCTGATCGCAAGGCGCTGGCTGCTCAGGCTCTGGCGTTCCACAACAAGCGCATCGCCTTCGATCGCATCGACTCGCCAACGTTGATCATTGCCGGGAACGACGATCCATTTGCCCATCAGCCTGAGGTACTCCAGCGAGCCATCGAGGGCGCGCGGCTTCAGCTCATGCCGGGCAACCATACCAACATTCTGACCAAGCCCGCCTTCAGGGAGGCGCTGGTGGCGTTCCTCCGCTGACCGAGCCGCATGCACTGTCATGCCAGCACGCCGAATCCATCGAACGGATCGTAAGGTTGAACACTGCCCGCGTTGTCGAGTCCACATGAACATCTGAAGCAACCCCGGGAGCAGGAAATGCGCAGCGAGACCGCGAATGTAAAGGGCGTCACCATGCGCTGGCTCGAGCAGGGTGAGGGGCTGCCGGTCGTGCTGTTGCATGGTATCCCTACCTCGCCCACCCTCTGGCGTCATGTCATGCCGAAGCTCGAGGGTGTGCGGTGTCTGGCGTTCGAAATGATCGGCTATGGCGAGTCGATTCCCGCCGGTGTCGGGCAGGATCTGTCTATTTCCCACCAGGCCGAGTACCTCGCGCAGTGGATGGATCACCTGGATATCAGCGGTGCGTTGCTGGTCGGGCACGACCTTGGCGGTGGCGTGGCACAGATTACCGCGGTGCGACGTCCCGACCTGTGCGCCGGGCTGCTGCTTACCAACGCGATCGGTTACGACTCCTGGCCCATCCCCAGCGTCAAGGCACTGAGCGCAGGCGGACCGATCATCAGTCATCTCCCCGGCGCAGCCGGCAAGCAGATCCTGCGGCTGCTGATGATTCGCGGCCATGACGACAAGGCCATGGCCGCAGAATCGCTGGCACAGCATTGGCAGCCCTACGCCAGACATGGCGGCGCCGCCAGCCTGATCCGACAGGTCGAGGCACTCGACGTACACGACACGCTGGCCATCCAGGACGCGCTGCCAGGACTGGCGATACCAGCCCGCGTTGTATGGGGCGCCGCAGACCCGTTTCAGAAGATCGAATACGGCGAGCGCTTCGCCCGCGATCTCGGAGCGCCACTGCACCGGATTGATGGCGGGCTGCATTTCACGCCAGAGGACCACCCTGACGTGCTTGCCGAGCAGATCTTGGCATTGGCCGAAGAAGTGCGGCATGCTGCTGCGCCGCTCTGAAGTCTGGCGGCAACCCGATTACAACCTGCGACTGAAGCGAGACATGACGCCCATCTTCCGTACCCGCACGCCCTTCCACCGCTGCAGCCACGGATCGCGTTACGTTCGCGGCTATGGCTGGCACCTGCTCTGGTTGCTGTCGCTCGTATTGATGGTCGGCTGCGGGACCCGCCCCGCGCAGGGACCGGCCTACCAGCCAGACGAGGTGCGCGCACGTATCGTCCGCCTGATTCCCAGCGAAATTCCGGACCGTCAGGGCTGGGCGGCAGACATCTTTACCGCCTTCTCCACACTGGATATCGAGCCCTCGACGCGCAATATCTGTTCGGTGCTGGCAGTGACGCAGCAGGAATCCACGTTTCAGGTGGCGCCGCCGGTGCCGGGTCTGTCCAGGATCGCCCGGGAGGAAATCGACCGCCGGGCAGCGCGGCTGTATGTGCCGAAATTCGTGGTCAACGCAGCGCTGAATCTCAAGTCGCCCAATGGCAAGACCTATACGGAGCGGCTGGCCCGTGTGCGCACGGAGAAGGAGCTCAATGCAATTTTCGACGACTTCATCGGCATGGTACCGCTTGGCCGGCAACTGTTCGCCGGGCTAAATCCGGTGCAGACTGGCGGACCGATGCAGGTCAGCATCCCCTTCGCCGAGTCATACCGCAGCAAGTATCCCTACTCGATCGACACGTCGATTCGCGAAGAGGTCTTCAGCCGCCGAGGTGGGATGTTCTTTGGCATCGCGCACCTGCTGGACTATCCGGTCAACTATGACCGGCCGGTGTTCCGCTATGCGGACTTCAATGCCGGCTGGTACGCCAGCCGCAACGCGGCTTTTCAGCATGCCGTCACGCATGCCACGGGCATCAAGCTGGCGCTGGACGGTGACCTGATCATCCACGGCAGCCGCGAGGCAGGCGCTACGGAGCGCGCTGTGCGATCGCTGGCCAGTCAGCTGGACATGAACGACGGCGCCATTCGCCGCGATCTGGAGCGAGGCGATTCGCTCGAATTCGAGAACACCCGTCTGTACAAGCGACTCTACGAATACGCCGACAGGATGGAGGGCAGACCCCTGGCACGCGCCATGATCCCCACCATCAGGCTGGAGAGTCCGAAAATTACCCGTGAGCTGACGACCGCCTGGTTCGCCAATCGGGTCGATGAACGCCGCAAGCGCTGCGAGGCGCGCGCTGGCGGTTGATTGTCCAGTTCAGCGGGGCGGGCGATTTTCAATTCACGGAGTGGTAAAAGATGTTCGAAATGATCGTCGATGTGGTGTCTCGCGCTGGCTACGCCGGCGTGTTCCTGTTGATGCTGCTGGAGAATATCTTCCCGCCCATACCGTCCGAGTTGATCATGCCCCTGGCCGGCTTTGTGGCTGCCAAGGGCGAGCTGAACATCTATGGGGTGGTCGTGGCCGGAACCGCCGGTTCGGTCGCCGGTGCTCTTCCCTGGTACTACGCAGGTGCACGGCTGGGCAAGGATCGGCTGATGCATTGGACAGGCAGGCATGGGTACTGGCTGACCATGTGCCCGGAGGACATCGAAAAGGCGAATCAGTGGTTCGGGCGTCACGGCCGCAGTGCAGTGTTTTTCGGCCGGCTCCTGCCTACCATCCGCACACTGATTTCAGTGCCGGCTGGCCTTGCCCGGATGCCAATGGCCGGATTCATCGGCTACTCGACCGCCGGCTCGCTGATCTGGACGGCCTTGCTGGCGCTGGCCGGATTCATCCTTGAAGCGCAGTACGAAAAGGTCGCCGATTATCTCGACCCGGTATCCATAGCCGTAGTGGCAATCATTGCGATGATCTACGTATACCGGCTGGTCCGCCTGCGCTTGGGTCAGCGAAATT
Source organism: Halopseudomonas nanhaiensis (assembly GCF_020025155.1). Lineage (NCBI taxonomy): Bacteria > Pseudomonadati > Pseudomonadota > Gammaproteobacteria > Pseudomonadales > Pseudomonadaceae > Pseudomonas > Pseudomonas nanhaiensis. The sequence continues at coordinate 2,518,668 of NZ_CP073751.1, forward strand.
AGATCGAGATAGGCACCGCCGCGGGAATTCATACCATCTCCAGCGGCCGCTTGCCGTTGGGCGGCGGAAACGCCGCGTCAATCAACGCCAGGTCTTGTTCATCGAGTCGGACGGCATCGGCTTCAGCGTTTTGCCGCAGATGCTCGAGACCGACCGCCTTGGGAATGGCGATCACGCCGGGCTGGCGTAGCGCCCACGCCAGGGCGACCTGCGCGGTAGAGACCGCGTGCCGCTCGGCGACCTGCCGTAACGCAGGGTCCGACAGCAGCGCGCCGCCCTGGCCCACCGGACAGTACGCCATCAGCGGAATTCCCTGCTGTGCCTGCCAACCAAGCAGGTCATGTTCGATGCCGCGCGCTTCGGGGTTGTACAGCACCTGGTTGGTGGCGCAACGTGAATCGTCGAGTTCCGCCAGGTCAGCGACGTCGAAGTTCGAGACGCCCCAACGGAGGATCTTGCCTTGCTCGCGCAGCCGTTCGAAGCCCTCGACGGTATCACTCAGCGGATACTGGCCGCGCCAGTGCAGCAGGTACAGGTCGATGCAGTCGGTATCCAGGCGACGCAGGCTACGTTCGCAGGCCGTCTGAACGCCCTGCATGCTGGCATTGTGGGGATACACCTTGCTGACCAGATAGATCTCATCACGGCGACCGCGGATCGCCTCGCCCACCACATCTTCGGAGCCGCCCTCGCCATACATCTCGGCGGTGTCGATCAGCGTCAGACCGAGATCCAGCCCGGAGCGCAGCGCGCGGACCTCCGCCTGCCTCTGGTCTGCCCGTTCACCCATCCGCCAGGTCCCCTGGCCGATGCGCGGTACCCTCTTCCCGCCCAGTTCGATCGTCTGCATGATTGCCTTCCGCTGCGGTAATGGAGCTCTGACAGCATGTCGGCAATGGCGGTTCAGTTGGCTCGCCTCAGGCCATGATCTGACGCAGTCCGGAACGCTCGACGATATCCACCAGGCGATCGAAGTCGACATTGGCACCGGAGTTGATCGCTGCCAGCACCGCCCCTCTGCAGTTCTCGCGTGCGACAAAGTGCTTGAGCCCCGCCACCGCCAGCGCGCCGGACGGCTCGACGATCGAGCGGGTGTCCTCGAAAATGTCACGGATCGCGGTGCAGAGGTCGGCGGTACTCACGGTGATGACCTCATCCACGCAGCGTCTACACAGCTCGAAGTTGAAGGCGCCAACCTGCGCCACGGCAACACCGTCGGCGAAGCGACCGACCTCCCCCAACACGACCCGCTCCCCGGCAGCCAGCGCCGCCTGAAGGCAATTGGAATCCTCGGGCTCCACACCGATGACACGGACATCAGGACGCAGATACTTGATGTACGCGCCGACACCGGCGATCAGACCGCCGCCGCCCACCGGCACGAAAACCGCATCCAGCTGACCCGGACACTGCCGCAGCAGCTCCATGCCTACCGTCCCCTGACCCGCGATCACATCGGGGTCGTCATAGGGCGGGATGAATTCGAGTTGCAATGCCCCTGCCAACTCCAGCGCGTGCCGCAATGCCTCGGCGAAGGAGTCCCCGTACAGGATTACCTGAGCGCCTCGGGCGCGAACGCCGTCGACCTTGATCTGCGCCGTCGCGGTCGGCATGACGATCCGTGCCTGAATGCCCAGGTACTGGGCCGCCAGGGCCAGGCCCTGTGCGTGATTACCTGCAGAGGCTGCCACCACGCCTCGGCTGCGCGCCGAACGGTTCAGCCGCACCACCCGGCTATACGCGCCGCGGATCTTGAATGAGAACACCGTTTGAAGGTCTTCGCGCTTGAGCAGCACCTGATTACCAAAGCGTGACGACAACCGGGCGGCCGGCTGCAGCGGGGTTTCGATGGCAACGTCGTACACCGGTGCGGCAAGAATGCGCGCAACGCAGGCCTTGATCAGATCGTCCGGCGGCGGCGATGATGCGCGAGGCACCGACGCGAATGGCGGAGGCTGGTCCGGTTCCTGTGTGACAAGGGATGCGGGGGACTGCATGTTCGGCTCTCCTGGCTCGTTGGGTGCCTGGGAGACGAATCATGAAAAAACCCGCCTTCCAGGCGGGTTTGGGGACGTAGGCTAACCCGCCAAAGCTCCAATGGCGGTCATAATCATGGTTGCGTGCAACGACGTCGGGTTAGTCATGAGCCTGACCTTACGGCCGCAGCCCCCGGCGCGTCAAGCGCCGGCTACTGCAGGAGTACATGCATGAGCGCCGAAGACAGGGAATGGCTCGCACGAGAAGTTGGACAGCGCCCGCTGCGCGTGCAGATTCTGCTGTTCCCTGATGTCGAGATCCTCGACTTCGCCGGCCCGTACGAGGTCTTTTCCGTCGCCTCCCGGGTAGCACAACGCGATGGGCTGATGGCCCACCCGCCGTTCGACGTGCAGACCGTTGCCGCCGCCACCGCGCCTCTGCCCGCGCGGCATGGCCTGACGGTAATCGCCGATCACGGGTTCGACGACGTCCCGGCTGCCGACCTGCTGATCATTCCCGGCGGCGTCGTCGACCAGCCGCTCAATGATGAAGCGACGCTGGCATGGCTCCGCCAGGCGACGCAGCGCGCGGCATTGGTCGCATCGGTCTGCACCGGCGCGTTTCTGCTGGCGAAGATCGGTCTTCTGGCGAACCGGCGCGTGACTACGCACTGGGAAGATATACCCGATCTGCGCAGCGCCTATCCTGATCTGCAGGTGCTCGAATCGGTTCCCTTCGTCGATCTGGGCAATCTCCTGACCTCCGCGGGTATCTCAGCCGGCATCGACATGAGCCTGCACCTGGTAGGGCGCATCCTCGGCCCGGACACGGCCGCCGCTACTGCGCGCCAGATGCAATATCACTGGCAGGTCGGCTAGCATGGCCAACCAGTTCTGACACCCGGACGCCCCATGCCAGGCACTACATCCATTTTCGCCGTCGTTCGCCCAGACCCTGGCCCGGTGAAGGTCATTCTTGCGGGCATCTGTGCACTGATCCTCACGGTCGGACTCGCGCGCTTCGCCTACACCCCGATGCTGCCGGTTATGCGCGAAGGCGCCGGGCTCAGTGATCTGGCTGGTGGTTGGCTGGCTACCTTCAATTATCTCGGATACATCACCGGCGCATTGATTGCCGCCACGACCGGAAGCCTGCAACGCAAGTTCGTGCTGTACCGCATCGGTCTCGTACTCGGCGTAGTAACCACCGCTGCGATGGGGCTGACCGACAACGTTTATCTGTGGACGCTGCTGCGCTACTTCTCCGGCCTGTCCAGCACGGCAGGTCTGCTGCTGGCTTCAGGGCTGGCACTGAACTGGCTGATCCGCCACGAGCACAAACCTGAGCTGGGCGTACATTTTGCCGGCCTGGGAGTCGGGATAGCCGTCTCGGGCGCCGCAGTAGGCCTGATGATCGGTCACTTCGACTGGGCCGAGCAGTGGCTTGGGCTGGGACTGCTTGGGCTGCTCTTTGCCGTGCCGGCGTGGCTGTGGCTGCCGCCCCCGACACCGGTGGCGGCGCAGTCCACTGGCCACACCCCGACGGTGCCGGCCCCGGACGGCCGCTGGACCCGCCTGCTCATTGCCGCGTACTTCTGCGCCGGCGCCGGCTACGTCATCAGCGCCACTTTCATCGTGGCTATCCTGGAACGGCTGCCGGCATTCGCCGGCTGGGGAAGCTGGGTCTGGGTGCTGCTCGGCGTCGCCGCTGCTCCGTCGACCTTTCTCTGGGACCGCATTGCCAACCTCACGGGCGGCCTACCTGCCCTGCTGCTGGCCTACGCGCTGCAGATCGTGTCGATCGTGCTGCCGGTTCTCAGCGACGCAACCGCCTCGAACCTGCTTGCCGCCGTGTTGTTCGGCAATACCTTCGTGGGCATCGTCAGCCTGACGCTGTCGATCATCGGCAGACGCTTTCCCGCCAACCCGGCCAAGGCGATGGCCAGACTAACCATCAGCTACGGCATCGCGCAGATCATTGCGCCGGCGATAGCGGGGTACATCGCCACGGCTACCGGACGTTACGATGGGGCGTTATGGATGGCGGCAGTGGCAATGTGTATCGGCATGCTGCTGCTCTATGCGGCCCACCGACGCGAGGTGGCGTTGAGGCCGACTGGCGCGGGGTGACCGGGCACAGGAGACGCACAGTGCCGTCGACATTGCTGGGGGCATGATGCCCCAGGAAGACAACCGACGGGTTGTCTGACGGTGCAACTTAGCGGCTGCGCGACGCTCGAAATTCGGTGGGATGCTCTACTATCCCGCCCACCGATCATCAATCACCGATCCGGATCAGGACCGCCATGACATCGTCTCCGCTCGACCCGCACGCCATCGACATCGATCTGACCTCTCGCTACGCATTCGCCCGCCATGTCGCGCTGGACGCCGCTCAGCGGGGCATGGCGTATTACAGCGGCCGCCGCGAGCTGACCGTGGAGTTCAAGAATGCTGATGAGCAGGATGTCGTCAGCATCGCCGATCGCGAACTCGAGGCGTTCATCCGTGCCGAGCTGGAGCGGGCGTTTCCGGAAGACGGCTTTCTTGGCGAGGAAAGTGGCCAGGCCAATCTGTCGGCCCGCTGCGTATGGGTCATCGACCCGATCGACGGCACCGCGTGCTTCGTCAACGGCTTGCATACCTGGTGCGTATCGGTCGGCATGATGCTCGATGGCAAGCCTTGTATCGGAGCCATTGCCGATCCGAATCACGACGAGCTGTTTCATGGCTGCATAGGACGTGGCGCCTGGGTCAACGACACGCCGCTGCGTGCCAGCCAGGCGCAACATGTCCGTGAAGGTCTGACCGGCACGGGGACCTTCCACCCGACCGGCAAGCAACACTTCATGCCGTTTCTGCAGTGCCTGCTGGATGAAGGCGGCATGTTCATTCGCAACGGCTCGGGCGCATTGATGACCGCCTATGTCGCAGCGGGCCGGCTGATTGGCTACTACGAAACGCAACTCAAGAGCTGGGATTGTCTGGCGGGGTTGGTGCTGATCGACGAGGCTGGCGGCCGGCGAAACGATTTCTTTCGCGGCAACGGGCTGACCGAGGGAAACCCCTTCCTGGTGGCGGGCCCGAAGGTCTATGACCAGCTCGCGAACATGATCGGACCGTCTCTCGACGCCTGAAGCGCCGCCGGACAGTCAGGCTCTCAGACCCGCGAGCGGCGGGGCCTCCGGATGGGCAACCCAAGCAGTCTGTGCCACCCGGTCGACGGCCCCTCGGCTGGAGCGGCATCCAGCCATTCGGCGACGGACGCGGCCCTTTTGCTCGGATCAGGACAGGTGGCTGCCTCGATCAGTGCCTGACTGCGTGGATCGGGTACATCGATGCGCCAGTCACCCAGCAACGGTCGATGGATATCCGCGCTGCACAGTTGATAGAGAATCACGCCCAGCGAGTAGATATCGCTGCGGGCATCGCCGGGATACCCGCGATACAGTTCCGGGGCGCGGTAGGGGTTGATCGCGTACGCCGGCGCCGGGGGGGCTGTGTCGCGCGGCCGACGCGCCAGCAGAAGCAGGCGCCCATCGGCGAAGAAATTGACGTTGACGCCCGAGATGCCGGTGTAGCCCAGACCCTCCTCATGGCGTTTGGCGACGGACGCGGCAAACTGACGAAAGGCCTCCAGTCGCTTCGGCAAGGGGACGTCGATGAGCGATCGGGAAAGGGCTTCCGACGCCGGCCGGGAGGTCGCGTCGGCTGGCTCGTCGGTCGACGCAGCGCGGATGCGCAGCGGCAATACATCCAGCGTCGTCAGGCTGCTGTCTGGTGCCATCCGGGTCGCCCGGTCGACTACTGCCCCCTCCGCCGAGCCGACGCCATCGAAGCGTACCGGACCGTTCAGTCGGTAACCCACTCCCGCAATGGTGACGATCAGCTTGGCATCGCGCCCAAGCGCCTTGCGTAGCTTGGTCATGGCATTGGGCAGTACGTTGCGGACCGTGATGCGGCCATCCCACACCACCTGCAGCAGTTCCTCATGGGGCACCACGCGGTCAGCATTCTGCAGCAGAACGTGCAGTAGGCGAAGCGGACGCCGCTCAAGCGTTACTGTCTCGCCCAGCACTGACAGTTGCAGCGTTTCCGGACAGAACTCGGCGCAACCAAAATGGTAACGGGGCGGTACGCGGCGGGGCGAAGGCAGTGACGCTGGCATGGGGTGACTTCCCTGTTTGACCGACATTTTCAGTCCATTTGAAGCTTCGTCATCTCAAACTGCCAGTAGTTCGGACTGTTTGCTTTGCTGGCGACGAACGGCATGCTTGCGTTAGCCATCCGTTAGATCTGCGGGGCAACGATATGTCTCACGTTAGGGTCAGAGTGGCAGCCAGGCGAACCCTCGCGAGAGTCGCCTGAAGGACCACCATAACAAGGAGCGAAACATGGCACTGAAAAGCCTTGTCCACGGCCAGCAGGAAGCTCAGCCCCTCCTCCCGCCGGCGGTCGATCTGATCGATGATTTGCGCGAGACCGCACTGTACCAGTGGCAGTACTTCCGGATTCACCGCCGGTTCTGCAATTTCGACAACCCCCGCGCCTTCTCGGAAAAGATCTTTCATCGCATGCGTTACCCGAGACCGGAGTTCTCGCGGCTGGCCGACAAGGTGCTGGTACGCGATTACATCCGTGACGTGGTTGGCGATCAGTACAATGTTCCGCTGTACGCTGTGGTTGACGAGGTGCGACCGGAGCACTTTGCCATGCTTCCCGATTCCTTCGTCATCAAGGCCAATCACAGTTGCGGCGCCCTGCGGATCATCAACGACAAGTCCTGCTGCGACGTGGTCGAACTGTCGAAAGCTGCCAATGAATGGCTGAAGGTGGACTTCTCCGAGTACAACCATGAGAAGCACTATCACGATATTCGCCCGCGCGTGCTGTTCGAGAAAGCGCTGCTGATCAGCGGCAAGCCCGCGCCCGACTACAAGATCCACGTCTTCAATGATGCCAACGGTCGAAGCTTCAGCTTTCTCCAGGTGATTGATGGCCGTTTCGGTGATACTACGCAAAACCTGTATTCCGTGGACTGGCTGGTTATGCCGTTCCGTATCGGCGGTCGGCTGCCGGGCAGTCTGGACCCGCAGATCATCGAGCCGCCCGCCGAACTCCCGGAAATGGTCAGGCTGGCCAAGCGCCTCGCGCGCCCGTTCGGCTACTGCCGCGTCGACATGTACCTGTTCGAAGGCCAGATTCATGTGGGCGAGCTTACCTTCACCCCGGGCGCAGGCGAATGCCGGTTCTTGCCTGAACAGTGGGACTGGACGCTGGGATCACTCTTCAGGTGGCCCGAACCGCCCCGGCCCGTGCCGGTCATGGACCCCCAGACTGCGCCGGTGTCGGTAGCTGCTGAACAACACGACGACTGGGGCGATCTCGACGCGGCGCGGCTGGCATGATTGGCACCGCCGTCATGCGCAATTCGCTGACGCACCTGAGCGGTCGCTCGCTGCGCCATGTCGCGGTTCTTGCTGGTGGAACCGCCACCGCGCAAATACTGACTCTGGCCGCAACGCCGCTGATCACCCGAATGTTCGGGCCCGAGGCCTACGGCGCTGCCGGCAGCTTCCTCGCGCTGGTCTCCATGCTGGTGCCGGTGGCGGCGCTCTGTTACCCGCTGGCGATCGTACTGCCGCGAGAGGATCGTGATGCGCAGGGGCTGAGCGTGCTTTCGCTGACCATTGCACTGGTCCTTGCTCTGTTGACACTCGCCTGCGTGTGGGTCGGCCAGCCTCTGCTCGAACGCACCGGAATGACGGCATCGTGGCTGCTCCTGCTGCCGGTATTCATGCTACTCGGGGCACTGCGCCAGGTACTCGAGCAATGGGCTCATCGCCTTGGGCGCTTTCCCGTCTCCGCGCGCGTCTCGGTGGCTCAGTCCGTAACGGCCAATGGCGGAAAGATCGGCGGCGGTCTGGCGTTTCCTGTCGCGGGGACGCTGGTCGGCATGGCGCTGCTTGCAGAGGTGGTGGCGTGCGCGTGGTATCTCGCATCGCTGCGCCGGGTCGTCGTCGAAGCCTTCCAGCGCAGGCATGAGTCGACCACGGCTCTGCGCCAACTCGCCGCGACCCACTTCGATTTCCCGGTGTACCGCGCGCCGCAGATTCTGGTCAGCAGTCTCTCACTGGGTTTGCCCGTCCTGATACTCGGAACCTGGTTCGGCGCTGCTGCTGCAGGATTCTATGTCCTCGCCCGCGTGGTGGTAACGGCTCCGGTTACCTTGATCGGCAAGGCCATTACCGACGTGCTGACTCCTCGCCTAGCGGAGGCTTCACGCCGCGGAGAAGCGTTACGACCCCTGCTCCGCAAGGCCATGCTGGGTCTCGCACCCACCGCCGCGTTACCGATGCTCTCGGTCATCATCGCGGGGCCGATACTGTTCGAATGGCTGTTCGGTGCCGAGTGGCGCCCGGCTGGCGAACAGGCCCGCTGGCTGGCGCTATGGTTCTACGTGACATTGATCACCATGCCCTGTCTCGCCGCCCTTCCAGTCCTGCGGATGCAGCGCTTCCACCTGCAGCTCACCTGCTGGAGTGCGGCGGTACGCTTGTCGCTGCTGCTCGGGTGCGCCGCCCTCGGCGCCGATGTCATTACCTGCGTTGCCGTCTACGCCATCTCAGGTGCGCTCATCAATCTGCTGCTGGCCGCCAGGGTGCTGCCGGCTTCGTCCGCCCCGGTCGCACGCGACTGACCGCTTCCCCTCTGCGCAATGCCGGCCGGTGAACTACCCTTGAGCGAAAGCAGCGTCCGGATCTGACGCCCGGATGCCGCCGTTCCTGAAAACCGCTGGCTAATGGACGGGAGGCAAGATGAACTGCAAACGATCTGTCCGGGCGGGGGCACTTGCGCTGGCCTGCGGCGCGTCGGCACAGGGGTATGCGTTGGAATTCAGCGGGTATCTGCGCAGCGGGATGGGCGAATCGACGTCCGGAGGTACCCAGGCCTGCTTCCAGCTGGTCGGAGCGCTGAGCAAGTACCGCCTGGGGAACGAATGCGAGCAGCTGATCGAGCTCATACTGTCACAGCAGGTGTTGGCATTCGACAACGGTTCGTCGTTGAGATTGACCGGCATGGCCGAGCTGATCAGCGATTACAACCATTCCCCTACGTTCACCGGCGAGCACGGCAGCGCACGCATGGTCCAGCTGTATGGCGAATGGGACGATGTGCCCGCGTTGGGGGAAGCATCCGTCTGGTTTGGCAGACGGTATTACAACCGCAACGACATTTACCTGACCGACTTCTATTACTGGGACCAGCGCGCACTGGGCGGGGGCATCGAAAAGCTCCCGCTGGGCGATCTCGAACTGAGCTATGCATATCTGCGCGAGGACAGCATTCTCAACCAGCGCTATCACTACCGGCACGACGTGCGCCTGGGCGCCATCGGCGCGGGTGAGCAAGGCGAAATCGAGCTCGGCCTCAGCTATGTCGACGAGCCTGACGAGGGGGATGCTACCAGCGGCTGGGCGCTTACGGTGCAGCATCTCCAGGAAGAGGTGCTGGGTGGCACCAACACGCTGGCGCTGCAGTACGGACGCGTGCCGGGCAACGCCCTGGGCTACACCGGCAATGAGTCGGTCGGCCCTCAGGCCCGCACCTGGCGCGTGGTGGAATATCTGCAATGGCAGACCACAAGGCGTTTTGGCGGCGGCGTACAACTGGTCTACCAGAAAGACCAGCGCCGGGATGGTGGCGATCAGGAATGGTGGTCGGTCGGGATACGGCCCACCTACGCCCTCAGCGAGCAATTCAAGCTGGTCGCAGAACTCGGACACGATCAGGTTGATGCGGAAGATGGGACGCGCAAGCTGAGCAAGTTCACTCTCGCACCCACCTGGTCGCCTACCGGGCCAGGCTTTTCAGATCGTCCTGAGATACGTCTGTATTACACCTATGCGTCCTGGAACCGCGCAGCGCAGCGCGCGGCGGACGAGCTGTCCGCGGGAACCGCATTGTCTACCAGCGGCGCCTTTGCCGATGCCCGGCATGGATCGAACGTGGGGGTGCAGATCGAGCACTGGTGGTAGTCGCTGATATGAACCAAGCCGCCGGCGCGATGGCCGGCGGCTTGGTTATTGCTGCTTACTGAGTGATGGACGCAACGTTCGCCGTTCCGGTCTGGGTCATCAGCGCCTCGTTGTAGTTGCCTGACTGACCAACTACCCCGACGTTGCGGGAGCCGCTCTGGTAGATGTCCGCCAGGTTGTCGCTGCCCCACTGGGTCGCTGTAGCCACGTTACGATCGCCGTACTGTTCAACGGCGGCGATGTTGTCCGAGCCCCACTGTCCGGTAGTGGCCTTGTTGGCAAAACCGTCCTGGAAGATGGTGGCGTCGTTGCCGCTCTCAAGCTGCTCGGCAGTAGCGACGTTGAATTCACCAGTCTGCTCGATATCGACGGTGCCGTTATCACCAAACTGGCTGGAGCGCGCCCAGTTGCCAGTGCCGGTCTGGTCGATCGAAGAATCGTTATCGTGGTCGCCCTGTGCGCTATACGCAATGTTCACACCGCCAGCCTGATCGATTTTCGAATCATTATCAGAACCCGACTGCGATGCGTCAGCGTAGTTGCCGCCGCCCACCTGATCGATATTGACGATACCGTCGGTCCCTGATTGCGATGAGGACGCGATATTGGTCACGCCGTCCTGCTCGATTTCCGCCAGGTTGCGGGAGTCGGTCTGGACCGCGCGCGCCTGGTTAAGCGTGCCGTCCTGATCAATCGTTGCAGTGCTGTGCGAGCCCGACTGATAGGTTGTGGCATCGTTACCCTGGCCTTTCTGATAAATGTTGGCTCTGCTGCTTTCGGTGTTCACCTGCTCGGCCAGCGCGTCGTTGTACCAGCCTTCCTGTTCCACCAGAACCTTGTTGTTCCAGCCGGACTGGTCGATTACAGCGTCGTTGTAATAGTCATGCTGCACGACCACCGCATCGTTGTTCCATTTGGTCTGCCGGACCTTCAGATCATTGCCCAGGCCACGCTGCTCGACGTCGATATCGTGCCAGTCTCCGATACTGGAGGTGTCGACCGAGTTGCCGCGGCCGGTCTGCAGCGAGTCCAGGGTATTACCCTTGCCTTCCTGATAGGCGTCGAGCTCCTGGCCACGACCGAACTGGTCGACGTTGACCCGGTTGAGTTCACCTTCCTGAACGGTGCTGGAGTACTGATGCGCACCGGCCTGATAGATAGTCGCCTGCTGCTCGTCGCCTTCCTGAATAACGTAAGCCTCACTGTTGTTCGCGGCATGAGCCTGAGCGACACCAAGTGCAAGCAGAGCGGCAACCAGCGGTTTGATCTTGAACATGTTGTTTCTCCTGATGAATCCTGGAATCAATAAGGAAGTGCACGTTAGCGATATTGGCGAACCAATATGTTTACAAGCTGGCCGGACTGCGCAATGGATGCACTTTTATCCGATCCAGTCTGTTCGATAAGGGCATTGTTGAACGCCCCCTGTTGCTTGATCAGCGCTTCATTGTTCGAGCCCGACTGCAGGATGGCGGCCTCGTGACCAAAGCCGTCCTGATCGATCAAGGCGGAATTGAGATAACCTGTTTGCAGAATGACAGCCTCAAGTTCTGCGCCCGTCTGCGCAATATGGGCGTCGAGCAAGTTACCGGACTGATGTATCGTGGCGAAGCTGTTTTCCGCGCCAGCGCCGCGTGACCCTGGAGCATTCAAGTCGGTTGACAACATCAACTCCGATGGAGCCAGATCGGCTGAGCCCTGAGCTTTGACAGGCGGCACAAAAAAGGTAAATAAAGTTGCCACCAGGCAAAAAAGAAGCGGCGCAAGCGAAGGTGTTGAGTAATTCATCTGCAGCGACTCGGCATTGAACGTCTTGATTCAATGGTCGATCAAAAGCGTCGCAAGGAACATCAATCAAAGGATTGAAAAATCATCTGAATAGGCGTTTTGTTTGGAATAAAAAAGCCGCTGTTAAGCGGCTTTGCTGAATGCCATTCCTTGACTACTGGGCGGCGGCGACCTGCCAGAGCCGCCGCTCCACACCCTGATTGATCAGATGCGCAACAGCTGCTTCAATCGCAGAGAGTACGCACAGCTGCGCCGGCTCGTTGGTCGTGTAGCCCGCTTCGGCTTCGAGCAGTTCCTTGAACTCAATGAACTTGTATACGTTGGCACTGCGCCCGATCGAGTAGATGGTCTTGGTCGTCATCACGTTCGAGAGTACCTGTCCGCTACGCACATCCACGGCACGCAGATTGACCGTCACCTGATCGACCCGGTACTCCTGAGACACTCCGATGCCGAGATAGCGCGCGCCCAATCCGCCGCTACGCACGTTCGTTTCATACGCGACGATGGCACCTTCGAGGATGATGTTCGCCGCCAGCAGCGAGGGTAGATCTTCCTGAATGTTGGGCGCCACATCCGGCTTGTTCTGCGATGCGCGAATGATCTTCCGTTCGGTCAGAACGTTCTGCAGGCCCTCCCGTTCCAGCACCACGAACCAGCCGCTGGCCTGGAGCGCATCGACCAGCATGCTGCCTGCGCCCTGCGTGACCGCCGTGGAGAAGGAGCTTGCAGGGTTGGGTTTGTACTGCCCGGTCTGGTCACGAAAGCCGTAGACTGCGGCCACCAGCTTGCCCTTTGGACGCGGCAGGTCCAGCAGGTCCTGGTACGTCGAAGCACGCGGTGTCAGGGTCGGGCCTTTCTGCTCGGCCGGCATGGGTTCGCGGACGGCGCAGCCCTGAAGCAGCGCGACCAGACCCAGGGCAATCATCATCTTGTTCATGTTCAGCATCCTGTGCTCAGTTGATTGCGCCGTATCCGGTGACGCTTATTTCCGAAACTTCACCGGTCAGCCTGTCGGTGATTTCGATGGTCAGATTCCCCGAGTCGTTGACGATATTGACGATGAAATCATCGGTTGTGAGCGAGCCGGTGTTGGTTTCCCCCAGGTCGCCAAGCAGATCGGACAGCAGCCGGGCTTCGAGCTGAGAAGTGAAGCGATCCAGCGCCGACTGCCCCGTGAGGGCCGAACGGTCGATGGCGTCCGGGTCCTTGGTATCGTTCTGCGCCTGCGCGCTGCCCAGAAGCCAGGCACCATTGAGCGGGCTGCCGCCAAACGACGGATTGACCGGGGTATACACCAGCTCGGTCGCGGCAAGGGCGCCGCTGAACAGCGCACCCACTGCCATTGAGCACATACAGCTAACTCGGCTTTTCATAGCTCATCCTTGTCCAGGTCGATGTTGTCTTCGAACAGCGCTTCGATCTTGCGCCGATTGATCTCCTGCAGGACCAGGTCGGCCGCGCGATACGCCGTCTCGTCCAGCTGCGAGGAATTGGGTGACAGGAACTCGCGATAGACCGGCTGCCCTTCCAGCTCAACCCACAGCAATACGCCCCAGCGTGCCGACGGGCGCTCCTTGACCACCAGATTGGTTTCCAGCGGCACCAGCTCGTTGAGCCGCTCGCTGAATTTGCGATAGAAGTCGTTTCCGGAGCGGGTAATCGTGTGGTTGATCACCAGCCCGTTGATCTCTGCTTCGTCCGCCCAGGCCGCAGGCGCGAGCAGGAACCAGAGCAGGACCCAGCGCCTCATGCTTCCGTACCGTCGACGTGACGCAGAACCATCGAGGCCGCCTGAGCGCGGTTTGTCGCACCCAGTTTGTACAGCGCGTTGTGAACGTGACTCTTGACCGTATGGATGCTCAGGTTTATCTGGTCGGCAATGTCTACATTCGAGAGACCGTTGCCAGCCAGCCGGAGAATCTGCTTCTCCCGTTGGGTCAGCGATGAAAGCTTGTCGCTTGCACAAGCAAACAATCGATAACGTGCGATCAATTTTTCCATCAATGCACGCGGCAGCCAGTCCCCGTCGGCCAACAGTATCTGTATGCCCGAGCGAAAGTTCTCACGCGACGTATTCTTGTAGAACACGCCTTTGATCCATGGAAAGTTTTGCAGTGCACTCAACGCCAATTCGGGAGTGGCATTGAAAAGTGCGACGGGCCTGTTTGGCGTGCTTTTCAAAAGGTCGAAACACGCCAGTTCGGACAAACTACCGGCATCGATCAGCAGCAGTTTGAAGGAAGCGTCGACACTTGCGACGCTCGCGCACCGAACTAACCTCAACGACGCGTCGTCCGGAATCTGATGTTGCAGAAACGTTACGGATATATCGCTGTTGGTGGAGATCAGAACTAGCGCAGGTGTAACCAGCTGCGAGCTGGCCGAATTATTATTCGACATGACAGATCCCTGTAGTCGGATTCATTCCCTAGACCGGAAGCGTCAATATTCCGGATGAAAATCAAGCTAGCCACGAAAGCTGACAAAATAAAGTCACGCCTTCATCAGGGCGCGCGCTTCCCGACGAAAGGTATATGCAGCGCCATACAGGATTTTCAAATGCAGCATTAAGTTGTTGAAAAGCAATACGTTGCAAAGCGGATAGGGGAATTGCGCCAGAAACCGGACTTTCGACACCGGCTACCGGACCAGGAAGTTGCGCATACTCACAATTGATGATGGCGCAGCAGGTCACGCGCTGCCACGCCAATTTCACATGTTACGGAGCCTCGAGAACAGCTGCACAGGCTTGAGGAAGCGTGCGATTCGGACTGGGTTCAAGTGCGGTACGCGGAGTGGGCGCCAGGTTGTCGCAGCCCTCGCCCGGAGGAGGCTCTGGCTGATCGACACAGGCGTGGGAGCCCGGCGGACACTTGAGACGCACGTGCAGATGCTCGTCATGCGCGGCCCAGGGTCGGATCCGCCGCAGCCAGGCGCGGTCCTCCCAGTCCCGTTCGCAAAGATCTCGCTTGATTGCTGCATCGACGAAGATGCGCGAAACGCGCGCATCGTCGGCCGCCATTCTGATCATCTGGGCGTGGGTATCGGTCCACAACTGGCGGTCGATTTCGCCCGTCTCGGCGTCGACCACGATCGGCTGTTCCAGGTTCTCGCGTTCACTGCGGTCGAGTTGCGGGAGATCCAGCCGAAACCACACGTCGACATCGAGACCGCTTTGATGGCTGACGTGCCCGTAGGACATCGGTCCCCCGCGGGGCTGTGCCATGTCGCCGATGAGCATGATGCCCAGCCCTGCCGCATCGAAGCGCTCTCCCAGGGTCTGTACGTAGTCCAACAGCTCCGGATGGCCAAAGTGACGGCGCCGCTCCAGATCCACGGCCTGATAGCCTGGCCCTTCAGACGGAAGCTCCATGGCTCCGATCAGACAGGCGCCGCCATGATGGCCGATGATCTGCGGCTCGCCCGGCAGAGGTCCTGGCACGCTCGACCAGTCCTGGTCAGCAGGAGCCCGCTGCGGCCAGGCCATCAGCAGTAGCGCCAGCGTACATAGCGAGAGTACCGCCAGGGCGGCTCGAATCGGGTTCACTCGGTATCGCACGATGGATCTCCTCGTTAGTCGCGGCGCTGACGCGCCAGCCATTCCAGCCCCGGTCGGTAGAGCATGTCGTGCTCGCCCTCGAACAGGACCAGCTCGACCGGGCCGGATTTCATATGCAACAACACATCGGCTTCAGCCGATTCAAACCCGACCAGGTCGCCGTCGTTGACATGACGCGAGCGCAGGGCGTCGGGTACCTCACGCGTGGAGCGCAACTGTTCGTAAGCCGCGGCATCGACGCCCTCGCCCTGCTTCGCCAGATCGTTGAATGCGCGCAGGGCATAGTCCGGTGGCACGGTCTCGTCGTCGATGCCGTGGGCGATGAGGATCGGCAGCTTGCCCGCCACCTCGGACATGTAGGTGCTGGGGCTACGCTTCCGGCACTCCTGACGCGCCGTATCGTTCTCGAGGGGGTTTCCGCCGCACGCGCCTTCGATCTCGCCGGCATACTTTTCACCGCGACTGGCGTTCCATTCGTACCAGTCAACCAGATCGTAGACCGGCACCCAGATCGCGGTACCGGCGAACACGTCCGGATTCATTCTGGCCAGATGAAGCGCATTCATCGCACCACCGGAGTACCCCAGCAGATAGATACGCGAGGGATCTACATTGGCGTTGTCCCGTGCATACTGCAGCGCGTCATGCATGTCCGAGAGGACCATTTCTGACGCCGTCGTGTCAGGATCACCGGTGTTTGCGCCGCGAAAGTCCGGATGCATGAATACCCAGTCGTTGGCACGGGCGAACTCGGCCAGCGGAATGTCGATGTTCTGCAGATAGCCGGTACTCCAGCTGTGAAGTACCAGCAGCAGCGGCTTGTCGCGATCGGAGCCGGAGTCGTAGAACAGCGCCTTCTGGTGGGCCCCGTCTGCGGATGACGGGATTTCGATATCCTCGACCTCCTCCACCGCTTCGCGCCAGCTTTCCCGATCCGCGCCGACGAATCCCCCGGGGTAATTGGTGACACGCAGATAGTCGCTGGGGTGTTGGAGCGCGGCACTGTCCTGCGCCACCGCGCAGGCGCCGGACAGCATCAGTGCGAGCAGCCAGATCGGCCTGTGGAAAACGCTGAACCGTCTCATGAGCAGTCTCCGAGCCAAGCGTTCCCTGCTGCGTTGACACCTGGCGACCCGAGCCAGGCCATTAATGCTGCGACTGCCACAGCGTTCCGCGGTTCCGTGGAAGTCATCCCCATCGACATTCATCCGGTAAATGGCGATTGTTGCCCGGCGCACAGCGTGCCAACGTAATCAGCACTTGCCACGCCATTCAGAAGAGGACTACCCATGAACGACATGCAAACCCGACAGGGACTGGAACTGCGCTCCCTGATCACCTCGCAGGGACAATTGGAACTGTCGCTGACCGAGGTCGACGTCCCTGCGCCGCGCCCTGATCAGGTGGTTATCGAAATCCAGGCGACCCCCATCAACCCCTCCGACCTTGGCCTGCTCACCGGCCCGGCAGACCTCTCCACCGCGCAATTCGGCGGCTCCGAAGCAAGGCCGACGGTGACGGCAGAGGTACCAAAGGACAGGCTGGCCGGCCTCCAGGCACGGATCGACCAGTCGATGCCGGTCGGCAACGAAGGTGCAGGCGTGGTGATCGCAGCGGGTGACAACGCACAGCACATGCTGGGCAAGACCGTAGCCGTACTCGGCGGATCCATGTATGCGCAGTACCGGGTCATCCGCGCATCCGAGTGCCTGGAATTGCCCGAGGGGACCGCTCCGGCCGACGGCGCGTCCTGCTTCGTCAACCCGATGACCGCGCTGAGCATGGTCGAGAACATGCGGCTGGATGGGCATACGGCGCTGGTGCATACCGCTGCGGCCTCCAACCTCGGTCAGATGCTCAACCGTATCTGTCTTGCCGACGGCATCGGGCTGGTGAACATTGTTCGCAGCCAGGAACAGGCCGCCATCCTGCGCGAGATTGGCGCCCAGCACATTTGCGACAGCACTAGCCCCGGGTTCGAGGCTGAACTCGCCGACGCCGTTCACGCAACCGGTGCCACGCTGGGATTCGATGCGATCGGCGGTGGCGAGCTGCCGTCGCAGATTCTTGCCGCCATGGAGGTCGCCGCCAACCGTAGCGCTACCGCCTACAGCCGCTATGGCTCGGCTACGCACAAGCAGGTCTACCTGTATGGCAACCTGGACACCAGCCCTACCGTATTGAACCGTACCTTCGGCATGGCCTGGGGTGTCGGCGGCTGGCTGCTGACCAGCTTCCTGCAGCGCGCCGGTGGCGAGGCTGCGCAGAGAATGAAGCAGCGTATCGCAGCCGAGCTGCAGACGACCTTCAAAAGCCATTACACCGCCGAGATCAGTCTTGCCGAAGCGCTGCGCGAAAATACCTTGCGCGCCTATACACGGCGCGCCACCGGGGAGAAGTATCTGATCAACCCCGCGCGAGGCTTGTCTGACTGAACAGGGAGCGGCATCCTGCGTCAAGCGGTGACGTCTGCTCGCCTGTGCGGTCACAGCAGCAATCCGCTGCAACACGAGCAAAGCGAGACAACCCTTGACGCAGAGTTTCACCCACCGGCCGTTGCCCACGCTGCTGAGCGGCCCCCTACTACGCCGCCTGGCGCCGGACCGCCTGCTGATCTGGCTGGTCAGCTCCCGGCCCCTGGAGCTGACGCTCTGGTTGCAGCCCGCCGGCGAAGCGGCTCAGTCCATTTCCTGTACCGGCAAGAGCTGTCGCAGCCTTGCAGTGGGCCAGTCGGCGTTCGTGCAGTTGCTGGACATAACCCCCGCGTCCCGATTACCCGTCGACACGCTGATCGAGTATGACCTGACCTGGGTCGAACATGGCACCCAGCGCAGCCTGACCGAAGCGCTGCCCTACCTCTGCCACGATGGCCGAACACGACCAGACTTCGTCATCGCCTCGCACAACCGCAGGCTGCTGCATGGCTCCTGCCGCAAACCGCATTTCGATGCGCCGGACGGGCTGGTTCGCGCGGACAGCTGGCTCCAGACGCATCACGATGACGCCGCGCAGCGACCGTCATGGTTAATCATGAGCGGTGACCAGATCTACGCTGACGACGTGGGCGGCCCCATGCTGGTGGCGATCCACCGGCTGATCGAGCGCCTCGGCCTGTTCGGCGAGACGCTTGGTGGCGCAACGGTGGCCGATAGCGAAGCGCTTTACCGCTCGGACAAGACCTATTACCGCCGCGAGGAGCTGCTGCCGGACGTGCGCTCCAACGCGGTACTGCGCGAGCGGTTCTTCGGTGGCGTGAAAAAGCCGGTTTTCACTACCGCCCACGCGCATAACCACCTCATCACCTTCGCCGAGGTGATCGCCATGTACCTGCTGGTCTGGTCGCCGGAGTGCTGGAAGCTGGTCGATGACACGCCACCGCCAGTGGATACGGATTGGCAGGAGGTGTATCGGCGCGAGCAACGCATCCTTAAGGATTTCGTCGCCGGGCTGCCCCAGGTCGCCCGACTGGTATGCCATCTGCCAACCCTGATGATCTTCGATGACCACGACATCACCGACGACTGGAACCTGACTGCCGAATGGGAGCGCACCGCCTATGGCAACCCCTTCTCGCGGCGGATCATCGGCAACGCACTGCTGGCCTATCTGCTATGCCAGGGGTGGGGCAACGCGCCCGACGCCGTCGCAGAGCCATTGAAGGCACTGGAGGACTTGCTTGCCGTCACGGCGTCCGCCACGGGGGCCAGGCTCGACGCCGGCCGCCAGGACGATTGCATCAACCAGGCGCTCGCCTTCCATCGCTGGAGCTTCAATATCCCTGGCGACCCCGGTCTGGTGGTCCTGGACACACGCACGCGGCGATGGCGCAGCGAGGACCATCCATCGCGGCCATCTGGTCTGATGGATTGGGAGTCACTCACCGAGATGCAGCAAAGGCTGCTGGATCACAAGAGTGTGGTAATCGTTTCTCCCGCACCAATGTTCGGCGTCAAGCTGATCGAGGCGATACAACGCCTGTTCACCCTTTCAGGCAATCCCCTGCTGGTGGACGCGGAGAACTGGATGGCCCACCGGGGCGCGGCTCAGGTGATGCTCAATATCTTCCGCCACACACGCACCCCCGGGAACTACGTCATTCTTTCGGGGGACGTGCATTATTCGTTCGTCTACGACATACGCATTCGCCAGCGCGTCAACGGGCCACGAATCTGGCAGATCACCAGCAGCGGACTGAAAAACAGTTTTCCACGCGGCCTGCTGGACTGGTTCGACCGGCTGAACCGCTGGCTGTACTCGCCGCGTTCACCTTTGAACTGGTTGACCAAGCGCCGCGCCATGCACGTGACCCCGCGTGATCCGGACCAGGCCAGCGCGGGCGAACGCCTCTGGAACGGAAGCGGTATCGGGCTGGTTTGCCTGGACCTTGAAGGCCGACCGGAGTCGATCGTTCAGCTGGATACCAGCGGCAAGGATGTCCTGTTTCCCCCTGCCTCGAACAAATACGACGCGGGCTGAAATGCACAGGTGCTTTGCGCCGGCATTTGGGTAATATGATGGCACCCGAGCAAAACAAGGAACCACTGCCATGCGGCAGTACCAGCTCGGCCAGCCCCTCCACTGGCCGCCACGCCCAGCTCCGTCCCCAGCGGCGGCCGTGCGGCCACTTCCGGGCAGGTCGATGTGAGCACATCATCCGGTACGCGACGGGAAGTACCGCTGCGCAGGCGCCTGCTCGCCATTGCGCTCGCGGGTATCGTTCCGCTGGCCGGCATCGCAGGCGTGGGTCTCTGGCAGCTGGTAGAGCATGAGGAAGATCAGGTCCAGCTGCGTACGCTCGACGTCACTCGACTGGCAGCAACGGCCCTCGAGACAGAGGTCGGACGGTCGCTGGATGTGCTCGAGGCCCTATCGCTCTCGCCCCTGCTGCTTCAGGACGATCTCGACGACTTCAGCAGACTTGTCCAGCGGGTACTCCCGCTGGTCCCCAACTGGCACTCCCTTCTGATCGTCGACCCGCAGGGCAAGGTCATTCGCCGCGTTTCGACCACTGCGATCCAGCCTGACGGGGCCATCGCAGACTGGGACAGCTTCAACTCCGTGCTGAGCACGGGAATACGTCAGGCCGGAAGTATTTCAAAAGGCCCGAGGGGCACCTGGGGCATCCCGCTACGCGTTCCGGTGATGCGTGACGGAAAGATCCACTATGTGCTGACCGGAGTGCTCAAGCCCTCAGGGGTCCTCGCGGTACTCAATACGCGTGCCCTCCCGGAAGGTTCGGTGATGACGGTGCTTGACCGTAGCGGCAACCGCATCGCGCGCACTCGGCGGCACGAGGAGACGCTGGGCGAGCCCGCCTCCTCAACTCTGGTCGAGATGCTTAGAGAGCGGCCGGAGCCGGAGGGTACGGGGCGCTCGGTCACGGTAGAGGGCGTCCCGTCGTACACTTCCTTCGTGCGCTTGCAGAGCGAAGCCGGCTGGATCGTGGCAACGGGAATGCCGACCTCGGTGGTAGAGAACTCCGCAGCGCGCGCTTTCAGTCTGTACGGGGGCGGGCTTACCCTGTCCCTGTTGCTGGCCATCGTCGCAGCGCTGATTGCCAGCCGTCGCATCAGCGAGCCGATGGACCAGCTGCGGCAGGCGGCGGTGGCCATCGGTGCCGGAGAGATGCCGACGGCACCGAGCACCGACATCGAGGAAATCAGCGATGTCGGCCGCGCCCTGGAGGCGTCCGGTCGGGCGCGGCTGGAGAGTGAAGCCGAGCGCGGCCGCACCATGATTCGCCTCAAGGAGGCGCAGCAGGCTCTGACCCGTCAGGTAACGGGGCTCGAGCGTCTGCACGGGCTGAGCAACCGCCTCATCGAACTGCCCGACCTCTCCTCACAGCTTGCCGCGATCATCGACCTGCTCTGTGACCTGCAGAACACCCGGCACGCGCTGATCCTGTCACGCCAGCTCAAGGGAAGACCCCTGGTGGTGGCCTCGCACGGGTTCACGCAGGAGAACCTGGCGAAGCTGAATGCCTCGAGCTCGCTTCAGGGTGAACTCGGCGTACAGCTGCTGGAAGGAGGGGAAATCATCGCCTCCGAGACACCCTGCGCGCTGGACGGATTCCATTCGCTGCACAGCACCCCGTTCAAGAGCAGCGATGGCTCGGTCTCTGGCGCCATCGTGCTGCTCCATACCGAGCCGCAGAAACAGGGGGCGCTGGACCGACACCTGGCCGATCTCTGTGCCGGCCTGGCTGCCGTTCTGATCGACCGCGCACGCATGCAGGCGCGGGCGGGTGAATCGCAACGCACACTGCAGGTGGCCCTGGAGTCCTCATCGGTACCCTTCTGCGTGCTCGCCCCGGAGCGGGACGAAGGTGGAGCCGTACAGGATTTCCGTTGGGAGTTCATCAACCCCCGGGGCGCACGCGTGCTGCAACGCTCTGTCGAGGAACTGATCGGCGCTCCGCTGGGTGAGGTGCTGACCGGCTGGCAGAACCGTCAAACCTTTGCCGAGCTGCTCCGTGTGGTCGATCACGGCGAGTCGAGGGATGTGGAGCTGTCCGCTGCGGCGGATCGTGCCGAGCGCTGGGTTCACATCATTGCGACCCCCTTTGAAGGGCGGGTAGCGGTCTGGTTCGCCGACATCACCGAGCGGAAAAAGCAGGAAGCGCTGATGCGTCAGGCAGACCGGCGCAAGGACGAATTCCTCGCCACCCTCGCCCATGAGCTGCGCAACCCCCTGGCTCCGATTCGCATGGCAGCGAGCCTGTTCGGTTCACAGCGCGCTACCGATTCGCAGAAACAGCGCAGCCAGCAGATAATCGAACGGCAAGTGGCGCACATGGCGCTGCTGCTCGATGATCTGTTCGACATCTCGCGCATCACCCTCGGCAAACTGGCCCTGCGCGTGCGACCGGTGGACCTTCGAGACGTGGCCCGAGCGGCGCTGGAAACCTCCAGGCCCAAACTCGAGCTCCGTCGCCATGACGTGGCGCTGGATGTGCCGAACCAGCCGATACCGGTCGAGGCCGACCCCATGCGGCTGGAACAGGTGATCACCAACCTGCTGACCAACGCCGCCAAGTTCACGCCCGAAGGTGGTCGCGTTGCCCTGCGCGTGTACACCGACCAGCAACATGCGTTTGTCAGCGTGTCCGACAACGGCCTGGGCCTGGCTGCCGAACAGATTCCGGCAATCTTCGAGAAGTTCGCCCAGGTCGCTACCCAGGGTGGCGTGAGCGCGGGACTGGGCATCGGGTTGGCGCTTGCACGCGAGCTTGCCCGATTGCATGGCGGTGAAGTCGAAGCGCACAGTGAAGGACTGCAGCGTGGTTCGGAGTTCGTGGTCAGATTACCGTGCGGGGCGGCGCTGGAGGTGTCCCGGCAGCCGGACCGGCCGGAGGCCACAACAGCCCTCAGACCGCGTCGGGTACTGGTGGCCGACGACAACCCCGACATTGCCGCCACGGTCGCGGACATTCTCAGGCTGGAAGGTCATGAGGTGATCATGGCGCATGACGGTAGCGCTGCGCTGGCGGCCTACGAAGAACACATCCCGGACGCCGCTGTACTCGACATCGGTATGCCTGGCATGCGTGGCGACGACGTCGCCAGGGCGATCCGAGCGCGTGACGATGGCGGGCTACCGTTGCTCATTGCAATGACTGGCTGGGGCCAGCCTGCCGACAAGCAGAACGCGCTGAACGCCGGCTTCGACAAACATCTGACCAAACCGGTCGACGCTCGCACATTACTCGAACTGCTGCGCAGCGGTCCGCGGCTGAATCAGGCTGACGGACAGGCCAGCCCCTCCTGATCGCATCCCCTGCCGTCCGGTCAGGGATTGGCTGGTTCGTCGCGGAAGATTGATTCGGCAGGCTTGTTCTGCACGGTGAAGTCGGTATCGTTCTCGCCGCCGGCGTCCGGATCGGTATACCAGCACCATATGCCCATTCCTTCGATGCCGGGACGGTTGAGCACGCTCTTCCACTTGGTCAGGATGGTCTGCTGCAGCTGCAGATCCACCGGCAGCTCCTGCTCTTCAGGACTCTTCCAGGGCGCAGAGAGTACGTCGTCGGCTGAACGCAGACCCACCTCGGCGACCCAGACCGGCTTCTGATGACGCTCGCCGAGCAACAACAGGCGATCCACCGACTCGCGCATCTGCGTATCGCGCTGCATCGGCTCGGAGGGGAGCGATGGATACAGGCTGCTGCCGATGACGTCGAACAAGCCCCAGTGCTGGAATTCTTCAGCGCGCTGCAGACTGTCGGCAACGTAGAGAACCTTGCCTGTATACACTTCGCGCACCGCAGCGACCAGCGCCGGCCAGTGCTCCGATTGCTCCAGATTGCGCAGCTCCGTGCCCAACACCATCGCCGGCACCTTCTCCTGTTCGGCTACCCGTGCCAGCGGCAGTACCGCTTCGCGATAGGCCTGAAACCAGGCATCAGGGTCGGAGGGCTCAGCGTCACCGGCCCAATGCTCGGGTATCCACAGATGCACCTTCAGCACCGGCACCAATCCAACCTGTTTCATCTGTTTCAGACCCGCCTGAACCATCTCGGGCGTGCTGTCGCTGCCATTGACCGGATCATTGGACTCCGGCTCGGCTTGCCAGGCGAATGCCACCAGCAGCGCCCGATCGGCCCCGCTGTCAGCGAGCTGCTGCAACGAACGCTGGGTTTTCTCGCTGCCCCAACCGGCGTCGCCTGAAATTTTCACATTGGCACCGATCCAGAAATCCGGCTCCTGTGTGCAACCCGCAAGGGGCAACAACAACAGGGCCAACAACATCAAGGTTCTCTTTGCCATACCCGCCATACCTCTCCTTCGAACTCCAATTGATAACCCGGCATGCCGCTTTCCCATAGCTGCGGGAACCGTTGCGAAATGCTGTCCTGAGCGCCTTCCAGCGACCCCGGCCGCGCCACCACCACCTGCGCCGGCATCCCGCCGCGGGTCGTCAGTGCGAGCTTGAAACGATCGTCGAATGGCAGAATCAACTGCTGTGCATCACGCCGTGCTGCAATGACCCGGTATGCCGCCTGATCGTCGATCAGTGTGGGTAGTCGAGCTTCTGCGAGCCAGGATCCAAGGCGAATGTCTTCGTCTGAGCGCTGCACGATCGGCTCGCGGAATGCAGTGGCCCATTGCTGGACTTCCGGAAGCGGCTCTCTCAGCAGCACGAGCCAACCGAGCGGTATGGCAAGCAGCAAAAGCACTGCCGCAGGGATGCGCTGCCAGGGCAGCAGTGCCCGCAGCCCCAGAGCAGCGGGCACCAGCAGCAGCGCAAGGAAATCCAGCGCCTGCGTAGCGAACCAGACCAGCGTCGCCATGGCTCCGGCGCACACCAGCGTGCCGGCGACTGCCAGGGTACCCGCCCATCCGCGCTTGAGGCTCCAGAACGCCAGCAACAGGGAAGGAAAGGCCAGCGCACCGGTCACCACCAGCCACAGCAGGGGTTGAAACCATTGCCCCCCGAATTCGAGCAGCCAGGGCAGATAAGGCGCATCGGCGTAACCACCACGGAACGCCGAATCGGCCCGCGTGATGAACATCAGGCTGTCCCCGAAGAACAGCCAGTTCATGTACATCCAGCCGAGCAGTGCGAACACAAACGGCAAGTAGCAGATCAGGTAGAAGGCCAGCGGGGCGCGCTGGAGGATACCCTGCGGCGCGACCAGCGCCAGCCACGGCAGCATCGCCAGAGCAATGAACGCCGCCCGCTCATCGATGAAGAACAGCAGACACAACCACCCGGCGAAGCGCAGATAGACCCGCGGTTCAGGATCGCCACCAAAGCTGCGTAGCGTGCGAAACAGGCCGTAGACTGCCAACGTGCCAAGGCCCAGGTTGTGTCCGGACGTGGATACCCACAGGAAGAACGGATGACAGACTAGCAACAGCGTCCATATCCAGGCCCAGACCGCGCCATGGTCGCGGGCCATGTCGCGCCAGGTAAGCGAGGCCAGCAAGCCCATGGCGGCGATATCAAGCAGGTACGGCACCAGCACACCCGGCACGCCGGGCACCCAGCTGAACAGCAGGCCGAGGTACACCGAAGCCTGCGTGGAAAGAAAGCCTGCAAACTCCAGGCGCAGGCCCGCAGCATCGCGCATGACCAGCAGCTTGGCATAGCGCGCCAGGGCATCGCTACTCATGTAGCCATTGATGAGCAGGTGGTAGCAGAGCACACCCAGCGCCAGCAGCACCAGCACGAGTACCGGAGCGCTGCGCGCACGGCGCCTGCGTCTGGATCTACTCGCGGAGCGCGGCCTTGCGCTCTGCCGGTGCGTACTTGCTAATGCCATGATTGGTCTTTTCCCAGTAGAACGGTTTGCTGATCAGCTGCCACAGGCCCTTGTAGGCAGCGAAGGATTGCAGCAACCAGTACAGCGGTACGGTGAGCGCGTACGGTGCGAGATTGAAGTAGTTGCGCTTGAAGCCGGCGACCATGGTCATGTAGATGAAAAACCCGTTGGCCAATAGCAGGTTGAGCAGGCTGAGGTACACCAGCGCCGGCGGGAACAGAAAGTCGAACGCCCGCGTGCCTGCGGCCAGCCAGAGCCCATAGATGAGCCATAACAGGGGTGCGGCCAATGCCGTGAGCACGCCACCACCAATGAAGAACTGAAAGCCCCAGAAGCCCCGGAACCCGGTTGACTGATACAGGTGCACCGGATCGCGCATGTGCACCAGCCAGGTCTGCATATAGCCCTTGAACCAGCGCGAGCGCTGCCGGATCCAGTTGGGAACGCTGACATTCGCTTCTTCGAAGGTGGTCGAATTGACCACGCTGACCCGGTAGCCTTGCTGAACCAGGCGCACGCCGAGGTCGGCGTCTTCGGTCACGTTGTACGGATCCCAGGCATACACGCTGCGCAGGGCTTCGATCCGAAAGTGGTTGGACGTCCCACCCAGCGGAATCGGGATGCGCAGGTATTCGAGCGCCGGAAGATAGAAGTCGAACCAGAGCGTGTACTCCAGCGTGAACATGCGCGTCAGCCAGTTCTCGTTGGCGTTGTAGTAATTCAGCCGCGCCTGCACGCAGACCACCTCCGGCGCGGACTTGGCAAAGGCGGCCACCACACGTTTGAGCTGCTCCGGTTCGGGCTTGTCTTCGGCATCGAAGATGGTGACAAACTGTCCTCTGGCAAAGCGCAACGCATAGTTGCAGGCCTTGGGCTTGGTCCGCGGCGACGACGGCGGCACGCGGATGATCTCGAAGATCGCCTCCAGTCCCAGACGCTTCGCCGCTTCAATCGTCTCACGATCGTCCGATTCGAGAACCAGCTTGATATCCAGCTTCGAGGCCGGGTAATCCAGCTTGCGCAGTGCGTTGGCCAGCACCGGCAGTATCTCCGGCTCCCGATACATGGGTACCAGCACCGTGTAGACCGGCAGATCCTCCTCACGCAGGCTGGCGACATCGTCGTCGGTGACCTTGACGTCGATACGTCGCCGCGAGCCGTACCACACGAGGATCAGTTTCAGCACAAAGGTAGCGAGGAAGCCCAGCGTGATCAGCACGTTGAGACCGATCAGCGTCGCCACCGGAGACCACGCCAGCGCCACCAGCAGCAGCGTGAGCAAGCTATAGCCGATAAGCAGTTGCGGCCGGGTAATCACCTCCCGTGCGGAATGCTCGGGCGCCCGGTCGGCGAGCAGCGTCAGGGCGTCGTGGGTCAGGCGGAAATCCGAGTCGAGCTGCAGGCTCCAGAGGATGTCGAACTTGGACGTGCCAACGAACAATACGTCGGATCCGAAAGTGCGCCGCGCCCAGTTGAAGGTATCCGCGCCAGGATCGGCCACGGCCAGAACCAGGCGATTGCCTTCATGACGCCAGGGGATGACCTGCCGCTCGGCACAGTCGCTGAAGCGCTTGGGGTCAAGTGCAACCTCGGGTGGATGCTCGACCAGATCGACGAAATCCAGCCCGAAATGATCGGACAGTGCCCGATACAGGCGCACGGCAGACATCCAGCGATGCGCCAGCACGATCTCGCCCAGTCGCGAGCGCCAGCGTTTCTGCAGCGACAGCGCCGTCTCCAGATGCTCCGGACGCAGCAGGCCACGATCGACCAGCATCTCACCGAGACGTTCGCGGTCGGCGAGCGGATTGGGCTGCCGGCCCAGCGCACGCGCGTCGACCGTCATACCACCGCCGGGCATATCAGAAGCGCCACCAGGCTGCTACAAACGGGCCTCCGGCTGCGCCGGTATTGCGACCATCTACCGGTTGCATATAGCCGGCCTGCAACTGCATGTCGTTTGGCAGCGTGTAGAGCCCGGATAGCGACAGTTTCGTCAGGTCGTAGTCGGTACTGTTGATATAGACGAGGTTCTCCGCCGTATCCGAACCGGGCTCGACTCCCTCCATCGGCCGTGGAGCAGTATTGCCACTCTCGTTACCGAGCCCCTCAATGTGATTCAGCTCGCCGATCAGCATCAGGTTGCGAGTCAGAGCGAGGCCAGTTGTCAGGTCCGCGCGGATCTCATCGGCTGGATTACCGGTACGCTTGCGCCCTGCGATGCCAGCGTCAATGTATCCGGAGCGCTCGCCAAGCATGAATCCACGACCAACGCTGTAGCGCAGCTCGAAGTGGTAGCCACCTTCTCCCAACGCTACATCAGCATCTCTACTATAAGTAGGCACGCTGACCAGAGCTTGAACGGCGCCGACCCATTCCTCTCCGAACCCGGGATTCAGGCGATAGCGCACGCCGAATTCCTGGTCGCCGAATCCGCGGGTGGTGTCATCAAAATCGTCTGGTAAGTCGTCGCTGCGGTAACGCACTTCCTTGAAATAGAAGTTTCCGACCAGCGTCAGATCCGGAGTGAGGCCGTGTTCGACGTACAGGTTTATCTGATCCTGTCGACTACGACCGCCGTCATTGAAGTCGGTACGTTTTCCCCCGTCGTCGAAGACATCGGTGTCGTCGGTGTGACTAAGCTTCAGGATCGTCAGCGTGCTGCCCTCCTCCTGCACCCACGCACCAGCCGAAGCGGGCAAGGCGAAGCCGAATGAGAGTGCTGAAGCCGCCGTGAAGATCCACGTAGCCGGCGATGCAAGAGTGCGCGCAAAAGCGTGTTGCGAAGTGGGCATTGTCATAGTGAGTTCTTCCTCATTTTACGGGCCACCAGGACGACAACAATGGTCAGAAGCAGCCACGCCGCGGCAAAGATCCAGCCGCGATAGCTCTCCAGCGTGTCCATCCAGGTGGTTCGTTCAGGATAGGCGACGCTTGCAACGGCGTCGTTTCGCGTATCGATGGCAACCAGTACGCCGCGTGGGTCACCGAAGACCAGGTCACCTGTGGCACTTTCCGCACCGGGCGGGAAGTCGGGCACGCCCTGCTCGAAGGTGCGCAACCAGAGTCCGCGCTGGTCGCCCTTGCGCACCAGGCTGGCGGTGTGAATGCCCGGCAACTCCTCCGAATCGAGCAGCACCGAGCCGTAGCGATCCCGCACCTGGATGCGGCCGCGATCAAACATGATTGGCGCACTGAAGCCTTCGGGAGGCTGTGGGCCAAGCCATATGAAGGGACGATCGGGCACCGGGGGCAGCGTCACGCTGCTGAACTCGGCGGCCCGCGGATCGACGCCGAGCCGGCTGCCGATATTGGCGAGGACCTCGACCCAGGCCGCCGGATCACCCAACGCGTCGCCCGGGAGGTGTACCGAGAAGGCGCCACCCACCCCGCGGGCGAATTCGGCCAGCGTTTCCGGCGTTCGCCGGGACTCCACGGTTTCCAGCGCCGAGGTGTCCAGAAGCTGCGCGTATCCTGAGCCTGTGACGGTTTCACAGGCCTGGCTGCTCTGGCCCTTGAGTACCACGCGCACCGGATCCTTGGCGTACAACCCGGCCTCGTTGAGCGGCAGCGTCAGCGAATGTTGCCCGCCCTCGCTTGGCAGGGTCTGCAACCCTCGTACTATGTTGTTCTGCAGGATATACACCACCAGGGGCGCTTCTTCGTCGCTCGGAGGAACAACCATATCCAGCCGGAGGGCGGAGGGAGCACGCCCGGTTGGAAGAATGTCCGTACGGAATGTCCACTCGGTTGGATCGCGGAAAATGCGTGCGTTGACGTCCGCACCCAGGCGCTGCAGTGCAACGCGGTCGGATGCCGTCCCCTGCAGCGCAGCGCCGAGGCTTTCTCCGTAACCCGATGCAGCCAGTAGCGAAGCCCAGGGCTCGGCGATGGAATCGACATGGTAAGGCTCGACGATCGCCAGTTGCTGCCTGGCATCGGCTACGCCCGCCTCGAGCAACTCGACGTCATGGTCAGGGTCGAGCTCGACACCCTCCGCCGCCAGCGATTCGCGAGTAGAAATGAGCACGTCGGCGGGCTCTCCAGGCACCGCGAAGCTCACCGAGTGCCCCCGCGCCTTCAATTCCCGCGTCAACAGCCAGGCGGCACGAATGGCTTCGGCGCCGAGCCAGGGGTCGAGGGCGATCTTCACGTCATCGGACAGCGTGGTGAGATAGCCTCGTATGCTGGTGCGCGGCTGGTCATCCAGCTCATAGACCACCGCGGTCTCGGGCAATACGCGAAAGAATCGCTGCCGACCCGGCGCGCTGCAGGCGTCGGCCTCGGAATACCAGTTGGCACTTACGCTGACTTCGACAAAGGGCTGATCGAGGTCGGCCTCGGTCAGCGGGACCGTAATGTCTGCCCGGCGCAACGTGCTACCGCTCTCCGGTTCTTCCCCGGGCAGGCGCAGGCTGGCGAGGGCGATGAGTTCGCGAGGGGTGCCGTTGACCGTGATCTGCAGCGTAGCGCTCGCCTCGGCCTGGACCGGGACGGCATAGCGCAGGTCGATACGCGGGTTGGCGTAGTCGACATCTAGCGGGAGCGGTAACCGGAAATCGACTGTGTCTTCGGAATGCAGCGGGTGCAGCCCCTGGCCATGCCCGACATCCGACAGATTGCGCCAGGTCGTGCGGGGGGTCTCCGAGCGCGCATCGGCGTCCGCCTGTTCGCTGGTGGTTTGTGCATGGATTGGCTGCGAAAGCAAAAGTGCGCAGCAATAGAACAACATCGGCATCCCGCCGAAACTGAATCGCATTGTTGAACGTGCCCTGGGTGGAAGCCCGTCCAATGGGCGTGTGCTGAGTAAGTCCGGCCATGCCATTAGGTTCGGCTCGGCCTGCTTTGTTCCTGCCTGGGATCAAGGTTTTTGATGGCGAGATCACGGCCCGGCGCTATCAGCCGCGCCAGAGCGGTGCAGCCGGGCGCTCATCGCCGCGCAGATCAGCTTGTCGGCACTTCCATCCACTGCCCGCTCCAAGGGGAGTCGGCGTCCCGGAACGCGGAGGGCGGCCTGCGACGATTAGCCCCTGCGCAGCGGTGCCGGACTGCTATCGCGATCGAACCACAGGGGATAACATGGAGTCCTACGAGTACCCCTGTCGGGAAGATGAGGTAGCAACATGAGAAAGCGTTACAACCTGGCACTGGCATGCGCGCTGGGTCTGGCTTCGATGCCGGCTCTGGCTTGTACGCCGGAAGATGCCCTGGCCAAAGCCGAAGAAACTGCTGCAACCATTCACCGGCTGGCCGACGGTGATCCGGAAACGGCTCTTGAAATGCATGAAGAGCTTCTGCGACTCCAGGCACGCGATCCTACCAACGATCGACACACTGCCTGTGAAGCCTACGATCGGGTCATCGAGGAACTGAAGAAACAGCATAGCGAGCCCAGCGCCAGCTGATTCAATCGAATCGCTCGATGCGTTAGACAGGCTTTTTGCGTTATTCAATCTTAAAATCCGCTTATACACTGTGCGCAGACTCATCTGGAGATGCGCACCATGTCTTCCACTCTCAAGCGTAACGTTGTTCAGACCCTCACTGGCCGCCCCTCCTCCGACGGAGACGGTGTCAAGCTGACGCGCGTTTTCGGCGGCGCTCAGGCAGAGCTGTTCGATCCGTTCCTGATGCTCGATGAGTTCGGCTCTGATGAAGCTGCCGACTACGTCGGCGGGTTCCCGTCGCATCCGCACCGTGGTTTTGAAACCGTCACCTACATGCTCGACGGACGGATGCTGCATCAAGACCATCTGGGCAACCGTGGTCTGCTCGAGCCGGGCGGCGTGCAGTGGATGACTGCCGGGCGTGGCATCATCCACTCGGAAATGCCGCAACAGGATTCAGGCAGGATGCGTGGCTTCCAGCTCTGGCTGAATCTCCCTGCCGCGGAAAAGATGCAGCCTGCCGCCTACCGTGACCTGCGACCCGACGACGTACCCTCTTTCAGCCTGGCCAGCGGCGCGAGTATCAAATTGATCGCCGGCGAGCTCAACGTGGATGGTCAGGTTCTCGTCGGCGCCATTACAGACCGAAGCACCCGGCCGCTGTATCTTGATCTGCATTTGCAGGCGGACCAAACGGTAGAGTTACCGGTCGCTGCCGAGCTCAATGCCCTGTTGTACTTGTACGAAGGCAGCGCTCGCATTGAAGGGGAGCACGCAGCGGTCGATATTCACAAAGGTCAACTAGCCCGGCTCGGGGAAGGCGACCGGGTGGAGATGCTGAGCGGACGTGACGGTGCGAAACTGTTGTTGATCGCCGGCAAACCCCTGCGCGAGCCGATCGTCCAGTACGGCCCCTTCGTGATGAACCGACGCGAGGAGATCGAACAGGCGCTGAAGGACTACCGCGACGGTAATTTCGGCGCCTGATCAGAGAATCGGCGTGCGCCCGGCCAATGCATGGGCCAGGGTGCCGCCATCGATGAATTCGAGCTCTCCTCCCAACGGAACGCCATGGGCGATTCGCGACACCTTGATGCCCTTCGGCTTGAGGAGGTTCGCGATGTAGTGCGCAGTCGCCTCTCCCTCCACCGTCGGGTTGGTTGCCAGAATCACTTCATTCACCTCGCGGCCTTCGAGGCTTTGCAGCAATGCAGGTACGCCGATCTCTTCCGGTCCCTGACCATCGATCGGTGACAGGTGCCCCTTGAGCACGAAGTAACGACCACGGAAACCGCCGGCCTGCTCTACCGCCCAGACATCCGCCGGGCTCTGGAGGATGCAGATGACATGATCATCTCGGCGCGGGTCGGAGCAGATGCTGCAGATGTCCGTTTCGCTCAGGGTGCGGCATTGCTGGCAGTAGCCGACGCCGTCCATTGCCGCCTCGAGCACCTTTGCCAGGTGGCGCGCCACATCGCGGTCACGTTCGAGCAGGTTGAGCGCCATCCGCTGCGCAGTCTTGGGACCGACGCCGGGAAGCCCCCGTAGCCCATCGATCAGCTGTCGAATCAGCGGACTGAAGCTCATGGAGAATCGCTCAGAACGGCATCTTGAAGCCGTCGGGCAGATTCATGCCCGCGGTCAGGCCGGACATCTTTTCCTTGCTGTTGTTTTCGATCTTGCGAACCGCATCATTGATGGCCGCAGCGATGAGATCTTCCAGCACTTCCTTGTCTTCCTGCATCAGGCTGTCGTCGATCGACACTCGGCGCACGTCGTGGCGCCCGGTCATCAGAACAGACACCAGGCCGGCACCCGACTGCCCGGTGACCTCGGCGTTGGCCAGCTCTTCCTGCATCTTCTGCATTTTTTCCTGCATCTGCTGGGCCTGCTTCATCAGGCCTGACATGCCACCTTTCATCATGATCGTGTCCTCATTCAAGTTGTAGAAGCATCCAGCGGACGGATGCTGTCGTCACAAATCTGTGCGGCAAACTCACTCAGCAGCCGCTGTACCAGCGGATCGGCCTGAATGCTCGCTTCTGCCTCGCGCTGCCGGGCAACCCGTCGACGCGCCGCGGCCACCGCAGGGGTTTCCTGATCGGGCGTCCTGACCTCGACGGACAAGCGCACCTCCCGCTCAAGCAGATCGCACAGTGCACGCTCGATCCGCTGGCGGTGATTCTCGTTGTACAGCGCGCTGTGGCCCGGGTCCAGCCGCAATTGCCACTCCCCTCCCTCATCACTCATCAACTGACAGTGCGCCGCAATGCTTTGCGTGAGACCGCTGAGGGCCAGGCGAGGGAATTGTTCCAGCCATTGCGCAGCCAGGCCGGTAGCAACCGGCAGCTCGCTGACCTCGTCACCCGGGTCGATGACAGGCACGTCGATCTCCACCGCGTCGGCCACATCCCATTCGTTGAGATAGCCGCTGACGTCAAGCGGTTCCTCGTCATCCTCGTCCTGCGCTTCAGGCGCCTCGTCGGGCGCGGCCTCCAGCCATTCCTGGGGGGGTTCGTTGACCGGCGGCTTGACCGGCGTGCTCACGTTCAACGGGCGGCTGGGAGCCGGCCTGGATGCTGTCGCCACCTCGGGCGGAGTGAGTGCGCGCTCGTCAACCTGGTCTACGGATGCTGCCGCCGGGGGCGCCACAGGCGCGGTAGCAGACGGCTCCGGCGGTGGTGTCGCAGAAAGCGGTCTGGCTGATTCAACGCTACGCGCCCCAGCGGTCTGGCCCAGACCGGAGCGCAGCTGTGCCATGGCTTCGTCGCGGCGTGGGGACGCCACGGGACCAGCAGCAATCACTGGTGCCGTAGACATCGAGGCAGGACTGGCCGCTGGACCGGTATCCTGGGGTTCAGCCCTGGCCTGGCTGAGCCCCACCGACTTTCCCGAGCCAGGATCCGTCGGACCGGGCGGTGGCGCGGTCGCCGATTCCATCGCTACCGGGCGAAACGCCAGCATTCGCAGCACGGCCATTTCGAAGCCGCCGCGCGGATCCGGTGACAACGGCAGATCGCGACGCCCATGTAGCGCAAGCTGATAGAACAGCTGTACATCTTCTGCGCTCATGCGTCCAGCCAGCTCCACGACGCGCTCACGATCGCCCTGGCTGTTGTCGACACCGTCCGGCAGTACCTGGGCGATGGCCAGACGCTGCAGGGTAGAAATCAATTCACTCAGTACCCCGGCGAAGTCGGCACCCTGTTCGGCCAGTTCGGCGACCGCGCCGAGAAGCGCTCTTGCATCATGTGCAGCAAGCGCTTCGAGCAGTCCGAACACCTGCCCATGATCGATGGTGCCGAGCATGCTTCTGACCTGGCTCGCCTGCAACGTTCCGTTTCCGAAGGCGATGGCCTGGTCGGTCAGGCTGAGCCCGTCACGCATGGAGCCATCCGCCGCACGACCCAGCAGCCAGAGCGACTCCTCGTCAAAACCGATCGATTCCTCACCCAGCACGTGGCGAAGATGTTCGACGACGCGTTCCGGCGGCATGTTTTTCAGCGAAAACTGGAGGCAGCGGGACAAAATGGTGACCGGCAACTTCTGCGGATCGGTGGTTGCGAGCAGGAACTTCACATGCTCCGGCGGCTCCTCCAGCGTCTTCAACAGGGCATTGAAACTGTGACTGGAGAGCATGTGCACTTCGTCGATCAGGTACACCTTGAAACGCCCACGCGAGGGAGCGTACTGCACGTTGTCGAGCAGTTCGCGGGTGTCCTCGACCTTGGTCCGACTGGCAGCGTCGACTTCGATAAGGTCGACGAAACGCCCCTCATCGATTTCGCGGCACGCCGAACAGATGCCGCATGGCTCGGAGCTGACACCGACCTCGCAATTCAGGCATTTCGCCAGGATGCGCGCGATGGTCGTCTTGCCAACTCCGCGGGTACCGGTGAAGAGGTAAGCATGGTGCAGCCGGTTATTGTCCAGCGCATTGATGAGTGCCTGCAGAACATGGGTCTGCCCGACCATTTCGCGGAACAGACGGGGACGCCATTTGCGGGCTAATACCTGATAACTCATCGGCGATTTCTGCATTCCGGTCGGCTTTGGGGCGAGCGGGTACTGTAACCAAAGCCGACCGACAATGCGAGATGGGAGCGGCGCTCACTCGTCCCTGCTGCGAGCCACCAGTTCCGGACTTCGGGTGCGTTGCACGAACTCCCGGTACAGCCCGGTCTGGCGGAAAGCATCGGCCGCCTTGCGTGACCCGTAAATGCTGATATGGCCCGACTGATCGAGTCCGAACGGAACATTTTCGGCGGTGACGTCGGATGGTACACCATCGACCTGAAACATCGATGCGCGATCGAAATACATGACATTGGCGAAGCGTTCGGCGAAGGACCGCAGTTGCTCATTGGCAGCGCGAACCTGCTCATCCCGAGTTTTCTCGAATCGGCTGATATCAAAGCGGCGGCCGAACATCAGGCTGCGCTCGTACATATCCTTCACGCTGATATCAAAGTTGGTTGGCGCCGCCATCAGCACCACCAGACCCGAGCGCTCCGCGGCCAGCTCGATGGCGCGTTCCACACCCTCCATCTGCTCCTTGTCGCGCACCGCGCCCCACTGACCGGCGTAGATGACCAGCGCATAACGGCCGATCTCCCTTTCGAGAAAATCGCGATTGATCAGACACTGCTCGTACTCCGGCCCGGTGGTATGGCCGGTGAAGGCTTCGTCCACGCTCGGGTAGCACCAGTTGCTCGAGACAGCATTGATTCGCAGGTTGTTTTCCCGACCGAGGCTGTCCCAGAACGGGCCGTAATGCCCGGCGAAGGAATCCCCGAAAAGCAGTGCATCCACCGCGCCCTCGCGCTCGCCGAGATGACAGGCCAGGCCATCCTCGCCCACCTCGTTGTTTGATCCTTCGGCAACATTATGAAAACACCAGCCGTTGGATTTTCGCGGAAGCTGCAGATCCGCAGTGGCGTTCCGAAATTCCTCGGTAATGCGGCTAGGGTAGCCCTGCGAAGCCATGGTAAAGCTCGCGAGAGTACCGACCGCCAGCAATGAGCCGCCCACGCGTACCAGCGATCCCGACGCCAGCCGCGAGCGAACGGCCGGCTTTTCCGCCCGCGCAAGATTCTCTATGCAGACATAGGACAGCCAGCCGCACACCACCGAGGCGGTCATAGCTGCGATGATCCAGCTTACCTCGCGCTCGACGCCGAAATAATAAAGCCACACTGCGAAGGGCCAGTGCCACAGATAGACCGAGTAGGAAATCCTGCCCAGGAACTGCGAAGCCCGGTTTCCGGTGATCCAGGACTGCTGCCTGGACGAATAGATGACCATCATGGTTCCCACTACCGGAATCAGTGCCGACCAGCCTGGCCAGAGGGTCTCTCCGGTAAACGCCAGCACCGACAGCGCGATCAGGGCGATGCCGCCCCACTCGAGCCAACGACTGTTTTCCCGGCTGGCCGCCAGCGGAAAAAGGAAGGCCAGGCCGCCGGCGAGCATTTCCCACATGCGTGTAGGCAGAAGGAAAAAAGCCGACGTCGGCCAGCGGGTCGAGGCATATACCGACAGCGCGAGCGATCCAAGCGCAATTGCACCGAGAACCCATCGTGTGTGACGCAGCGCGATGCAGCGCTTCAGGACCAGGATCAGTAGCGGGTAAGCCAGATAGAACTGCCATTCCACCGAAAGCGACCAGGTGTGCAGGAGCCAGTTGTCGTGAGAAGCCTGCTCAAAGTACCCGGCATCCTTCCAATACATCAGATTGGACACGAAGCCGAGACTGCCGAGGGAGTGCTCGGCCAGTTCGGTATAGTCTCTGGGGAGCAGCAGAACCCAACCTACGACCAACAGTATCAGGCAGAGAAACGCCAGAGCCGGAATGATGCGGCGAGCGCGGTCCTTGTAAAATTCGAGCGTCGAGAAGGTGTTCTTTTCCAACCGGCTGTAAATGATCCCCGTCATCAGGAAGCCTGATATGACGAAGAACACGTCCACCCCGACAAACCCACCCTGGGCGCCAGCGATGCCAAAATGAAAAAGCACGACCGCCATGACTGCAATAGCCCGCAAGCCATTGATATCTCCGCGAAAGCGCATCTGAAAATCTCCCACAGGACAACCTGTTCAGCGAACACGCATTCCTGTTCGCCAATTCGTTCGTCGAGATTTCGCGATGCGCTACGGTGGAGTTACAACCATGTCAGGTGGACCTTCTGCGTGCAATGGCAACTTGATATGAACCAGTTGGCTCAATGTTCTGACCACCCGGACATTGGTTTGTTCGGCGCCGGGACCGGTACAAAGCATGAACGGTCGAGCCAACTGCAAGGATAGCGTCTGGAAGCAGGAGAATCGGAGTTCGACGGCAAGCAGCGGGCAATCTGGAGTCTGGACGTGAGGTAAGCGACCATGGCATAAAACGGAGAGGTGTCGCGGATGGAACGAGGGGCGGACCGAAGAATTGGGTGGCGGCCCTGCCAGCCACACCCCGGCACACGACAAAGCCGCTGCGGCTGCTCCCTTCCGGGCCTGACCGGGTTCACGGCGGATCGTTGCGAGGGGACCGACAGGACCACCATAGCGTGCCTGACGAACAGGCCGCGCTATTGTAGCGGCTTGAGATGAACTTACAACCGATAAATATCTGCCCTGGCGGATCGCCTGGCATACAGCAATGATTGCCGCGGACGTGGGCATCCGTCCGGCCTGATCATCACAACTGTGGGCGACGCCCTACCACGTATGAGACGGCGAACAGGACGAGAAATACTACGAAAAGCGTTTTTGCCACGCCCGCACCGGCGCCAATTATCCCGCCGAATCCGAGTACCGCGGCTACAATGGCAATGACTAGAAAGGTAATGGCCCAGCTCAGCATCGCAACGTCCTCAATTTCTCTCACCTAACTGTCATCCAGGCATGGCCGAACCGGCAAAAACCGACCCATCGTGCCGAGCCGGTCAGAACACCCACCTTGGCTGGTGGCGTGTGGCCACCTGGCTGGAAATCAGGGTACCGTGGGAGTTTGAGGCTGACAATCCGGCCGAACGCTGCTCGAGGGACTGAATTCGTTCGATCTTCACCGTTGCGCGGTCTTTCTGGTCTACGCCTGCTGCCTCCGGAAGCCCGCCCCCTTGGAGCACGACCGCCAGCGCGGCGCCAGCGAACAGACCTTTGCCCATCATCGCGATTCCAAACAAACGGTGATTCATCCTGAAGCTCCTTAGTTGCCGGCCGGTGTGCGGCCGACAGCGTAATTGTGTAGTACGTAGGTTGTACGATCCGTTCGCCGTGCGAGCCTTTTGAGCCCTTGAGTCCGGCCTTGCCGCCAGAACGTTACATCCGTGTAACGCTGTATCCTGTTCAATGCGCCCGCCAGGGTGGCGGACGCCTTTAAAGCTGCGAAGCACTAGGCCCGCCGCTTCTTTAGTCCTATACTCGCAACACCCGTGCCAGGTCCCAATCAATTAATTAATGTTTTAAATCAGTCACTTGCGGGCGACTTTCATGCCAGCCAGCATGCAGATTGCAAGATACGTCGCTTACGACCGTGCAACTTGCACGGACCTGCGCTGACTAACGGGGACAACTTTTTCGCTGGAGAGGGGTCGATGGACGAAGCGGGTACCAAGAACGGACGAATTCTGCTGGTCGATGACGAGTCAGCCATCCTGCGCACCTTCCGATATTGCCTCGAAGATGAAGGCTATGAGGTCGCAACAGCCAATAGTGCTGCGCAGGCCGAGGCCGTTCTGCAACAGCAGGTGTTCGATCTGTGCTTCCTGGATCTGCGTCTTGGTGACGACAACGGACTCGACGTGCTGGCGCAGATGCGCGTTCAGGCGCCATGGATGCGCGTGGTAATCGTCACCGCGCACTCGGCTGTCGATACGGCCGTCGATGCCATGCAGGCTGGCGCCATGGACTATCTGGTCAAGCCCTGTACGCCTGACCAATTGCGCCTGGCGGCATCCAAGCAGCTCGAAGTGCGCCGCCTCGCCGCGCGCCTCGAAGCACTGGAAGGCGAGGTCCGCAAACCACATGACGGCCTTGATTCGCGCAGCCCATCGATGATGGGTGTCCTGGAGACGGCTCGCCAGGTCGCCGGTACTGATGCGAACGTTCTGATCCTTGGCGAATCGGGCACTGGCAAGGGCGAACTGGCGAGAGCGATTCATCGCTGGAGCAAACGATCCAAAAAGGAATGCGTCACCATCAATTGCCCATCACTGACCGGCGAACTGATGGAGAGTGAGCTGTTCGGTCACACCCGCGGCGCGTTCACCGGCGCTAACGAGAGCACCCTGGGGCGCGTGAGCCAGGCCGACGGCGGCACGCTGTTTCTCGACGAGATCGGCGACTTTCCGCTGTCCTTACAACCAAAGCTGCTGCGCTTCATTCAAGACAAGGAATACGAACGCATCGGTGATCCGGTTACCCGACGGGCCAATGTACGCATTCTCGCCGCGACTAATCTGGATCTGGCGGAAATGGTCCGGGCCGGGCAGTTTCGCGAAGATCTGTTCTACCGTCTGAACGTCATCACCGTGACGCTCCCTCCACTGCGCGAGCGGACGGAAGACATCCTGGATCTGGCCGAACGGTTCCTCGCTCATTTCGTGCGCGAATATGGTCGTCCCGCCCGAGCCTTTGCCAGTGAAGCACGGGATGCGATGCTCAAGTACCATTGGCCGGGCAACATCCGGGAACTGCGTAACGTCATCGAACGGGCCAGCATCATTTGTCCGATGGACAGCGTCCAGGTTGCTCATCTGGGGTTCGGTGAGGCTGCGGCGAGCAATTCCCCGAAAATTGGCGCAGAAATGAGCCTGCTGGAACTGGAAAAAGCTCACATAGCAGCGGTTCTTGCCAACAGTGAGACGCTGGATCAGGCCGCCAGGACGCTCGGAATCGACGCATCGACGCTCTATCGAAAACGCAAGCAGCTCGGACTATGAATCTTAGAAACCGGTTATTCGTCAGCAGCAGCGCCCTGCTGACGGTAGCCCTTCTGGGCTTGTTGCTGGGCATTTTCAGCGTGCTCCAGCTGACCAAGACCCAGAGTCAGGTGATGTCGCGCAACATCAACCTGATCGATGCAACCATGGGCATGAACAAGGAAATCGGCACACAGTTCGTGCTGATCATAGGTGAGCGCCTTGATCGCGAAGCCCTCAAAGCTTCGGACGATACCTTCCGCCGCTGGCTGCTTCGCGCCAGGGAAGCAGCGATGACTGAAGACGATCTGCACACGCTGGATGACATCGAGCGGGCTTACGCGGTATTCAGCGACGTCCTCAGCCGACCCTACGACGTGCGCCGGCAACTCCTGCACACCAACGAGCTCGGTCAGGCGCTCACCACCATGCGCAACCGCATTAATGATGTGCAGATGCACTATCTGGCCGAAGTGCAGGCAGCCGACGCAGAAGCCCGCGAAAGGGCCTGGCTGATGGCGGCGCTGCTGGGCCTGATCGGCATTGCGGTACTGCTGATCGGCTTTATCACTGCACACAGTATCGCTCAGCGCTTCGGGCGCCCCATAGAAGCCCTCGCCCGCGCCGCCGATCAGATTGGGCGTGGCGACTTCAAGGTCATTCTGCCGCTCTCCCCCGTCGCAGAGCTCTCGGCACTCAGCCGGCGTTTCGGTCTGATGGCCGAAGCGTTGAGAGAGTTCAAGAACAGTGATATCGAGGCGTTGCAGGCCGAGCAACGGCGCCTGCAGGCGGTTCTGGACAGCATCAACGATGGCCTGTTGATCTTCGATCGCGAAGGTTGCCTGGAACATTTCAACCCGGTCGCGCAACG
The DNA here is from genome assembly GCF_020025155.1 of Halopseudomonas nanhaiensis. Classification (NCBI taxonomy): domain Bacteria; kingdom Pseudomonadati; phylum Pseudomonadota; class Gammaproteobacteria; order Pseudomonadales; family Pseudomonadaceae; genus Pseudomonas; species Pseudomonas nanhaiensis. Next base: position 2,559,464 of record NZ_CP073751.1, read on the forward strand.
CCAGCTCGGCTGGGATGAAGGCGCCATCGGCCTGCGCCCTGGCGAAGTGCTCGACCGGGCCGAACTCGATGAGCAACTCACCCAGGTGCTGGTTCACGGGTCCCTGCGCCAGGCTGTTGAAGATCTTGAGATCGAGGCGAATGGGGAAAGCAGGCTGCTGACCTATAGCCTGACACCGGTGAGCAGCGATCAGGATCGCATCGTTGGGGCGGTGATGGTGGTGCGTGACGTGACCGAAGACCGCGCGTTCGAGCGGGTACGCAGTGAATTCGTTCTGCGCGCATCACATGAGCTGCGCACGCCGGTAACCGGCATGCACATGGCTTTCAGTCTGCTTCAGGAACAACTCGCCTCACTCGGCCCGCGCCAGCAGGATCTCCTGCGCACGGTGGACGAGGAAATGCGTAGGCTGGTGAAGCTGATCAATGATCTGCTCAATTTCTCGCGGTATCAGAACGGCTTGCAGAAAATCGACGTGAGTCCCTGCGACGTGCGAGAGCTGCTCATCCACACCCAGCAGCGGTTTGCCGCACAGGCCGAGGAGAAAGGCATCGCACTTGAGGTCGAGTTGCATGAAGAGCTTCCGATCGTTTCGCTGGACCGGTTGCAGATCGAGCGCGTGCTGGACAACCTCATCGGCAACGCCTTGCGCCACTGTGCCGAAGCCTGTCACATCCGCCTCCAGGCCTGGCGCCAGGGCGAACGGGTGATCATCAGCGTCAAGGACAATGGCGAGGGCATTCCGTATAGCCAGCAGGCCAGGGTGTTCGAGCCCTTCGTGCAGATCGGCCGCAAGAAAGGCGGGGCCGGCCTCGGTCTGGCGCTGTGCAAGGAGATCGTGCAGCTGCATGGCGGACATATCGGCGTGCATTCGCGACCGGACCAGGGCGCGCAGTTCTACCTCGCCCTGCCTCTCTGACAGGCTCTTCAGCTGACGAACAGCGACACCATCAGCGGGATGTACAACAGCGCGAAAACGGTACTCAGCAAAGCGGTGCCAGCGACCTGGCGGGGCGAGGTATCCAGCAGCGTAGCGATGACAACCGTGTTAGCGGCCACGGGGGTGATGGAAACGAGCAGCAGGGAACGGTGGACCGCCTCGTCGTAAATGCCCAGAACTGCGCTGTCCAACCACCAGAAGGCGAGTGCCAGTACCGGCCAGGCAACGAACTTGCCGAAAAATGCCAGCAGAGTGAAGCGCATCTCCCCTGCCAGCCCCTGAAGATTGAGGATGCTCATGCCGATGATCATCATCCCCAGAATGCTGTAGGTTCCGCGCAGGTTGTCGAACAACGGCTGCAGCAGCGTCGGGATACCGACATCGGAGAAGTTCAGCGCGACGCCAAGGAAAAAAGCATACAGCGACGGCAGCCGGACCACCTTGAGCAAGCAGTCGCGCACACCGAAGCGGCCTCTGGCGGCAAGGTAGAATCCGAGCGAGTTTTCGAACAGCGTGGTGCCCAGCATGCACACGATGTACAGCCCAAGCCCCTCCTCACCAAACAGCAGCAGCGCAACCGGGATGCCGAAATAGCCGGTATTGCCCGTACCCACCGTAAGCGGAATCATGTTCGCCGCCTCGCTTAGCCAGCGACGGGCGAGCCATAGATGAACCAGGGCGATGATAGAACAGAAGGTGTAGACCAAGAGAGGAAGGAGCACTACACGCGGGGTCAGCGGTGCGCTCATGACGCCGGCGAAAATCACCGCCGGGGTGACCATGTACAACATGATCCCGGCTATGTGCTTGCCGCTGGCCTGAAGATAGCGCCCAGCGAGCCAGCCCAGACCCACGGTGAGATAAAGCGGCAAGAGTTTGCTGAGCAGGGCCAGGGCAGCAGCCATTGCAGTGATCGCTCCGATATCGCAATAGCCTGACTATACAGCTTTTTTTCCGCATTCACGCATGGGGGCGACTGCCGCGTTATAGTGGGCAGCTTCGCAGCTCGACGACGGAAGCTCCGGGATGGATTACATCAACACCTTGTTTCTCATAGGCGCTGTCCTGCTCAGTGCGAGCATCCTGGCCAGCTCGCTTTCATCGAAGCTGGGCATTCCGTTACTGCTGGTGTTCCTGATCATCGGCATGGTCGCCGGCGAAGATGGCCCCGGCGGCATCGTTTTCCACGACGCGAGCATGGCTTACACCATTGGCAGTCTCGCGCTCGCCATCATCCTTCTGGATGGGGGCATGCGCACCCGCGTTGAAAATTTCCGCGTGGGTCTGTGGCCAGCCATGTCGCTGGCCAGCATGGGTGTTCTGATCAGCGCCGTCCTGACCGGACTGCTCACCGCCTGGCTGCTCGACCTGCACTGGCTGCAGGGGCTTCTGCTTGGTGCGATTGTCGGCTCGACCGACGCCGCCGCCGTGTTTTCGCTACTGCAGGGCAAGGGGCTGAACCTGAAACAGCGGGTCGGAGCCACGCTTGAGATCGAATCCGGTTCGAACGATCCGATGGCCATCTTTCTCACGGTGACTCTGGTGGAGATGCTTGCGGCGGGGCAGCAGAGCTTCAGCTGGAACTTCCTCCTGGTGTTGATTCAGCAGTTCGGGATCGGCGGACTCTGCGGGATCGGCGGAGGTGTCCTTCTCGGCTGGCTGGTCAACCGGGTCAAGTTGGCAACAGGGCTTTACCCACTACTCATCACCAGCGGTGCGATCCTGGTATTCGCCGCAACCAATGCCATCGGCGGTAGCGGTTTCCTGGCGATCTACCTGACCGGTCTGGTGCTGGGCAACCGACGGGTTCGCAATCTTCAGAACATTCTTCACGTTCAGGATGGCATGGCCTGGCTGAGCCAGATTGGCATGTTCCTCATGCTGGGCCTGCTGGTGACGCCCAGCGCGATGCTGCCGCTGGCGCTACCGGCAATCGCGATCGCGCTGTTCCTGATTTTCGTCGCGCGGCCGATCGCCGTGATGATTTGCCTTGTCCCCTTCGTGTTTTCCTGGCGCGAGCGCGTGTTCATTGCCTGGGTGGGGCTGCGTGGCGCAGTGCCGATCATTCTCGCCATATTCCCGTTGATGGCTGGCCTCGATCAGGCACAGTTGCTGTTCAACATAGCCTTCGTGGTCGTACTCGTATCGCTGCTGTTGCAGGGCTCGTCATTGCCATTGATGGCCCGCTGGTGCCGCGTGGAGATCCCGCCGCAACCGGCGCCGCTTCAGCGCACCAGTCTGGACGTCGCAGTGGAAGGCGAGTTCGAGCTGATGATCTACCAGCTCGATAACGCCAACTGGTGTGTAGGCAGTCACCTGCGCGACCTGAAGATGCCCAGCGATACGCGGATTGCCGCATTGTTTCGAGGCAGCAGTCTGCTGCACCCGACCGGCAGTACACAACTGGCACTCAACGACGTGCTGTGTGTTGTCGGTCGCTCGCGCGACCTGCCGGCGCTGTCGAAACTGTTCAGTCGCGCGCAGGCGCCGCGTTACCTGGAGAACCGCAAGTTCTTTGGCGATTTCATACTCGAGGGGGAAGCCCGGCTGGGCGAAGTCGGCCGTTTCTACGGCTTCGACGTGCCGGCGGAGCTGGCTGATCTGACGCTCGCGGACTTCTTTGGCCGCCAGTTCGGTGGGCATCCGGTGGTCGGCGACAGCGTGGAGTGGGAAGGTCATACGTGGGTGGTCGCCGCGATGGACAATGACTGGATTCTGAAAGTTGGCCTCAAGCTCGGCGCGGGCTCGGGCACACCACCGTTCGGATTCTGAATCACCCTGTTGACATTGACATGACGTCAACCTTGATCATGCTGTTACTGCCTCTCACAGGAACATGAGCATGAGCACAGTTACTCTCAATGTAGGCGGCATGACCTGCGCCAGCTGCGTACGTCGTGTCGAGAAAGCGCTCGGCGCTTCGCCCGGGGTGCGCTCTGCAGAGGTCAACCTCGCAGCGGAAACCGCCCGGGTCGAACTGGAACACCCCACAGACCTGGCGCCTGCCGCTGCAGCGCTTGGCAAGGCGGGCTATCCGGTCACCATGACAGAACGCCAGCTGCAACTGCAGGGGATGACCTGCGCCAGCTGTGTGAGCCGCGCGGAAAAGGCCTTGCTGAGCGTCGCCGGTGTGATTCATGCAGAGGTCAACCTGGCGAGCGAACAAGCCAGGGTGACCATGCTCCCCGACACCGACCATCAAGCCCTGCTGCAGGCAACCGAGCGGGCTGGCTATTCCGGGCGCTGGCTGGACGAGAGCCGGGCTGGCGTCGAGGACCCCGCTCAGGGGCGGCTCGTTCGGGAGCGGCGGCATCTCGTCGGGGCCGCGATTCTCAGCGCTCCGCTCGCCCTGGGCATGATTCCCGAGCTCGTCGGTGTCCACGGCTGGATGGCTCCGCCCATCGTTCAGCTGTTGCTGGCATCGGTTGTTCAGTTCTACTTCGGCGCGCGATTCTATCGCGCCGCCTGGCACGCTGTTCGCAACCTGTCCGGCAACATGGACCTGCTCGTCGCTATCGGGACCACAGCCGGGTGGACACTCAGCACATGGCACCTGCTCAACGCCGCGGCGGGCGACATGCCAGCGCTGTACTACGAAGCCTCGGCAGTCATCATTACCTTTGTGCTGCTGGGCAAATATCTTGAGAGTCGCGCCAAGGGTCAGACGCTCGAGGCCATTCGGGCCCTAACTGCCTTGCGTCCTGACACCGCCAGATTGCGCTCGCCGGAGGGAGACCGCCTGGTGCCGCTGGAACAGATCCGCCCGGATGACGTGCTGGTCGTCCAGCCCGGCGAGCGCATCCCGGTCGATGCCCAGGTGATGGAAGGTGGAGGTCACGTCGACGAGTCCATGCTGACCGGCGAGAGCCTGCCGGCAAGTCGCCAACCCGGCGATACCGTCAGTGCCGGCTCGATGAACCAGGACGGCGTGCTGATCATCCGCACGCTCGCGGTGGGTCACGACACGATGCTCTCGCGCATCGTGCGCATGGTTGAAGGGGCCCAGGCCTCCAAAGCGCCGATTCAGCGTCTGGTCGACCGGGTAAGTGCGGTATTCGTGCCCATCGTACTGGGTATCGCCCTGCTGACCTGGCTGATCGGCAGCGTCGTGATCGGCGGCGAGCAGGCGCTGCTCAATGCCATCGCGGTGCTGGTGATCGCCTGCCCCTGCGCACTGGGCCTCGCCACGCCGACGGCAATCATGGTCGGCACCGGCATTGCCGCGCGTAACGGCATCCTTATCCGGGACGCCCAGGCGCTGGAACTGGCCCACCGGGTAGATACGGTTATTTTCGACAAGACCGGCACCCTGACCGTGGGCAAACCCGAACTGCTGGCCTTCGACACCTTGCCCGGCACCGACGCCGGACAGGCGCTCACGTGGGCCGCTGCGATTCAGAAACACGCCGAGCATCCGCTTGCCGCTGCGCTGCTCCGGCACGCCGAAGCACAGCAGATAGACCCGCGTCCGGCGAACGACTTTCGTGTGCTCTCCGGCCGGGGGGCCGGTGGCCGCGTCGACGGTTTCCAGCTATGGCTCGGCAATCGTACGTTGATGCGTGAGCAAGGCGTTTCGCTGGAGGAATGGGAGGATCTGGCCGCCAGCCATGAAGCCCGTGGCCGCACCCTGTCCTGGCTCGCCGTGGACGACGGTGAGGTCCGGGCGGTGGCCATGATGGCCTTTGCCGACAAACTCAAGGCCGGTGCAGCCCGCACCGTCAGCCAGCTGGCGACCTTGGGTATCGACAGCTGGCTGATCAGCGGCGACAGCGAGGCCGCTGCCGCAGCGGTCGGCGAAGAGCTCGGCATCCGCCACGTAGAGGCCCAGGTGCTCCCCGAGGACAAGGCCAGACACGTCGCCACCCTGCGCAAGCAGGGTCGGGTGGTAGCAATGATCGGCGATGGCATAAACGACGCGCCTGCACTGGCAGCTGCCGACGTCGGCATGGCAATGGCCACCGGTACCGATGTGGCCATGCATAGCGCTGGCATCACGCTTATGCGCGGCGACCCTACGCTGGTGCCGGCCGCGCTGGATATATCGCGGCATACCTGGCGCAAGATTCGCCAGAATCTGTTCTGGGCGTTTGTGTACAACAGCCTGGGCATTCCGCTGGCGGCTGTGGGTCTGCTGAGCCCGATGATGGCCGGCGCGATGATGGCCGCCAGTAGCGTCAGCGTGGTCGCCAATGCACTGCTGCTGCGCCGCTGGAAACCGGAGTCGCCATGAACATTAGTCAGGCAGCAAACGTCAGCGGCTTGACGCCGCGGATGATTCGTCATTATGAAAAGATAGGACTGCTGCCCTTGGCAGACCGCAGTCCGGCGGGTTATCGCCGATTCAATGAGCGTGATCTGCACACCCTGCGTTTCATCCAGCGAGCGCGCAGCCTGGGGTTCAGCATGGAAGAGGTTGGCCAGCTACTCGCTTTATGGCAGGACCGCGAGCGGAGCAGCGCCGAGGTGAAAGCGCTTGCCGACAGGCACCTGCAAGACCTCGACGAGAAGATAGCCGGGCTGCAGGGCATGCGCGATACGCTGGCCGAGCTGGCGACCTGCTGCCGCGGCGACCATCGCCCGAACTGCCCTATACTTGCCCGCCTGGCTGAGGACCAACCCGTTAACGAATGAGGTTGAACAGGCTCAGGCCGCTGACCTTGACGAAGCTTTGTTGTGCCGCTTGCAGAACCACTGTCTGCAGGCTCAGACGACTGAGCGCTTCGGCGTAGTCGAGATCCTTGAGACTCGATTGCACCGACTGGTTGATCTGGCTGACCTCGGCGTTCTCGTTTTCGGTCGACTCGATGACGTTCATGCGGGCGCCGATAGTGGTCTGCACACCGAGCACCTTGTTCATTGCGTTGTCGAGATTCTCCAGGCTGATGGCAATGACGTCGCGGCGCTGCAGCTTGTCTTCGGTGGTGTCGCCACCGGACTCCAGATTCTGCCGCAGGAAGGCAACGCTCTCCAGTATGCTGCGGGTTTCCCGCTTGCCCTGCTCAGCGCTCACATCACCCCGCTCGATGGTGAAACTGTCGCCCGCCTGCACGGTTCCGTCCAGCTTGACCGCCACGCCGGCATAGCGAATCTCGTAGCTGTTCCTGTCATTGGCAGTCAGCGCACCGGTCACTGCGGGGACAAGCGCATCGCCGTTCGCATCGACTATTTCATAGCTCTGGGCATCGGCACCGATCACGATACTGACGCGTTCCTGCGGGAAGAACGTGTTGTCGTAGGCTGTCTTGTTTTCGACCACGCCCAGCGATATCCGCGCGTCCCCGGTGTTGCCGGAGTCCGCGGCCGTGGCTACGCGATTGACGTTGTCGATGTCGACGAACAGATTCTTGCCGCTGTCATTGATGGCCATCAGCTTGGAGCTGGCGATCTGAATGGAGCGCTGACCCTCGTCACCCTGATAGGTGTAGGTGCCGTCCGGATTCCGTACAAAGGGCTGTGCATTACCCTGGAAGCCGCCGAACAGATACTCGCCGCGAGCGTTGCGGCTGTTGAATACGTTGTAGAGTTCATCCTCGCGCTCCGATAGCTCGGCTGCGAGCGCCTGCCGATCCTGCTTGCTCATCGCTCCGTTGCCACTGGAGACTGCGATTTCGCGAATGCGCTGAAGGATGTTGTTCACCGAATTGAGCGACGCTTCCTCCGAGGTCAGGCTGTTGGTCGCCGCGCTCAGGTTGGCCTTGTACTGCTCGAGCTTGTTGGACTCCTGATCCAGCTGCAGGAGCCGAACGGAGGCAACGGGATCGTCAGCCGGGGTCAGGATTCGTGTACCGGAGCTGACCTGCTCCTGGGTCCGGGTCACGTTGGCATAGTTGTCAGTGATGCCCTTTACGCCGTGATTGAACTGCTGAATGGTCGAAATGCGCATCCCCGCCTACCCCTTCAACGAATACTGTTGATCAACGTGTCGAACACCGACCGAGCAATCTGGATCACCTGAGCGGATGCATTGTAGTACTGCTCGAAGATGATCAGGTTGGTCGCCTCCTCGTCCAGATTCACCGCCGAAACCGAGTCACGGTTATTGGTCGCCTGTTTCAGTACAGCGGCACTCGACTCGCTTTCAGAGCGAGCCTGGGAGGTGAACGTCGCAACGCGCTGTACCAGATCGCCATAACCGTCCACAAACGAGAAACCCTTCGCATCCGGAGAGGTCTTGCCAAGCACCGGGCTGGTCTGCAGCGCGGAAAGCTTGAGCGCGTTGCGGTTGTCAGACACCCCGTTATTTACCGACGCAGCAAAGCTGTCACCATTGAGCGGTGTACCGGTCAGGCTCATGCGGAAGGTATAGCCGCCGTTGCTCCACTCCACCGTATTGGTCTGGCCGGGAGTGATGACCAGCGGATCAGGCGATGTAGCTCCGCCGCCGGTACTCAGGTTGAGCTGCCCAGTCGCCTGATCGAAGGTGAATGTCGCCGGTAGCAGAGTGGCGAGCACGGACTTGTCGATCGGTTGCGGTCCGCCAACGATTTCCGGCTGGGTGATCTTCGCCGTGCCGCGGTTGTCCAGGCTGGCCTGGGCAGCCACCGGGGCGGCAAAGCCGAGCTCCTCCGGCTGTTTCATCGTGACATTCATTGCGCCGGCTCCGAACCGGGTCGGCGTCAGAAGAAAGCGATCACCCGCGCCGATCCCGCCGCTGTTGAGCTCGATGGTGAAACCGTCGAGCTCGGGCGGCGGCGTGGCGGACAGGTTAAAGGGACCGGAGACCTTGTTGTCCGACACCCGACGCACGCTGAAATCGGTCGCGCTGGAAAACATGACCTCATAGTCCGAGGTCGTCAGGCTGGCCGCATCACTGATGCGAACGTCCAGCCGCGCATTGGGATCACTGTTATTGGCTCGGGCACGGCTGCGCAGGGCGACCTGATCGTCGCTGTTGATGTCCTTGAACAGATCGGTACCCACACGGCCGTTCAGATCCAGACCCTGGCCGAGCTGCGTATTGAACTCGTCCGCAATGGAAATCGCCAGTCGGCCCACCGCGTTCAGCGCCGGATCGAGGACCTCGTTGCGGTAGCGCACCAGTCCGCCAAGCTCTCCGCCGGAAATGAGGTTGGTCACGTCCTGTTCCGAGCCGCCGCTGACCAGCAGGAGATCGGTACGGCTCGGATCGGAGCGTCCCGGTACAGCCATCATGCTCGATGCCTGGTTGCCGACGACCAGCGGCTGGCCGGACCCGATGAACACGTTTATGCCGTTGTTATCCTGCGGAACGATGGTCACGCCGACCAGCTCGCTCAACTCGCGGATGGCCTCATCACGCGAGTCGAGCAGATCGTTGGGTTGCTTGCCATTGGCCGCAGCCTTGCCAATCGAATCGTTGTAGGACGCGATGGAGCTGGCCAGCCGGCTGACCTGTTCGGAAAGCGTGCCGACCTGCTCGCCAATGAACTGGTTCTGGACGGTCAACCGCTCCTGCACGGTGTTGAAACGTGACGCCAGACCTTCCGCTTCGGACAGGAACAGCTGCCGAGCAGGCAGATTGCCCGGGTCTTCGATAGCGGTCTGCAGCGCATTGAAATAGTTCTGCAGGCCCGGGGTGATGCCCGTGGCAGTGCCGGAAAGCAGGACGTTCAGCTCCTCGAGCTGACTCTGGAACGCGGTCGCTTCCGAGTTCAGAGCCGTGCTGGCACGCACCTGATTGGTCAGAAACTGGTTATGAATCCGCTGTACGTCGACAATGCTCGTGCCATTGCCGATGTAACCCGACCCACTGAAGCTGGGCTGGCGAGCCTCCTGCAACGCGGATTGACGCGAGTAACCGGGGGTATTGATGTTCGAGATATTCTGCCCGGTTACCGACAGCTGCGTTTGCGACGCCTTCAGGCCACTGAGGCCAATATTGAACAGATCAGCCATGGCTTATGCCTTTCCCTGGGTGTCGGTAGTACCGGCGGTGGTGGCCAGACGGGGATCGTCCATGAGCTTGCGGGCGATCTGCGAAACCTTGCTGGCGTACTGCGGGTCGGTGGCGTAGCCGGCACGCTGCAGCTCACGGAAGAACTGGTCCGGGTTGGCTGTGCTGCCCAGCGCCTGCTTGTAGCGGCCATTGGTCTCGAGAAAGCTCACATAGTCGTCGAAGCTCTGTTCGTATGACTCGTAGCTGCGGAAGCTGGCGCGCTCCTGTCCCTTGACGCCGTCACGATATTCAGTGGTCATGACGCTGGCCGAATCGCCGTTCCAGCTGTTATGCGTCTTGATACCGAACAGGTTGTGGCTGCTGCTGCCATCGGATTCGCGAATAACGGATTTGCCCCAGCCGGTTTCAAGCGCGGCCTGAGCTACCAGATAGTGGGGGTCCACACCCAGTCGGGCGGCCGCCTTGCGCGCCATGGGCAGCATTGCCTCGGCGAACTCCTGTGCACTACCGAAGCGCGCCGGTGCCGCTGCAGCGGTGCTGGGCGCGCCCTGGGCTATCGCCTGCTCCGTGCTCACCACTGGACGCGATGCGCCCGCCAATGCACGCATCGGCTGCCACTGCGCAGGCGTTTCCGCCCTCGCCTGCGCCGCCGCAGGAGCAGGTGTCGCAGCGGTTTGCTCGGCAACAGCGCGATAGCTGGTGGAGATGGCCAGACGACGACGTGCCAGAAGCGCAGACTGGTCGCCCTGCCCCCCCTGGGCCTGGACGTCCGCAGCCACCGGCGCCGGAGAGGCCTTGTTTGGCGACAGCTGCCGCATCATCACATCGGCCAGACCCACGCCCTGCTTTTCAGCCAGGTGCACGGTGAGCTGGTTGTCGTACATGTCCTGATAGAACTTGGTCTGCTGCGTATTAAGGGGATTGCCTTCTGCGAAGCCGGCGTTCGCCTGGCGCATGCTTTTGACCATCATGTTCATGAACAGCGACTCGAACTGTTTCGCGACGCGTTGCAGGTTCTCCTGGCTGTTGGCCTTGCTGCCGACGCCCATCTGGCTCATGGCGTTCAGATCGGTGTAGCTGAGGCTGTTGCTGTTCATGTCCATGGTCAGTTACCCGTCAGATAATGACCAGGTCGGCATTCAATGCGCCGGCCTGCTTGAGTGCTTCCAGGATCGCCATCAGGTCACCGGGCGCCGCTCCGACCTGATTCACGGCACGCACGATTTCATCCAGCGACACGCCCGGGTTGAACACGAACATGCGGCTATCGCCTTCCTCGATGTTGATCTGCGAGCTCGGCGTGACGACGGTCTGGCCTGCAGAAAACGCATTGGGCTGGCTGACCTGCGGGTTCTCGGTGATGGTCACCGTCAGGCCGCCGTGAGTCACTGCAGCCGGCTTCACGCGCACATCCTGCCCGATCACGATGGTGCCGGTTCGCGAATTGATGATGACCTTCGCCGCCGCGTTGCCCTGCTCGATCTGCAGGTTCTCGACCATCGACAGGTAATCGACACGCTGATTGGGGTCGAGCGGCGCGCGAACACGAATCGAGCCGCCGTCGAGCGCCTGGGCAACGCCAGGACCGAAGGTATCGTTGATCTGATCGACGACGCGCTTGGCCGTGGTGAAGTCCGGGCGGTTCAGGTTGAAGGTGAGGCTGTCTCCGGAGGCGAAGGGGCTGGTCACGGCGCGCTCGACCGTTGCTCCGCCGGGAATCCGCCCTACGCTGGGGACGTTCACGGTGATGCGCGAGCCGTCGGCACCTTCAGCACCGAAGCCGCCAACCACCAGGTTGCCCTGGGCAATGGCATACACCTGACCGTCGATACCCTTGAGCGGCGACATCAGCAGGCTGCCGCCGCGAAGGCTCTTGGCGTTGCCCAGCGATGACACGGTGATGTCGATGGTCTGGCCCGGGCGTGCGAACGGCGGCAGGTCGGCATGGATCGCCACTGCTGCCACGTTCTTGGTCTGGATACGCGTACCCGGGGGCACAGTGATGCCGAACTGCGTGAGCATGTTATTGAAGGTTTGCGCAGTGAACGGCGTCTGGCTGGTCTGGTCCCCCGAGCCATCCAGACCCACTACCAGGCCATAGCCGATCAGCTGGTTGCTACGCACCCCGGCGATACTGGCGATATCCTTCAAACGCTCGGCCTGCACCAGCGGGGCGGCGAGGAGCAGGCAGAGCATGACTATGAAAGCGCGCATCGCATCGCTCCTCAGAAGGGCCACAACGGGCTAAGGAAAAACTGGCTCAGCCAGCCGGGCTGACTGGCGTTGGCAAAGGCACCGGTCCCCGAATAGGTTATCCGCGCGTCGGCCACGCGGGTGGACAGCACAGTGTTGTCCTGCCCGATGTCGTCCGAGCGCACCAAGCCTGAAATACGCACCAGCTCATCGCCGGTATTGAGCGTGATCCACTTCTCGCCGCGCACCGCAAGAATGCCGTTGGGCAGCACTTCCGCAACCGTGACCGTGATGGAGCCGGTCAGGCTGTTGCTCTGATTGGCCTCCGACTCGCCGTTGGCCGAGCGGTTGCCGGACATGCTCACGCCCAGATCAAGCCCCTTGGCACCGACGACGTTGCCGAGCAGCGTGGGGTTGGCGAGCGCGACCGAGCTGTTCTTGCTCATCTCGCTTTCGGCACTCTTGCGTGCTGCGGTCCGCTCGGTCAGCGTAATGGTGATGATGTCGCCGACGCGATGCGCCTTGCGATCGTCATACAGCGTCATTTCGAACCCGGGCTGGTAGATGGCTCCGTTGTTCAGCTCCTGCGGCATCGGCGTCCTGGGCAGGACAGGCGCGTAGGCCGGATCGTCCGGACGCGGCGGCACCTGGACGCACGCGCTCAGCGAAGCGACCAGGACTGCCAGCAGGGATAAGCGGAGGGTGATCATCTCAGTTCGCTCCGGTCATCACAGATTCTGGCTGACGTATTGCAGCATCTGGTCCGCGGTGGAGATCACCTTGGAATTCATCTCGTACGCGCGCTGGGTAGTGATCATGTTGACCAGCTCCTCCACAACGCTAACGTTGGAGTTCTCCAATGTGTTCTGCAGCACGGTCCCCAGCCCGTTCTGGCCGGGATTGCCGACCTGCGGCGCGCCACTGGACGCAGACTCAAGGAACAGGTTGTTGCCGATCGATTGCAGACCTGCCGGGTTGATGAAGTCGGCGGTCTGAATGTTGCCGATCTGCTGAACCGCAGGATCGCCGAAGACCGTGATGCTGACAGTGCCGTCTTCACCCACGGTGAACGACTGCACGTCGTCAGGCAAAGCGATACCCGGTTCCAGCGGAAAGCCACTGGAGGTTACGATCTGACCGTTCGAATCCAGATGGAAACTGCCGTCGCGGGTATAGCCGACGTTGCCATCGGGCATCAGGATCTGAAAGAAGCCGCGGCCGTTCACGGCCATATCCAGCGGTTGCTCGGTGGTCTGCAGCGAGCCCATGGTGAAGATCTTCTGCGTGCCCGCCACGCGCACGCCGGTACCGGTCTGCAGTCCCGAGGGCAGCTGAGTGTCCTGAGTGGTCTGTCCGCCGGGCTGGCGCTTGACCTGATAGAGCAGATCTTCGAATTCCGGGCGGTCACGCTTGAAACCCGTGGTGCCCACGTTCGCCAGGTTGTTGGAGATCGTGGTCAACATGGTGTCCTGGGCGGACAGGCCGGTCTTGCTAATCCAAAGAGCTGAATGCATGGTCTTCTCCTTCCTCGCCGTTTAGCGGCGCGGCATCATCGCGATCAACTGATCTGCAGAATTCGGTTGGTGGAGGTAGCGTTTTCTTCTGCTGTACGCATCATCTTCACGTGCAGTTCGAACTGGCGGGCCAGCGTGAGCATCGAGGTCATCTCCGAGACAGCATTCACGTTGCTGCCTTCGAGGAAGCCCGTCGTCACGCTGACGGCCGCGTCAGCGGGCTGTTCGACCTGCCCTTCCACGCGCATGAGTCCGTCCTCGCCCTTGCGCACCAGTGCGTTGTCAGGTTTGACCAGCTTGATGCGGTCTACCTCTGCCATGACGCTCGGCGCCTCGCCAAGTGCGCGGATGCTGATAGTGCCGTCCGAGCCAATTTCGATCTTCTCTGCTGGCGGCACGGCGATCGGTCCACCGTTGCCCAGTACCGGTAAGCCGGAACTGGTGCGCAACATGCCGAAGGCGTCAACATTCAGGCTGCCGGCGCGGGTGTAGGCTTCGCTGCCGTCCGGGGCCTGCACGGCAATCCAGCCCTCCCCCTGCACGGCGACGTCAAGATCGCGACCGGTCTCGATCAGCGACCCCTGGGAGAAGTCACTGCCGGGGCGCTCGGTCATCGCGTAGACACGGCTCGGGAAGGTTTCGCCAAATACCGGCATCGACCGTGCCTGCTCGAAATCACGACGGAATCCCGTGGTGCTCACGTTCGCCAGATTGTTGGCGTGTGCAGCCTGGGCTTTCATGTTCTGGCTGGCGCCAGTCATGGAAATGTATAAGGACTTGTCCATGCGCTACTCCCGCTTCGACCAGTGCGACAGGAAATTGCCGCTTGAAGAGTCTTGGAGGAAATAAAGCACATAGCGTGCCAAGAACATAATACGGAGGATTGTCTATATGTTTCAGTACTTTAGACATGCCCTGAAAGAAGAAGGGCGGCAATTCTCCGCAGAAAATTGCCGCCCTTCCCGGACGCCTGACAGCGCCCGAGAGGCGCTGCTTCAGTTATCGCAGGTTGATGATGGTCTGGGTGACGGCATCTTCGGTCTGGATGGTCTTGGCGTTGGCCTGGTAGTTACGCTGGGCCACGATCAGGTTGATCAACTGCTCGGAGAGGTCCACGTTGGACGACTCCAGCGCACCCGACTGGATGGTGCCCAGCGTACCCGAGGTCGGCGCACCGACGACCGGTTCGCCCGAGGCGAACGACTGGGTCCACGATGTCTTGCCCTGCGGCGTCAGGCCTTGCGCGTTGGCAAAGGTCGCCAGAACGACCTGGCCCTGCGTCCGGGTCTGACCGTTGGTGTACCGGGCCACCAGCAAGCCGGTGTCATCGATCTCCAGACCCGCAAGTTCACCGGTCGTGAAGCCATCCTGCACCACCGAGGTCACCGCGAAGCTGGACGCGTATTGGGTAGTCCCGCGCAGATTGATCGCCAGGTTGTTCACCGGCGAGGCGGCTCCCGTCGGCTGGCCGGTGCTATCAAGCGGTGCCCAGCCGCTCAGCGTGTACGGCTGGGGCGTTGTGAGATCACCGGCTTCGTTGAACTGCAGATCGAAGCGCGTGGTGGAAGTCGGGTCAAACGCCGGGTCGGAAGCGAGCGTACCGGTCTGCACATCACGGCCGTCCACCAGCACGAACATGTCCCAGCGGTTTGCATCGTTCTTGACGAAATACTTCGTCATGACGTGGGGGTTGCCCAGGCTATCGTAAATGTTCACCGACGTGGAGCTGTTGTAGGTTGCCGAGTTCGTCGGATCGAAGGTCGCCCGCCCCGCATTCAGGCCAGCAGTTTGTGCAGCCGCCACTTCAGCAGCAGTTGGCGCAGCGGGATCTACTGCCCCAGCGATGGACCCGGCATAAGCGCCGTCATAGGCCTGCTGCCATATAGCCGGACGAACGTTGGTGGAGTTCAGGTTCAACGTTGAATCGATGACTGTCGACTGCTGCGGATCAGCCGAGCGCGTATCCACTCGCAAGTCGGTCTGAATACCCTGGTTGATCTGCCCGGTGACGCCGTTCACACCGAAGCCCTGCAGCCGCTCGCCGAAGTTGTTGACGATATTGCCCTGCCGGTCGGTGCCAAAGTAGCCGGCTCGGGTGTAACTCAACGCACCGTTGTTGCTGGTGACGAAGAACCCGTTACCGTTCACCGCCAGATCCAGGCTGTTCTCGGTAAAGTTGATGTTGCCCTGCGTGAACATCTGCGACACGTCACCCATCAGAACGCCGCTACCCTGCGCATTGCTGCCCGAGCCCAGCACGGAAGCCGCGTAGACGTCGGAGAACTCCGCGCGCGACAACTTGAAACCGACCGTGCCGGCGTTCGCTATGTTGTTACCGGTGATATTCAGATCGGATGCTGCCGCCCGAATACCACTGAGACCGATGTTGAAAGACATGTTCTAACTCCTCAATGATGCTGCGGACGACTTACTTGCTAATGGACAGGACTTCGGACAGCCCGATGCTGCCCAGGCCTGCAAGATTCAGAACCATCTCTCCCCCTTTGCCAACACCCAGCGATACGCTGTCGACGTTGGCAGGCAGCAGAGTGGCCACTTGTTTCTGTTCACCGCCCTGGCTGGCGATGGCTTCGAACTTGTATTTGCCCGGCGGCAGGATATTGCCGCTGGCATCCTGGCCGTTCCAGTTGAAGTCGAGCATGCCTGGCTCCTGCGCCCCCATGTTCATGGCGGAAACCAGTTTGCCGGCGCTGTTGTAAACGTTGACCAGCACATTGCTGCTCGACTGGGTAATCGCCATCTGGCCTTGAATACCCTGTTGGGTATCGACCATGGCATTGGACGTTGGCACGATCACCGAACGCCCCACCAGCGAAGAGGCCTGCAGCGCCTGAGATGACTGATAACCACTGAGCAACGAGTCCATCGACGTATTCAGGTTACCGATGCCTTCGACGGTGCTGAACTGTGCCAACTGAGCGATGAACTCACCGTTTTCCTGCGGCGACAGCGGATCCTGATTGTTCATCTGCGTGACCAGCAACTGCAGAAACGCATCCTTGCCCAGCTCGTCACCCTTGGCGAAGCGATCCTGGTCGACCTTGTAGTTGTCCAGCAGGCTTTCGCCAACGCTGAGGTTATTACTGACGCTCATCAGAAGGTCTCCTTTACTGGCCCAGCGTCAGCACGCGCTGCAGCATGGTCTTGGCGGTGTTCATGATTTCAACGTTGGTCTGGTAGGCGCGCGAGGCTGACATCATGTTGGCCATCTCCTCGACGACGTTGACGTTCGGATAGAACACATAGCCTTCCTCGTTCGCCATGGGGTGGTCAGGTTCGTAGCGCGCCTGCAATTCGGCGTCCGATTCGACGACACCGAGCACCTGCACGCCCTGACCGGCCTCGCCTTCGGACTGGAACAGCGAGCCGCCAAGCCCTTGCTGCTCGCTGAGGACGGTGGCAAATACCGGATTGCGAGCGCGATAGGTTTCATCGATGCTGCTCGACACCGTTTCGGCGTTGGCAATGTTGCTGGCCACCGTGTTCAACCGCAGGGACTGGGCACTCATGCCGGATCCGGCGATGTTGAAAACCTGGGTCAGGGACATGATCAGTCTCCTCTTATGGCCGTCATCAGGCCCTTGAACTTGCTATTGAGGAAGGTAAAGCTGGCCTGGAAGTCGATGGCGTTCTGTGCGTACCTGGCCTGTTCCACCTGGGTGTCCACGCTATTGCCGTCAATCGAGGGCTGCGAAGCGGTGCGGTAACGCAGACCGGCAGCCTGGTCGATGAAACCTTCCATCGCGATATGTCCGCCATGGGTGCGCTGGGCCTTGAACGGCTCTGCGCCTCCGGCTTGCTGGGCCTCGAGCACGCTAGCGAAGTCGAGGTCTCGCGCCTTGTAGTTGGGCGTATCGGCGTTGGCGATATTGTTGGCGATGACTTCCGCGCGGTCGGCACGAAAGGACAGCGCCTTTTCATGCAGGCCCAACGCTCGATCGAAACTCAAACTCATGACATTCCTCCGCTTGCGTGCTCGGCAAGACATTTACGGAAGTGTCAAAGCAAGGGCTATGCCAAATAATGAATATTCAGCAATATCATAGACTTAATAGGGATGGCCGAACGTCTGCGGCAAATTATTACCGCAGATTCGTCACTGAAGCCGGGCTGGCCCCGGCGTAGCGGCAAGAACGCGTCAATAGTCGGACGCGCTCAGGATGTGTCATCAGGCAAGCTGACACGGACGATCAACGTGCCTTGTAGACGATGCCCGGGCTGCACTGGACCATCTGGTAGAGCTCGGGCAATCCATTGAGGGCTTCTGACGCACCAAGCATGAGATAGCCACCGGGCTTGAGCGTAGCGTGGATGCGCTTGAGGATGTCCTTCTTGAGATCCGCCGAAAAGTAGATGAGTACGTTGCGACAGAACACGATGTCGAACTTGCCCAGCCCGGCATAGCTGTCCAGCAGGTTCAGCGCTCGGAACTCGACACGCGATCGTACCGGCTGCTTCACCGACCAACGTCCCGCGCCAGCGGCGTCGAAATACCGTGCCAGACGTTCCTGGGACAGCCCCCGCGCCACAGCCAGACTGTCATATTCGGCGGTTTTTGCTGCGCTGAGGATGCTTCCGGACAGATCCGTCGCAACAATCTGCGCGCCCGCGCGCAGTTGGCCCAGGTTGGTTCGCTCGTACTCGTCGATCGACATGCTCAGCGAATACGGTTCCTGACCTGACGAGCAGGCTGCCGACCAGATGCGCAGGCGTTGGCCGGGACTGCTCTGAACGAACTCGGGAATAAGCTTGTTCTTGAGCACCTCGAACGGATACACGTCACGAAACCATAAGGTCTCGTTCGTTGTCATCGCGTCGATGACGGACTCGCGCAGCCCACCGCGCGGATTCGCCTGAATCCGCGAGACGAGTTCACCCAGCGACTTGATGCGCTCCTGTTCGAGCAGCCTGTTCAACCGGCTGGATACGAGATACTGCTTGTTTTCCCCCAGAACGATGCCACAGGCTTTTTCAAGGAAATCCCGGAACTGCTGAAAATCGTTTGCAGAGGTCACTCAACCGCCCTATCTCGTCTATGTGCCGGCGTCATGCACCCGTCGCGTCGCGAAGGGCGTGCAGCCGGTCGATCACCCGTTTCGCCAGTTCATCCGGTTTGAACTTGGCCAGGAATTCGTCCGCGCCGACCTTTTTCACCATCGCCTGATTGAATACCCCCGACAGCGAGGTATGCAGCATGATATGCAACTTGTTCATGCGGGGGTCATTGCGCACTTCGGCCGTGAGCGTGTATCCATCCATCTCCGGCATTTCAATATCCGACACCATCATCAGCAGATGTTTCGATACGTCCTCGCCTCGATCGGCAATTTCCTTGAGCCAATCCAGTGCCTGCCTGCCGTCGTTGAGCGCGACGATTTCCACGCCGACCTCCTGCAGACAACGGGCGACCTGCTTGCGTGCAACGCTCGAGTCGTCGACGATCAGAACCTTGCGGGAAACCGCCTCGGCCTGCGTACGCTCGTCAATCACCCCAGAAGAGATCGTCTCGACTGTCGGGACCACCTCGGCAAGAATCTTCTCGACGTCGATGATTTCCACGGTCTTCTCGTCAACCCGCGTGACAGCGGTCAGATAATGATCGCGGCCAGTCCCACGTGGCGGGGGATGGATCTCTGACCAGTTCATGTTGACGATGCGTTCAACAGAGCGCACGAGGAAACCCTGCACCCTGTAGTTGTATTCGGTGATGATGACGAACGCCGTGCTCAGGTCACTCAGCCCCGCGCCCCCGGTAGCCTTGTTGAGATCGATGATCGGGAGCGTGCCGCCACGGATGTGCGCCACGCCGCGCACCACCGGGTTCAGCTTGGGCAGCAAGGTCAGCTTGGGGCATTGAAGCACCTCCTTGACCTTGAATACGTTGATTCCGTACAGCTGATTGCCGGCCAGCCGAAAGAGCAGCAATTCAAGTCTATTCTGTCCGACCAGCTGCGTTCGCTGGTTGACCGAGTCCATAACGCCAGCCATGGGCGCCTCCTCGTTATACGTGTAGCGGTACGTTTCTTGCTTCCACTACAGGAAAGCGACAGTAACTTGGCGCCACCCGTTTTGTCATCAAGGCTAATTGTATGCGTTTTATCAGGTACTGCGCGGCGCTGGCGGTTTTTTTTTCCTCCGCTTTGTCCGCGAATCCTCTGATTGAACAGCTTATCGGCACCACCGAAGCTTTTCTTGAGGAACAAGCCGAGCAGCACATCTCGGCAAGCACCCGCGACGCGCGCTACGAAGTCGAAGTCGGCCGCCTCGATCCACGGCTTCGCCTGCCTCTGTGCCCGGCAGACAGCCTGGTAACGACGCTGGAAAGCCCGGCGGTGCCGGTCGGTCGGGCCACCGTGCGTGTCAGTTGCGAGAGCGACACGGTACGCTGGCGTCTGTTCGTCCCAGCCAGGGTAAGCCTGTTCGAGCAGGTCCTGGTCACCCGGCGCCCTCTGTCCCGTCACGAGGTAGTACAGCCGGCTGATATTGCCTTAATGGAGAGAGACGTCGGTCTGCTTGGTGACCAATACCTGACCGATCCTGGACTTGCGCTAGGCAAGCGCGCAAAGCGACAGCTCTCTGCGGATATGGTGATCGGCGCCAATCATCTGGAGAATGATGAGATCGTCAAACGCGGCGACAAGGTGGTGATCAGCGCGGCAAACTCGCAGATCTCGGTACGCATGCCAGGCGAAGCGCTTCAGGCAGGCACCGTCGGCAGTCAGATACGCGTACGCAACACGCGCTCCGGGCGGGTCGTTACCGCCCGAATCATTGGACCCGGACAGGTAGAAGTGGCGATGTGACCGCCGAACCGTTTCCGCTATACTGCTGTCTGATTCCTCAGCGGCTGCAGAAGCCTAGACTGTGAATCGAGTCACATAGATTTTTCCTAAAGTTTTTCCTGCATCGGCCGTTACTGATGTTAGTAAAACATTCAAAGTTCTGAGGACCTGTAGAATGGTTATTGACTTCAATGCCCCCAACGGCGCAGGCAATAGCAGCCGAACCGGCCAGGCTGGTGCCGCATCCGTCAAGCGCGAGCCCGGTGCAGACAGCGCCCGCGGTGCTGACAAGGCGCCTGAGCAGAAGCAGCCGGCTGGCGAGTCGTCGGTCAAGCTCAGCGAGCAGGCACAACAATTGAACGCTATAGAAGAACGTCTCCGCCAGCTTCCGGAAGTGGACAGCGAACGCGTTGCGCAGATCCGTCAGGCCGTGGCAGATGGCAGCTACAAGCCGGACAGCAGCCGTATCGCTGACAAGCTTCTGGCGCTGGAGAGTCGCTAAGCCTGAAGACTGGTGATGGCCCCGGTTCGTGGAGATGACAGATGATCGATCTGCAAACGATATTTGACCAGGCCATCCAGGATTGTCAGCAGTTCCTCGATCTACTCGATCAGGAACAGGACGCGCTGGGTCGACATGACATGCCCGAACTCGAGCGGCTGCTCGACCTGAAGTCTCCGCTGATCAAGGCGCTTTCACTGCACGATCAGGCCATAGCCGGCTGGTGCCAACAGACAGGCAAGCGGCCGGAACAGAGCCTTGAACATTTCATCGCGTCGCTCGGGCAACCGCAACTGGTGGAAGGCTACGACGCTTTCCGCGAAGTCCTGGAACGCTGCCAGTCTGCCAATCAGCGTAACGCTCGGCTCGTCAGGCATAGTCAGTACGCGACGGGGCATCTGATCGATCTTCTGCGCAATCAAGGCGAGTCGAGCCAGAGTGTTTACGACCGGCAGGGTCTGACAAGCCGCTCGAGTTCGCAGCGCCCGCTCACCAAGGTCTGATTTTTTCCGGTATCGGAGAGCCGTTATGCTGACTGCCTTGCTGTATAGTGGCGGGACTATCACAACGGATGTCGAGAGCCAGCAGCACCATGCTATTTGAACAAGAAGTGGGTCCTCAGCCACCCCGGGAAGTTCGCTCCAGGATCGAAATCACCTCGCTGTTAAAAACGCTCCAGCAGTCGCGTGACCCGCTCATGGTCACTTTCTCCGAACGGACGCAAAAGTTTCAGAGCTTCATCGTCAATGTTGATTCCGCCACCGGCTACCTTTGGCTCGATGAACTGATTCCTCGTGACGGGGATCGCTTCGTCGAACAGGGCGAGGCTTTTCGTATCGATGCCTGGCACGAAGGCGTGCATATTCGCTGGAGCTGCCCGGCGGCGGAGAAGGTCAATTTCGAAGACGCGCCGGCCTATACCGCCCCCCTGCCTGAAGACATGATTTATCATCAGAAACGCGGGGCCTTTCGTGCCACGGTGCATCGCGCACTGGAAACCGGTATCGGGCTGATCAAGCAGCAGCGCCAGCAGCAAATCACCGGAACACTGGTCGATATTTCTGCCACGGGCTGCAAGGCTCGGTTTGCGGGAGATCTGAGCAAGCAGCTCACGCCCGGAGAGCTGTTGGAACAGAGTTTTCTCGAATTGCCCGAAGCAGGTCGTCTCAGGATCGCGCTGGAGGTACGGCATGTGGTGCACGATGAAAGCGTGGATGAAAGTCACGTCGGTCTGCGCTTTCGCCAACCACCGCCAGCCGTGCAAAGACAGATCGACCGCTATGTGAATACCTTGCAGCGCGAAGCCAGGCGGCTGGAAAAGGACGACCTGTTCTGATCTTCAGGCGGCCCGATGATCTTCGTCGTCGTGCCGCCGCCCGCTATAGCCGTCCGCGTCATCCAGCATCTGCTCAGCCACGATCTGCTCGTCTACCCGGGGGTCGATAGCCGCAGCCAGAGGAGAACTGACCAGATTACCGGCCGCAGGCATGTAATGAATGGGCGCTTCTTCGACCAGGTGTTCGCCAGTAACTCTGCCGGGGCGCACCTGCAGCGACAGTAGCAATGTGCAGATCCCCATGAACAGATACAGTGCCTGAGGCCCCCAGAATTTCATTACGGTCGAGCCGAGCAGTGGTCCGACGCTGGCCCCCAGACCAAACGTGACCAACAGCATTGCCGACAACAGCACGCGATGTTCCTGCTCGACGTGGTCATTGGCCAGCGCCACGGCTAGCGGGTACAGCGTAAAGGCCAACACGCCGAACAACGCGGTCATCAGCATGAGGCCCGCGCGCGGGAGCACGGCGACTGCAATGAGCAGGACCACCCCGGTCAACACAATCGCGTTGATCTGAATCATTCGGCTGCGATCCAGACGATCCGAGAGCCAGCCGACGGGCCATTGAGCCAGCAAGCCGGCCCCGATCGTCACCGCCATAAAGATGCCGACGTCGGAGGTTGCCAGGCCGACCGTGCTCGCGAAAACAGGAGCGAGACCATAGAAAGCGCCGAGAAGGATGCCTGAGACGAAGATGGTGCTCAGTGCGAGCGGCACGCGTTCAATGAAAAATCGCACCTTGAGGGGAGCAGGATGAAGGGGCGCCGGGTGGATACGATTGGTCACCGCAACAGGAACGAGGCACAACGAAAAGCACATTGCCACTAACAGAATATGGCGAAGATCCAGTTCGGGCATCACGGCCAGCAGCACCTGACCAAACGCCAGCCCAAGGAACGTCACCACCATGTACGCAGCGAACACCCGTCCCCGCTGGTGCGACTCTGCCTGCTCGTTCAACCAGCTTTCGAGCACCATGTACTGACACATCATGGCCATGCCAACCAGAAAACGCAGTCCAAGCCAGACCGATACACTGTCACTCAAAGCGTGACCGATCACCGAAGCCGTAACCACTCCTGCACTGGCTACGAACGCACGGATGTGGCCAACTCTTGCGATCAACCGGTGCCCGACCCAGCCGCCCAGCACCAGGCCGACGTAATAGCCTGTCATCAGGATACCGATCCAGACCTCGCTCACCCCCTCCCCGGCTAGACGCAGCCCAATGTAGGTACTGAGGAGACCGCTCCCGGTCAACATCAGGAGAGTCGCGAAATATAGTGAAGAGAACGCGGCGAAGGTGCTGGACATCTGGACTCCTGACAAGCGCAACCGGCGGTGCGAGGCCGGCAATAGATCGCATCGCCGAACCGATTGGCCAGCGGGAAAAGCAGTCGTTCGACTGAGACCGGGAAGACGAGTTCCGGACAGAACAGACGCACCGGCCGACGGCGGAGCGTCGCGAGTGTGGTGCGCGAGCCCGGATTCGAACCGGGGACCTACCGCTTAGGAGGCGGTTGCTCTATCCAGCTGAGCTACAAGCGCACTGCGTCGTTGCGAGTCGCGCATCTTACCTTAGGCTTGCATGAGTCGCCAGAGGAGTGAACTTGCCAGCAGAATACTGCTAAAATGCCATCCGTCTGAATCCCGTCACAAAACCCAGACATTTTTCTGTCGCGCCCTTCAAATATCTAAAAAAAAAGGTATAAAGAGAAGTAATTGGGCTGAATGTGTTGTCAGCATGATAAGGAAACCGTTCCTACCAATAGCGGACGTACTGGTGGCAGGAAGCCATAAGCGACTTACCAGCCAGCATCGATTACACAATTTAGAGCGATTTCGTTGCCCTATGAAAACAGCAATCCAACACTACACGAGCAGAACCGCCGATAAATTCGTGGTTCGACTACCGCAAGGCATGCGCGACAAGATCGCCGAGGTGGCCAAAACGCACCACCGCAGCATGAATTCGGAAATCATCGCCCGGCTCGAGCATAGCCTGCTGGACCTGCCCACCCTTCCCGAGCAACCTTCCAGGCAATCGCTGAATGATCAGCAACTGGACGCGCTCAGCCACCCGGAGCGAGAGCTGCTGGTGCGCTTCCGTGAAATGAGCCGCAGGCAACAGAACGCGCTTCTGGCTTTGTTAGCGGCCGAAGCCAGCTGATACGAAGCACAAAAAAACCGCTCCTGAGAGCGGTTTTTTTGTGCCGGCGATTCGCATCGCCGGCCAGTATCAGCCTACGAAATTAAGCAGCACACCGGCGGCCACGGCCGAGCCGATGACCCCGGCCACGTTCGGCCCCATCGCGTGCATCAACAGGAAGTTCTGCGGGTTGGCTTCCAGACCTACCTTGTTGGACACCCGCGCAGCCATTGGAACCGCCGACACGCCGGCCGAGCCGATGAGCGGATTGATCGCCTGCTTGCTGACAGCGTTCATCAGCTTCGCCATGAGAACCCCAGCCGCCGTGCCCGCGCAGAATGCGACCATGCCGAGAACGAGGATGCCCAGCGTCTTGAGCTGCAGGAACGCCTCGGACGAAAGCTTCGATCCGACCGCCAGACCCAGAAGAATCGTGACGATATTGATCAGCGCATTGCGGGTGGTGTCCGCCAGGCGCTCGACGACGCCGCACTCACGCATCAGGTTACCGAAGCACAGGAAACCGACCAGAGGCGCGGCATCCGGTAGCAGCAGACCAACCAGCATCAGCAGTACCAGCGGGAACATGATCTTTTCGGTCTTGCTCACCACCCGTAGCTGAGTCATGACGATCGCACGTTCCTTCTCATTGGTCAGCGCGCGCATGATCGGTGGCTGCAGTAACGGAACCAGAGCCATGTACGAATATGCTGCCACGGCAATCGGACCCAACAGATCGGGCGCCAGCTTGGAAGTGACGAAGATCGACGTGGGACCATCAGCGCCGCCAATGATGGCAATCGAAGCCGCTTCCTTGAGCGTGAACTCAAAGCCCGGAATGCTGTACGCCGTGAGCGCAATAGCACCCAGAAGGGTTCCGAAGATACCAAACTGAGCCGCCGCACCGAGCAACAGGGTGCGCGGATTGGCCAGCATCGGACCGAAATCGGTCATCGCGCCGACGCCCATGAATATGAACAGCGGGAACACGCTCGTCGGCAAGCCCACCTCGTAAATGAGGTGAAGAATACCCGTCCCTTCCGCCATATTGGCTACGGGCAGGTTTGCCAGCACGCCACCAAAGCCGATCGGAATCAGCAACAACGGTTCGAAGCCCTTGCGGATCGCCAAATAAATCAGCGCAAAACACACGACGATCATCACAACCTGGCCTGGCTCGATGTGATAAAGGCCTGTCGTATGCCACAACTGGAGAAGCTTCTCCATGACTGTCTCCCTTAGCCGATCGTCAGCAGAGTGTCACCGACCTGCACTGCGTCGCCGACCTTCACGTTGACGGTACCGACCGTACCAGCCTTGACAGCCCGCACCTCGGTTTCCATTTTCATCGCTTCGAGGATCATGACCACCTCACCCTCGTCGACAGCGTCGCCCGGTTGCACCAGGACCTTGAAGATATTGCCGGCAAGTGGCGCCGCCTGTGGCGTACCTTCGCCTGCAGGCGCCGGCGCGGCCGCCGAAGCGGTGCTTGCACTACCTGCACCGACCGATTTGATACCGGTGATGTCGCCGCCATCCGCGACCTGGACAACGTATTCCTTGCCGTTGACGTTGACGGTGTAGACCTCGGGCTCGCCCGGCTTGGCCGCCGGCGCGGTTTCCTTCCCGGTCGGGACCGGCTCGAACGCGTCAGGATTACCGCGGTTTTCGAGGAACTTGAGTCCGATTTGCGGGAACAATGCGTAGGTCAGCACATCATCGATCTCGTCGGTAGCGAGCTTGATGTTCTTTTCCTGGGCCAGGCCCTTGAGTTCCGCGGTCAGCTTGTCCATCTCGGGCTCAAGGAGGTCGGCTGGACGGCAGGTGATGGCCTCGGCGCCGTCCAGTACCCGGGCCTGCAGCTCGCGATTGAACGCCGCCGGTGCCGCGCCGTACTCGCCCTTGAGGATGCCGGCAGTCTCCTTGGTGATCGACTTGTAGCGCTCACCAGTGAGCACGTTTATCACGGCCTGCGTGCCAACGATCTGCGACGTCGGAGTGACCAGGGGGATGAACCCAAGGTCTTCGCGCACGCGCGGAATCTCTGCGAGCACCTCGTCGAACTTGTCACCGGCGCCCTGCTCCTTCAACTGCCCTTCCATATTCGTGAGCATGCCGCCGGGCACCTGGGCAACCAGAATGCGTGAGTCGACACCCTTCAGATTGCCTTCGAACTTTGCGTACTTCTTCCGCACTTCCCGGAAATAGGCGGCGCACTCTTCCAGCAGTTCGAGGTTCAATCCTGTGTCGCGCTCGGTGTTCTGGAATATCGCAACCACCGATTCGGTCGGCGAATGGCCGTAGGTCATGGACAGAGAGGAAATTGCGGTGTCGACATTGTCGATGCCCGCTTCGGCCGCCTTGAGAATCGCGGCGGTGGAGAGCCCTGCCGTCGCGTGACACTGCATGTGTACCGGAATGCTCAGAGTAGCCTTGAGCCGACTGACCAGATCGAACGCGGTGTACGGCGTGAGAATACCGGCCATGTCCTTGATCGCAATGGAATCGGCGCCCTGATCCTCGATGGTCTTGGCCAGATCCACCCACATCTGAACGGTATGCACCGGGCTGGTGGTGTAGGAAATGGTGCCCTGGGCATGCTTGCCTTGCTTCTTCACGGCCTTGAGCGCCGTTTCCAGGTTGCGCGGGTCATTCATCGCGTCGAATACGCGGAAAACATCAACGCCATTGACTGCGGCGCGCTCAACAAATTTTTCCACTACATCATCGGCGTAATGGCGATAGCCGAGCAGGTTCTGACCGCGCAGAAGCATCTGCTGACGCGTATTGGGCATCGCGCGCTTGAGTTCGCGAATACGCTCCCAGGGATCCTCGCCCAGATAACGGATACAGGCGTCGAACGTTGCGCCGCCCCAGGATTCAACCGACCAGAACCCGACCTGATCAAGCTTGCCTGCGATCGGCAGCATATCGTCAAGACGCATACGCGTCGCCAGGATCGATTGGTGCGCATCGCGCAGGATGACGTCCGTGATGCCCAAGGGCTTTTTGGTATCGGTCATAGTCTTATGGCCTTTGTGATTTTAATAATAATGCTGCGCAAGGTGTTCAGGAACGGCGACGGGCGCGATGCTGCTTGACTGCAGCACCGATCACGGCCAAGAGTTCTGGATCTACCGAGTCCGTCGAGGGAGCCTTGCGAGCCGGCTTGGTGACCGGAGCCGGGACGGGAACGTATCGGTCGATCAGCCGGGACATGATGCTGGTGACGAAAACCAGAATGATGAGGAAGGTAAATACCGACCCCATTCCCAGGAGCATCAGCTCCACGCCTTCTATGAGCAAGTCGGATGAGTTCATCTTATCTCCGCTATCCTGCGGCACTCCTGTGCCAGTACGCCCAGGGGCTGTTCAAGTAACCAGAAGGGCCGCACCGCAAAAAGGCGGCGCAAAACGACCCTACTGAAGCGCAAAACCGGTCTAATGTATCCTGATGTGACATTTATGGCAAACCACGCGACATTCTGCTGCCTGCGTGGGACAGGGCCTACAGCAGAAAGAGCGTCGCAAGCCCGAGGAAGATGAAAAAACCGCCACTGTCGGTGATGGCCGTGATCATTACGCTCGAACCCAAAGCCGGATCTCCACCCATCCGAACCCGCAACAGCGGTATCCATACCCCCATGACTGCTGCCAGGAGCATGTTCAGCGTCATTGCCGACAGCAGGACCAGGGACAGCGCGGCGTTGCCATAGAGCAGGTAGGCGATCAAGGCCAGCACCAGCCCCCAGAACAGTCCGTTGATCAACGCAACGCCGGTCTCCTTGCGAATCAGCCGCCTTCCATGTGCCGCCTGCACCTGGCCCGTAGCAAGACCACGGACGATCATGGTGATGGTCTGATTGCCGGAGTTGCCGCCGATTCCCGCAACGATCGGCATCAGCGCCGCGAGCGCCACCAGCTGCTCGATCGCGCCTTCAAAGAGCCCGATGACCCGCGATGCAATCAGCGCGGTGCAGAGATTGATCGCCAACCATGCCCAACGGTTCCGTACCGACTTCCATACCGAGGCAAATATATCTTCTTCCTCGCGAAGACCTGCTGCGTTCAAAACCTCCGCTTCGCTTTCTTCACGGATGTAGTCGACCATTTCATCGATGGTCAGGCGGCCGAATAATTTGCCCTGCGCATCCACCACCGGGGCCGAGATCAGGTCATAACGCTCGAACGCCTGGGCAGCCTCCCCGGCGTCGTCCAGCGGGTTGAACACCACCGGGTCGTCGGACATGACATCCACCACCAGCTCGTCGGGCGAGCTCACCAGCAGCTTCTTTACCGGCAGTACACCTCTCAGGACGCCTTCGGTGTCGACCACGAAAAGCTTGTCGGTGTGATCGGGCAGCAAGTCGAAGCGGCGCAGATAGCGGCTGACAACTTCGAGTGTCACGTCATCGCGAATCGTCACCATATCGAAGTCCATCAGTGAGCCTACCTGATCATCGTCGTAGGACAATGCAGACTTCAGACGGTCGCGCTGCTGCGCATCGAGCGTGTCCATGAGCTCACGTACGACATCACGTGGCAGATCCGGCGCAAGGTCGGCAAGCTCATCGGCATCCAGGGTGTTCGCCGCGGCGATGATCTCGTGACTGTCCATGTCCGCGATAAGCGTTTCGCGAACGGCGTCCGAGACTTCCAAAAGGATCTCGCCATCCCGGTCGGATTTGACCAGCTGCCAGACCGTCAGCCGCTCCTCAAGTGGCAGCGATTCGAGAATGTAGGCAATGTCGGCTGGATGCAGCTCTTCGAGCCTGGTCTGCAGTTCGCCGAGTCGGTCGCCCTGAACAGACGCAGTTCCGTCGAGCGTCTCGCGCTCGAGCAGGGACATTACCTGTTCGAGACGGTCCTGAAGGCTCTCGGGAGACTTTCTGTTCAGCTCTGACATGGGCAGCACTTCCCTGGCGGGCCGGAGCCCGGCAATACGACGACCCGGGCGGCGAGGAGCCGGCCTCGGCAATTCAGAGCCCAAGCCTAGCAGGTTTTGGCTGCAGCTCAGGAGCGAGCCCGTGCGATGGGGGCAAAAAAAAACCCACCGGCTATCAACCGATGGGTTTCTTCGTATGGCGCACTCGGGAGGATTCGAACCTCCGACCGCTCGGTTCGTAGCCGAGTACTCTATCCAGCTGAGCTACGAGTGCGTTGTGGGTGCGAATTATAGAGCCTTGATTGGCTCTGTCAAACATTTTTTTCCTTTGTAATCAGAAACTAACGCTTGACACTTACGATTCGCGAAGTGGCGGAGAGGGCGGGATTCGAACCCGCGATACCCTTTTGAGGTATACTCCCTTAGCAGGGGAGCGCCTTCGGCCACTCGGCCACCTCTCCGTAACACGCGCTGCATATTACCTGCGCGTATTACTCAATGCAATGAAAATCCCCAATAAAATTAGCTATTTGGTTCCTCATCCTTTTCTTTCTGGATGCGCTGGTAGATTTCCTCGCGATGAACCGCTACTTCCTTGGGTGCATTCACGCCGATTCGAACCTGGTTGCCCTTGACACCCAAGACGGTTACCGTCACTTCGTCACCCACCATCAGGGTCTCACCAACCCGTCGAGTCAAAATAAGCATTCCTTTCTCCTTGCTTGATCAGGACACTGCAGTCTGCAAAAAACCGGCTAGTTGCCTGTCGGCGGCCTTTGCTGGCTTGACTAGTTGACCACACATCCCCCAGTCGGTTCGATGCAGCGGCGAAGCGGTCATGCCATCCTTGCCGACAGCGGGTGCAGCCGCCTTGAACCGCACCCAGACAAGGACACGAAGCGAGGTCCTCAGTTCAAAAAAGCGCGCTCAAAGGTGATCCGAAGCGCTGCTCTCGGCGTCCAGATCGAAAGCCGAATGAAGTGCGCGAACGGCCAGCTCGAGATACTTCTCGTCGATGACGACAGAAATCTTGATCTCCGATGTCGAGATCATCTGGATATTGATCCCCTCGTGAGAAAGCGCCTCGAACATCTTGCTCGCCACACCCGCGTGAGAGCGCATGCCGACTCCGACGATCGATACCTTGGCGATGCGATTGTCACCACCGACTTCGCGCGCACCGATCTCACTGGCGACCGCGCGCAGAATTTCCTCTGTCTTGCGCAGGTCATTGCGATGGACGGTGAATGTGAAGTCGGTGGTGTTATCGTGGGACACGTTCTGCACGATCATGTCGACTTCGATATTCGCGGCACTGACCGGGCCGAGAATCTTGAACGCTACGCCGGGGGTATCCGGCACACCACGGATGGTCAGCTTGGCTTCATCGCGGTTGAACGCGATACCGGAGATGACGGGTTGTTCCATCGATGCATTATCCTCGAGAGTGATCAGGGTACCGGGACCTTCTTTGAAGCTGTGCAGCACGCGCAGCGGCACGTTGTACTTGCCGGCGAACTCCACCGAGCGAATCTGCAGCACCTTGGAACCGAGGCTGGCCATCTCCAGCATCTCTTCGAAGGTAATCTTGTCGAGACGCCTTGCGCTCTCAACAACCCGCGGATCGGTGGTATAGACGCCATCTACATCGGTATAGATCTGACACTCATCGGCCTTGAGCGCAGCCGCAAGCGCAACGCCGGTGGTATCCGAGCCGCCACGTCCGAGCGTGGTGATATTGCCCTGCTCGTCCACGCCCTGAAAGCCCGCGACGATCACTACCCGTCCGGCTGACAGGTCGGCCCGAATCGCTTCATCATCGATCTTCTGGATGCGCGCCTTGTTGAAGGCGCTATCGGTAACAATGCGAACCTGCGCACCGGTATAGGACACGGCGGGCACATCGATTGCCTTGAGCGCCATGGCGAGCAGGCCAATCGTGACCTGTTCCCCTGTGGACACAATCACGTCCAGTTCACGCGCATCGGGCTCAGCCTGAATCTGCCGCGCCAGATCAATGAGACGATTGGTTTCACCACTCATGGCGGAGACCACGACGACGAGATCATCGCCCTGCTGGCGGAAGCCTTTGACCTTTTCGGCAACCTGACGAATCCGCTCTACACTTCCGACCGACGTACCACCAAACTTCTGGACAATAAGCGCCATCTCTTGCACCAACCCCCACTGGCCGTCGGTTCCCCGACCGTTGCGCAGAAGCTCTTGTCCTCTGCCCTGTTTGAAACTGTCTGTTACTGCTGGGCTATCCAGTCGAGCGCCTGAGACATGGCGCTGTCCAGCTTGGCCGGCTCGGTACCGCCGCCCTGGGCCATGTCCGGCCGGCCACCACCCTTGCCACCCACTGCCGAAGCGGCATGCCGGATAAGGTCGCCGGCTTTTACCCTACCGGTCAGATCCTTGGTGACACCCGCCACCAGCACCACTTTTCCGTCGAGCTCGCCTCCCAGCATCACGACAGCGGAGCCCAGCTTGTTCTTCAGTTGATCGACCAGAGCCAGCAAGGCCTTGCCGTCGGCGCCGTCAACTCGCTGCACGAGAACCTGCATGCCCGCGACAGACTGCGCAGCGCCGGCCAGATCACTTCCAACCGCGCTGGCGGCCTTGGCCTTCAGCTGCTCGATTTCCTTCTCCATCTGCCGGTTGCGCTCGACCAGCCCGGAGACCTTTTCCAGGGCGTTATCCCGCGAACCTCTGACCATCTGCGCGACCTGGCGCAACTGCTCTTCCAGTGACACCAGATAATCGAAGGCCGGCTGGCCGGTTACCGCTTCGATACGGCGAACGCCTGCGGCGACGCCTGCTTCGCTGGTGATCTTGAACAGTCCGATGTCGCCGGTGCGGCTGACATGTGTGCCGCCGCACAGCTCGACGGAAAAGCCATTGCCCATCGTCAAGACGCGGACCCGGTCGCCGTACTTTTCACCGAACAACGCCATGGCGCCCTTGCGCTTGGCGGTTTCGATATCGGTCACCTCGATAGCCACTTCGGTATTCAGACGAATATGTTCGTTGACCATGTCTTCAATACGACGAAGCTGTTCGGAACTGATCGCCTCGAAGTGACTGAAATCGAAACGCAAACGCAGACTATCGACCAGCGATCCTTTCTGCTGCACATGCTCGCCGAGAGTCTCACGCAGCGCAGCGTGCAACAGGTGAGTGGCGGAGTGGTTGAGCTTGGTCGCCTGACGAACGCTATCATCCACGACCGCGCGGATCGTAGCGCCCACGCTCAGGCTCCCGCTGGCAACCACCCCATGATGCAGGTGAGCGTTGCCGCCCTTGGTGGTATCCCGTACGTCAAAGCGCACACCAGCACCTTCCAGGTAGCCGGTGTCGCCTACCTGTCCGCCGGACTCTGCATAAAACGGCGTCTCGTCCAGAATGACGACGCCAGCTTGCCCTTCCTCGAGACGGTCGGCGGCCTGACCTTCGCAGA
The DNA here is from genome assembly GCF_020025155.1 of Halopseudomonas nanhaiensis. Lineage (NCBI taxonomy): Bacteria > Pseudomonadati > Pseudomonadota > Gammaproteobacteria > Pseudomonadales > Pseudomonadaceae > Pseudomonas > Pseudomonas nanhaiensis. The sequence continues at coordinate 2,592,124 of NZ_CP073751.1, forward strand.
ACAGCGCGACGATCCGACCGGAACCAGCGGTCCCCTCGTAACCCTGGAAGCGGGTTTCGGCGTCGACCTTCAGCAGCGCGTTGTAGTCGACGCTGAACTGGCTGGCCGACCGCGCGCGCTCACGCTGCGCCTCCATGGCCTTCTCGAAGCCCGCTTCGTCCAGCGTCAACCCACGCTCGCGGGCGATGTCCCCGGTCAGATCCATCGGGAATCCATAGGTATCGTACAGCTTGAATATGATGTCGCCGGGTATTTCATTGCCGGACAGACCAGCCAGATCCTGCTCGAGTATTCGCAGCCCCTGCTCAAGCGTCTTGGCGAACTGCTCTTCTTCTGACTTCAGCACACGCTCGATATGCGCCTGCTGGGCTTTGAGTTCAGGAAAGGCGTCGCCCATCTCGGCGACGAGTGCATCAACGATCTTGTAGAAGAACGCGCCCTGTGCGCCCAGCTTGTTGCCATGACGGCAGGCCCGGCGAATGATCCGGCGCAGCACATAACCACGTCCCTCGTTGGAGGGCAGAACGCCGTCGGCGATGAGGAAACTGCACGAGCGGATATGATCGGCGACCACTTTCAAGGACGCTTCATCATCCTTCTCGCGGCCGATAGCACGCGCAGCTGCGGCGAGAAGGCTCTGAAACAGGTCGATCTCGTAGTTCGAGTTGACGTGCTGCAATACCGCGCTGATACGCTCCAGCCCCATGCCGGTGTCTACGCTAGGTGCGGGCAGCGGCTGCATCTGGCCGTCTGCCGTGCGATTGAACTGCATGAACACGTTGTTCCAGATCTCGATATAGCGGTCGCCGTCCTCCTCCGGGCTGCCTGGAGGGCCACCCCATATCTCCGGACCGTGATCGAAGAAAATCTCGGTGCAGGGGCCACATGGGCCGGTGTCGCCCATCGCCCAGAAATTATCGGACGCATAGGGGGCGCCCTTGTTGTCGCCAATACGCACCATACGTTCTGCAGGCACCCCGATCTCGCGGGTCCAGATATCGTAGGCTTCGTCGTCACTGGCGTACACGGTGACCCAGAGTTTTTCCGCAGGAAGCCCCAGCCAGTCGCTGGACGTCAGGAATTCCCAGGCGTAGCAAATGGCATCGCGCTTGAAGTAATCACCGAAGCTGAAATTTCCCAGCATCTCGAAAAACGTATGGTGGCGAGCGGTATAGCCGACGTTTTCAAGGTCATTGTGCTTCCCGCCAGCACGGACGCACTTCTGGCTACTGGTGGCACGGGTATAGGCGCGCTTCTCCAGCCCCAGGAAACAGTCCTTGAACTGGTTCATGCCGGCATTGGTGAACAGCAGCGTCGGATCGTTTGCCGGAATCAGCGAACTGGAGGCGACGCGGGTATGACCTTTCTCTTCAAAGAAGCGGAGGAAGGCTTCACGGATCTCTGCGCTTTTCATATATCCCTTACCACGGTGCGGATCGGCCGGACGTGGGTCCGGCAAAGAGCGGCATTATATAAGCATCACGGTCGCACTTGCATCAGCCGGCCGCTTGATAATGGCTATGGTTACCATAGCCACGGCGCCGTGCGGATGCCAGAAAGGCGGGTTTCAGACGAAGCTTGAAACGGATTGCCTGCCGACAAGCGAAACGGCCCGGACCGGTGCTCCCGGTCGCAGCCCAAGACGCTCGGCGGAGTCCATCGACACAACCAGCGTGCCGGCAGCCATGCGGGCCGGTGCCGCGATGATCCGACAGTTCTGCCGGGCCCGATTGTGAATGAGGAAGGTATCGGCATCTTCACCCGGCGTACCGGTGGCAAGCACCAGCACCCGGCTCTCGCCGATTGCGCGAACCTGTCCGATGGGCGCCTCCAGAGTGGGGCCGCCGTCGAAGATGTCGATGTACCCCTGATCCGTCAGCCCCTCCTCCCGCAGCATGGCCAGGCCAAGCTCCGAGTCCGGATGTACCTGACCGATAGCCTCCCTCGCCGCCTGGCTCAGAAAGCAGGCATACAGCGGAAATTTGGGCATCATCTCGGCAATGAACGCCTTGCTGCCGATGCCCGTCAGGTAGTCAGCGCGCGCGAACTCCATGCGGAAGAAATGTTTGCCCAGGCTGTCCCAGAACGGCGACCGCCCCTGTTCGTCGGACAGCCCGCGCATTTCCACGATCACGCGGCTGGAGAAATCGGCAATGAACTCGGCCATGAACAGAAAACGGGCCTTGGACAAGAGCCGACCATTGCCGACGTTTCGCTGCTGCGGAGGCAAATAAAACGAACACAAGGCTGTCGCGCCGGTGAGGTCGTTGACCAGAAACAGGGTCGGATGCTGCCGGTAGACGTCCAGCTCGCGACTGGCAGTGACTGTCAGCCCCATGCGGTAGCTGTACCAGGGCTCTCGCAGGCCCGCAGCGGCAAGCATGCCGCTCGTGCCGACCGCCTGCCCCGCCTCATCCTCGAGGACGAACAGATAATCCGCATCGGCTGGCGCCACGCCGCCGGCAAAGCTGGCCTGAACCGTGTCCAGACGACGGGCAAGCCGCTCCTCGCTCGCAGGCAGGCTGGTCAACCCGGAGCCCGCGTCGCCGGCCAATCGCAGTAGACTGGCCAGATCGTCTGGACGTGCTGCTCGTACCAGCATTGTCATGTCTCCTGCACCAGGCTGACCCTGTCACCTTCTACCACTCCGAGCGCTGCGGCCTGCTCGCTGTCGAGTGAAACATCGTCGCCTGGAGACCAGGCAAGATCGAGTACCGTAGCGCGGAAGCCGGCCACCTGTTGGTTGGCCACCAGCCAGGAGTCGCTACCACCTGCCTTCTCAACAATGCGCACCGAGGCGGACTGACCGCTCTGCACCGTACGCAGCGCTGCGGTTTTGGCCTGCACCACCGGCCCGCCATCGAAGATATCGACGTAGTCATCCGTCTCGAATCCTTCCTCGAGAAGAATTTCGAAAACGTCCTGTGCGCTGGCGTGCGCCTGACCGATAGCTTCCTGCGCGGAGTCGGAGAGCATCGGAACATAAATCGGATAACCGGGCATCAGTTCGGCTAGAAAATGACGACCACGGCTACTGCCCAGTTGCTCGGCCTCGAGATAGCTGACAGCGAAGAAGTGTCGACCGACCGCATCCCAGAACGGCGCGTTGCCTTCTACATCGCTGACGCCAACCACCTCCACCGCGGTGGCTTCGGCGAAACGCTGCGGATGATTGGCCATGAACAGCAGACGACCGCGAACGTTGAGCGCGCGGACCCGCGCATCTCTCTGGATCGCAGGATCCAGATGAAAGCCAGCCAGCAGGCTGTGTCCGGTCAGGTCGTGACACAATGACAGCACGTGAATGCGGTTATGCAGCCCCAGCTCGCGGGAGGCGTGAACGAACATTTCGTTGCGGAAGGTATAGAACGGCTGACTGAAGCCGGCCGAGGCGATGATGCTGCTGCATCCCACCAGGTTCCTGCTCTGGCTGTCCTCTATCACGAAGAAATAGCGCTCCTCCCCACTGAAGGCCACGTCCGCGGCCATCGATGCGAGGGATGCCTCGATAATGGTCACCAGTCGCTCCCGCTCAGTCGGAAGCGACGTAACCCCGACCGGGCTCGCTGCGGCCAGCCGCTCGATTTCGGCCAGGTCATCCATCGTGCACAGGCGCTGGATCAGCATCAGAAGCTCCGCACGTCAGCCGGCCAGCGACACAAGAGCCTTGCGCAGACGCTGCAGGGCCTCGGCTATGTCCGTTTCCGGAATGATCAGGCTCGGCGCCAGACGCATAACGTCAGGGCCGGCCTGCAGAACCAGAAGCCCCTCTCTCTGGGCTGCCTCCTGAATCTGCCGCGCCTGACCTCGCCATTGCTCGGCCAGCACGGCGCCAATCAGCAACCCCTGGCCACGCACCGAGTGAAAGACCGGCAAGTCGGCAGAGATCCCCATCAAGCCGTCGGCAATCAACCGATAGCGATGCTGCACGCCGCTGAGCACCTCGTCCGTGTTGACGATGTCGAGTACCCGCTCGGCGACCGCGCAACCCAGAGGATTGCCCCCGTAGGTGCTTCCGTGGGTACCTACCCCGAAATGCGCCGCGATGGCGTCACGGGTAAGCATCGCCGAGATCGGGAATCCACCACCGAGACTTTTTGCGCTGGTGAGAATGTCCGGCTCGACCTCGCTGTGCATATAGGCGAAGAGCTTACCGGTACGCCCCATTCCGCTCTGCACTTCATCGAAGATCAGCAGCGCATTGTGCTGGTCGCAGAGCTTGCGCACGGAGGCAAGATACCCCTGCGCCGCCGGGATGACACCACCCTCACCCTGAATGGGCTCGATGACCACCGCACAGGTATCGGCCGATATTGCCTGCTCCAGCGCGGCGATGTCGTTATAGGGAACATGACTGATGCCCTCCAGCGCCGGGCCGAAGCCTTGCGAGTACTTGGGCTGGCCACCGACGCTGACGGTAAACAGCGTCCGCCCGTGAAAACTGTTGGTGCAGGCAATGATCTGGTTCTTCTGCGGTCCCGCGGTCTCGTGCGCCCAACGGCGGGCAAGCTTGAAAGCGGCCTCGTTGGCTTCGGCTCCCGAATTGGCGAAGAACACGCGATCAGCGAAGGTGGCATCGACCAGCTTGGCGGCCAGGCGCAGCGCCGGCTCGTTGGTCAGTACGTTGGAGACATGCCAGAGCTTGCCGGCCTGCTCGGTCAGAGCGTCAATGAGGTCAGGATGGGCGTGCCCCAGCGCGTTGACCGCAATGCCGCCCGCCAGATCGATATACTCCCTGCCCTGCTGGTCCCACACCCGTGATCCCTCGCCGCGCACCGGAATCATGTCTACAGGCGCGTAGTTGGGGACCATGAGCCGGTCGAAATCGGACCGGGTGACCTGCTTCGAATGCATCGCTATCTCCTGTCACCCGGCGCGGGCCGGGCTGTCGAATGAGTCATAGTTCCCGCGCTGCCGGATCCATCGCCTGCTGCGCACGACGCTGGTTGCGATCCTCACGCGGGGTAATACCAAAACAGTTGCGGTACGCACTGGAGAAGTGCGGGCCCGAGGAAAAACCACAGGACAGCCCGATCTGAATGATCGACTTGCTGGTCTGCATCAGCATCTGACGCGCACGGTTGAGCCGCAGCTCGAGGTAGTACTGGGACGGCACGCTGTTCAGATACTGCTTGAAGATGCGCTCGAGCTGACGGCGGGACACACATACGTGGCGTGCAATTTCGTCCGTTGTCAGTGGCTCCTCGATGTTCGATTCCATCAGGATCACGGCCTGGGTCAGTTTGGGATGGGTACTGCCCAGCCGATTGCGCAGCGGCACGCGTTGACGCTCGCTGCCATCACGGATGCGCTCGACGATCAGATCTTCGGCTACCAGCGCGGCAAGGTCCTGGCCATGGTCTTCAGCGAGCAATGCCAGGAACAGATCGACCGTCGCCTGAGCGCCGCTGCTGCTCAAGCGTCCGCGATCCTGTTCGAACAGCTGGCTGGTCGCCGTTACAGCGGGGAAGCGTTCCTTGAAATCATCGATAAGCCGCCAATGCACGGCGCAGCGATGTTCATCAAGCAGGCCGCTCATCGCCAACGGTACGACGCCGCCCTCCAGCGCACCCAGGCCAACCCCATCCCGAACCAGGCCCCGCCATTGCTGTTGCAGCGGAGACGAGACCGAATCGGGAAGTTGTTGCGCATCCGCAGCAAGCCACAGCCGGGAAAGCGGGCCGCTGAAAGCGCTCCAGGAAGAAGCCGGCAGATGCCAGCCTTCTTCGGAGATGATCGGTTGCTCATCGAGGGTGTAGCAGCGCACCGCGTAGCAGTCGTATCCGGCCATGCGGTTGGCTGAGCGCAGGACGGACAGCCCGGGCATGATGGTACCGGGGTGCGTGCCGGGCCATAGCACGAATGCGATGTTTCGCAGCTCAGAGGCCATCCATAGCTCCGCGCAAGCTGGTGGACACGAATACGCTCCGATTAACCTGAATCAGGATGAAGGCGCATTGTGCCACAAGCCGGCGACAGTGGCATCGGCCGCAATTCGCAAAAACCGCACCCTGACTGGCGCGGCCAGCGCGCCTCAGAGACCGGCTGTTTCCATTTTCTTGACAGCCAACTTGACCATCTCATCGTAGATGACCTGCGGATTGGTCTGTTTCGCAGCCCAGGCCTGACGTCCACTTTCATGGGGCAGGATCATGAACCGATCGGCTTCACTCTCTTCGAGAATGATGTTGGCGATGTCCGCCGCCGTTATGGGCGAGTTCTTCAGCAGCTGGGCTACCTGCTCCTTCGATGGACTGTCCGGCCCGCGATAGGAGTCGAGCAGATTGGTCTGGAAAAAGGAGGGGCACACCACGTTGACCTTTACGCCAAGCGGTTGCAGCTCGACCATGAGGCTTTCAGACAAGGCAACGACTCCGGCCTTCGCCACGTTGTAGTTGCTCATCCCCGGGGCCTGCATCAGCGCTGCCATGGATGCGATGTTGATGATCCGACCGCTGCGCTGCTCCATCAACATGGGCATGAACGCCTTGCAGCCCTTGACGACGCCCATCAGGTTGATACTGATCTGCCATTCCCAGTCTTCGAGGGTGAGGTCCCAGAAAAAACCTCCGCTGGAGACGCCCGCATTATTGATCAGTACATCGACACCGCTCATGCGTTCCTGGCAGGTCTGAGCCAGGGCCGCTAATTGGCTGAAGTCGCGAACATCACATCGTGCTGTGAACCCCCAGGCGCCGAGCGCCTCTGCCATCGCCAGGGTCTCCTTCAACCCTTCGGTATTCATGTCTGCCAGCGCCAGGCGCGCGCCTGCTTTGGCGTAGCGCAATGCCAGCTCGCGTCCAAGCCCGCTGCCCGCCCCGGTGATCACTACTCTCTGGCCGCTGTTATGCATGGTTGCCCCTTAGCGACGCGGCTGGCCCACGCCACAGAATTATTGTTGGTCGATGCAATGCCAGACCAGTCTAACGACTAGGACTCGGTGCTACCGAGACGAAGCGCAATAATAAGTGCCGCGAATGGCGTTGAGTAACCAGCGTCGCTGCTCTCAGGGGTCGACGCCCTCCTCGGGGCATCCTCCACTCTCGCTGGGCAGGCGTTCAAGATAGTTTCGACGATACCGATCTTCTCCCATCGCCTGTATCTGCTCTTCTATCAGAAGATCGAACGGTCGAAGAAGCGGCTGGAAATGCCCCTCCGGCTCAAGCACTTCCAGCGCTGCGACACCGGCTTCGATCGTTGATAGCGCACCGGGAACCGGCGCCTTGCGCAGCCGATATCGGCTGGCCACACCAGTGGGAAGGGCCACCTGCTGTAGCGCGCGCAACACAGGATTTAGATGCAGCAGCTTGCGAGCCTTGCGCCAGGTGCCGTCGAGCAGCACCAACTGATGAGGCCGCGGGTCATCGACCTGGATCAGGGCGGAGGCAGACGGTCCGGGGAACAGCAGCCGCGTGCAGCGGGCGCTGTCTATCAGTCGCGTGTGCAGCGGTGAGTCCTCGCAGATCCGCTCCACCACATGCAGTTCCGCGTTGACCAATCCTGCAGCAAGCAACCTGGCAGTATTCAAAGCGTGATGCCGCTCGCTGGGGTGCTGGATGATCACCAGGCTGGTCGCGCAGACGACCTGTGGGATGCTTGCGCACAAGCATCGCGCCAGCGGCCGCGCGCACCGCCCGCAGCGTTTGGCTGAATGACCTTCGAGCATCTTCGGCACCGGCGGTAAAAAGCGCATCCTAACTGCGACGACGCACGCGTGCCAGCTACTACAACAACGCCATCTGCTGTCCTGGTGGCGAGAACTGCGAACAATCCAGGGGCTCCCTCCCTTCCCGCTCATTCAACCCGAGTCGCTTGATCGCCAGACTGAAGCGGCGCGCGAGCAACGCAGCAAACGGGCCTTCTCCACGAAACCGCTTACCGAATGTCGAATCGTACAGCTCCCCGCCTCGGCACTGACGCACCAGACTGAGCACATGCGCTGCGCGTTGTGGCATATGGGTATGCAGCCAGTCTTCGAAGAGCGGGGCGACTTCGTTTGGCAGACGCAAAAGAATGTAGGAGGCGCTGGTCGCTCCAGCCTGGGTAGCCGCTTCAAGTATCGACTCCAGCTCCGCATCGTTGACCATTGGAATCATTGGCGCACACATTACACCCACCGGAACCCCATGCTCGCTCAGCGTACGTATCACCTTCAGTCGAGCGGCCGGGCTGGCTGTGCGCGGTTCGAGGGTACGCTTGAGTTCGTTATCCAGCGTCGTGACGCTCACCATTACCCTGACCAATTGGCGCCGCGCCAATTCCGAGAGCAGATCCAGATCGCGCAGTACCATAGCGCTCTTGGTCACTAGCGTAACCGGGTGACGATAACGCAGCAGCACCTCGAGACACCCCCGGGTAATCCGTCGCTCCCGCTCGATGGGCTGATAGATGTCGGTATTGCCTCCCATGTGGATCGGCGCGCACTGATAGCCCGGCTTTTGCAACTCCTGCTCCAGTAGCATCACCGCATTGGTCTTGGCAATCAGCCGCGTCTCGAAGTCCAGCCCCGGGGACATGTCCCAATAGGCGTGACTAGGTCTCGCATAGCAATAGATACAGCCATGTTCACATCCTCGATAGGGATTGATGGAGCGATCGAAACCGATATCGGGGGACGTATTGCGGGCGATGATGGTTTTGGCGCGCTCCTCCCTTATCTCGGTGACGACGCGTGATTCAGGCGCTTCCTGAAACCAGCCGTCGGCTTCGGCAAGGGACAGGGTCGGGGCGAAACGATTGGGCACATTCTGCGACGTGCCGCGACCGCGAATGGGGCCGGCGATGGACATCAGTTCTCCGAAACATATACTGTCTGGATATACAGTATATGGCTGGACGCCAATCTGCTACCCCGCCCGTCGGGCAAAAAAAAAGCGATCTTCCTTTCGGGAGATCGCTAAAGGCCTTGCGAGCCATGCACGTTGAAAAGCGGGAAAGTACTCGGCGGGTCAGGGGCGCTTGGCAGCCCGTGCGGGCTTGCGGCTGTCGCGCCAGATGAACAGCGCTACACCGCCGAGGAATGCGATCATCAACCCTACGGTGAGAACGCCTGCGATAACTGTTTCGTCGATGAACATGTCGGGGGACCTCCTGAATTCGTCCACGATTCAAGAGTATCTTCACCAGCCGGGCGGGTTATTGATCAGGATCAATAATGCCGTGAATCAGCGTTTGGGCTTTTTCTTTTTGCTGCGGTGCTTTTTTGCGGGTTTGGAACTGGAAAGCGGCAGGGCCTTCTCGAACGCCGAGCGCACCCTGGCGAGGCGCGCTTCATTCAGCTCGTGCTGACGCGTCCGGCGCTCATGCTGAAGATCAATAATTGCGGGGGGTTGGGTCTGATCAGACATCGAGGCGCTCTCCAGGCTCACGCTACAAGCCTATCACCGGCTTAAACCTCGATGTCAACCAGCAGCCCCTTGGCCGGCATATCGGTAATCGTCTCAACTGGAGTATCAGGCCCTACCAGCAAGCGACTGGCGCGTCGCCGCCGGCGTCGGTCAGGAAAGCGTCCACGGTCTCGACGGCGCCTTTCCACGGGCTCGGCAGCTGCCTCGTGTACTACTTCACTGCGCACGGTCGGCTGCACTTCGCGCGACCGTTTGATCGTGTCGTTTTGTGCACCAACGGGCGGTAGCCCCGGTATCAGCATGGTTGGCCTCGCTAGCCCGCTCTCGGGCAGCTCAGAATTCAGTCAATCGTCTAGACTGTATCGACTGTAAATCCGCGTTTTTTATCCCGCTATCTGTGAATTGCTTCACGAAGTGTCGACAAATACGCGATGAGACTGGTTTTCCGGCCGGAAGGTGGCGGTGGCCGGCACTGATCGATCGGTTTACCATACCGGCCTTTTCGAACATGGGAGCAGAGCATGACCGTATTTACCCCGGGGCAACGCTGGGTGAGCGACAGCGAATCAGAACTGGGTCTGGGTACGGTGCTCTCGCAGGATGACCGCCTGGTCGTAATCCTGTTTCCGGCAAGTGGCGAGACCCGACACTACGCCGTCCGCAGCGCCCCACTGACTCGCGTGCGCTTCACGCCGGGTGACAATATCGCCCACCATGAGGGTTGGTCGCTGACGGTCAATGATGTCACCGAGCAGGGCGGGCTGCTGGTTTACCACGGGCATCGCGAAGACGGCACACCCGACAGCTTCGCCGAAACCATGCTGGACAACTTCATTCAGTTCCGGTTGGCCAGCGACCGGTTGTTTGCGAGCCAGATCGATCCGCAGGGCTGGTTCGGGTTGCGCTATGAAAGTCTGCGCCACTACGGACGCATCCAGCGTTCACCGTTGCTCGGCCTTGCCGGGGTCAGGACTCAACCTATAGCCCATCAGTTGCACATCGCCCGTAGCGTGGCTGACCGAATAAATCCGCGGGTGCTGCTCGCCGACGAAGTCGGATTGGGTAAGACGATCGAGGCGGGTCTTGTCATACACCGCCAGCTGCAGACAGGGCGCGTCAAGCGCGTGCTGATTCTGGTGCCCGAGAATCTGCAGCATCAGTGGCTGGTCGAAATGCGTCGCCGCTTCAATCTGCGCTTTGCCCTGTTCAACCCGGAGCGCTGCGACGACGCCGAGTCGAACCCGTTCGAGGAGGAACAGCTGGCACTGGTCTCGCTAGACCTGTTGCTCGCCGACGATGCCACCAGGCGCTACCTTCTGGAAAGCCAGTGGGACATGCTGGTGGTGGACGAAGCCCATCATCTGGTCTGGCACGAAGACGCTCCGAGCGCCGAATACGCTCTGGTCGAGCAACTTGCGGCGAGCATCCCTGCAGTCCTGCTGCTGACCGCCACCCCGGAACAGTTGGGACAAGCGAGCCATTTCGCCCGCCTGCGCCTGCTCGACCCGGACCGCTTCCACGATCTCGATACCTTCCGCCGGGAATCCAGTCGCTACCAGCCGGTAGCCGATGCGGTACAGAGCCTGCTTGATGCCGACCGGTTGAGTAGCGAGCAACGCGGCGTCATCCTCGAGTTTCTGGGGTCTCAGGCCGCGGCCCAGCTCGACCGATTCGTCGACGGCGGCATCGATGCAGAGCAGGCGCGAGATAGCCTGATTCGCCAACTATTGGACCGTCACGGCACCGGACGCGTGCTGTATCGCAACACCCGGGCGGCCATTGCCGGATTTCCGCAAAGGCAGCTCCACGCCCATCCACTGCCCTGCCCCGAGATATATGCCGACGTCGAAGGCCGGACAGCCTTGTACCCCGAGGTTGGTCTGCAGGACGAGTTCGAGCCGGTGGAAACCGCCTGGTGGCAGGAAGATCCGCGCGTCGACTGGTTGATCGACACGCTGAAGATGCTCAAGCGCAGCAAGATCCTGGTGATCTGCGCCCATGCCGAAACCGCGCTGGATCTGGAAGATGCCCTGCGCGTGCGCACCGGCATACCAGCTACCGTATTCCACGAAGGCATGAGCATAGTGGAGCGCGATCGCGCCGCCGCCTTCTTTGCGGACGAAGAGTTTGGCGCGCAGGTGATGATCTGCTCCGAAATCGGCAGCGAGGGTCGCAATTTCCAGTTCGCTCATCATCTGGTGATGTTCGATCTGCCCACCCACCCGGACCTGCTTGAGCAACGCATCGGGCGTCTGGATCGGATAGGCCAGCGCGAGACCATCCAGCTGCATGTACCATACCTTGAGGGGACCGCACAGGAGCGTCTTTTCCAGTGGTACCACGAAGCACTGAACGCGTTTCTGACGACATCGCCAACCGGCAATACATTGCAGCACGAATTTGGCAGCGCCCTTCTCGACCAGCTCGACCATCCGCAGGAAGCTGGCTGGGCAGACCTGCTGGAGCAGGCTGACCAGCGTCGCCAGGCATTGGAAGAGGACCTGCACAACGGTCGTGACCGACTGCTCGAGCTGCACTCCCGTGGGACCGGCGATGCGCAGGAAATGATCGAGGCCATCGAGCGACAGGATCACGATCCGCAACTGGCCATATATATGGAGAAGTTGTTCGACGTGTTCGGCATCGACAGCGAGGATCACTCCGACAACGCCCTCATCCTCCGCCCGGGCGAGCGGATGCTCGACGCCGGATTCCCGCTGGGCGACGATGAAGGCGTTACCATCACCTACGACCGGCAAACCGCACTGAGCCGCGAAGACATGCAGTTTCTTACCTGGGAGCACCCCATGCTCCAAGGTGGGATGGACCTGGTGCTGTCTGGCAGCATGGGCAACAGTTCAGTCGCGCTGCTCAAGAACAAGGCCCTCAAGCCAGGTACGCTACTGCTCGAATGCCTCTTCGTCAGTGAAGCCATAGCGCCACGCGTGCTGCAGATGCAACGGTACCTGCCGCCTACGCCGATCCGCTGCCTGCTGGATGTCAGCGGCAACGACCTGGGGGCCAAGGTGAGTTTCGACACGCTGCAGGCCCAGCTCGAGGGGGTGCCCAAGCACCTCGCCAGCAAGATCGCCAAGAGCCAGCGCGACACGGTGGAGCAGCTTATCGACCGTGCCGAAGCGCTGGCGGACGTTCAGCATCGCGAATTGGTGGACGCCGCGACCGCGCGTTTTCATGCCGAACTGGATGAGGAGATCGAGCGCCTGAAGGCGCTGCGCGAAGTGAACCCGTCGGTTCGCGAGGACGAAATCACCGCGCTGCAGGCGCAGAAGCACAGCGGCGGCGAAGCCCTGCGCCAGGCAAAGGTACGCCTCGACGCCCTGCGGGTCCTGGTGGTGGGCTGATCCGACTCAGCGCGGCTTGCGCTTCCTGCGCCGCCGCTTCGGATAGGGACGCGCCTCGCCTTCCGGGCGCGTCTTGAAGCGGCGGTGGACCCACATGTACTGTTCCGGCTGCTGCAGTATCGCTTGCTCGACCCACTGGTTGATTCGCAGTGCATCAGCCGTTTCATCACCGGACGGAAAGTTCTCCAGCGGTGCATGGATGGTCAGCTGATAACCCTGCGCGTTCGGTAGACGCGTCTGGGTGAAGGGAATAACCAGGGCCTTGCCCAGTCGCGCGAAGGTACTGGTAGCTGTCACCGTGGCGGCCTGCACCCCGAACAGCGGCACGAACACGCTGGCCTTGCGGCCGTAGTCCTGATCGGGCGCATACCAGATGGCACGCCCCGATCGCATGGACTTGAGCATGCTGCGCACGTCCTCTCTTTCCACAGCAATGGCGTCGGCGTTGTGCCGCTCGCGGCCGCGACGCTGCACAAAGTCGAACGCGGCATTGCCGTGCTCGCGGTACATTCCGTCAATGGTCGCCTTCTGACCCAGCAAGGCTGCGCCGATTTCCAGCGTGGTGAAATGCATCGACATCAGCACCGCTCCGCGCCGGGCGGCAGAAGCCTGCTGCAGATGTTCGAGCCCTTCGATATGAGCCAGGCGTGCCAACCGCTTGGGCGGCCACCACCAGGCCATGGCCATCTCGAACAGCGCGATGCCATTGGACTCAAAATTTTCCCGCAGCACCTGGGCGCGGCGCTCGTTCGACCATTGCGGAAAACACAACTGCAGATTGGTCTCGGCAATGTGCCTGCGCTCGGGCATGACGTGGTACATCGCTCGACCAAGCAGGCGCCCGACCGCGAGAATCGTCGGGTACGGCAACTGAATGCACAACCAGAGTAGACCCAGCCCGGCCCACATCGGCCAATTCCGCGGGTGAAGCATGGCAGCGCTGAAACCGGGGTGACTCATCCGACCGTCCATCGAGGCAAAAAACGCATTCTACCCAAGCCGGACGCGGCTTGCGATCAGCGTGGTCAATCTATATAAGTGTGCCCACAAACCGTGTTCCGTGGATGTGACATGACAGCTGATTCGAATCTTGACCTGCTCGATAACGAGCCCGTATTCCATCTCAAGGGCGGCATGCTGACCATGACGCTTATAGAACTGGTACGCCAGGAACCGGAGCGCTTCGCCCGGCAGCTCGCGGAAAAGGTCGAACAGGCACCGAATTTCTTTCAGGATACGCCAGTAGTGATCAGTCTCGACAAGCTCGGCGGTCAGCTTGACGGTCCTACCCTGGCGCATCTCCTGCGTATTTGTCGCGAAAGCGGTCTGCAACCGGTCGCCTTGCGCGGTGCGGAACACTTCCGCCCGCTGGCTCAGGAATCCGGCCTGGTGCTGATGCCTCCAGGTCGTGGACGCGAGAAGGCAGTGGAGATCGAGCCCGAGCCCAGGCCGGCAGCCAGGCGCGAAGCCGAGCCGCAGCAGTCGGCGACGGAAAGCCTGCCGGGTCGCATCATCACCCAGCCGGTTCGCTCCGGTCAGCAGGTCTACGCCCGCGGCGGCGACCTGGTCGTGCTCGCGCCGGTCAGCGCCGGTTCGGAACTTCTCGCAGACGGCAATATCCATGTCTACGGTCCGTTGCGGGGACGCGCCCTGGCGGGTGTCCGCGGCAACACCGAGGCGCGGATTTTCTGCCAGTCGCTGGAAGCCGAGCTGGTATCGATCGCGGGGCATTACAAGGTCGCCGAGGATCTGCGACGCCAGCAATGGAAGACAGCCGTACAGATCGGGCTGGACGGCGACACCTTGAAGATAGTGCCCCTTTGACTGATACTGTGCAGCCATTCGGGGGTGCCCGCTGTTCGTGGCCTATGGCCGTTTTCCAGGCCCTTCCCTACCCGTTCGCAGTGACGCGCTCGACGCTGCAATCCGGCGCGTCCTTACATCAATAACAACTCCGACAGGAAGATCATCTTGGCAAAAGTCATAGTCGTCACATCAGGCAAGGGCGGCGTGGGCAAGACCACCACCAGCGCCGCCATCGGCACCGGACTCGCGCTGCGCGGGTTCAAAACCGTGATCGTCGACTTTGACGTCGGCCTGCGTAACCTGGATCTGATCATGGGTTGCGAGCGTCGGGTCGTTTACGACTTCGTCAACCTCATCAATGGCGATTCGAACCTGAATCAGACGTTGATCAAGGACAAGCGGTCCGACAACCTGTTCATCCTTCCCGCCTCGCAGACCCGCGACAAGGATGCACTGACCCAGGACGGCGTGGAGCGCGTGCTCAACGAGTTGAAGGAAACCTTTGACTACATCGTCTGCGACTCTCCGGCGGGGATCGAGAAGGGTGCGCACCTGGCGATGTATTTTGCCGACGAGGCTGTGGTCGTCACCAATCCGGAAGTGTCCTCCGTACGTGACTCCGATCGCATGCTCGGCTTGCTGGCGAGCAAGTCCCGCCGCGCCGAGTCCGGTGAGAAGATCAACGAGCACCTGCTGCTGACCCGTTACAACCCCGAGCGCGTAGAGAACGGTGAAATGCTGTCTGTCAGCGACGTGGAAGACATCCTGTCCATTCCGCTGCTGGGCGTCATTCCCGAGTCGCAGGCCGTGCTCAAGGCATCGAACCAGGGAATCCCGGTCATCATGGACGACAAGAGCGACGCCGGTCAGGCATACAGCGACGCAGTCGATCGTCTGCTCGGAGAGGAGAAGCCCCACCGCTTCCTCGAAGCTCAGAAAAAGGGTCTGCTGCAACGCCTGTTCGGAGGCCGCTGATGAGCTTCTTCGACTATTTTCGTGACCGGAAAAAAACCACGTCTCCTGCGTCGATAGCCAAGGAACGTCTGCAGATAATCGTCGCGCACGAGCGTGGTCAACGTTCGCAACCCGACTACCTGCCGCAGTTGCAGCAGGAGATCATCGATGTGATCAGCAAATACGTGAAGATCGACCGTGACCAGGTCCATGTCGCGCTCGACAATCAGGACGACTGTTCGGTGCTGGAGCTGAACATCACCCTACCGGAACGTACCTGAGAGTACAGACGATGCCGCCCGCCGCGGGCGGCATACGGACCCTTACCCCATGCCGCTGACTCATATCGGGATCGTCCACCACGACCCCACCTTCCTGATCGTCGACAAGCCCACCCTGTTGCTCTCCGTGCCCGGCCGCGCCGAGGACAACAAGGACTGTCTGATCACCCGGCTTCAGGAGAACGGCTATCCTGAAGCGCGGATCGTGCACCGGCTCGACTGGGAGACCTCAGGCCTGCTGGTGATTGCCCGCGACCCCGGCGCGCACCGCGAGCTGTCCCGCCAGTTTCATGACCGTGAGACGGAAAAGACCTATGTCGCCCTGTGCTGGGGGCACCCCGCCGAGGATGCCGGTCACATTGATCTGCCGCTGCGCTATGATCCGCCCAACAAGCCGCGGCACATCGTCGACCATGAACTGGGCAAAGCCGCACAGACCTTCTGGCGGGTGACCGAACGGTACGAGCGCCATAGTCGTGTCGAGCTCACCCCGATCACCGGGCGTTCCCATCAGCTGCGCGTGCATATGCTCTCGACCGGCCATCCGTTACTGGGAGATCGGCTGTACGCCGAGGGCGCGGCCCTGGAGGCTTGCCCCAGGCTGGCCCTGCACGCTGCCCGGCTGGGAATCAGGCACCCGTTGAGCGGTGAGAGACTGACGTTCGACAGCCCTGCTCCGTTCTGAGCTGTCACCATTCGAGGAATCGCATGACACATACCGCAACCAATCAGGACCTGGCAGACTTCATACAGTCTTCGCCAACGCCCTTCCACGCCACCGCCAGCCTGGCAGCACGCCTCGCGCTGGCCGGCTTCGAGCAGCTCGACGAGCGGGAAGAGTGGGCTCTAGAGACAGGGGGGCGTTACTTCGTCAGCCGGAACAACTCATCGCTGATAGCGTTCACAATGGGCGATGCGGGCGCGCTGGAGCGCGGTATACGCATGATTGGCGCGCACACGGACAGCCCGTGTCTGCGGGTGAAACCGCAACCTGAAATCAATCAGCAGGGCCTGTGGCAGCTGGGAGTGGAAGTCTACGGTGGCGCGTTGCTTGCGCCCTGGTTCGACCGCGACCTGTCGCTTGCCGGCAGGGTAACCTTTCGCACAGCCGAAGGCGCATTGCACAGCGAGCTGGTCGACTTCAAGCGCCCGATTGCGGTGATTCCCAGCCTGGCGATACACCTGAACCGGGGCGTGAACGACAATCTGTGCATCAACCCGCAGACTCATCTGCCCCCCGTGCTGGCCATGGCACTGGATCCAAGCCGCGATCTGCGCGCGTTATTGCTCAGTGAGCTGACGCAACAGCACCCGGACTGCCAGCCCGCCCAGGTGCTGGATTACGAACTGAGCTTCTACGACACCCAGCCTCCGGCGACCATCGGGCTGGATGGAGACTTTTTCGCTGCAGCGCGGCTGGACAACCTGCTGTCCTGTTTCGCTGGCCTCACCGCATTACTTGCTAGCAATCAGCGCGAAGCCTGCCTGCTGGTGTGTACCGATCATGAAGAAGTCGGCTCGACATCGCTATGCGGCGCCGACGGCCCCTTCCTGGAAGATGTGCTGCACCGGATCGTGCCGGATCGCACTACGCGCGGTCGAACCGTTCAGCACTCCATTCTCGTATCAGCCGATAATGCCCATGCAGTACACCCCAATTTCGCTGACCGTCACGACGCCAATCATGGCCCGCGGCTGAATGCGGGGCCGGTGATAAAGATCAACAGTAATCAGCGCTACGCTACCACCAGCGAAACGGCGGCACTGTTCCGCGATCTGTGCGAACAGGCCGGCGTGCCAGTGCAGAGCTTCGTGGTAAGAAGTGACATGGGTTGCGGCAGCACGATCGGCCCGATCACCTCCAGCCGACTGGGTGTGCGCACGGTCGATATCGGGGCGCCGACGTTTGCCATGCATTCCATTCGGGAGCTGGCAGGCAGCAGGGATCCGGACTATCTCATCCGGGTGCTGACGCATTTTTGTGACCGCGCGACTCTGATCTGAACAGACGCGGCGGCCCCGGGCCGCCGCGTTATGGTTCACCGCTGGATGATGACCTTGCCGACAACCTGATCACCTGCCAGTTCAGCGAAAGCCTCCTCGGCCTGTTCGAAGCTGTAGGTCCTGGCAACAAGCGGCTTGAGGCTGCCGTCGGCAAACAGGGGCCACACCCGCTCTTCCATTCGCGCGAGCAGCTCGGCCTTGAAATCCGCACTGCGTGCACGCAACGTCGAACCGGTCAGCTGGATGCGCTTGGCGAGAACCTTGGCCAGATCCAGCGTGGCTTCGCGCCCCCCCATCAGGCCGATCAACACCCAGCGCGAATCCATTCCCATCAGATCCAGATGGTCCGCCGCATAAGGCGCGCCAACCGGGTCAAGCACGACCGAAAACGGACCTTCGCTCTGCAGGCTGCGAATCCCGTTCTGGCGCAAGGCGCCGCCCTCGGCACCGAGTTCCCGGCAGGCGGCAAGCTTTTCTTCGCTACCCAGCGTCACCCAGCATGGATTGCCGAACGCCTTGCACAGCTGAATGGCGGCCGTGCCGACACCGCTGGCTCCCGCATGGATGAGCACCTTCTCCCCAGGCTTGGCTGCGCCGAGTTCAAAAATGTTCAACCAGGCGGTACTGAACACTTCCGGAATCGCCGCGGCCTCAGCCCAGTTCATGCCCTCAGGAACCGGCAGAAGGTGACGTCCATCCACTACGGCTTCCTCTGCCATCCCGCCGCCCGCCAGCAAGGCGCAGACTCGGTCTCCGACTTTCCACCGTACGCCTTCGGACACCTCCACTACCTCGCCAGCGCATTCCAGGCCGATGACCTGAGTGACGCCTGGCGGCGGTGGATACATCCCGGCCTTTTGTAACAAATCGGCACGGTTGAGCCCGGCTGCCATGACCCGAAGCCGGACCTGCCCGGCCTTCAGCTGTTCTGCGGGTTGATCGCGCCAGACCAACGCCCCGCCCTCGGCTTGCAATCCTCTCACGGTGCCTCCATAGTGATTTTCATGATGTATTTGGCAAGGGAACCCGCTCTCCCTTCCGTTGAACTAACAGAATACCTCCACTCTCGCCGGAAACGATACCTTTGATGAAAGCCTCCCACTCCCTGCGCAAGACTTGCCTGACGGCTCTGCTCGCTCTGGGCAGCAGCATTTCCGTCGCTGCAGACAAGCTGCCGGTTCTCGATGTGGAGAGCCTGAAGCCTACCCGTGAACAGACCATCGCCAGCCTCAATACAGTCGAGCTCCTGCGCCGTCATCACTACAACAAGATGAGTCTTGACGACGAGCTCTCCAGTGAGGTGTTCGATACCTACCTGCGCCAGCTCGATCCGCAGCGCAGCCTGTTTACCGCCCGCGACATCGCAGAGTTCGAGAAGAATCGGCACAATCTCGACGACATGCTGCTCGCAGGCGACCTGAACTTCGGTTTCCAGATGCATCGGCAGCAGATCGACCGCGTCAACCAGCGCATGATCTACATCCTGAGCATCCTGAATCAGGGCATCGACACGCTGGACTTCGATACCAAGCAGACCATTGAAATCGATCGCGAGGAAGCCGAATGGGTCGCTGACGAGGAGGCGCTCAAGCAACTGTGGCGTCAGCAGCTGCAGGACGAGATTCTTCGCCTGAAACTGGCCGGACGCGAGGAGCAGGCGATCGGCGAACTGTTGGAGAAGCGTTACAAGAACCAGCAGGCGCGTCTGGCACAGACCCGCAGCGAAGATGTGTTCCAGAACTATATCAACGCATTGG
This sequence comes from Halopseudomonas nanhaiensis, assembly GCF_020025155.1. NCBI lineage: Bacteria > Pseudomonadati > Pseudomonadota > Gammaproteobacteria > Pseudomonadales > Pseudomonadaceae > Pseudomonas > Pseudomonas nanhaiensis. The sequence goes on from NZ_CP073751.1 coordinate 2,611,635, forward strand.
CTCAGGTCTACGACCCGCATACCCAGTACATGTCGCCGGAAAGTGCGGAAAACTTCGACATCAACATGAGCCTGTCCCTTGAAGGGATCGGCGCGGTGCTGCAAAGCGACGATGAATTTACCAAGATCGTCCGCCTGGTACCCGCTGGCCCTGCTGCGAAAAGCCAGCAACTGGCCCCGGCCGACCGTATCGTGGGCGTCGCACAGAACGAAGGCGAAATGATCGATGTGGTCGGCTGGCGTCTCGACGAGGTAGTCAAGCTGATTCGCGGCCCCAAGGGCTCCAGCGTGCGACTGGAAGTCATCCCTGCAGCGAACCCGAAAACCGACATGACCAGCCGCGTGGTGGAGCTGGTACGCGAGTCGGTGAAACTCGAGGATCAGGCAGCCAAATCGGAAGTGCTGGATTTCAGTGAACAGGGTCGCGATTACCGCATCGGCGTCATCGAGGTTCCCGGTTTCTATATTGACTTCAAAGCCTATCGCCGCGGCGATCCGGATTACCGCAGCACTACCCGTGATGTACGCAAGCTGCTCTCCGAGCTGCAGGAAGAGAACGTTGACGCCATCGTCCTGGATCTGCGCAACAACGGCGGTGGTTCATTGCAGGAAGCCACTGAACTGACAGGGCTGTTCATTGAACAGGGACCCACGGTGCTCGTGCGCGATGCGCAGGGTCAGGTCCAGGTCCTTGATGACCCCGACTCAGGGGTGGCGTACACAGGCCCGCTGGCGGTAATGGTAAACCGGCTGTCTGCGTCGGCTTCCGAGATTTTTGCCGGCGCCATGCAGGATTACGGTCGCGCGCTCATCGTTGGCGAGCCAACGTTCGGCAAAGGCACGGTTCAGTCGATACAACCGCTCAACCATGGCGAACTGAAACTGACACTGGCCAAGTTCTATCGCGTATCCGGCCAGAGCACCCAGCACCGCGGTGTGGTGCCGGACATCGGTTTTCCCTCGCTGCTTGAGACCACGGATATCGGTGAGAGCAGCCTGCCCCGCGCGCTCCCCTGGGATACCATCAAGCCGGTTCCATACCGGATGGAATCGCAGCTCGAATCGCTGATCGAGCCACTGACGGCGCGACATAGCCGCCGTGCCTCGGACGATCCGGACTTCACATACACGCTGGCTCGAATCGAGCTGGACAAGGCCATGAAGGAGCGCAAGGTGTTGCCGCTCAATGAAACGCTACGCCGCGAGGACCAGAAGGATCTCGAATCGAGGCTCCTGACTCTAGAAAATACGCGTCGCAAGGCCAAGGGCGAGGAGCCGCTGGAATCGCTCGAGAAGGAAGACCCGTTTCTGGAGGCAGGCAACAACCCGCTGGCCGAGCCAGTGGACGAGAAAGACAAGGAAGACGATCCGTTCCTGGCGGAGACAGGTCATATCCTGATCGATCTGCTGCAGCTGAAAGAACAGGTTGCCAACGCCAGCTGAACCAAATAGTCATCAGATCGCAATAATACCGGCTCACACTCGCTCGACACGATGCCTGTGAGTGCGAGCCGGGCTGCGACGCACACCGGGCAGATTCCTTCTTGTTCCCGGTACATTCATGACTGTCCTCGAGCAGCGCTACGCCCTAGAGCAAATTCTTGCCGATGAGGCTACCTCCGTTCTGTTTCAACCGATCGCCTCGACTGTCGAGCGGCGTATAGTCGGGTACGAAGCCCTCAGCCGAGGACCATCCAATAGCTCGCTGCACTCTCCCCTTACGCTGTTCGCTGCAGCGAGACATTGGGGCATGCTCTCCGAGCTCGAAGCTTTGTGCCGCAAGCGCGCGATACGCCGCTTCGTTGAGCTGGGCCTTCCCGGCAGGCTGTTTCTCAACGTCTCACCTGAGACACTGCTCGAACATCAGCACACGCGCGGGCTGACGCTGAAGGCGCTGGAGGAAACGGGTCTGTCCGCGTCCCGCGTGGTGATCGAACTGACCGAGCAATCACCCATCGATAATTTCGAGCTGCTTCAGACTGCTCTGCAGCATTATCGGACCATGGGATTTTCGATCGCGCTGGACGACCTGGGTGCCGGCTATTCCAGCTTGCGTCTCTGGTCACAGCTGCACCCGGAATTCGTCAAGATTGATCGCCACTTCATTGATGGCATCCATCGTGACAGCGTCAAGCGTGAGTTCGTCGGCAGCATTCTCAACATGGCCAAGGCGTCCCAGGCGCATGTGATTGCCGAGGGGATAGAGTGTGCTGAGGAGCTGGGTGTGCTCGAGGACATGGGCGTGGACTGGGTACAGGGGTACTGGCTGGGCCGGCCCGAAGCCAAGCCAGCCAAATGTGATCGCGACATCATTGAGCGCCTCGCGCAGAGGGATCCGCGGACCGGGCAGGAACAGACCCTCCACGGGTTGCTACTGGATATCCCGCCCATCACCCGGCGTGAAACCGTGGCGCAGGTGCTGGCGCGCTTCCAGCAGCAGCCTAGCCTGAATAGTCTGGCGGTGGTTGATGAGGCAGGACGCCCGGTCGGCACAGTTCACGGGTACCAGCTGAGCCAGACCATGCTGAAGCCTTTCGCCCACGAGCTGTATGCACGCAAGCCGATTGAAAAGCTCATGGATCGGGACTATCTGGCGATCGACGTCAAACAGAGCCTGCAGCGAGTCAGCCGTCTGCTTACGAGTCGAGCGCGGCAGCGGCTGGAAGAGGACTTCATACTCGTCGACCGCGATCACTATATAGGACTGGGGCGTGTGATTGACGTGCTGCGACAAATCACCGAGCTGAAAGTCCGCCAGGCGCGCCATGCCAACCCGCTAACACTCTTGCCCGGGAATGTCCCGATTCAGGACTGTATTGGCAAGACCCTGGCCAACCGGCAAGCGGCCACACTCTGCTATGTCGACCTCGATTCATTCAAACCCTTCAACGATCTTTATGGATACGGCAAGGGGGATGAAGTCCTGCTCGGGCTGGCGCAAATATTGCGAGAAGCATGCGATCCCCGCTGTGACTTCGTGGGCCATATCGGCGGAGACGATTTCATGCTGGTCTTGCAGAGCCAGAACTGGCGAGCGCGACTGACAGCGGCTGGCGACCAATTCGCGCTTTTCTGCAAAGGTATCTACCGTGAGGAACATTCGAGCGCCGGATTCTTCCTGGCGCCTGATCGGCATGGCGACTGGCGCCGGCATGACCTGCTGGCACTGTCGATTGGCGTCGTCCATCTCTCCGGCGAAGCCATTCCCGGGATCGGACCAGCCGCTGTCGCAGAGCTCGCCTCGTACGCCAAGCAGCAGGCAAAGCGATCTTCGGGTTTCAGCATCTTCGAATGTCGGGTCGCAGAGCACCCCGTAGAGAGCGCCGTTGCGATGGAATAGGGTTACCCACAGGTTCTGTGGATAAGTCTGTTCACAACTTCTGGGAAACGGGGGCCAAGCCTTATGGAAGCTGGTGCAAAGGTGAATCGAGCATTTTTTGCTCAAAAACAAAAACCTTTAAAATCAGCGACTTGGGTTTATCAGACAAATGGGACGAAATACCGGGGAAATGTGTTGAGTGTTACCGTCTGCTGTGCATAACGGTAACACCCTGTCTTTAATACTGGTGCGCGACTGGCTGCAGAGTGTTACTCGTCCGCAGGGGATTCGCCCTCTGCTTCCGCTTCGCCTTCCGCGTCGCCGCCTTCGATGCCCAATAGCTCCATGTCGAACACCAGCACGGAGTTCGGCGGGATCACCGGGCTCGGGCTGCGCTCACCATAGGCAAGGTCGCTAGGGATCGTAACCTTCCACTTGTCACCCACCTGCATCAACTGAAGCGCTTCAACCCAGCCGGGGATGACCCCACTCACAGGAAGATCAACCGGCTCACCACGGCTCAGGGAGCTGTCGAAAACAGTGCCATCCACCAGCTTGCCTTCGTAGTGCACGGTCACGACATCATCGGCATCCGGTTTCGCCGCGCCGTCGGCACCCGACTCGATTACCTCGTACTGCAGGCCCGAATCGGTGACAGTAACGCCTTCACGCTCGGCGTTTTCGGTCAGATATTTTTCGTTGGCTTCGCGGGTTTCGTTGACGAGACCTGCCGCGCGCTCTTCGGCACGCGTTTGCAGTTCGGTGAACGCCTGGCGAAGTTCTTCCTCACCAATGCGCGGCTCCTTCTTCTCGAGCGAGTCCTGCATACCCAGCGCAAGGGCTTGCGGGTCGATGTCATCGAGGCCGTCCTGCAAGAGGCTTTCGCCCATGTTCAGACCGATGCCGTAGGATGCTTGCTGGATGGAGGTTTCAAGTTCTGGTTCTTTTTCACCGCAACCGACGAGAGTCAATGCGCTAAGTGCAACGCTGGCTGCCAGCAGATTTCGCTTCATGCTTACCTCGATCGAACACGCCACAAGGGCAGAAAATAAAGACCGAAGCTTAACAGGGCAGGATGCGTGAGCGCTACCGGATAGGCCAAAGAATGCCAACCGGGGCGAGTATGCGTGTGGAATGTGTCACAGGAGGGAAAAATGGCGCAGCGGACGGGACTCGAACCCGCGACCCCCGGCGTGACAGGCCGGTATTCTAACCGACTGAACTACCGCTGCGCATTACCTCGAGTGGTGGGTGATGACGGGATCGAACCGCCGACCCTCTGCTTGTAAGGCAGATGCTCTCCCAGCTGAGCTAATCACCCATTTGCTCTCGAAGTGGGGCGCATTCTAGGCAGCTTTGAACGGCGTGGCAATACCTTTTTTGAAAAAAATCCGACTCTTTTTCAATACGTTATTTGCGCTTCCATGCACTGGTCGGCAGGGACGCTCTCAGGCAATATGCCAAACCCTCCCCCGGGCGCGTGCTTACTCCGCTGGCCGGCGGGATATTGATTTCGCAACATAGGATGGTACTCATGTGGTTTCGCAATCTGCTTTTCTATCGCTTCAGCCAGAACGTGCCCTTCGACGAGGCCGCATTGCTCGCTGCGCTGGAGCAGCGCCCTGCTCGACCCTGCGCTAGCCAGGAAACCCACACCATGGGTTGGACGACGCCGTTTGGCCGCCACTCGGAAAATCTCCTGCAGGTAGCGGACGGATATTGGTTGGTAGCGTTGCGCAAGGAAGAGAGAATTCTTCCGGGCAGCGTCATCAAGGATGCTCTGGCAGAAAAAGTCGAAGAAATAGAAGCCCGTGATGCCCGCAAGGTGTACAAGAAAGAGCGCGACACGCTGAAAGACGAGATCGTCATGTCGCTGCTGCCACGAGCATTCACACGCATGCAGACCACGCTGGCGTGCATTGCACCGAAGGAAGGCTGGATCGCCGTCGACTCGTCGAGCAACAAGCGCGCCGAAGATCTGCTCAACATGCTTCGGGAGAGCACCGGCAGCCTTCCGGTCAGACCTCTTAATGTAAAGATGGCTCCTGCCGCCTGCATGACTGACTGGGTGAAACAGGGTTCCGCCCCCGAAGGCCTGGTGATCGGCGACGAATGTGAGCTGCGTGACACCCATGAGGACGGCGGGGTGATCCGCTGCAAACGTCAGGATCTCGGCAGCGACGAGATCCAGCAGCACCTCACGGTAGGCAAGCAGGTGAGTCAGCTCGCTCTTGCATGGCAGGAAAAGGTCAGTCTTACGCTGGACGACAAGATCACCGTAAAACGCCTGCGGTTCGAGGAATTGCTCCGCGACGAAGCGGACGATCAGGCGGGAGATGATATGGCCAGTCAGATGGATGCCAGTTTCATCATCATGGCTCGGACGCTTTCCGAATTGCTTCCCGCCCTGACCTCTGCATTGGGTGGAGAGGACATTCCACAGGGCGTGTAACCCGATCGGCTATCCACAGAATCTGTGGACAAGTATGTGGATAGCCGCTGAAATTTCCTCGCCAATGCTTGATAGACGGGGCGCTACCTTAACTTGATCAATTTTTAACCAGATTTAAAGTCTTTTAAATCAATTAGTTAGCGAAGACAGGCTCGTTAAGCAGAGTCCCTGAGGTCGAAATTTCTCATGCCGGCGCGGGACGACGTCCTGTGTACAATGTCAAGCCCAAGCGCCAAAAAATGTTTCTCGGGCTGACCTCGGAGTCGCGCTCTCAGTTGGGGGATGACTCCAGCCAGGCCCGCGCATCCTTGGCCGCTTCGGTCCGTGCGTAGTGGCGCGTGACATAGCGCATCCGAGCCGCAGCTGTTGCTGCATCCCCCGTGCCGGCCTCCAGCTGGGCGAGTTCGAACTCTGCTCTGGCCATGCCTTCGAGAATTCGCTGAAGACGGGGCGCAACCTCGCTGCGGTACTGAGAATCCGGATACTCCCTGACGAAGCCAACCAATGCCGCGTGCGCTGTACGTCCGGTCTGCAGGCGCTGCTGGGCATCCTGTGCAGCGGCTTCGAAGCGCATGAACTCGGAAAGCGCGGCAAGATATGCCGCGTAATCACGGTGAGGAGGCGCGGCGTAACGCTGCTCATAGCCAGACAGCAGCTGATCCACCAGATCAAGTTCTCCCTGCTGCAGACAGACATACGCCGCCTCCTGCTCCAGCTCAGGCTGTTTCAGGGAGAGTGTTTGCTGCACCAGCCTGGCGTCACAGCCGCCAAGGCCGAGTTTGGCGCGTACATCAGCCAGATCTGCGGAGCGCTGGGCGTCGTTCTGCCCCGTCGCCGCGCAACCGCTCAAACCGACAAGTACCGTCAGCAGTAATCCTGTGCGCTTCACCGCCTTACCTCCGTTGAGTCGCCCATTGTTTTACTGAAGGCGGGCGCGCCATCGCACCCACCCTTCCTGATCAGGCCTCCCAAGCAGACCCAGGCCCTGCGCGAGTGCTGGTTGCGCATCAGCCCTCGCCCGCAGCCTGGCATCGATATGCATCGGCTGGGCGGGCCGCCACCGGGCCGTGCCGCCGAGCCCCAACGGGCCGCTGCCCTCGTCCGACAAGCGTAACATCAGCCAACCATCCTCGGCGTCGAGATCCGCCGCCAGATGCCCCAGCGGAAACGGCTGCGGCAGACCGCCGGCGGCATCCTGCCAGACCACCCGACCTTCGGCCGCTTCGACACGTTCGAAATCGTTCAGCTGCAACACCGGGACATCGAACAACCAGGTCCCCCCCAATACAAAGGGGGCCTTGTTAAGTGCCGCCATGGTCGCGGCATCCAGCCTGCCAGTAATCCGTTCCAGGCGGAGCGAGCCGATGCCCGCCTTGAGATCAGCATCGATGCGTCCATTGCGGGGCAGCCAGGATATGTCCAGGCCCAACCGCCCGACGAAGGCCTGTCGGGGCTGCCACGACCAGAGCAAGGCACCCTGCTCGATGCCGCCCACGCGCATGTTGCGCACCTGTCCAGACCAGACCGTGCCGGTCAGGCCGCTGAGATCGACCTTGGCGGGCAGCCGCGGCGCGACCAGCGCCCATGCCATGCTGGCCGGGATATGCCAGATCAGGGAGCCGACGAACAACAGCGCGGCCGTTACACCGATTACCCGATTGCTGATCCTGAAGGCCATCACCGAGGCTCCACGAGAACGCGAGCCGACACCATACCCGCCTCGCCCCGAGCGTCCACCGCCAACTGGCTCACCTTCAGACCGTGACGCTGTTCCAGTTGTCCTAGCCAGGCGATCATCCGGTCGAAACCGACCTCATCGAACCACAGCCGGGCCCCCTGTCCTTCCGGCTGGACACGTTCGATATCGGACTTGATTCCCGAGGCGTTGGCGGCCACTTCAACCAGAGTCAGCACCGATCCGCCGGCTGCCGAAGCGCCGGCGGCTTGGCTACTCTGGGCTGCCCGCCGGCGCACCTGATCCGAAACCTGCTCCATCCAGCCGAGGTCGGCCTGCAGTGCAGCAACCTCGCTTCTCAGATCGGCGCGTCCTTTGGCGATCGGCTCCCACACCCATAGCCACAGGATCAATACCAGGAGCACCGCCAGCCCGCCGCCAAGGATGGCGCGCTCACGGGGTGCAAGGCCCGCCCACCAGGTCTTCATGATTCACCTCTCTCGATCTTGAGTCGCGCCGTTACACCCTCTGCGCCGGAGTCCGCCCCCTGCAGGTTTTCCCGCAACCCCGGCTTTTCTGCCAGGCTCTCTCGTATCGCTTCCAGATCGGCGAATGAGCGCAACTGCAATTCAATTTCCACCTCGGCGGGGGTAGCCCTGAACTGTGTGACCCGGCCCCGCTCGCCGGAACTGGTCAAGGCGAGCGCCTCATACAACAGCGGTCCCATACTGCTCCCGGCACCCTGCCCGGCAGACCCATCGAGTGCCTGACGAAACTGCTCGACCGGATCCACACGTCTCGAATTGGGAAGCGTCTGATCGAAGAGAGCGTCAATGTCCGCGCGAAGCCGATCACGTTCATTACTCAGTATCAGCCACTCGGAAACCAGCTGGGCAGCCAGCACGGCCAGCAACAGCCCGGCAGCAATGGCCACTCCGCGCAGCTTGCGCCACGGAGGTGCCCCGGCTCCGCCGGAATAGGGCTGTACCAGCAGGTTCATCGGTGGTAGCGGCTTCGCGCACCGCGCGAGCAGCGTCGCTAGCGGGACCGGTCGCTGAGCCGATTCGGTAATCGTGTCGGCGTCCTGCATGCCCAAACGGTCCAGCGACAGTCCCAGCAGTTCAACCTGGCGGTCTTCGGCATCCCGCTCGGCAAGCGAGCGCTGCAACCAGAAGCCCGCCAGGCTGCGTTCCACGATGGCCGGTTCGCGATCAGCCGAGGTGACGATGATCTGCTCCTCACTGCTGGGCCACGGTGATGCCTGCGCACGCAGGCCCGCGTCCGGCAGTTGCTCGGCGTAGAGCGCCGCGACGGGAATGAAGGCTTCGACTCGCCAACCAGCATCGTCGAACCAGCCCAGCCACATGCGCATGCTTTCGTGCTCGACGACCGCGGCGGCGACCTTGCCATCGGCCCGGCGCGAACCCGCGACGAAATGCAGCTCGTCAAGCTCCTGGCCCAGACTGTCTTCCAGCGCGAATGGCAGCGCTGCGCGGATCGCCGACTGACGTTTCACCGGCATCGGCAAACGATACAGCGTGACCGCAGACGATGGCACCAGACCCCGGATACGCTCAGCCGGAAAGCGTGACCGCAACTCCGGCAGTGCATGCGCGCCGCTGTCGAGAATGCTGCCGTCCTTGTCCAGCCGCCACCAGTGCCACGGCGCGGCGCTGGGGGCGGTAACGTTGGTCGATTCCGGCAAAAGTACTATCAACATATTCCAGATCCGTTGTCAGGGCTCGCAGGCCGTTTGTTCTCTAAGCACCACTTTTCCGTTCGGTGCATCTAGCAAAGTGCACTGGTAGTAGCGTCGTTCGCCGAATTCGGCCACGATCTGCAGCCGGACATACCAAGGCGCCTGTTGTGGCGCCGGGCGCTCCACGAATACCTCCTTGATGATGTCATTGCTTCGCTCAAGGTCTATGGCACTTGCATTGCCGGGGTAGGCTGTCACAAAAGGCGACAGGGCCTGCCAGGCCTCGCCACTCATGCCGCTGATCCCCGCCAGCTCCGAAGCCACGATCATCGCCCGATTACCGGAGACCCTCGGCGGATCGGCGAGCCGATACACCGGATCATCCGTTTCCGGGTTCATCCAGTCGGTGACTGCCAGGGCCAGCTGAGCGCCTGAAGGCATGCTGACGCCGGACTCCTGGGAGACGCGGTCCACCAGACTGGCGAAATACCCCTGCTCGACCTCGTCTGCTCCGGCCAGGGCGTTCACGTTGTACCGGCACTGCATGTTGTCCAGCGTTGCCTGCAGGCGAATGCCATCCACCTCGAAGGGCAGCACCGGTGACAGACACGTTTCCCAGGGGAGGTCATCCGGCCCCCCGGCCTGCTCCAGGACCTGCAAGACCATAGCCTCAGCGCCCGCTGCAATATGTCTGGACATATCGCGCTCGAAGACGGCACTGGTACGGCGGATGTCGGCCTGCCCCCGGAGGGCCATCCCCACCGCGGCAACCGTCGCCAACGCGACGACCAGCAGCGCCGTGACCAGCGCGATACCCCTCTGGCGGTGCGGCATCACAGCCCCACCGACATGAGTCTGCGAACCGGACCGACGCCAGGCAGATCGAGTACCAGCTCGACAGCCAGCGGCAACGAAGCATCTTCTTCATTCGCATCCGGTGGAGGCCATGATTCGACACGCTCCAATCCTTCTTCCGTGCGAACGATGAAGAAAAAGCCACTATCCAGTCCGAGAATCTGCTCGGGACCGACCAGCTCGGCAAACGGTCGCACCCGCATCGCCTCGGCATCGACGATATCCACGCCCGGCCACATCTCGCGCTCTAGGCCGCGCTCGGTTATGCGCCAGGCTGTCCGCCGGATCCGCTGGTCGCCGCCCGCGCCGGCGCGCACCAACTCAAGCAGATCGGTTTCACCGCCGGCGCGCAACCGCAACGGTGGCAGCCGGTCGCCGAACTCGTCGCGCACCCCCACATCGATTACCTGAGCAAGGTCCCTTTCGAGCACGCTCAGCGTTACCTGCAAATCAGCCAGCCGCTGGGCCTGTTCTCGGGTGATCTGGTCGGCATCCAGTACCGCCCTGAGACCTTGATAAGCCACCATGCTCATGATCGCAAAGACCGCCATGGCTACCAGCATCTCCAGCAGCGTGAAGCCTCGCATAGGTTTCATTCGTCTGATCATGGCAACACGTACCCGCTGACGTTCGCGCGTTGCTCTTCTTCGCCGCGCTCGGCCATCCATACCCGGACATCGATTCGCTTGACCGGCGGCAGCGGAAACGGCGCAGTGGCCGAGAAATCCGTGACGCTCGCCTGAAAACCGTAGCGATAGGGCCCCATGATCACTTCGCCGGAATGGTCCCCTTCGCCCACGGCCCGCATGCCGGCTTCGTATTCCGCGAGTACGTTCTGCCCCGCCCAGTGCGCCAACGTCCGCTCATGCAGATAGCTGGTATTGCGGGCATGTTCCGATCCGGTCTTGACCAGCGCGGCCAGCGCCACACCAAGCACGGCCAGTGCGACAAGGACCTCAAGCAGGGTGAAACCGCCTTCACTCCTCGGGCTGCGCATCCACCACCTCGATGCGGCCATCGGCGCCGATTTCGATCTGCCGTTCTATGTTGCTGCCGGGCTTGCGCAGCGTGATGAAGGCAGGCGTCATTTCCCCTGTGTTGCTCAGGCGGATGTGCGGCTCCCAGCCACTGGTCTGCGGCAGCGCCAGACGCTTGTTCTCAACCACCAGATCCAGCTCCACCAGCTGCTGATCAATGGGATGGGGGCCAAGCTGTGCATCACTCACGGTGCGCCATTCACGCGTCGCGTCATCCAGCAGAACCAGTTCAAGAAAGCTGTACCCATCCCGGCGCAGCCCCAGTGCCCGCTCCGCTTCACCGGTGATCATTGTTTCGTCGCGCGCCAAACGAAGCACGTTTGCCAACCGATCTGCCTCGCTGCGTACCTGACGCTCGGCGCCATCTCCCACAGCGAGCGTTGCCAGACTTGCCACGACGCCAACCAGCACCAGCACGACCAGCAACTCCATAAGGGTAAACCCTTTGAAGCTGTGGGGTAGGCGACGCTGCGCCATGGTCAATTTCAGCGTTCCTCGGCGCGGTCGACGTTCCAGTTACCGATATCGGCATTGGAGCCCTCGCCGCCAGGACGGCCATCCGCTCCCAGGCTGTACAGGTCGAACTCACGGCCTTCGCGACCGGGTCGCAGATACTGGTAGTCGTTACCCCACGGGTCCTGCTGCAACCGGTCGATGTAACCCCCGGTACGCCAGTTGCGCGGCGCGTCAGTGCCCGTCGGACGCGTTACCAGTGCGCCCAGACCCTGCTCGGTCGAGGGATAGTTGAAATTGTCCAGGCGGTACAGGTTGAGCGCACTCTCGAGGGCCCTGATGTCGTTCTGTGCCTTGGTGGTCCGCGCCTGATCCGGCCGGTCCATTACGCGAGGCACGACAACAGCTGCGAGAATCCCGAGGATGACCACGACGACCATCACTTCGATCAGGGTGAAACCGCGCTGTAGCGCGGCCGAGCGATTGAATGTCTTTGTCATATTCAGTTAACCAGTTGATTGAGTTCAAAAATCGGCAGAAGGATGGCCAGCACGATGACGAGTACCACACCGCCCATTGCCAGGATGAGTAGAGGCTCGAAAACGCCCATGACGATGGCGATGCGCGCCTCGAGTTCGCGCTCCTGCGTTTCGGCCGCACGCTCGAGCATCTTGTCCAGCGTTCCGCTACTTTCCCCGCTCTTTATCAGACTCAGGGTCATGGGCGGGAAGTAGCCGCTGCGCTCAAGGGAGTGCCCGACCCCTGCGCCCTCGCGCACACGCTTGGCGGCGTCACTCACCGCCTCTCGCATCGGCACGTTCGAGACCACGCTGGCACTCATGTTCAGCGCGTCCAGCAAGGGGACGCCGCTTCCCGCCAGGATGTTCAGCGTTCGGGCGAAACGAGCCGTGTTCAGACCGCGAATCAGACGCCCGATCAGCGGCAGGCGCAGCAACCAGTCGTCCCATGCCTGCCGCGGCCCGGGACGTTTGAGCAACTGTTTGGTAATCGCCACCAGCGCGATCAGCGCAATCAGCATCAGCAACCCCCAGTTACGCAGCGTGTCGCTGGTAGCGATGAGCGCCCGCGTCAACCAGGGCAGCTCCTGGTTCATGCCGGCAAACACCTGTACCACCTCCGGTACCACGTAGGTCAACAGTGCGACGGTCACGAGTATCGCCACGGCGGTCAGGATAGCGGGATAGAACATTGCCAGCATGATCTTCTGGCGCATCGCATTCTGCGCTTCGACATTATCTGCCAGACGCTCGAGCACGATGTCGAGCCGGCCAGCTTGCTCGCCTGCAGCGATGGTAGTGCGGTAGATAGCCGGGAATACCGAAGGGAACTCGCCCAGCGCATGGGCCAGCGGCAAGCCTTCCATGACGCGGGTGCGCACCGCCGACAGCGTGGAGCGGACTTTCTGCGATTCACTCTGGCGAGCCACAGTACCGAGAACTTCTTCGATCGGCATGCCGGCGCGGGCCAGCGTCGCCATCTGACGCGTTGCCAGGGCCAGCTCGAGCGGCTTGATGCGCTTTTGCATGACGGGCATACGCAGCGCAGACTGCCGCTCGGCAATCTGGTTGACCGCCATCGGCATCAATCCCTGCTCGCGCAGGCGCGATCTTACCTGACGGGACGAGTCACCTTCTTCGACACCTTTTTTGGTGCGTCCCGCCTGGTCCAGCGCGACATACTCGAATGCCGGCATGATCAGTCCTCCCGGGTAACGCGGAGGACTTCTTCAAGGGTCGTGTCGCCGTTGAGCACACGGCGCAGTCCATCCTGCCTGATGCCCAGCTGAGCCAGCCGGGCATGACGCACCATCGCCTGCTCACTGGCACCGTCATGAATCAGCCCGCGCAGCGTTTCATCAATCTCGATCAGCTCGTAGATGCCGGTACGGCCGCGATAGCCTGTGCCGTTGCACTGCTCACAGGTTCCGGCGCTATAAAGAGTCGGCGCCTGTTGCGGGTCGATCCCCATGAGCCGGCATTCGCTGGCTGTTGCGGTATGCGGCTGGCGGCAGTATGAACACAGCGTACGCACCAGCCGCTGCGCGAGCACACCATTGAGCGTGGACGACAACAGGAAAGGCTCGATGCCCATATCCCGTAGACGGGTGATCGCTCCAACGGCCGTATTGGTGTGCAATGTGGAAAACACCAGGTGGCCGGTGAGACTCGCCTGGATGGCAATCTGAACGGTTTCCACATCCCGGATCTCACCGACCATGACGACGTCCGGGTCCTGACGCAGGATCGCTCTCAGCCCTCTGGCGAACGTCATGTCGACACGCGAGTTGATCTGCGTCTGGCCGATGCCGTCGAGGTAGTACTCGATCGGATCCTCGACGGTGAGAATGTTTCGGCTACGGTCGTTCAGCCGCATCAGGGCTGAATACAGCGTGGTGGTCTTGCCGGAGCCTGTCGGCCCGGTCACCAGCACGATCCCGTGCGGCCGGCTGATCACCCTTTCCATCGCGTCGTAATGTTCCTGACACATGCCGAGCTGACGCAACTCGAGACGGCCGGCCTGCTTGTCCAACAGACGCAGCACAACCCGCTCGCCGTGACCGGACGGCAGGGTCGAGACGCGCACGTCCACTGCACGACCAACCAGTCGCAGGCCGATACGCCCGTCCTGGGGCAGCCGCTTTTCGGCGATATCCAGCTTGGCCATGACCTTGATTCGCGAGACGATGACTGGCGCCAGAGCCCGCGGCGGCTCGAGGATTTCCCGCAGCACGCCATCGACGCGCAGGCGGATCGACAGGCGATTCTCGAACGGCTCGATGTGAATATCAGAGGCGTTTTCCTTGACCGCCTCGGACAGCAGAGCGTTGATCAGACGAATGATCGGCGCTTCGTCCTGCGATTCGAGCAGGTCCTCGGGCTCTGCCAGCGACTGGGCCACCGACATGAGATCCGCATCGTCACCCAGCCCTTCGACGAACTGCATCGCATCGTTGGCCGAGCGTTCGTAGCGGTCGCGGAGCCGGGCAGCGAAAGCGTCATCGTCGAGCACCAGCGGACGCAGAGGGTGACCCGCCAACCGACGCAGCTCGAGGAGCGCCTGCGGATCGCAGTCGGCGCGTACATACACGTCGAGCTCGTCCCCATGCAGGTTGCCCGGCAACAGTCCGAAGCGACGGGCAAAACGATACCCCGTATCCGCCTGCGGACCGGCCTCGGGAATGATGGCGCTGATATCGCTGTCGCTCATCCGTTAACCTCAGTTGACTGTCGGCGGCGTGGGAATCGTGGTTTCTGCCGGGGCCATGCCCTGGATGGCGTTTTCAAACGGTGCCGGCAGTGACAGCAGATAATTCCAGTCAGGCAGGACCGGCATGGTATTGCTCGGCAGCAGGCGACCGTCGCGCTGCTGCTCGCGGACCTGCTGATCGCGAATGTAAGAGTATTTGGAATGCGTAAGGCTCTCCGACACCGCGGTATCGCGCACGATCACCGGGCGCAGGAATACCATAAGGTTGCGCTTTTGCAGATCTGCAGTGTCGTAGCGGAACAGGCGGCCGAGAAACGGCACATCGCCGAGCCCCGGAACCTTGTCACGCGTCTCGACCATCTGATCATCGATCAGACCGCCCAGCACGATGAGCTCATTGTCATCTACCATGACATGCGTATTCAGGCTGCGCTTGTTGGTAATGATGTCTGCTGCGCCGCTGGCACCCGGTGCGATCTGTGAAACCTCCTGTGAGATTTCCAGACGCACTGCGTTGCCTTCGTTGATCTGCGGGCGGATGCGCAGCTTGATACCCACGTCTTCCCGCTGGATGGTGTCGAAGGCCTGACCGGAATTCTCCACCGAGCGACCGACAATGAAAGGTACGTTCTGACCGACGACGATCTCGGCTTCTTCATTATCGAGTGTCAGCAGGCTTGGTGTGGAGAGAATGTTGCTTGAGCTGTCACCCTGCAGCGCATTGACCAGCAACGCTATCTGCGTGCTGCCGATACTGCCGATACCACCGAAGCTGCCACCATCGGGAAATGACGGCGGGGTAGTGATGTCGCCATCGAGATAGCCGCGTACGGCCCCGGCCAGGCCCACCAGGCCGCGACCGTTGCGATTGAAGTTGATGATGCCGACGCCACCGTTCTCGTTGCCGACACCCCACTGAACACCGAGCTCCTTGGCCCGATCGTACGAGACTTCGGCGATCACCGCTTCGACCAGGACCTGGGCGCGGCGGATGTCGAGCTGGCGGATGATCGACGCCATCTCCCTCGAGAGCTCTGCTGGTCCGTGAACCACTACCGAGTTGGTGCTCTCATGATGCTGGATGCGAACCTGCGACTGGGATACACCGGTACCGGTGCTCGACATACCCGAGTTCGGGTCACTGGTGGAGGCCGTCTCACCCTGCCGGTTTCTTCCTTCGGAGATACCGCGCAGCACCTCGGCCACTTGCTCGGCCTTGGCGTAGCGCAGGTAATGAACCTGGGTGTCACCCCCCTGACCCGGGACATCCATGCGCTGGATCATGTTGCGCAGCGTGGAGCGGCTTTCAGGATCGCCTCGCAGGATCACGCTGTTGGTCCGCTCGTCGGCGAATATCCGTGCACGCTTGGTGAAGTCTTCCGTTTCCGAGCCGCTTTCGAGCCCCTGGGCGATGCGCACGACTTCCAGCGCCGAGGCATGCTCAAGGGGCACGATTTCAACACCATCCATCGACTCCTGATCGATACGTTCGATCAGACCTTGAATACGCCGCACATTCGACGCGGTATCGGCGATGACCAGAGAGTTGGATTCGGCAGCCGCAGCCAGATGGCCGCCCTTAGGCACGAGCGGACGCAGGATACGCACCAGCTGACCGGCACTGATATGCCGCACCGGAATCACATGCGTGATCATCTCGTCACCGCGGCTCTCGGAGCTCAGGGTGGGCACCTCGTTCTCCTTGGCCTGGACCTCCGGGACGATGCGCACCACTCCACCGCTGCCGGTCACCGCGGCAAAGCCGTAGGATTTCAGAACCGCCAGAAACAGGTCATACAATTCGCCCCGCCGGATCGGCTGCCCGGACACGACATTCACCTCGCCCCTGACCCGCGGGTCGACGATGAAGTTGACGCCGGTCTCTTCACTGACGATTTCGATCAGCCCGTTGATATCTGCCTGACGCAGATTGAGCACCAGTTCTTCGTTGGGGTCTCCGGCCGGAACGACAAGCGGCTGGGTTCCGCTACCCTGCCCACTGCTCGACTGAGCCATGACCGAACCGCTCAGCAGGCTCAGACTCAATGCCACAGACAAGGTGAGGCGGCTTTTAGCAAACAAGATCGGCATCGTGTCCTAGTCCATCGTTATAGTTATGTTCATCGGTTCGCCGTTTCGCTCGAGCGAAACGGCCACGGAACTGGCGTCGCCCAGTTCCTGCAGAATATCGCGGTAATCATTGATCTCGGAGACCGGGGTGCCTTCGACGGCGATGATCACGTCACCGGGTTGCAGACCGGCGGCCTCGAACTCACGGGCATTGCGTGACGGGTTCACTTCCAGCCCGTACATCTGCCCATCCTGCAAAACAGGGCTGGCGGTGATGACCTCCATGAAACGGGATGGATCCTCGAGCCAGGCATCCCGGTCGATACGTGCCACACCGCCGTCCGCGGCAAGACTGGCGCTCGGGTCGGCCTGCGGCAGACTCGCTGTGGGGCGCTGACGGCCGCCGCCGCCCTCGGCCTGAGCCCGCTTGAGACGCAGCGTTTCGAGCTTGCCGTCGCGCGCCAGGATGACCCTGTCCTGCATGACCCGCTCAAGTCGAACATTTCCCGGAAGCGAAGCGCCAACACGGTATAGTTTCTCGGTTTGGCCCTGGGGCGCCAGGATCGCGCCACTGCGCGAAGGATCAGGATTGGTGAAGACGCCCTTGAGTTCCCAGCGCAGATTGGTATCCGGGGCATCGACTACAGCAGTGCCGGCGCTTTTCGCCTTGCCCAGCACGGACAGCGCTGACAGCTCCCGAAAGCCGCCTGTTTCGCCCGACACTGTCTCCTGCGGCGTGGAATAGGCCGTCATGTCGCTCGGTGGCAGGACGCTCGAAGGTTCAAGGACCGCCCAGACAAGGCGACCCAGCAGCACAGCAGCAATGCCGATGAGGATTAGCGTAACGACGCGCAACATGGGATCAAGCGGTAAACGGGCAACCAAAGGCATGCGCTCTCCAGGGCAATCCAGCCCGTACAAGCGAGGCCGGAGTCAGGCGACAAAGGCTACTGACCTTTCTTTGCAAAATTATTGTTATACGCCTGAAACAGGCCGCAACGGAACGTGATTGTCACGATTTTGCCATACCCCGACAACCCCCTGAACGGGTTACACCTTTATCCAGACATGTCGATGGAGGCTACGGGCGCTGGCCATCGCTCGACATCACCCATATGGGCGAAGCGACCGTTACAGCAATCGATGCGAACTATGCCCGTTCATTGACCGGAACGAAATACCAGCGAAAAGCCATACCATGTCTTGAAATGTCTCACCGTTGAGTCTTTACTCTAGCGCAGCGAAGCCTGCCCCGCGGGTATGCCAACAACAACAACGGTTTCGCACGGAGAACAACAATGAATGCATTGAAGAAGAGCGCCCTGCTCGGTCTGACCATCAGCGCCGTGGCGCTGTCGGGCTGCCTGGGCGGTGACAGCAGCAACGACGTCGACACACGCACAGAGCAGCAGAAGCGCATCGATACTGGCTATTTCGTGGTAGATGAAGAGCAGCTTGCGTTTACCGCACTGTCGGCCGACGTTCCCGCCTACGCCAATACCAGCCGCTGGACCGGCGTCCTGAATGGAGCCGGCTATCGCGTCGAGGTGCCGGAAAACTGGAACGGCCAACTCGTCATGTGGGCACACGGCTTCCGCGGCGAAGGCCCGGAGTTGACGGCTGACAGCCCGCCAATGCGGCAGTACCTGCTGGACAATGGCTACGCCTGGGCGGCCTCGACCTACAGCACCAACTATTACGATGTGCGCGCCGGCGTCGAAGACACCAACGCCCTCGCTCTCGCATTCAATGATATTGCCGCGCGCAACGGCCGTACGCTGGCTCAGCCGAGCAAGTACTACATCGCCGGCGCCTCGATGGGCGGGCACGTTGCCGGTGCAGCGATCGAAGCCGAGACCGAGCAGACTGCCAACAACTTCGTGCCGTACGCCGGGGCCAACCCGATGTGTGGCGTGATGGGCGATACCGAGCTGTTCGATTACTTCACGGCATACAGTCTCTCGCTCTTCGAAGTAGCCGGAGTGGGCGCCGACTCTTTCCCTGTCCAGGACTCCGACGCCAAGCTGGCCGCAGCTCGGGAAGCGCTCTGGACCAACTATGCAGGCAACAAGAACGCAAATGGATTGACCAGTCCTCTGGGTTTCCAGTTTTTTGCCATTCTGCAGAATCTCAGCGGCGGTCCACGTCCGATCTACCCATTGTCGTTCGGCAGCTTCCAGGATCTGTTGCAGGGCTTCGCTGGCTCTGATGGCACGATCACCGGAATTCTGAAGGACAGCGTCGTCGATACGACCAACATCACTTACCGATTCCAGACTGTCAGAGGTCAGCCTCTATCAGCTGCGGAACAAGCATTCAACGCGACGATTGTCCAGGCGCAGGCGGTTCCCGGCGCCAACGGTTTACGTGAAGATGGACTCCGGTGGATTCCCAAAGTCAACGGCGAGCTATATGCCGACATTCCCGTGGTAACCGCACACACCCTGGGCGACCTGTTCGTGCCAATCAGGATGCAGCAGATTTACCGTGAACGAATGGAAAGCAACGGCTTTGGCGACAACCTCGTTCAGCGTGCCGTACGTGCACCCGGCCACTGCGATTTCTCGATCGCAGAGTGGACCAGCACGTTCGATGCCATGATCCAGTGGGAGCAGGACGGCGTGAAGCCGGACGGCGACGACCTGCTTGATCCGGTCGCCATGTCTGACGCTGACTTCGGCTGTGAATACACCCAGAATGGCTTCCCACAGACCACTGTACGGGCGCTCATGCCCGCCTGCAGCACTCCGGAGTAACCGAGACCGGAAGGAGACCCGATCAACCGGTCTCCTTCTGATTGCCTGAAACGGCGTCGGCAAGACGCCGTTTCACATTGCTCGGCCGTAGCTGCACGATCTTTTCACTCAATTCACGCACTTCTTCGATCGGCAGATCCTTCTCGACCTCGGCCCTGACGCTGGCAAACATATTGCGAGCGCGCCCGACCAAAGCGCCGATGAAGCTCATCGCGACAAGCACCTTCTGTGGCCCCAGCACGAACAGCATGACCAGGACTACCAGTACCCATTCGCCCAACCCGTTATCGAACATCGTCGACGCCTGCTCAGGAGTGAGTGTGCTCGTTCGCACGGCGACCCGCTTCTGTAGCAGTCACGTCCAGCGTCAGTTCGTGGCGCGCCTCTTCGCTATCCTTGACCGCCTTGCGAAAGCCACTAAGCGCTCCGCCAAGATCGCTGCCCACGGTGCGCAGACGCTTGGTGCCAAACAGCAGCATCACGATGACCAGAACGATCAACAGCGAGCCTATGCTTACTCCGCCAATACCCATAATCAAACCCTCGCGAAAAAGCCGCCACGTTCTCTTGAGCGTGGCGGCATTGGAAATGGCCTCCCCGGGGAGAGGCCTGTCGGTTCAGCTACCTACTACGCCACCATCATTTTTCCAGATGACCACCGTCGCCGAGCGCGGCGGCAGAGTGGCGTCCTGGTCCGGCCAGCGACTGGCGTAGTCGCCCGCGGCAAACTCGCTGCCCGACGTACCTGAGCCAGGGTGCTGGACGTTGATGAACAGCGTGCGCTGGTCAGGCGTCATGGTGATACCCGTAATTTCGTTGGAAACCGGCCCGGTCAGGAAGCGCTTGACCGTTCCGGTATTCGGGTCCGCCACGAGCATGGCGCAGTGGCCAAAGGGGTCGGTAGCACCACTGTCCATCTGAATCCATACGCGGCTGTCCGGGTCGATCCAAAGGCCGTCCGGGGAGCTCAGCACGTTGTCGGCGGTCAGGCGGTTGCCGTTCGGGTCGAAGCCGATGTTGTTTTCCACACCGCTCTCGCCGCTGTCGCCGCCTTTGAGGAAGATGTCCCACTCGAAGGACATCGCCGCATGGTTACCGCCTTCTTCGGCCCAGCGAATGATGTGACCATGGCTGTTCGCCGAGCGCGGATTGGCTGCGTTGACCTGCTCTTCGGTACGGCGCGAGTTGTTGGTTAGGGTGAAATACACATCACCATTGGCCGGATCGACCGCGCCCCACTCAGGACGGTCCATGGGAGTGGCCCCGAGGAAATCTGCGGCCAGACGCGTGTTGACCAGAACGTCTGCCTGACTGGTGAAACCGTTCTCTTCATGCAGACCGTTTTCGCCATACACCAGAGGCAGCCAGCTGCCGGTACCGTCTTCGTTGAACTTGGCGACGTAGAGGGTTCCTTCATCCAGAAGCGAACCGTCCGCCGTGGCAGCGTTGTAATTGGCAGCGGTGACGAACTTGTAGATGTACTCGAAGCGCGAATCGTCGCCCGAGTAGCAGACTACCGGCTGGCCTTCGACGGCCGGAGCGAACACCACACCTTCGTGACCGAAACGGCCCAGGGCAGTACGCTTCTTCGGCGTGCTCTGCGGATCGAACGGGTCGATTTCGACCATCCATCCGAAGCAGTTGGGCTCGTTGCGGTAATCATCCAGCGCTGTCTCGCCCTTCTCACTGGCATCAAAGCGAACGAAACGATCTTCGCCACCTTCGGCCAGCTCCCAACCGTAGCGACCGTTCGCGCTGGGTACGCCGTATCGGGCATGCTCACGCGGGGCCGGGTTCTCGGCGGTAGCGCCATTGCGGAAGTAGCCTGCCCAGTTCTCTTCGGCAGCCATGTAGGTGCCCCACGGAGTCGGGCCACTGCCACAGTTGTTCAGCGTGCCGCGCGTGGCATTGCCAGCAGGGCTGTAAAGGGTGCGGACGAATTCGCTGCCGCGCACCGGGCCAGTCAGCTCCATGCGAGTCAGTCCGGTGATACGACGGTTGAAGTCGCTCTGCACGACCTCCCAGGTGTTGTCCTGCGCCTTGGCAATACGCACCACCGTCACACCGTGGGCATTGATTTCCTTGAGCACTTCATCGACCGGGCGTCCAATCAGGGGATCGAACGCCGGAACACCACCGCTTCCGAGCGACTGACCAGCAGCCGACAGATGCATGAAGCGCGGTTCGATGTACTCGTGGTTGAGCACCAGCAGACCATCGGTGGAGCTGCCGTCGATCGGGTAGAACCACATGCCATCGTGGTGATTACCTACCTGATCGGCCTGATCGTCTCCTGTGCTCGCCAGGCTGAACGCCGGCATGCTGCCAGAGATGGGAGTGCCCCAGGGAATGATCACCTGATGGCTGTAGCCTTCGGGAACAACGATCTCGTCGGCGAAGCTGACCGCTACGGCGCTGAAGCCCAGCAGCTCAGCCGGAGGTTGCTCAGTGCCTGGCTGTTCGCTGCCCGGCTGCTCGGCGACCGGATCGTCATTGTCCGAGTCGCTGTTGCAACCAGCCAGGCCTACGCCCAGAAAACCGAGCATGGCAGCGCCCATGCTGCCCTTCAAAACTTGGCGGCGAGCCAGGCGAGCTTCGAGCACGCTGGCAAAAATCGGGTTCAGCGCGCGCTGGGTCAACGGCTCATCGCCTTCCCCATTGTCGATCATCATCAGGTCTTTGCTGTTATCAACGGACATCCGGACTTTCCTCTGGTGTTTTTTAAGGACCAGCACATCTTGGGAACCGTCGATGACAGAAAGAAAACAGCTATGTGAAGTTTTGATGAGCGCGAAACAGAGCGGTCGGCGCTTGAACCGAGGTGCCGATAGTCGAAGCCGAGCGGCTTGAAGTTCTGATTGAATCAGGCGCCAGCCGACTCTGCCTGGAGCAGGTCGAGTACAACCTGCGCCGGGCGATGGCCGTTGCCATCAGGGAGGCCCAGCAGGCCTGCAGAACCGTGTCGTCGCCCGTCCAGTCCGGATGATCGAGCACCTCGTTGCGATGCTCCGACGTTCCGCCGCCAGCGCTGCTGGCTCCGGTCGAACCGCCAGGGTCCTCACCCCGGTCACCCCTGATAAACGAAAAAGCCCAGCATTCGCTGGGCCTTTTCATTTATTGGCGGAGAGACAGGGATTATTCGGCGCCGGAGGCGCCTCACCCCTTCGGGGCCGCCGTCGCTGCGCTCCAGCGTTCCTTCGCCAGCATTGCTGGCTCCGGTCGAACCGCCAGGGTCCTCACCCCGGTCACCCCTGACAAACGAAAAAGCCCAGCATTCGCTGGGCCTTTTCATTTATTGGCGGAGAGACAGGGATTATTCGGCGCCGGAGGCGCCTCACCCCTTCGGGGCCGCCGTCGCTGCGCTCCAGCGTTCCTTCGCCAGCATTGCTGGCTCCGGTCGAACCGCCAGGGTCCTCACCCCGGTCACCCCTGATAAACGAAAAAGCCCAGCATTCGCTGGGCCTTTTCATTTATTGGCGGAGAGACAGGGATTCGAACCCTGGGAACAGTTGCCTGTTCAACGGATTTCGAATCCGTCCCGTTCGACCACTCCGGCATCTCTCCAAGTCGGCGCGCATCATAGCAGCAAGCGGATGGCGACGAAAGAGTTTCGGGGTCGCGCTGTGCTGCTGATCAGGGCAGTTCGACACCGAGACGCTGGGCCACTTCTTCGTAGGCTTCGATGACCCCACCGAGGCCCTGGCGGAAGCGGTCCTTGTCCATTTTTTTGCGCGTTTCCTTGTCCCACAGACGGCACCCGTCCGGGCTGAACTCGTCGCCCAGCACGATCTCACCCTTGAACACCCCGAACTCCAGCTTGAAGTCCACCAGCATCAGACCGGCCTGGTCGAACAGCTCACCGAGGATGCCGTTGACCTTGAGGGTCAGCTCCCGCATGCGGGCAAGCTGCTCGGCTGTCGCCCAGCCAAAGGTGACCACGTGCGAGTCATTGATGAACGGATCGCCCTTGGCGTCATCCTTGAGAAACAGCTCGAACGTAGGCGGATTCAGTGTCTGGCCTTCCTCGATACCCAGCCGACGAACCAGACTACCTGCTGCATGGTTGCGCACCACGCATTCGACCGGAATCATGTCCAGCTTCTTGACCAGACACTCGGTATCAGACAGCAGAGCGTCGAACTGCGTCGGCACTCCGGCCTCTTCCAGCTTCTGCATGATGAACGCATTGAAACGGTTGTTGACCATCCCCTTGCGTTCGAGCTGTTCGATCTTCTTGCCGTCGAAAGCCGAGGTGTCATTGCGAAACAGCAGGATCAGGCGCTCCGGGTCGTCGGTGGTGTAAACCGACTTGGCCTTGCCTCGGTAAAGTTCTGTGCGTTTTTCCATCATCGGCTCCCGATGTCCGCGAAATGGTAAGAAGGTGATGCGCTGATATCCTGCCAGGGCAAGCCCCGATCCTGCACGGCCAGCAGCAGCTGGCCATCCCAACCCTCAAGCGTTCCGGCGAGCTCGCCTAGCGCAAGGTCAGGCCGGTTGTTCTTCTCGCTTATATGAGCAATAGTCACGTGGCGAAGCCTGCTGCGGTCAATCGCGGCGAGCAGCGCGGCGGCCTGCTGATTGCTCAGGTGACCCAGCGACCCACCGACCCTCGCCTGCAGGCGCGGGGGATAAGGCCCGTTTGCCAGCATGTGCGGGTCGTAATTCGCTTCCAGAAAAAGTGCATCCAGCCCGCCGTAGCGCTGGACGATCCATGGGGTGATGCTGCCGGTGTCGGTCAGGACACCCAGCCGACACTTCCCGTTGTCGAAGATGAACTGGCAGGGTTCCCGGGCGTCGTGAGGCACCGCAACGGGCGTCACTTCCACTTCACCAAGCTGGAAGGCGCGGTCCAGCTCGATGGGCTGGAAAGCGATATCAGCGCCACGCATCCCGTGATAGGTACCCGGTGTCATGTACACCGGCAGTCCGTAGCGCCGGACGAGCTTCTCGACGCCCTGCACGTGATCGGAGTGCTCGTGGGTAACCAGTATCGCCGTCAACTGCCGGGCGCTCAGGCCAACAGCGGCGAGGCGCTGCTCGGTAGTGCGCAAGCTGAAGCCACAATCGATCAGCAGCCGGGTACGGCCCGATTCAACCAGCGTGGCATTGCCGCGACTACCACTGCCCAGGGAACAATACCGCACCGCCTCGACCGACCTCCTAGTTCAGGTTGTCGCGAACGCGCGTCAACAAGTCACGTGCAACCTCGGCATCAGCCGCTGTTTCGATACCCTGATCGACGGACACCTGAATCTCGCCACCCACTTCGGTCAGTCGAACCTGGAGACGAGGTTCGGCCTGCTCATCCTCCGGTTGATCGCGGTTGAACAGTCTGGAGAAGAAGCCGGGGCGCTCACGCTCGCTCGCAGTTTGCGACAGGTCCACGTAGTACACACCGCTACTGCGGTTGATATCGCTCACTACCACTTCCGAGCGCTCCAGCGCGCCGCCCACAGCCGCCCACGCCCGATTGAAATCGACATTCATGCGCAATACGGGGTTACCAGCGCCGTCGCGCACCAGTTCGCTGCGCTGCGCCACAGGGATCCGCGTGGCGGCAAGGGATGCAACATCTTCCTCGCTGCTCTGATTCAGGTAGGTCTCGAGTTCCGCCAACACAGCGCTTTCGACCTTCGAATCCTGTGACCGCTCCGGCCAGTCAGACTGGTCGCTGCCTTCGCTGCGCGACATTTGCAACACGTGTACTTCACTGGTATCGGAGCGCACGCCCGGCTCGATGCGGATGCGCAGGCGCTGCTCCTGTCCATCGGTACGGCGACCTTCACTGACGGCGGGGAGCAGACGGCGAACCAATGGGTTGTCGCTCTGCTTGTCGAACGCCAGCCATTCAGTCTGGATCTCGCCCGGATCCTGCATTTCCCTGGCGGCACTTACCTGATAATCGGCGAGAAACTGTTTGACCAGAGCCCAGGACTCGGCGGGCGCGCGCTGCGCCTGCAGCCACCGGCGCGAGCCATCCTGCTGAACCGAGAAATCCTCACCGCCAATGCCAGCCTGCATGGGCTGCGGGCGCGGCGTGGAAAACTTGCCGGACTGGGCCTTCAGCTCCCCAGGCACTGGCAGCAGATCACCCACCTGCTTGCTCTCGACACCCTCGGGCACCTTCATGCGCGGCTCGACCTCAGCCAGCTGATAGTCGGAACCACGGTCGCGGAAATACCCGTCATCACCGAAAATGTAACCGCAGCCACCGAGACTGACCGTCGCGACACAGACTGCCAGCGGACCCAACACTGCCTTCATCTTGTTTTCCTTGCGAGATACATGGCGTAGATCATTCATAGCAGGGCGCACTGGCGCAGCGCATCGCGAACCTGCTCGTGACAGCGGGCGCTCAACTGGGTGAGCGGCAGACGCAGGCCCTCGCCGATCAGCCCCATTTCGTGCAGCGCCCATTTGACGGGGATCGGGTTGGATTCGATGAACAGCATCTTGTGCAGGATCATCAGGTCCTCGTTCAATCGTCGCGCGGTATCGGCATCGCCCGCCAGCGCGGCGGCACACAGCTCATGCATGCGTCGGGGTGCAACGTTGGCGGTAACCGAGATATTGCCCTTGCCGCCCAGCAGAATCAGCTCGGCCGCTGTGGCGTCGTCACCGGAATAGACATCGATGCGGTCGGCCACGCGCTCAATGAGCTCACGCGCCCGTTGCAGATCGCCGGTGGCTTCCTTGATACCTACGATGTTCGGGATGCCGGCGAGGCGGTCGACCGTCTCGGGCAGCATGTCGCAAGCCGTGCGACCGGGTACGTTGTACAGGATCTGGGGAATCGCGACGGCTTCGGCAATGTAGCGATGATGCTGGTACAGGCCTTCCTGGGTGGGCTTGTTGTAGTACGGGGTGACCAGCAGGCAAGCGTCAGCGCCCACACTGCGTGCTGCCTCGGTGAGCTCCACTGCCTCGCGAGTCGAGTTGGCACCGGTTCCGGCGATGACCGGAATGCGCCCGGCGACCTGCTCGACTACGCGGCGGATCGCTTCTTTATGTTCGTTCATGTCCAGCGTGGCGGACTCGCCGGTCGTGCCCACGGCAACGATACCGTCCGTACCCTGCTCAAGGTGGAAGTCGATCAGGCGCTCGAGCGCCACCCAGTCCAGGCCGCCTCGGGAGTCCATGGGTGTAACCAGCGCCACCAGGCTGCCTGAAATCATGCAACTGCTCCACTTGAAACGTTAATCGGCAATGGTACTTTCGCGCTGCGGGCAGCACAAGGAGTGGACCCGGCAAAGCCGGTAAAATGCGGGCGTTCAAGCGGAGGTTGAACCGCTGGGCCGGGAAGAGGGACAATAGCCGCCTTCAGCCCGGCCAGGCGATTGCTCCGCCGGGTTCTCGAACGCCATTTCCGAGGATGACCATGTCGCAACCTGCCGGCCAGAAGGAACAGTTCCTGGTAATCACCGCCATGGGTCAGGAAACCACCGCCCTGGCGACGCATCTTACCCGCCTGTGCATGGAGCAGCGCTGCCTGATTGTCAGCAGTCGGATGAGCCGGCACGGCACCAGCACCGCCGTCGTGCTGCAGATCGGCGGCAACTGGGATGCACTGGCGCGGCTGGAAAGTCTCCTGCCGGCGCTGGCCCGCCGCGAGCATTTCACGCTCTCGATGAGTCGCAGCCACAGCCTGGAAGAACGCCCCGAGGCACTGCCCTACAATGTATTCGTGACCGCCGCGCAGCGTCCGGAACTGATCGCCGAGCTGTGCCTGTTCTTTCAGCAACTGGGTATCGAGATCGAGGAGATGTTCAGCTTTACCTATCAGGCGCAGCATACTGGCACGCCGATGCTCAACCTGACGCTGACCATTGCCATACCCGGCAAGATGCAGCTGAGCTGGCTGCGTGAACAGTTCCTCGATTTCTGCGACGAGCTCAACCTTGACGCCGTCATCGAGCCGTGGCGCCCTCTCCACTGACAAGGAAAGATGATGACAGCCGAGCTGAACAAACCCGTCCCGAACTTCACCGTGCAGGCCACCAGCGGCACCACCCTGACCCTT
Organism: Halopseudomonas nanhaiensis; assembly: GCF_020025155.1. Classification (NCBI taxonomy): domain Bacteria; kingdom Pseudomonadati; phylum Pseudomonadota; class Gammaproteobacteria; order Pseudomonadales; family Pseudomonadaceae; genus Pseudomonas; species Pseudomonas nanhaiensis. The sequence goes on from NZ_CP073751.1 coordinate 2,639,198, forward strand.
GCGGAGCTGGCCGGGCGCAAGGTCGTGTTGTATTTCTATCCAAAGGACAATACGCCAGGCTGCACGACTGAAGGCCAGGCCTTCCGGGATCTCTACCCGGAGTTCGAAAAAGCCGGCGCAGTGGTGTACGGGGTATCCAAGGACAGCCTTCGGACGCACGAGAACTTCAGGCAGAAACAGTCGTTTCCGTTCGACCTGATCAGCGACACTGACGAAAGCCTCTGCCGCCTGTTTGACGTCATCCGCATGAAGCAGATGTACGGCAAGCAATACGAGGGCATCGAGCGCAGCACGTTCATCATCGATGCCCAGGGCGTCCTACGCCACGAATGGCGCAAGGTGAAGGTGCCTGGGCACGTCGAACAGGTTCTGGAGGCCCTACGCGCCCTCCCCTGACTCTCGAGCAGAACCTCAGTTCTGCTCGACTTCCTGCGGCAACTCCAGCTCGGCTTCCACCCCGCGCGGCCATGCGTACAGCACCGCCTTGAACAGCGTGGCCAACGGGATGGCGAAGAATACGCCCCAGAACCCCCACAACCCGCCAAAGATCAGCACCGCTGCGATGATCGCAACAGGGTGCAGGTTGACCGCTTCAGAAAATAGGATCGGTACCAGCACGTTGCCATCCAGAGCCTGAATGACCGCGTAGACAACCATCAGCACCATGAACTCGTTGCCCAGGCCCCACTGGAAGAGGCCGATCAACGCCACCGGAATGGTCGCCACCGTCGCGCCAATATACGGAACCAGCACGGATATCCCGACGATGACTGCGAGCAGGGCCGCGTAATTGACCTTCAGCACGACGAAACAAATGTAGCTGACTACCCCAACGATGACGATCTCGACCACCTTGCCACGAATATAATTGGCGATCTGCTGGTTCATCTCGGTGGCGATGCGTGTCATCAACCTGCGTTCGCGAGGCAGACGACCCTTCAACCAGTCGCTGATCTGCTGGTTGTCCATGAGAAAGAAGAACACCAGAATCGGCACCAGTACCAGGTACACCAGAATCGTGAGCAGCATGGGCACGCTGGCCAGACTCTGGGACAGCAACCACTGCCCCAGCTGGCCCACCTCGCCGCTGGCGGTCTGGATCAGCCGCTCAACCTGATCTTCGGACACGAATGTCGGGTACCGCTCCGGAAGATGCATGAGCAACGACCGCCATTCCACGAACATCCGCGGCAGCTCGTTGAACAGTGTAAACATCTGCTTCCAGACCAGCGGAATGACCACTCCGATCAAGGTACCCAGGGCACCGAGAAACAGCAGGAAGACTATCCACACCGACAGACCGTGGGGGACTCGAATATCACGCAGCCGGGTTACCAGCCCCTGCAGCAGGTAGGCGAGGACCAGCCCCGTCAACAGGGGCGCAATACGGTCGCCGAAGCTGATGACGATGGCGAAACCGAGGAGGAGCAGCACCGCCAGGACGACGGCTTCTTCATCGGAAAAATAGCGATGAATCCAGTTCTGAAAAATTCGCAGCATTTAGCTTTTACGCAACCAGTAGTGATATTCGCCCGAGGCGTGTTCCGATCGAAGCAGTACGTGCCCGGAAAGCTCCGCAAAACGTTGAAAGTCGCGTTGCGAACCGGCATCGGTCGCACTGACCTTCAACACCTGTCCGGACTGCATGGCGTTGAGAGCAAGCTTGGTCTTGAGTAGCGGCATGGGACAGGTCAGCCCGCGCGCATCGAGGTAGTCGTCGACCTGCGCATTTTCTGTTTCAAGTACCATTTGCAGACTCCTGAAAGGTGCATCAGTATAACGCTGCCGCTTAAGGGCGGATAATCATATCGCACAGGTCCTCACACCATGCTAGGCAAGAAAGCTGTGCTGGCAGCCACTCTGAAGCTGCTGCTGGTGCCGGCATTGATCGTTCTGCCGCCACATACCTTCAGTGCCGAGCCCAACCTCCCCTCGCTCGGCGACACCAGCTCGTCTTTCATGTCGCGCGAGCAGGAGTACCAGCTCGGCCGCGCCTGGCTGTCGATGCTGCGCGGCGCGGTGAAGACGCTCGACGATCCGATCCTCAAGGACTTCGTCGAGCAAAGCGTGCTGGGCCTTGCCGAAACCAGTCAGCTTTCAGACAAGCGCCTGACCTTCGTAGCCATCGACAGTCCCCAGCTCAATGCGTTCGCCGCCCCGGGCGGAGTGGTCGGCGTCAATGGTGGCCTGTTTCTGCACGCGCAGAGCGAGGCCGAATTTGCCTCGGTCATGGCCCACGAACTCGCGCACCTGTCTCAACGCCATTTCGCCCGAAACCTCGAGGCGCAGCAACGCATGCGCATTCCGGTGATGACCGCGATGCTGGCCAGTGTGATCATTGCCGCGGCCGGCGGGGGCGATGCAGGCTTTGCAGCCATGGCCTCGACCCAGGCTGCGGCCATTCAGGAGCAGCGCCGCTTTTCCCGGCAGAACGAGCTGGAAGCCGACCGCCTCGGCCTGCTGACCCTGACCCAGGCCGGCTACGATCCGCAGGCCATGCCGGCCATGTTCGAGCGGCTTTCAAGACTGAGTCAGTTCAGCCAGAACCCACCAGAATTTCTGCTGACCCACCCGGTGAGCCAGACACGGATCGCCGATTCGAAGAACCGCGCCGCTCAGCTGAACGGCGACGGCAAGCGTGACAGCGTGGCATACCAGATGATACGAGCCCGTGTTCAGTTGCATTACGAGCAGAGCCCGGGTCTCGCTGCGCGTCGCTTCCAGGCACTACTCGACGAGCACTCCAACGATCATGCCGCTGCACGTTACGGCCTGGTACTGGCCCTCACTCGCGGGGGACAGCTGGACGAGGCTGAAAAAGCGCTCAAGCCACTGCTGGCAGAACGCAGCGAGGATGTAGCGGTGAATCTGGCCAGGGTCGAACTCGACATAGCGCGCGGTCGCTACGACGTCGCGCTGGATCGAATCGATCAGTTACTTGCGGTCAACCCGGCCAACTACCCACTGCTCGAAGCGAAGGCCGACACCCTGTTACGCGCCCGTCGTTACGAAGAGTCCCGCACGGTGTACGACAAGCTGGCGAGTCAGCGGCCTTACGACCCCGACATCTGGTACATGGTCGCTGAAATCAGGGGCCTGGCCGGCGATATCCTTGGCGTACACACCGCTCGCGCGGAGTATTTCATGCTCGCCGGAGACCTTGACCAGGCCGCGCAACAGCTCGAGCTGGCGGCCAGGCGTGCCGAAGGCAACTTCGTAGAAAGCTCGCGAATCGAGGCGCGCCAGGAGCAACTGGCACGCCTGCGAAAACTGCTCGAAGAGATGTAGTGCAGGCGACCGTCAGGCGTTACCCGCAACCGGCAGGTTGGCGTTGCGGGTGAAGGACAGCATCCGCTCCAGTGGCATGACCGCTCGCGGGATCAGGTGCTCCGGGACGATGATCTCGTCGGTACCCTGCTCCAGCGCCTGCAGTACGCGCGGCAGCGTATTCATCGCCATCCACGGACAATGTGCACAGCTACGGCACGTAGCCCCATTTCCGGCCGTCGGCGCCTCTATCAAGCGCCGGTCCGGCGCGCCCTGCTGCATCTTGTAGAAGATGCCGCGGTCGGTTGCAACGATGAAAGTCGGGTTGGGCAAGGTCTGGGTCGCGCGAATCAGCTGGCTGGTGGAGCCTACTACGTCGGCCAGCTCGACGACCGAAGCCGGGGACTCCGGATGGACCAGAACCGCAGCGTCCGGATAAATTTCCTTGAGGTCCAGGAGCGACTTGGCCTTGAACTCCTCGTGAACGATGCACGAGCCTTCCCAAAGCAGCATGTCCGCGCCGGTCTGCGTCTGGATGTAATGGCCCAGATGCTGATCCGGCGCCCAGATGATCTTCTCGCCCTTGTCCATCAGATGTTCGACGATGCCCAGCGCGCAGCTCGACGTAACTACCCAGTCGGCCCGCGCCTTTACCGCAGCGGAGGTATTGGCATAGACGACCACGGTGCGGTCGGGGTGTTGATCGCAGAAGGCAGCGAACTCGTCGATAGGACAACCGATGTCCAGCGAACAGGTTGCTTCCTGCGTCGGCATCAGAATCCGCTTCTCGGGACTGAGGATTTTCGCCGTCTCGCCCATGAAGCGCACCCCCGCGACGATCAACGTCGATGCAGGATGCTCCTTGCCGAAGCGGGCCATTTCCAGCGAGTCCGACACGCAACCGCCGGTCTCCTCGGCAAGCGCCTGGATCATGGGGTCGGTGTAGTAATGAGCGACCAGTACGGCGTCACGCTCCTTCAGAGCTGCAGCGATGCGGGCGCGATAATCGGCCTGCTCCGCTTCGCTCAACACCGGCGGCTGCTTTGCCGCCAGATGGGCCTGTACGAGTACACGCTCGGGAATCTGAGACATTGATCGAACCATAGAGGGGGATGAGCCCACAGTGTATCACGAGGGCACAGCCGTCGATCATCGAGGCTCTACCGTGCGACAACGCGTCGGGCCATCTCCATGAACTTCCCATCCGTCGGGCCAGTCAAGAGAGATAAGACGAGCCTATTCACATCGTCACGGACCCAGGAGCTTGAAATGATTCAAAACGTGCCCGGCGTATTGTTCTCCCCCGCGACCGGCTGGCGTCAGCTGCGGGATCAGTCTGATCAGCACCCATGGAGCTTCCTCCCGGTATTGCTTGTATTCGCGCTGATCCCGGCGATATGTATTTATATCGGCACCGCCCATGTCGGATGGGAGATGTTTGGCAGCGAAGACAACCGGTTGCTCACGCGAAGCAGCGCCATCATGCTCGGCATACTGGTTTACGTCGGATTTGTCTTCGGTGTCGGGGTCATGGCGCAGGTCGTGCGTTGGATTCTTTTCCGTACCGCAGGGCGCCCAACCCTGGCAAGGGCAATGGCCTTCGTCACCTTCGTCTCGTTACCACTGATGATTGGGGGACTCGCTGGCGCCTTTCCCTATCGCGTGTTGATCGTCGGCGGGGCTTTCATCACCACGGTGTGGTCGGTCCTTCTCCTGTTCAAGGGACTGCCGGTCTTCATGCATCTCAAGGATAGCGATCAGACCCGCTTCCTGGGCGCCTGCATCGTGGCAGCAGGCTTTCTCGTGTTGATCACCAACGCGTTCGTCTTCCAGCATATGTGGCGGACGACTCAAACCGATGCGAGCTATGTAGGATCGCAGGAAGAACAAAGCGGAATGGATTGAGGGGGGGGTTGTAACGGACCAAGCGGAAGCATCCTGCTTCCGCTCACTGAGGTCAGGCTCGGGTCAACTGCGCTCGCCCTGGCCGCTTTGGCCACCCTGACTGTTCTGACCGCCCTTGCGACCGGCTTCGGAGGCGCGTCCCGGGTCGTTCTTGAAATTGCCGCCACTCTGCTGGCCCCCCTTGCGTCCCGCTTCTGCTGCGCGTTCACGGTCTTCCGCGAAATTACCTTTACCACCTTGATGTTGAGCCATGTTCAATATCCTCTGATGTTCGGGTTGTCGAGCGCAGCACGCGCTCAATAGTGGGAGCCCGTCACACTGGAATCGTTCGCAGTTACATTAGAGATATTGAGACTGAAAAACGCTTTTCCAATAACAGAAAAACGAAAAGACAGGCAAACCTGAATCATCGACAAATCAGGGTCATATCGCTTTGGTATTAACACGGTTCGTGTGTGTGATTGCGGTGCCCACTATAAGGATCATGAGGCCACTCCGAACTTTTGACAGACTGGTTACTCAAATCTGGTGAGTGGCATCATCGACTTGTTAATCGGGTCAATAGCCAGGCCGTTAATATAATGTGCCGGCGCATGATACCGACGATGCCCCAGAGTAAACAGACATCAGGAGAAGTTTCAGCAGTCTCCAACACGCTCCAAAGTCTGAAAAGCTCATCTACCCAATAAGGAATGAATTATGAAGACAGCACACATGTTCAAAACCGGAGCACTCGCCGTCGCCATGTCCCTTGCTGCCAGCTCGGCCTGGGCAATGGACGCAGAAGAATTTATCGATAGCGCAGCTGAAAAAGGCTTCGCCGAAATCGAAACCGCAAAGCTGGCGCAGGAGCGCGGGCAGTCGGAAGAGGTGAACAAGTTCGCCGAGAAAATGATCGAGGACCATCGCTCCTCCAACGAGGAACTCAAGGAGATGGCCCAGGAGAAGAACCTTGAGTTTCCCGATGACGCCACTCTGATGGATCGCGGCAAGGCGATGATCCTGAAGCTGCGCGAGGGTGAAAACTTCGATCAGGCTTACGCAAACAATCAGGTCGTTGCACATGAGCAGACCATCGAGATTTACGAAGTAGCCTCGCAGGAGCTGCAGGACGAAGAGCTGAAAGAGTGGGCTTCCGACCAGCTCGAAATGCTTCGTGAACACTACGGTGAAGCCAAGCAGCTGCAGACTCAGACCGGTGCCGAAGGCGACTCCGATAGCTGATAGCAGGATTGATCGTGAATTGATAAAGGGCGCTTCGGCGCCCTTTATCATGCGCGCTGATGCGGGCCAGTCGCCCAATCAGTCGCCCAAGAAAAAGGGCAGCCAGGCTGCCCTTTCTTCACGCCGCACCTACCGTCAGTTCTTGGCACGCTCGGTATCGCGTAGTGCCTTGACCTGATCATGGTTGCGCAGCACGCCGTCGTACTGACGCTGCACGACCGCACGGATCTCCGGCGGCAGGTCCTTCTCCAGCGCCTGCTTGTAATTCTTCTTGGCGACATCTTCGCCCCGCTCGCATTCACTGAGGACCGCTTCGTCGCTTTTGCCGGTAATGGCCGATTTGATGTCTACCCAACGGCGGTGCATGTCGCCGCTCAAGCTGGTGCTGTCTTCGGGGTCACCACCGAGCTGGACGACGATCGCCTGTAGCTCGGCAGCAGCCTTGGCGCACTCCTGAGCTCGCGCGGTGAACAGGCTCTTCAGATCCTGGCGCTTGATATCCTCGGCGCAATCCTTGAAGCCCGCCTCACCGTCCTTGCTGGTCTCGATAAGGTTGTTCAGCGTTGAAATGACGTCTTTGACGTTATCGGCTGCCATGTTGTCGTATCTCCTCGGTTGCAGTGAAAGTTCGATTCAAACCACCCGTCTCAAGCCTGGCGGTTTTGCATTTTCTGCTTCATTTCGCAATGCCCGGTCGAGCCGCGCAGCAGCGCTGCAGCACCCATGGCCATGCTCGCCATACCAAAGATGCCGCCGCGACGCATGCCGCGGAACACCAGCAGAGCCCCGCCAGCCAGTGACGCTGCACGCTCCATGCCCTGGACATTGGTCGGGCCGTTGACCATGGACTTGATCTTGTTCAGCGGGCTTTCGTTCTGGGAAGATTGAAGTTGATTCATGTAAACCTCGTATTCGTCGGATTGGAAAATTCGACGGCTCCCTCGTCTACCCAAGTGACCTGCCGGTCCGCAAGAGGTTCAGCGGGCCACCAGGATCAGCGCTCCTTCTGTTGAAAGAGATTGCCATGGCCGTAGCCCTTGGCAGGGGTTGGGGGAGTGCCAAACTTTTGCCACAGTCTTTCGTGGAAGAAATAGGCGACGGTGTTGCACGCAGGCTCGATCAGCGCGATCAGCCCACCGGTAACGATGCTTCCTGTAAGCCAGTAGGCGACGGTGAACGCTACCGCGAAATGCACGACGGCGAAGCTCAATGTCTTCGCCAACGTTCTGCGCGTATGACGAGCCAGATGGGCCGTCAGCCATGCTCTCATCGCTTGGCAACCGCGTCCGGGGCTGCATCGCGAGTCAGAAACGCGCTGACAACCTGCGGCAGGTGATCCTTCAACCACTGGGCCATGGCGATCTCCTGCTCGATGATTGTTTCGCAGGCTCTCTGAGTTTCCGTATCACCCACTTCCTTGGCCGCTGCAATCAGCACGGTATAGGATGCGATTTCGAGATTCTCGAATACGTAGCCCATTGCCGCACCCTTGACGACCTCGTCAGTCATGATGCTCCCGCCGACGCCTTGTGCGAACGCCATCATCTTGCCGCCGAAATCCTTGATGCCAGACGGCGACGCGTCATAGCGAGCCAGGCATTGCTCAATCAGTTCGCGCTGCCCCTGAGTCTCAGTGATGTGTTCCTCGATACGCGCCCTGAGCTCCGGATAATGCTCCAGGCGTTCGGACTGAGCCTTTAACATGGTTTCTGCCTGTTGTTCCATGGCATGCGCATCGCGCAACCAGTCGACAAGATTCTTCACCTTTGAATCGTTGATATTCATCGGCCACCTTCCTCGCAAAAGTTGTTCAGTCTTTATGAGAAAGGATCGCAGGACTTAAGTTCATACCTGAATTGGCTCGCCTGATATTAGCAAGACATCAAAAGGACACTACTTGGAATGTATATCTGCGATCAGCTGACCGCCTTAATCAAAAACTATCGTTGAGATCATTCCTATATATAAAAAAAACTCTGAACCATCTTCCATTGTTTCCCTTCTATCTATTAGTGGCTGTGCTTGACGCTATGAGATCGTCCGCAGACTTCAACCCGCTTCAAATAAAAGATTTGCCTGCCTGAGGAGGCATACATGCACGGACTATCCGGAATTCTTGATAACCAGGGCGTCCCGCTGGAGAAACAGGCGTTCACCTGGAAAGACATCTCCAGCAAGCCGATCAGCAAGCTGGATGACGACGCCTTCACCCGCGTGCGGATCATCCTGATGAATGGGATCGAGCAGGATGCGTTGCGCCTGAAACACTTCGGCGCCATGTTCAACAAGGATTTGCAGCTGCCACTGGCGCAGGTGCGCCGCGTGGAGCAACACCAGATGACCAGCATCAACTGGCTTCTGTCATCGGATCATTCGCCGCTCGAGACCACCGTCGCGTACGAACAGGTCGCGATCGAGGTCACCGCCGCCGTCGCGCAAACCGAGCCTGATCCCTATCAGGCGCAGACCTATCGCTTCGGCCTACTGGAAGACTTCGACCATCTTTACCGATATTCGGCGATGCTCGATCGTCTCGAGGGGAAGGATGCCAATAATATCCTGCAGGGTTACACCGACATCGTGCCGGGCCGTCCGACCTCCGAGCATCACCGGGCGCCTGAAAGCGATCTGCGCGACAACTACCACAAGGAAGAAGCTGCACTGATCACCAAGATTCACGCAGCCATGATTACCGCAGCCGAATTCCAGACGCACGACTACTACATGAATATCGGCCCGCTGTTCTCTGATCCGGTCGCCCGGCAACTGTATGCCGAAATCGCCTCGGTGGAAGAACAGCACGTCACCCAGTACGGATCACTCAAGGACCCGAGCGAGTCGTTTCTGGAGAAATGGATGATTCACGAGGCAATGGAGGTCTACAACTACAAGAGCTGCGCCGAGCAGGAGGAGAATCCGCGCATCAAGGCGATGTGGGAGCGCTTCCTCGATTATGAGCTGGGTCATCTGAACCTGGTCTGCGATTTGTTCAAGCGGATCGAGCGTCGAGATCCGGCCGAGATTCTGGGCGGAACGCTGCCTGAGATGGTGCAGTTCAAGAGTCAGCGCGACTTCGTTCGCAAGGTTCTCGCCGAAGAGGTGGACCTTCGTACCAGCGGCACGCAATACGTGGCCAAGCTGGATGAAAGCCCCCTCTCCCTGGATTACCGCACTCAGATGAATTCCCAAGGCGTTGCTTCCGATATCGCCTCGGCTGGCTATGCATGGCATCCGGGCACCGAGCTCGCCCGCAACAAGGCTAAGTAGGAGAACCTCATGACCAACCCAGCATCGAAGATGGGCCATAACCGTACCGGGGCCCAAATGTCACCGAAGGACACCGAACGGCAACTTGACGCACTCAAGCATTTCCCGCCGGACGTACCCGGCAATCCGTCTCAGCTGCTCAATGCGCGGCGCGAGGAAGCCACCGAAGCCGGTCGTATCGGGTCGGTTCCTGTCCCGGGTTCAGCCAAAGGTATGCTCAAGAGCACCTTTGAAAAGATGCTCGGCAAGAACCCCGAAGTGCTCATCAACAAGCTTGGCGAGCGTCTGGCATACGAGCGCACCGGTGTCCGGCTCTACGAAGCGACGATAGCCAAGGCGCAATCAGCTGAAAAGGTTGATCAGGGTCTGGTCACCACGCTCCAGCAGATCCGCAACGAAGAGGACGAGCACTTTCAGTTGCTGGTCTCTGCGCTGGAGAAGTTGGGCGCCGACCCCACCGCGATGACACCCGACGCCGACGTCTCGGGCGTCATCGCGCTGGGCGTCATGCAGGTACTAACCGATCCGCGCACCGATATTCCGCAGTCGCTCAATGCATTGCTGACAGTCGAGTTGGCGGATAACGCCGCCTGGGAGCTACTCATCGAGCTATGCGAGCAGGCGCATCAGAAGGACATTGCCACGCACTTCAAGAAGGCCCTGGCCCAGGAAGAGCGTCATCTCGCGACAATCAAGGGGTTGCTACGCGACCACCTGACTGCAGCACTGTCCTGATCGATTGAAGTAACTGTACACAGCCCTGCTTCAGGTCACCTGGAGCAGGTTTTTGATGATGAGGAGAAGAAAAATATGAACGCTACTGACCTGCTTGTTCAAGACCATGAAAAACTCAAGAAGCTGCTTAGCGAGATTACTGACACGACCGAACGCGCAGTAAAAAAGCGTACCGAACTGCTGGCTCAGATTGAGGCGGAGCTGCACGCGCATACGCAGATCGAGGAAGAAGACTTCTACCCTGCCTACAAGAAAGCCGGCGGCAAGGACGAGACCAAGATGTATCACGAGGCGAAGGAAGAGCATCGCGCCGTAGAGGCACTGGTCCTGCCGGATCTGAAAAAGACCGACGTGGGCACAGTCGAGTTTTCCGGACGCATCAAGGTGCTCAAGGAGATGCTCGAACACCACATCGAGGAAGAGGAAAGCGAGATGTTCCCCGAGGCCGAAAAGATCCTGAACAAGCAGGAACTGGCGGAGCTGGGTGAGCGCATGGAAAAGAAGAAGAAAATGCTGCTGGCTGCGACCCGACACTGATCGCAGGCTGAACCGAAGGGGCCGCAAATGCTGCCCCTTTCTTCCAGGTGGAAACGGGGCGAGGAGCGAAGCGAGAGAAGATGGTGGGTCGTGTAGGATTCGAACCTACGACCAATTGGTTAAAAGCCAACTGCTCTACCAACTGAGCTAACGACCCGGAACGCGCGCTATAGTACTGATTTCTCGCGATAATTCAAATACTTTTTTCTGTCACGCGTAACGCGTGGGGTCGTCAACGCCCGCAGCGGCGAAGCCTGCCGAACGCAAGCGGCAGCTATCGCACCGACCGCATGCAAGGCCTTTCGGGTCGGCCTGGTAACAGGAAACAGTCAGGCTGTAATCCACGCCACGCTCGAGCCCGGCGCGAATGATCTCGGCTTTGCTCATCTGCTGCAGGGGAGCACGAATTCTGAAACCAGCGCCCTCCACGCCTTCTCGCGTCGCAAGATTGGCTACTCGCTCGAACGCCTCGATGAATGCCGGGCGGCAATCCGGATAGCCCGAGTAATCCACTGCGTTCACGCCAATGAAGATGTCGCCTGCACCGATCACCTCCGCCCAACCCAGCGCCAAGGACAGAAACACGGTGTTCCGGGCGGGAACGTAGGTCACCGGGATACCGATCTGTTCCGATTCGGGAACCGCAATAGAGCTATCTGTCAGAGCAGACCCACCCATCCCGTTCAGGTCAAGGCCGATGACCTTGTGCTCTGCCACGCCCGCTACCGAGGCGATCGCCTCGGCCGCATGCAACTCGGCGCGGTGACGTTGACCGTAGTCGAAACTCATCGTGTAACAGGCGTAACCGTCGGCCTGAGCCATCGCAAGAATGGTTGCCGAGTCAAGCCCGCCAGAGAGCAGCACTACTGCCTTGCGTGAAGCTGATTTGCTCATATCAGTGTCCCGGCTCGTCATTCCACAGGTATTTGTGAAGCTGCATCTGAAATCGTACAGGCAGATTGTCTTCGATGATCCACTCAGCCAACTGACGGGCTTCGACCTGGCCATGACTGGGAGAAAACAACACCTCGCCGACCCGCCCCGGCAAGCCGAAGCGGTCGAGCTGGAAGCGCGCCCATTCGTAATCATCGCGACTGCAGATGACGAACTTCACCTGATCGCGCTTGCCGAGATACTCGATGTTCGAATAGAGGTTGCGATGGGATTCTCCGGAAGCCGGCGTTTTCAGATCCATCACGCGACTCACCCTGCTGTCGACTGCGGCCACGTCAAGCGCACCGCTGGTTTCCAGCGACACCTCGTACCCTGCGGCGCAGAGGTGCTCCATCAGCACCAGACAGTTTGGCTGTGCGAGCGGCTCTCCGCCGGTTACGCAGATATAGCGCGGCGAGAAAGACGCTACGCGTGCGAGAATCTCCTCCAGCGGCATGACCTCGCCCCCGCTGAAGGCGTACGCCGTATCGCAGTAATGGCAACGCAGAGGGCAACCGGTCAGGCGCACGAACACAGTGGGCAAGCCGAGCGTGCGGCTTTCGCCCTGGATGGAATAGAAAATCTCCGTAATCCGCAGATTCGGGTTCGGCAGGTCTGGCATTGATTTATCCCGGGCTGGACTGCTAAACAGGCAGAGGCCCAAAGCGGCAACGTGCGCATGCTCACAGAGGGTGAGTGCAGGCAGGCTGCGATTTCAGAGGGCGCCTAGTTTAGCCGAGGCAGGACAAAAAAGGCAGGCCGTATCTAGCCGAGCGACTCGAGATCGCGTCGGGCAAGCTGGGCGGCAGAGGTATTGGGGTGCTTGGACAGCACTTCCTGGTACAGCTCTCTGGCCTTCTGCGCATTACCGAGGCGCCGCTCGACATCGGCGAGCTTGTAGAGCGCATCGGCTTCCTTGCGGTGGCCGGGATAGCGCGCCGGGACCTGGGCAAACGCCTGGCCGGCTGATTGAAGATCTGACTGGGCGAGATGAACTTCCCCCAACCAGTATTGTGCGTTGCCGGCATATTCGCTATCCGGATAACGACGCACGAAAGCGCTGAAAGCCATGGCGGCTTTCTCGAAATCACGCTGCTTGACCAGGTCAAATGCAGCTTCGTACATCAACTTCTCTCGCGCCGGATCGGCCGGAGCGGTCGATTCGCCAGCAGGCGACTGTACAGGACCTCTGGCATCAACCACCTGCTCGTCACTGTCACTGGTCGTACCAGCATCGGCGGGCGCAGTTGACCCCATATTGCCATTGGTGCGAGCGGACAGGCGGCGATCCAGATCCTCGTACTGATCGAGCTGGTTCTGCTCCATCTGCTTGAGACGGTGCTCCTGTTCTTCCACCAGACCACGCAACATGGATACTTCCTGTTGCAGCTGATAAAGCTGCTGCATGAGCTGGCCCTCCATCGAGAGACCAGCTGCAGACTGCGAGGACGCAGGGGCTGACGATTGGCCGTTCTGATAACCACCAGAGCTGCCATCGTAGACCGGTACCTGGGCTGTTACCGAAAGCGGCAACAGCGCCAGACCAAGTGCATAACCCCTGTATCCTTTTTTCATGCTTATTACTTACGCAGTTCTACGCGACGGTTCTGAGCCCAGGACTCTTCGTCCGAACCCATGGCAGCCGGCTTCTCTTCACCGTATGAAACCAGTTCCAGCTGGGCCGGAGAAACGCCTTGCAGAACCAGGTAGCGCTGAACGGCAGCAGCACGACGCTCGCCCAGAGCCATGTTGTACTCACGGCTGCCGCGCTCGTCGGTGTGACCTTCCAGAACGACGTTGTTGTTTTCGGACTTCAGGTCACGCGCATGAACGTCCAGAGCGCGCATCGCTTCCGGCTTCAGCTCGGAGCTGTCCAGCTCGAAGTAGAACGTAGTGATGGCGCGCAGAGCAGCTTCTTCGCTGTTCATGTCGCTACCGGAGGTCGGGGCGCTGCTGGTGTAGCCTGCGTTCGGGTCGACAGCGCCAGTACCTGCGGCGTCACCACCCTTGGAGGAACAACCAACAACTACGCCGAAAGCTACAACCAGAGCTGCGAACTTGCCGAACTTGATAACTTGCATCTTAAAACTCCTGAAAACCCCATGGTTTGGTATTGGCACCCTAAGGCAGGTATGGGGACCATGATGGTACGCGCAGGTCGTTGAACTGTGTCGGAATCTCCGACCGTGCACGACCATTGGTTGAGACCAGCATGAGCACGCCCCGTCCCTGTTGACGGGTAGCATAAATTAACATAGTGCCGTTGGGTGCAACAGTGGGTGACTCATCCGACGACGTTTCTGTTAATACCTTCAAATTGCCGCGCTTGAGATCCTGCGCAGCAATACGGAAGTTTTGGTAACCATCCTGTCTATGGACCATGACCATGGTCTGGCCGTCGAAGGATAGCTTGGCATTGGCGTTGTAGTTGCCGACGAAGGTCAACCGCTCTGTTCCGCCACTGTTGATGTTCTGTTTGTAGATCTGCGGGCGCCCCCCACGGTCCGAGGTGAACACGATGGTGTCGTTGTCCATCCAGGTCGGCTCGGTATCGATTGCGAAATGGTTGGTCACCCGGCGCATTTCCTTGGTCTCAAGGTTCATGACGTAGATTTCCGGATTACCGTCGCGGGACAGCACGAATGCCAGACGTTTGCCGTCGGGGGACCAGGCCGGAGCTCCGTTGAGCCCCTGGAAGCTGGTTATGCGCTCGCGGCGGCCGGTCTGCACGTAATGTATGTAGATTTCCGGCCGTCTCGATTCGAAGGATACATAGGCGATACGCTGGCCATCCGGGGCGTAGCTCGGGCTGAGGATCGGCTCGCGCGACTGCAGGAGGGTCACCGCACGGGCACCATCGTAATCGGACCGCTGCAGCGTGTAGCGCGTGTTGTCCACGGAAAAACGTTCGGCGGAAACGTATAGCAGCTTGGTATTGAATGCTCCGCGCGTACCGGTGAGCTCTTCGAACACCTGGTCGCTGACATGATGCGCGAGATCACGCAGCTGGCTGCGCGACCCGCTGACCGTCTTGGACATGAGCAGCTCTTCGCGCGCTACCCCGTACAGGTGATAGGCGATTTCATAGCGATCAGCCGCGGCGTCATGCGTAACGCGCCCGGCCACGACGTAATCAACGCCGAGCACTTTCCAGTCGCGGGGGAATATTTCCTCGGCCCGCGTAGGATAGCTGAGCATGTTCTGACGATCGAACGGGGCAAACATGCCGCTGTTGTACAGATCCTGGCCCGTGATCTGCGCCAGATCTTCCGGCAATGGAGCACTGCCACTCCAACCAAAGGGTACGACCGCGATGGGGGTCGCGCGGTCCGTACCACGGGTAATCTCGATCACGTTCTGCGCCTGCGCAAGGGCAGCGAAGCAAAACATGACCAGTGCGACGAACAGTCCGCCGAGTTTCTTTGAAGTCATCAAAACGATAAGTCCTCTGGTCTGAATCGCAAGAGCTTGTTGCGATAGTCGCGATCGAAGATGGCCGGGTTTTCCCGCGACAGCTGCTGCATCTCCGGGATCCGCCCGACGTTCTTGACTGCCTGCACCGCGGATTGATCAAAGCCCGCGTCACCACTGGACCGGGTGACCACCGCATCGGTGATCTGGCCCGTGGGCAACATGCTGATGCGCACTTCGACCACCATGCCGTTGCGCGCTGTAGGCGGTCGACGCCATTGCTCGCTGACGTAGCGGCGAATGACATCATCAAAACTGGCCGCAACCTCATCGCCGATCTGGTCGGCCTGGGCGCGCTGATACTGGGTTTCTTCCGCGAGCAGCTCCGACAGAGCTCGGGCCCGTGCGTCTTCCTGTTCGCGCTTCTCTCGAGCTACGCGGTCGGCCTCGGCTTTCTTCTTCGCCTGCTCAGCAGCCTTGCGTTTGGCATCCTCGGCCGCCTTTCGCTTGGCCTCTTCCGCTGCCTTGCGCTTGGCGTCTTCAGCAGCCTTCTGTTTGGCTGCATCGGCTGCGGCGGCTTTTTTCTGCGCCTCTTCCTCGGCGCGCTTGCGGGCAATATCTGCCTGACGCTTGGCTTCCGCCTCGGCTTTCTGCTTGGCGGTCTTTTCCGCTTCGGCGCGCGCTGCAGCAACCTGCTTTTGCCGCTCGGCCTGCGCAGCGGCCGCAGCTTCCTGGCGGGCCTTGTCTGCAGCAGCCTGACTGGCAGCTTCCTGCGCTTCCTGCTGTTCCTGTTTCTTGCGCTCGAGCTCTTCGGCTTCGTGCGTCGGCGCAGCCGTACGCTCAGCTTCCCCGGCGATACGCTGATTGGTTTGCGTGGTGGCCGGACTTTTCGAGTTTAGCTGAACGAGTCGAGCCTGCACGATCGGCTTGGCGGGCTCGAATTCAGGGGCCGACGAGAACGAAACGAACAGCAATGCCGCCACCACGACGTGAAGCGCAACCGCCTTGATAGCCGACGCGGTAAATCGCCCGGTTCCGCCCTCGCGCGGGTGGTCTTCGCGTGTGTTCACGGCGCCTCGGTAATCAATCCGACGTTGGGCACGCCGGCTTGCTGCAAGCCGGCCATCGCCGAGACAACCACTCCATAGTTGGCCGCCTGATCGCCACGAATGTACACCTGGGTATCCGGACGAGCACGTATGATCTTACTCACGCCCTCGACCATCTCCTCCAGGGAAATCGCGCTATCGGTCTGGTTCTCCGTGTCGACACTTTCACCAAGGTTCCAGAAATACGAGCCGTCCGCGAGCACCGACAGTGTCAGCACCTGCTGGTTGTTATCAGATGGCAACACCTCGCTCGATACCTGAGGGAGGTCAACCTTGACCCCCTGATTGAGCATCGGCGCGGTGACCATGAAAATCACCAGAAGGACGAGCATGACGTCGATATACGGCACGACGTTCATCTCTGCGACCGGTTTGCGTTTGTGGCGTCTGCCTGGAACCTGCATGAAGTCTCCCGATTACTCTTCGCTGGCGTGCACGCGGCGGTGGAGGATGCTGGAGAATTCGTCGGCGAAGGTGTAATACCGGCCGATCAGCATTTCCGAACGAGCGGAGAAGCGGTTGTAGGCAATAACCGCCGGGATCGCAGCGAACAGACCAATCGCGGTAGCGATCAGCGCTTCGGCAATACCGGGAGCGACGGTGGCAAGCGTCGCCTGCTGGACGGTTGCCAGACCGCGGAAGGAATTCATGATGCCCCAGACGGTACCGAACAGGCCGATGTACGGGCTGGTCGAGCCTACCGTGGCGAGAAACGACAGATGACTGTCGAGCTTCTCTTCCTCGCGGGAAATGGCTACCCGCATCGACCGCTGTACCGCGTCCATGACCGCGTCCGGATCGACACCCGGCTGCTGACGCATGCGGGAAAACTCCTTGAAGCCGGCGCGAAAGATCTGCTCCAGACCCGAATCCGCGTTCGGTGTGCCGGTTACCTGGCGGTACAGCTTGGACAGATCGATCCCCGACCAGAAACGCTCTTCGAAGTCATCCAGAGAACTCTTGGCGGCACGCAACGTGGTGGTGCGCTGAAAGATGATGATCCAGGAAGCGACGGATGCGGCGATGAGGGTCAGCATAACCAGCTGCACCAGCACGCTGGCGCTGGATACCAGGTGCCACATCGACATTTGATCAGCTTGCACTATCTACCACTCCTTGCTCGGTATCACGTGTTTCCTGCCTGCTGGCGGCAAATGCCTCGGCCAACGCAGCGGGTATGGTTCTGGGCTTGTAGCGGTCGCCGCTTACGCATGCGACCAATACTTCACCCTCACACAGCAGCGTGCCATCGGCACGGTGGATCTGCTGAACGAAGCGGATGCTCGCTCGCTTGAGTTCCGAGACCGCTGCGCTTATCACTAGTTCATCGTCCAATCGTGCGGGCGCGTGGTAGCGCGCCGAAACGGAATGCACAACAAAGATGATGTTTTCGCGCTGCAAGACGCTTTGATCAAACCCCAGGGAGCGGACCAGCTCGGTTCGCGCACGCTCCATGAATTTGAGGTAATTGACGTAGTAGACGATGCCACCGGCATCGGTATCTTCAAAATAGACACGGGCTCTCAGCGCGAATGGCGGCCCAGGACTGTCAGCGCGCATAATGTAGAGCCAAGACGAACGTTTGCATAGTGGGAAGTCTCGCCAAAACGAAAATATTTTTCATCGGCCGGATTTCAGCTGTCGCTGAACAGATCCGGTGTATTGCGTTCCATCCGTGCAGGCAGATCGAGGCCGAAATACAGATAGGCATGACGGGTCACCACACGCCCACGCGGGGTGCGCATGATGAACCCCTGCTGAATCAGGTAGGGTTCAAGCACATCCTCGATGGTGTGGCGCTCCTCGCTGATAGCGGCGGCGAGGCTGTCTACACCTACCGGCCCACCATCGAATTTATCGATCATCGTTAGCAGCAGGCGGCGGTCCATGTGATCGAACCCCTGCTCGTCCACGTCGAGCAGATTGAGTGCCTGATCCGCGACTTCGCGAGTAATGGCGCCTTCGCTGCGTACCTCGGCAAAATCCCTTACTCGGCGCAACAGGCGATTGGCGATACGCGGCGTGCCGCGCGAACGTCGGGCCACCTCCCTGGCGCCTGCGGGATCGAGCTGCAACCCGAGGATGGCGGCCGAGCGGGATACGATGGTGGACAGGTCGTCGACGCCGTAGAACTCCAGGCGCTGGACGATACCGAAACGGTCACGTAGCGGATTGGTAAGCATGCCGGCGCGGGTGGTCGCGCCTACCAGGGTGAACGGTGGCAGGTCGAGTTTGATGGATCGTGCAGCAGGACCCTCGCCGATCATGATGTCGAGCTGATAGTCCTCCATCGCGGGATAGAGAATCTCCTCCACGACCGGAGACAGACGGTGGATCTCGTCGACGAACAGCACGTCCCCTGCTTCCAGATTGGTCAGCATGGCGGCCAGATCACCGGCCCGCTCGAGCACCGGACCGGAGGTGCTTTTGATCTTCACGCCCATTTCCTGGGCAATGATGTTTGCCAGCGTGGTCTTGCCCAGGCCTGGCGGACCGAAAATCAGCACATGGTCGAGCGCCTCGCCGCGCCCCTTGGCCGCCTTGATGAACAGCTCCATCTGCTCGCGCACGGTGGGCTGGCCGATATAGTCGGCAAGCCGGTACGGGCGGATCGCCCGATCGATCACTTCTTCCTGCTGCCGCGGCGAGGCGGCGATCAGGCGGTCTTCTTCCAACATGTCAGGTCCGTGCGCGTTACGCTGTAAATGGCTACACCATGCCCTTGAGTGCACGGCGAATCAACTCTTCACTACTGAGCCCGTCTTCCTCGATTGCGGCCACTGCCTTGCTCGCTTCCTGGGGCTTGTAACCCAGAGAGACCAGAGCGCTGACTGCATCGCTTGATTGCGACGCCGGCTGCGCTGGCTGCTTGCCCGGCCCGAGTGTCTTGAGTGGTCCCGGTAGTGCTTCCCATGCCTTGAACCGGTCCTTGAGCTCCACCAGCAGGCGCTCGGCGGTCTTCTTGCCAACACCCGGAACCTTGACCAGCGCCGAGGTATCCTGCGCCTGGACAGCCCTGACCAGTTCGTCGACGTCCAGCCCGGACATCAGCGCCAGGGCAAGCTTAGGTCCGACGCCGTTGAGCTTTATCAACTCGCGAAACAGCTCCCGCTCACGCTTGTGGGAAAAGCCATAGAGCAGCTGGGCATCCTCGCGCACCACCATGTGTGTATGCAGCACCGCCCGCTCACCGACGGCCGGCAACTCATAGAAGGTGCTCATCGGAGCATCGAGCTCGTAGGCGACGCCCTGTACATCCAGCAGAATGAAGGGAGGTTGCTTTTCCAGCACGATGCCGGTGAGTCTGCCGATCACATTTGATTCCTGTTGTCAGCGGCGGCGCATACGACCGGCGCGCAGGCCGATCAGGCCGCCACCAAGTTGTGCATGCAGAGCTGCGGAGTGGGCGTGGCAGAGAGCGATCGCCAGGGCATCGGCTGCGTCCGCCTGCGGCGTGCCGGACAACCCGAGCAACTGGGTGACCATATGCTGCACCTGCGTCTTGTCGGCTGCCCCGGTGCCCACCACGGACTGCTTGACCTGCCGCGCCGTGTATTCATTCACTACGAGCCCGGCGTTGACCGCTGCCACTATTGCCGCTCCCCGTGCCTGGCCAAGCTTGAGCGCGGAGTCCGGATTGCGTGCAAGAAAAACCTGTTCAATGCTCAGAACCGTCGGGCGATGATGTTCGATGAGCTCGCTGAGACATTCGAAGATTCGCTTGAGACGCTCCGGAAACGGACCATCGCCAAGGCGTATGCATCCTGAGGTGACATAGGAACACTGCCCGGCTTCCTCCCGTACGATGCCGAAGCCGGTAATGCGCGAACCAGGGTCTACCCCGAGTATCAATGCCATGTGTGCCTAAGTCCTAGCCGAGGGAAACGCGCGGGTCCTTCTGGGCGACACGATGCCGCAAATGAAAAAGGGAGGCAATGCCTCCCATCGTCCAGTGAGAACGGGTCAGCCCAGCTGATCCATGACCTCGTCCGAAATCTCGGCGTTGCTGTACACATTCTGCACGTCGTCGAGGTCTTCGAGCATGTCGATGAGACGGATGACCTTCTCCGCAGTATCAGCGTCGAGCGGCGTGGTCGTCGAGGGAATCATGCTCACCTCTGAAGCTTCGCTGGCGAATCCCGCAGCGTCCAGCGCGTCCTTGACGGCCCCGAACTCCTCGAAGGCGGTGTAGACGTCCACCGATCCATCATCGTTGCTGACGATGTCTTCCGCGCCTGCGTCCAGCGCAGCCTCCATGAGACCGTCCTCGTCGACACCCGGCAGATAGCTGATGCGGCCGCGGCGCGTGAAGAGGTAGGCCACCGAGCCGTCTGTCCCAAGATTACCACCGCATTTGTTGAAGGCGTGACGCACCTCGCCGACCGTACGGTTGCGATTGTCCGTCATCGCTTCAACCAGGATGGCCACGCCACCGGCGCCGTAGCCTTCGTACGTCAGCTCTTCCATATTGTCGGCGTCGTTGCTGCCGGCTCCCCGGGCAATCGCCCGATCGATGGTGTCGCGGGTCATGTTCGAACCCAACGCCTTGTCGACTGCCGAGCGGAGCCGAGGGTTGTCCGCTGGTACCGGCCCGCCGAGGCGCGCCGAGATGGTCAGCTCACGGATCAGCTTGGTAAATATCTTGCCCCGCCTGGCATCCTGCGCCGCCTTGCGGTGTTTGATGTTGGCCCATTTGGAATGACCGGCCATGAGATTCTCCGGATTGCTTTCTTTTGTGATGCGAGATCAGCGCTTGGCGCAGCAAGTCGTGCGACTGCGCCGGCCACGCCGTGAATACATCCCTGTAGGCTCGGCGGCGCCCGTCCTAGGCGCCGACGGTCCGTCGCAATCACACGCCTCACAGCGCGAATCGGCATTATGGTTGCTGAGAGCTGCAGAAACCCCGCTTACTCCGCCTTCGGCTGCTCGCGCAAACGAATATGCAGTTCGCGCAGCGCCTTGCTGTCCACTGCGCCCGGCGCCTGAGTCATGACGTCTGCTGCGCTCTGCGTCTTCGGGAACGCGATGACCTCGCGGATCGAACTGGCGCCGGTCATCAGCATCACCAGACGGTCCAGACCGAACGCCAGGCCACCATGCGGCGGCGCACCATACTTCAGGGCATCGAGCAGGAAGCCGAACTTTTCCTGCTGCTCTTCGGGGCTGATGCCAAGAATGTCGAATACCGCCTGCTGCATGTCCTTGCGGTAGATACGGATCGAACCGCCGCCCAGTTCGGTGCCGTTGAGCACCATGTCATAGGCACGCGACAGCGCTGCAGCAGGATCGGCCTTGAGCTCTGCCGGCGAGCACTTCGGCGCGGTGAACGGGTGATGCAGGGCCGACAGCGAGCCGTCATCGTTTTCCTCGAACATCGGGAAGTCGACCACCCAGAGCGGCGCCCACTCACAGGTGAGCAGCTTGAGGTCATGGCCCAGCCGAATGCGCAGTGCGCCCAGGGCGTCGCTGACGATCTTGGCCTTGTCCGCACCGAAGAACACGATATCGCCATCCACGGCGCCTGCCCGGTCCAGGATGACCTGCAGGTTCTGCTCGGGAATGAATTTGACGATGGGCGACTGCAACCCTTCGACGCCCTTCGCCCGCTCGTTGACCTTGATATAGGCCAGGCCTTTGGCGCCGTAGTTGCCAACGAACTTGGTGTAGTCGTCGATCTGGCTGCGCGGCATGCCGGCAGCGCCCGGCACCCGTAGTGCCGCGACGCGGCCTTTCGGGTCCTTGGCCGGACCGCTGAATACCTTGAATTCGACTTCGGAGAGTTGATCGGCAACATCGACCAGCTCGAGCGGAATGCGCAGATCCGGCTTGTCGGAGCCATAGCGACGCATGGCTTCCTCGAACGTCATATGCGGGAAGTCGCCAAGATCCAGATCGAGCACTTCCTTGAACAGACCGCGGATCATGCCTTCGGTCAGACCAATGATGTCCGCTTCGTCAAGAAAGCTGGTCTCGATATCGATCTGCGTGAATTCCGGCTGGCGGTCGGCACGCAGGTCCTCATCACGGAAGCATTTGGCGATCTGATAGTAGCGGTCGAAGCCGGCAACCATGAGCAACTGCTTGAACAGCTGCGGCGACTGCGGCAGAGCGAAGAAGCTGCCCGGGTGGGTGCGGCTTGGCACCAGATAGTCCCGCGCCCCTTCCGGCGTGGCGCGCGTCAGAATCGGCGTCTCGACGTCCAGGAAGCCGTTTTCGTCAAGGTAGCGCCGGATGCTGCTGGTGATGCGCGAGCGCAGCTTGAGCTTGGCAGCCATTTCAGGACGACGCAGGTCGATGAAGCGGTAACGCAGACGGGTCTCCTCGCCAACATCGGAGTATTCGTCGAGCGGGAACGGAGGGGTCTCAGCCTGGTTCAGCACTTCCAGTTCGTAACCCAGCACCTCGATCGCCCCGGAAGCCATGTTGGGGTTCACTGCGCCTGCCGGGCGCGGACGCACCTTGCCGCGCACCTTGACGACGTATTCGCTGCGCACTCGGTCCGCCAGAGCGAAGGTGTCTTCCCGATCGGGATCGAAAACCACCTGAGCGAGGCCTTCACGATCGCGAATATCAAGGAAGATCACGCCACCATGATCGCGGCGGCGGTGGACCCAGCCACAGAGAGTGATTTCCTGATCAGCCAGCGATTCGTTCAGCTGGCCGCAATAGTGGGTACGCATCATGGTGTGGTGTTCCTGTGTTCGACGATTCGGCGCCATCGGCCTGTCAGCTCGCGGAGCGCCCGGATAAAAGCGCAATAATATACCCGATATTTTGCCTCCGCGGGAAAAGTCGGGCCACTGCGCGCCGCGTCGTTTCGTAGCATTGAGGCTTTACCGGCTACCCTTATACTGTTCGATGAAACACGAAGAAACCGCATATCAAGAGGAGTGGATATGAAGATCGACATCGGCATAACCGAAGAAGACCGCGGCAAGATTGCGGAGGGGCTGTCGCGCCTGCTGGCAGATACCTACACGCTATATCTGAAAACCCACAACTTTCACTGGAACGTAAAGGGTCCGATGTTCCAGACGCTGCACGTGATGTTCGAGCAGCACTACACCGAACTGGCGCTGGCGGTGGATGACGTCGCCGAGCGCATCCGCACCCTGGGCTTCCCTGCTCCCGGCACCTACAAGCAGTTCGTCGAGCTGAGTTCAATCAAGGAAGATGAGGGTGTGCCGGAGGCGCGGGAAATGATTCGGTTGCTGGTGGAGGGTCACGAGGCGTGCGTCCGGACCGCTCGCAGCATATTCCCGATCTGCGACAGCACACATGACGAGCCAACCGCTGACCTGCTCACGCAGCGCATGCAGGTACACGAAAAGACAGCCTGGATGCTGCGCAGCCTTCTCGAGACCTGAGCGCTACGGCGCGGGTTGATTCCCGCGCCGCTTCTGGTCGCTGCAGACCCGGACGCTCGTCAATAATGCGGCGGAGGTGAATCCTCGGCGTCAACCGGGATGGACGCGGCGATATCCGCCTGCCGACGCGCCAGTAATTCCATGGCCCGGCTCAGTTTGTCCAACTCCATCTGCTGTCGGCTGACCATGTCATTGAGGGTCTGGATAGTGTCGTCCTGAAACGCGAGGCGCGCTTCGAGGTCCGCCAGTCTGTGTTCCAGTAGATCGCTCATTTGTCGGCCTCCACAAAGTTGAAGTGTTTCCCCAGCACCGCGCGGAGTTCGGCAAGGCGTTGTTCAAGCGCTTCGCCTTCATAACGCACCGGGGGCAACTTGCCCCATATTGGTGCAGGCCAGACCGGGTCAACACGAAATCGAACGACCACATGTATATGCAACTGACTCACCATATTCCCCAACGCGGCGATGTTCATCTTGTCGGCATTGAATGTGTCTTTCAATAGCTGCCCAAGGCCCGACATTTCCGCCTGAAGCTGGGCCTGGTCGGCAGCGCTCAGCTCGAACAACTCGGTCACCTCCCGCCTCCGAGGCACCAGAATCAGCCACGGAAACTGGGAATCGTTCATCAGCAGGAGCCGCGAAAGCGGAAGATCGCCTACCGCAATACAGTCCTGAGCGAGCTGCGGGTGAAGTTCGAACATGGTTTACCGCTCCAGATCAGGGGGGCGCAGGCATTTGCAGATATTTCAGCCACGCCTGAAAGATGGTTAATATAGCTGCGCGTCGCGGCAATCGCGGGAAAGCGAAACGCGGGACGGATGCGACAGCTTGTGAGGAGTTTGCGACAAATCACTGTTTTTCAAGCTATTGCTTTTGTATATTCGCATGCGATGTTTTAGAGTCGGGCCGATAATAAGAACAGACGGTAACGATAACAGTAGCCTCAAGCTTTTTTGATGAAGGAGTACACAATGAAAAATGCAGTCAAATGGAGTTCGATCGCGCTTGCGGTTGCCATGGGCAACGGCCTGATCGCGTCGCAAGCTGTAGCGCAAACCGAATCCGAAAATCAGGGCATCGTCGAGGGCGCTTCTGCCACCCTCAACAGCCGCACAGTTTATTTCAACCGTGACTTCCGTGACGGCGGCAAGCGCGAAGAAGCGGCTACCGGCCTTCTGCTTGATTTCCAGTCCGGCTTCAGCCAGGGCCCGATCGGCCTTGGCTTTGACGTGACCGCAATGGGCGGCCTGAAGCTCGACAGCGGCAACGGACGACGTGGAACCGGGATTCTCCCGAACGATTCGAGCGACCCGGATTACAATGTTCCAAACGAGTACTCCGAAATCCGTGGCGCCGTAAAAGCCAACATCCTGGGCGACACCGTCCTGCGTTATGGCGTCCACTTCCCGGAAAATCCGGTCATCGCCTACGACGACGCTCGCCTGCTGCCGAACCACTACCAGGGCTACAGCGTCGCCAATAATTCGATCGACGGGCTGTTCGTCGAAGCCGGTCGCATGAACAAGCGTAGCGATATGGCTGGTTCATCTGAGTACGACGGCGTCTTTACCTCATACGTCGATGACGAAGAGGTCGTGTATCTCGGCGGCACCTATACTTTCAACGATCAGCTGGCTGCGACGCTCTATACATCTGACGCCGATCAGCTGTGGAAGCGCCATTTCGTCGGTCTGAGTCACAATTTCGCAATCAATGACGGATTGTCGCTCGGCACTGAGTTCGCTTTCTACGATACATCTGACGAAACTCCTGATGCGGGTACCTCCTACGACAACCAGGCAGGATCTCTCGCCTTCACTCTAGGCGCGGGTAACCATGGCTTCACCGTTGCATACCAGCAGATGGGCGGTGATAACCGCTTTGCGTATGAAGACGGTGCTATCTTTCTTGCCAACTCAGTTCAGTATGCGGACTTCAACGCCAAGGACGAGAAATCTTACCAAGTCCGCTATGATTACGACTTTGCAGGCCTCGGCATCCCAGGCCTGAGCTTCATGACTCGCTACATCCGCGGCTATGACATCGACACAGGCTTTGCGACGATCGAAGCCGAGGGCGCATTCGTCGCTCGCGATACTCGCTGGGAGCGTAACAGCCACCTGAACTACGAGTTCCAGTCTGGTGCTCTTGAAGGCCTGAACGTACTGTGGCGTAACGCTACCGTTCGCCAGGACGCAAATCTGGATGGCGGCGACATCGACGAGAATCGTCTGATCGTCTCCTACTCCTGGGATCTGCTGTAATCCCCGACCGTAGTTGAAGAAAACCCGGCTCCGGCCGGGTTTTTTTATGCCTGCCGTCTGGTCGGCAGCCAGTGTCGGCGCACTGTACGGGGCATCGGCCGGCCCGTACAATACCGGCCAGAATCGACCCCACCAGGATCCGCTTGCCGATGCGTACCAGCCAATTTCTCATCTCCACCCTGAAAGAAACGCCCGCCGACGCCACGGTCATCAGCCACCAGTTGATGTTGCGCGCGGGGATGATCCGCAAGATCGCATCGGGACTGTACACCTGGCTGCCGATGGGTCTGCGGGTGCTGCGCAAGGTGGAGCACGTTGTACGTGACGAGATGAACAACGCCGGCGCGCTGGAAGTGCTGATGCCGGCGATTCAGCCGGCGGAGCTATGGCAGGAATCCGGCCGCTGGGAGCAGTACGGACCCGAACTGCTGCGTCTGAAGGACCGGCATGATCGTGAATTCTGCGTAGGGCCGACCCATGAGGAAGTGATCACCGAGCTGGCCCGCAACGAAATCACCAGCTACAAGCAGCTGCCGCTCAACCTGTATCAGATTCAAACCAAGTTCCGTGACGAAATCCGCCCGCGCTTCGGCCTGATGCGCGCCCGCGAGTTCACCATGAAGGACGCCTATTCCTTTCATATCGACCAACCATCCCTGCAGCAGACCTACGACGGGATGTATCAGGCGTATTGCAACGTATTCAGCCGGCTGGGTCTCGATTATCGACCGGTCGTTGCCGACAACGGGTCGATCGGCGGCGAGGGTTCGCACGAGTTTCATGTTCTGGCGGATTCCGGCGAAGATGCAATTGTCTTTTCCGACACCGGCCGCTACGCAGCGAACATGGAGAAGGCCACCGCGCTGTTGCCTTCGGAAGAGCGGCCTGCCCCGGCGCAGGAGCGCGCGATGGTCGACACACCGGACCAGTTCACCATCGATGCGGTCAGTGCGTTTCTGAAGCTGCCAGCCACTCGCACTGTCAAAACGCTGATCGTTCTGGGCGCTGGAGAGGAAGGCCAGCCGCATCCGCTGGTTGCGCTGGTTCTGCGGGGCGATCATGAACTGAACGAGATCAAGGCCGAAAATCGGCCGGAGGTCCATGCACCCCTGACGATGGCTACAGAGCAGCAAATCCAGAGCGTTATCGGCTGCAAACCTGGCTCGATCGGCCCCGTGGGTCTGGACATCAAGGTATTGGTCGACCATAGCGCTGCAGTGCTAGCCGACTTCGTCTGTGGGGCCAACCAGGACGGCAAGCACTTCACCGGGGTCAACTGGGATCGTGATGCGCGGCTTGATGCGGTGTGCGATCTGCGCAATGTGGTCGAGGGTGACGCAAGCCCGGACGGCGAAGGCCATCTGGTCATCAAACGCGGAATCGAAGTAGGACACATCTTCCAGCTCGGCAGGAAGTACAGCCAGGCGATGAACTGCAACGTGCTCAACGAGCAGGGCAAGGCAGTGACGCTGACCATGGGCTGTTACGGAATCGGCGTGTCGCGCGTGGTCGCCGCAGCCATCGAACAGAACTATGACGACCGAGGCATCATCTGGCCGGACGCCCTGGCGCCGTTCCAGGTCGTTCTGGTGCCGATGAAGATGGAAGCATCCCAAGCGGTCCGCGAGAAAACCGAAGAGCTCTACGATCAGCTCAAGCGCGCGGGAATCGACGTGCTGATGGACGATCGTGACAAGAAGGTCAGCCCAGGTGTCAAGTTTGCCGATATGGACCTGATCGGCATTCCCCACCGCGTTGTCATCAGCGATCGCGGTCTGAACGACGGCCAGCTGGAATACAAGTATCGTCGAGACAGCGACGCTCGGACGCTGCCTGTTGACGACATGCTCGACTTTCTTCTGCAGCGGATTGCCGGTAATTGAACACACGCACGTCCCTCGCCGGCAGGCGGCTGTTTGGCCTGCTGATGCCGCTGATTCTGCTGAGCGCCTGCAGCACCTCCGCGCCGACGACGCTTTCCGCGGAAGGTCGTACTGAACGCGAGCTGCTCAGCCACGGCATCCATATCGATGCGGGAGAGTCGCTGGTACTGGACACCCCGCAGCGGGTCATTCGTGTCACCGAGCAGAAGCTCTACCGAGTGACGCACTACGATGCCCAAGGCAACGCCGTGGATCAGCATGACGACTTCCGCAATCTGCCCTGGGCTGAAAAGCCCGTACAGGTCACCGCTGGCGAATTCACCGCGACGCTGACAACCGACATGGAAGGCATGACGCGGTTGAACCTGCTGGACAACGGTTTCATCGAGCTCGACTACGATCAGCTCAGAGCCATACAGCTCAGCGCAGAGGCGAGCCCTGCCGTGCGCAGCGAACTGAATTTGCTGGTTGGCCGCGATCTGCGTGCCAGGCTCGCCGAGGCGGTTGCATTGATCTACGACGATCTGGAGGAAGCCGGGGTTCACCAGTGGGCGTTTCGCGTGAACCGGCTCGCTGAACTGGGGTTGATGGAAGAATCCAATCAACTCGAGAACATGCTTATTCTGCTGACCACCGGCGACCCGGAGCTACAGGCAGAATTCGTCAACGCTCTGGAACCTGCTTCGAGTCATTGAGATGGCCCAGCGCCTGCGGTTGGTATGCTGTCTTCTCGCGCTGACATTGCTCGCCATGCAGGCGTACGCGCAACGTGTGCCTGCTGCGCCGATTGACGCGGAACTGCGCGCGTATCTGAAGCAGACCGTCGCCGAGGCCGACAGCTTCGAGGATCGTTTCGACGCGGAAGTCTGGCTGCTCGACATGTCGACGCGCATGCGCCCATATCTACCGGATGAACGTGAGCGGCTCGACTTTCTCCGCCATGTCCACAGCGAGGCCCGCCATGCCGGCCTCAAGCCTGACCTGGTCATAGCGCTTATACACGTCGAAAGTCTGTTCGACCGGTTCGCGCTGTCACGGGTAGGTGCACAGGGGGTCATGCAGATAATGCCTTTCTGGAAGCATGAGCTCGGCCGACCGGACGACAACCTCATCGATTTGCGCACCAACCTGCGCTATGGCTGCACCATTCTGAAATTCTACCTGGAGAAGGAACGCGGCAACCTGCGCCGCGCTCTTGCGCGCTACAACGGCAGCCTGGGGAGTCAGGTCTATCCTGACAAGGTGCTTGATTACTGGCACCGCTACTGGTACGTCAAGGATTGATCAGCGTCGCTGGCGGTACCCGTTGCTCACGGCCGTGCCCTGCCCTGTTCGATGACCTTGAGTAGCGCCTCGGCCGACTGGGGACCCTGAAGCGCGATGGCCTCGCCACCACCCGGAGCGATGATGTAGGTGGTGGGAATCACCGAGGGCCTGGCCAGGCCCATGGCAGAAGCGAAGTCATGCCCCAGCACCGGGAAGCGAATCTCCATCATGTCGCTGACCTTCCGAAGCTCGGCCTCGGTCAATCCGTCAAAATTGATGCCGACTACCGCAACGTCAGGTCGCTCGATGCTCAGCGTATTGAGTTCGGGTATCTCGTCTCGGCAAGGCCCGCACCACTCCGCCCAGTAATTGACCACCAGCCATCGGCTGGTAAGGCTTTGCGACTCGATTCGCTTGCCGTGCTGATCAACCCAGTCCTCGGGGCTGCATGCCACGAGCAAGGCGACGGCCAGCACTATGATCCATCGTCTGGTCATGAAGGCATGTCCCTGGTATTGCGGAGGTCGACATCCGTCGTGAATGGCGCATCGCTCAGCCAGCTCTTCAGACTTCCGGCGAGAATGCGATCGCGCTGTGCCTCGAGCTCGGCGGCGGCGCTCAGGAAACGCGGGTACCACGTGGGCTCGCCTTCGAGCTGCGTGGGCAGACGGTCAACCGGTGGCATCGGCTCGGGCAGCATCGCCAACAGGTCGGCCATCTCCGTTCTGTCCAGGTCCCGACTGAGCACATAGCCGCCCTGATGCGCTCGGGTTATCAGGTTTCGAGCCTCCAGCCAGCCAGTCAGATCGAGCCAGAGATGCTCGTGCACCACCCAGCCGGCGCGGTTGACCTTGTGCAGGTCCACCGTCTCGCCCTTGCGCTGCGCATCCAGCAACATACGAAGCAGGCCCAGCAGATTGACGACCCAGGGGTAGACGGGCCGGTTCCAGGCGCTACCGTTGCCGAGATTGGCGACCAGCTCGGCACCGGCGAGAATGATCAACCAGCTGATATAGATCCATAGCAGAAACAGTGGGAAAGCGGCGAACGCCCCGTAAATCAGCTGATATCCCGGGAACAGCGCAACGTACAGGGCGAAACACGCCTTGGCTCCCTCGAACAGCAGCGCCACGAGCACCCCACCAATCAGCCCGTGACGCAACGGCACTCGGGTATTGGGCACGGCCACGAACAGCAGCGTGAATGCCGCCATGCTGAGCAACAGCGGAACCCATCCAAGCATCCAGCGACCGGCTGATGCATAACTGCTTTCGTTCCCCATAAATGCCATCGAGGTCAGGTAGGTACTGACGACAAATCCGGCGCCCAGCAGCAACGGCCCGAGACTGAGCACCGCCCAGTACAACAGGAAGCTCGATACACCGCGGCGAGGCTGGCGGATGCGCCAGATCGCGTTGAACGATTTCTCGATGTTGGTAATCATCAGAAAAGCGGTGACCAGCAGCACGGCGACGCCGATTCCGGTCAGCTGACGTGCCTGGTTGGAGAAATCGGACAGATACTGTTGCACCGCCACCCCCGTGGACGGTACGAAATTCTGGAAGATGAAATTCTCGATCTGACTCCCGGCCTCGGAGAATGACGGAATCGCAGCCAGCATTGCGTAACTCACGGTCATCACGGGCACGACCGCGAAAAGCGTGGTGTAGGTCAGCGCTGCGGCATTCTTCGGGCAGTTGTCTTCAACGAACCGCTGAACCAGATAGCGGCAAAAAAATGTCAACTGCTGCACTTGCGGCGGCATCCAGTCTCCCTGACAGGGTTGGCGTAAAGGCTTAGAATAGCCGCCAAAGCCGGCACCGGCCACCGCCAGCCACCGAGCACATACGGAGCATGACCATGACCACCGTACGGATCTACCATAACCCGCGCTGTTCCAAGTCGCGAGAGGCGCTGGCTCTTTTGGAGGAGCGCGGTCTCGAGATCGAGACCGTCGCCTACCTGGAAACGCCGCCCGACAACGCCACGCTCAGCGCGCTGTTAAAGGAGCTCGGGATGACCGCCCGTGAGCTCATGCGGCGCAAGGAAGACGTCTACCGCGAGCTGAACCTGGATAACCCCGAGCTGAGCGAGGCTCAACTGGTACAGGCCATGGTCGACTACCCGAAGCTGATCGAGCGCCCCATCGTGCAGGCCAATGGCAAAACCATCGTGGCTCGGCCGCCGCAGCGAATCGAGGAGTTGTTCGAATGAGTGCACCCTACGTGCTGGTTCTGTATTACAGCCGCCATGGGGCCACAGCCAGCATGGCTCGCTTCATTGCCGAAGGTGTGGAACAGGGCGGTATGGAAGCCCGCGTGCGGACTGTTCCGTCGGTTTCCACCGATACCCGAGCAACCGCCCCCGCGGTGCCTGAAAGCGGCGCGGTCTATTGCACCGAAGATGATATCAAACAGTGCGCCGGCCTGATCCTTGGCAGCCCGACGCGCTTCGGCAACATGGCCGCCCCCCTGAAATATTTCGTCGACGGCACCAGCAGTCTGTGGCTGTCCGGCACACTGGCTGGCAAGCCGGCGGCCGTGTTCACCTCCACCGCCAGCCTGCATGGCGGGCAGGAAAGCACACTGCTGTCCATGCAGATTCCGTTGCTTCATCACGGGATGTTGCTGGTCGGGCTGCCCTACACCGAAAGCGCACTGACCGATACGCGCGGCGGCGGCACACCGTACGGTGCGAGCCACCACGCCGGCGCCGACGGCAAGCGTCCTATCGACTCGCATGAGACTCAGCTGTGCCGGGCTCTTGGAAAGCGAGTCGCGGACATTGCCCTGCAGCTGCAACGAGGAGCCTCCCGTGGCCAGAGCTGACAAGCCGCTACCGAGCATGGCGTATCTGGTCCCGCGCGTGCGCGTGACCCGGGTGCTATCGGCCGTCAGCTATGTTGGCCTGCTGCTGAGCCTGTTCATATTCAATGCGCTGATCGCCGACCTGCACGGCGCCAACCCGGTGATCATTCTCGGGGTGTTGCTGCTCCCGCTGTTGATCTTCGCTCCGGGAATCGCCATAGGGCACGTTCGGACCCACGCGTGGCTGATGTTTGCGATCAACCTGTACTTCATTCATGGGGTGCTGACCTGCTTTCAGGAGGGTCGACTGGCTTACGGACTGCTGTTGGTGGGTTTCAGCGTGATGTATTTCATCGCCGCAATGGGCTATGTGCGATGGTCGTTCCAGGCTGCCCGCGTTTCCGCAGGCGAGCGTTGATCACCAGCCCATCACCCGCTTGACGAACGGGATCGTCAAGCGGTGCTGGGCCTGCAGAGAGGCCTGATCGAGCCGTTCCAGGACGGCGAACAGCTCGCCCATTCCGCGCGCGCCGCGGCTGAGAATGTAGCGCGCCACCTCGTCGGACAGCTGCAGACCTCGCAGTGACGCGCGCAGTTGAAGCATCTGCTGCTTGTCCTCATCGTCGAGTGAGTGCAGCTGGAACACCACGCCCCAACCGAGCCGCGACGCCAGATCCGGCAGCCCGATCCCGAGTGTCCGGGGCGACGCATCAGCGGCGAGCAGCAGCTTGCCGCCCTGCTCGACGAGCCGATTGTACAAATGGAACAGCGCCTCCTCCCACGCCTCGTCACCGGCAAGCACCTCCAGTTGATCCAGGCATAGAAGATCGAACTGCTCCATCCCCTCGAAGATGCTCTGATCGTGAGCAAGAATCTCTCGCAGCGGCAGGTACATCGCCAGCGCACCGACGCCGGCCGCCTCATGGCAGGCTGCCTGAAGCAGATGCGAACGACCGCTTCCCGGCGCGCCCCAAAGATAAACCTGCGACACCGTAACGTCGGCAGGGGTGGTCAACGCGCGGACAGCGGCCACGGCGGCCACATTCGGACCGACATGAAAACTGGCGAAGGTCGCTTCGTCACGAAGCTTGATTCCCAGAGGCAGCTGAACGGGTTGGCCGTATCCCATCAGTCCTGCTTCACTTCGTCGATATCGGTGATGATGTCGTCACCGTCGGTCGACACTCGGTAGGCTTCAGAGGCCTTGTAGCGCCGATTCGCGTGCCGCACCAGGACCATGACGATCGCGGCGACGGGCAACGCCACGAGGATACCGACGAAGCCGAACAGCTGCCCGCCGGCAAGCACTGCGAAAATCACCGCGACCGGATGCAGGCCGATCCGGTCGCCAACCAGCAGCGGCGTGATGATTATGCTTTCGAGGGTCTGCACCACGCTGAACGCCACGATGACCATCACCAGATGAAACACATCGCCGAACTGGAACGCCGCAGCGACAAGCGCCGCCCCGGCACCCACGGCAAAGCCCAGGTAGGGAACGATGCTGGCGAGACCAGCCACCATGCCGATCAACAGCGCCAGATCCAGGCCAACCAGCCACAGACCCAGCGAGTACAGAATGCCCAGACACAGCATGACCAACAGTTGCCCACGAATGAAGGCGCCAAGAACGACATCGCACTCCCTGACCAGGGAAACGATCATCGGCTCCTGATCCCGTGGCAGCAGGCTGCGGCAGCGGGCAACGATATAGTCGAAGTCCCGCAGCAGATAGAACCCGACGACCGGGATCATGAACAGGTTCACCATCCAGGTGATCAGCGCCATGGTTGATCGGGTAGCCTGTGCGAGGATCATCCCGAGGATCCCGCCAGTGCTGCTGAGATTGTCACGGATGGTGTCGCGCACCGTATCCAGGCGGAAATCGTCCGTCGAGACGCCGGTGCGAACCTCGACCCAGGGCAGCGCGACGTGATTGATCCAGTCGATCATGGCCGGTATCTGGTCACGCAGCCAGGCAATCTGGTTGCCGAGAAGCGGAACCAGAATGACGATGCTCAGCACCAGAACGCCGGTACCGATGGCGAACACGACCACCACCGCCATTATTCGAGACAGGCCGAGCCGTTCCAGGCGATCGGCCAGCGGGTCGCCGAGGTAAGCGAGCAACATGCCGATCAGGAACGGCGAAAGGATCGGACTCAGGAAATACAGCGCGGCGACCAGCGCAGCCAATCCGGCAACCCAGTACCAACGGTAGTCGGCGTTCATTGTTGCTCCTTGCAGGGCAGTCCGGGCTCAGCGCCAGCGGTAGTAGAGGGTATTCGGGTCTGGTTGCGGGCGGCTCGGCGCAGGCGACGCGTCAGGCAGATCCGCTTGCGGCTGCGCCAACGGGTCGTCGCTCGTCGCTTGCGCCGGTTCCGTTACCTCTACATCACCCTCTGGCGCCATCTCTTCGATGTCAGGCAACGGTGCGGGTTCGGCCGGCGGCTCGGGCTCGACAGGCGGCGCTTCGGTGCGCTGCATACGGTGATCCAGCGCAAGCATCCGCTCCAACTGCGCTTCGTCATCCGGGAATGCAAGTCGGAAAGTGACCTTGTCGCCCTCAACCGACAGCAGCTGCGGTGAACTGTTTGCGCCGAGCTGCTGAATCATGCGTTGTATTCCGGCGAACTCCGCCAGCGTCCCCACCTCGTCCACCACGATCGTCCAGCGACTCAACTCGCTGCCGCTGGCCGCCACTGCATACTGATCGAAGATCGCGGCTGCCACTGCCTTCATCAGGTTGTCGGCGGCAACCGCTGGATCTTCGGCTTTCTCCGCGCCAGAGTATTCCTGCTGGTTCAGCCAGAAGGTCCAGCTCAGTTCAGTCTCGTTGTCGTCCGACCGGGCGCCCACAGCCAGAATTCCCTCCGGCGCGTAGCGTTCGCTGGCACTAGCCAGTGCGTCATCATCAGCCTGGCGAATCGACGACTCGCTGACACGGCCACGATCTTCCAGATCGGCCAGCGGGAAGCTGAGCGGCACGGCCCTATGCTCGGCAGCCCGGCGCAGCACGTCGGCCCACTGGCTGTCCTGTCCGACCATCTCGTCTCCAAGCGACTGGGCATCTACCGCCCATACCAACACACCCGGACGGTTGCGTCCGAGCATGGGTGAACCACCGCTGGACAGGACCTCGCGCAGTACCGCCGGCTCGAAATCCATCGTAACCGTGCCACGCTCAGTATTGGCGATCCGCCGCATCAGGCTGCGAGGGTCATCCAGCGCACGTGAAAACGAAGCCGCATTGCGCTCGACGCGCTCACCCGCCAGGCGCGTCAGCATGACCTGAACGCCCTCGCGAATGACTTCGTCACGACCCTTTTCCTCATCCTGTGGAAGTTCGACGCGATAAAACCCTTCCACCACCGCGGCCGAGACACAGGTGGACGCCAGCGCAGCTGGAAGCAGGAAGACCGAGAGGAGATGACGCATCACAGGCATGAAAGATTCCGTTGACGTGCGCTGCAGGTGCCGGGGGCGGCGTGGGAGCAGCAAACCAGAGGCATACATTAAAGAAACGTCAGGGTGGCGGCAACTCGACGCTGCTCGACTGCGCCACGCTTGGCGCAAACGGGCATTCAGGACGGTTGCTGGCATGGTCGTGTGCGAAGCGAGTTGGTACACTAGGCCGCTAAATTTATCTCGGCCGTCGGCGACGGCCAGACCTTCCGAACTTCTCCACCGAGAGCCGCCCATGAGCAACCAGTCCCCGTCCAAACCCTCCATCAGCTACAAGGACGCCGGTGTCGATATCGATGCCGGCAACGCCCTGGTCGATCGCATCAAGCACGTCGCCAAGCGTACCTCGCGGCCGGAAGTCATGGGCGGGCTGGGCGGGTTCGGTGCGTTATGTGAAATTCCGGCAGGCTACCGGCAGCCGGTGCTGGTATCGGGTACCGATGGTGTCGGCACCAAGCTGCGCCTGGCGATGGATCTGAACAAGCATGACAGCATCGGCATCGATCTGGTGGCCATGTGTGTCAACGATCTGGTGGTCTGCGGCGCCGAGCCGCTGTTCTTCCTCGATTACTACGCCACCGGCAAACTCAACGTGGACGTGGCCGCGCAGGTGGTGGAAGGCATCGGTCGCGGTTGTGAGCTGGCCGGGTGCGCGCTGGTTGGCGGCGAAACCGCCGAGATGCCCGGGATGTACGAAGGCGACGACTACGATCTGGCCGGCTTTTGTGTGGGCGTGGTCGAGAAATCCGACATCATCGATGGCAGCAAGGTAGGCGCGGGCGACGTGCTGATTGCCCTGCCCTCCTCAGGCCCGCATTCCAACGGCTATTCGCTGATTCGCAAGATCATCGAAGTCTCGAAGGTGGACATTCAGTCCGTCTCGCTCGACGGGCAGCCGCTTACCGAATTGCTGATGGCTCCTACGCGGATCTACGTAAAGGCCTTGTTGCAACTGATCAAACAGACGGGCGCGGTCAAGGCGATGGCGCATATCACCGGCGGCGGTCTGCTGGAAAACATCCCGCGGGTTCTCCCTGAGGGCGCGATTGCCAGCATCGACCTGTCCAGCTGGGAGCGTCCTGCGGTGTTCGACTGGCTGCAGGCCCAGGGCAATGTTGACGAGAAGGAAATGCACCGCGTACTGAACTGCGGCGTAGGCATGGTCATTTGCGTCGCTGCGGATCAGGCCCAGACAGCCCTCCAGGCCCTGACCCAGGCGGGGGAACAGCCATGGATCATTGGCGAGATTCACTCTGGAGCCGATTCGGACGAAGCGGTCATCCTGCGCAACGGTCGCTGATCGCGTGAGCTGTCGCGTCGTTGTACTGATTTCCGGATCCGGTAGTAATCTTCAGGCGCTGATGGACCAGGCCGATCCCGAGCTGTGCCAGATTGTCGCCGTCGTCTCCAACCGCCCCGGGGTGCTGGGGCTCGAGCGCGCACGCCGTCAAGGGATCGAGACAGCCGTACTCGATCACACCGGCTATGCCGATCGCGACAGCTTCGACCGGGCGCTGGTCACACTGATTGATGGCTACCGTCCGGATCTGGTCATTCTCGCGGGCTTCATGCGCATCCTTACCCCCGCTTTCGTCGCGCATTATCATGCCCGGCTATTGAACATCCATCCGTCGCTGTTGCCGAAATACAAGGGCCTGAACACCCATCGGCGCGCGCTCGAAGCCGGCGACCAGGAACATGGAGCCACTGTTCACTTCGTTACCGAAGAACTGGATGGTGGTCCCCTGATCCTGCAGTCAGCCATTCCGATCGTAGCCGGGGACACGCCCGAAGCTCTGGCCGCCCGGGTGCAACAGCGAGAACATCTGCTATATCCCCGAGTGATGAACTGGTTCGCCGCTGGCCGACTACAATTGCATAACGGTCGCGCTTGTCTGGATGGTGACCCCATCGGCCCGAACGGTTTAAGGCTGGAAAACACGGAATTCGACATGCGAGAGATGCCCGATGCCTGAGCGCCGCAATCACCGTTTTGCAAGCCGTCCGGTGCGCTGGACTCTGTTGTTACCCCTTCTACTGAGCAGCGCCCTGACCATGGCGCAGGATCTCGTCCCCTTCACCGCCAGCTACGCCGCCGACATGCGCAAGATTCCGGTAAATGGGGAAGCCACACACAGCCTTACACGTGCGGAAGACGGCAAATGGCGCCTCGACTTCAGCGCCGGCATGTTTGTCGCACGTCTCAGCGAGAAGAGCGTCCTGCGTGTCGAGGATGACGCCATCGTGCCGTTGACCTATCGCTATCAGCGGCGGGGTCTGGGCCGGGGGCGTGAAACGCTGCAATTCTTCGACTGGGAATCAGGCGTCGTGACCGGCGAACACAAGGGCGAGCCGTTCACGCTCCCCACGGAACCCGGTCTCCTCGATCAGACCACCTATCAGCTTGCGCTGCAGCGTGACCTGGCCGCTGGCAAGCAGGATATGACCTATCGCGTCGTCGACGGCGATGACATCGACGAATATCGCTTTCGCGTGGTAGGTGAAGACCGCGTGACTACGCGCGTCGGACAATTCGATACCATCGAGGTCGAGCGGGTTCGCGAACCGGACTCGAAGCGGGAAACGACCCTGTGGTTTGCCAAGGACTGGCAATATCTGCTCGTGCGCCTGAATCAGATCGAAACCGACGGACAGGAATACCAGATCGTGCTCAAGGATGCGGTGGTCGACGGTGAACCGGTTACAGGCATTCCGGTCGGCGCCCAGTAACGGTTGACAGGCATAAAAAAACCGCGCCTGAGCGCGGTTTTTTTATGCCTGATTCAAGCTCAGGACCTGGTGAAACGCTCGCCCGCTTCGGCACGCTTGACCAGACCCGCCGCCGGCTTCCAGAACTCACCCTGGTCGGCTTCGAACTCGCGAATCTTCGCCAGGACCTTATCCAGACCCAGGCTGTCGGCGTAGGCCATCGGACCACCGCGCTCAGCGGGAAAGCCGTAACCGAAGCGATAGACCCGGTCGATATCCTCGGCGCTCTCAGCGAAACCTTCATCCAGAATGCGCGCGCCTTCGTTGACCAGTGCCAGGATGCAGCGTTCGACGATCTCGTCATCACCGATATCGCGCTGCGTGTAGCCGGCTTCCTCGGCAACCTCGCGGGCCATCATGTCGGTTTCCGGATCATGAATCGCCTGACGGCTGCCCGGTTCGTACTTGTAGAAGCCGTGGCCGCTCTTCTGACCGAAGCGCTCCATCTCGCACAGCTTGTTGTCGAGCCATACGACAGGCTCGCCGCGGCCGACGCCGGCCAGTTGGCGCGAGCGCCAGCCAAGGTCGACACCGACAACGTCGTACATGCGATATGGACCCATGGCCATGCCGAAACCCTGCAGCGCTGTATCGATCTGCCATGGTGTGGCGCCCTCGAGCATCAGCAGGCGCGCCTGACGGGAGTACTTTTCCAGCATGCGGTTGCCGATGAAACCGTGGCAGTTGCCGGCCAGGACTGCTTCCTTGCCGATCTTCTTGCCGACAGCCAGGCAGGTATCCATCACATCCTGCGCAGTGGCCTTGCCGCGCACCACTTCCAGCAACTTCATGATGTGCGCGGGGCTGAAGAAGTGCAGACCGAGTACCTGCGACGGACGCTGGGTAGCAGACGCTATTTCGTCGATGTCCAGATAGGAGGTGTTGGTAGCAAGGATCGCTCCCTGCTTCACCGCCTTGTCCAGATCCGCGAAAATCTTCTTTTTCAGATCCATGTTTTCGTAGACGGCTTCCACCACCAGATCCATGTCATTCAGATCGTTGTACTGCTGGGTAGTGCTTACGCGGTCGACACGTGCCTTGGCTTCGGCCTCGTCGAAGCGCTGCTGAGCTACCGAGCGCTTGTAGACGTTACGAATCTCATCGACGCCCTTCTCCAGCATTTCCGCATTGACGTCGAGCCAGGTCACCGGGTAGCCGGCGTTGATGAAGTTCATGACGATACCGCGACCCATGGTACCGGCGCCGATAACGCCGACACGCTTGATATTCTCGAACGAAGCCATGGTTGTTTGCCTCCTGAAAAGGATGAACGTGACTGCGGAGCAGTCGGACCGGTGCGACCTGCAGGTCGCACCGACGGGGACGCATACCTTACGCAAATCCGGAACCGCTTTGAACACGTAGCCTGAGTATCAGCCGTATTCACGTTGTGAATGCACAGTCAGCGTGCCGTGATACGGCGCAGACCGCTGGTAGCGTCGACCTCGCAATAGTCGGTCGATCGGATACAATCCGCGCGACAAGGGTTACCGATAAACGCATTGCATCCAGTAGTTCAATGTATCGACCAGGTAGACGTACCTTTGCAGGCGCGCTCGTGTGCGTCCTGCTTGCATTCACCTCACTGCTTGACGCTGCGCCCGCCTCCTTCGAAGCGGCCAAGGTGCTCGCTCGCCAGCAGGTATGGCACGACCGCAATCAGACCGGCAGCTTCTATTGCGGTTGCGACTGGGAGTGGGCCGGGCGCTCCGGTGGGCGCGTGAACCTGGAAAGTTGCGGCTATGTGATTCGCGCCCAGGTCAACCGCGCCGTGCGTATCGAGTGGGAGCACATCGTTCCTGCTTCCCTGTTTGGCCAGCAACGACTGTGTTGGCAGCAAGGCGGCCGCCCCAACTGCAAGCGGGTCGATCCGCTGTTCAATCTCATGGAAGCTGACTTGCACAACCTCGCACCCGCCATTGGCGAGGCGAATGCCGATCGAAGCAACTATCGCTTCGCGATGCTTCCTGATACGCCCTACAACCACGGCCAGTGCCCGATAAAGATCTCGTTCATACAGCGCGCGGTCGAACCGCGTGACGAGATCAAGGGGCTCATCGCGCGGGTCTATTTCTACATGCATGATCGTTACGATCTGCGCCTGTCGCGTCAGCAGGAACAGCTGTTGATGGCGTGGAATCTACGCTACCCGCCGGACGCTTGGGAGCTTGAGCGAGATCGGCGGATCACAGCAATCATGGGCCATGGGAATGCGTTCGTGCGCGGCGAACGGGCCTGGCTACCGGGGCATCGCAACACGGCAGAAGGCGTGCGGCGCGGCAGCCCGGCGCAAGTATCCAACGAAGCGGCCCGGCGCCCGGTGATCGGCAACAGCCGCAGTCGGGTTTATCACCTGCCAAAGGGGTGTCCGAGCTATTCCAGCGTCAGTGCCGGCAATCGCATAGCTTTCAACGAAGAGGCGCAAGCCATTCGCGAGGGATATCGCAAGGCGGGGAACTGCAGGTAGATCGCAACGGGACGGTCAGACCGGATCGATAGCGGAACGCCCCGTTGGAAGCACCTCCCATTCCGGTTCCTCGAACTCGCCTACCAGGCGGAACTCGCAAAACCGGGCGTGCTTGGCCATGATCGCCCGCACCATTTCATCGCGGTTGTCGTCCTTCGCGTCGCGGGCTCCCTTGGACTCCCAACTGGCAATGGCGAGCAGCGTGTCCGGCTCGCCGATCTTGCGATGCAAGCGGGTGCCCAACGCCCCAGGCGTCTGCTGGATGACCTCACTGGCCCTCACCCAGGCTTCGGCGTATTCCTCCACCGTGTAACCTGGCTTGACGCGAACCTCGAAGACGAACTTCATCCACCGCTCCCGTGTTTACTGTATCGGTAGCGAGTTGGACTTGATTCTTACCGTATCGTTTACCGCTCGGGAAAGTTCTACCTGAGTGAATGGCTTGGCCAGGCGGGGCAACGTATCGGGCAGCCCACCATGGAACTCGGCAAAGCCGCTGACCAGCAACACCGCAAGCGTCGGTCGCTCGGTTTCGAGAATGGCGGCAAGCCTGCTTCCGCTCATCGAAGGCATGGCTTCATCGGTTATGACCAGGTCAGGCGAACGACCCGCACGAATCAGCGCCAGCGCCGTGATGGCCGACGAGGCAAGCTGGACGACGTGTCCCAGATCCTCGAGCATTGCCGCCGTGTTGGCGAGAACCAGGGAGTCGTCGTCCACCACCAGAATATTCAACGGCGCAGGCGGCCCAAGGGAATCCGGGGCAGTATCGAGTGCGTCGTCCTTCGCCGCGACGCTTTGCTGGGCGGTGGCAACGGGGAGCCACAGCTCTACCGTAGTGCCCTGCCCCGGCTCGCTCTGCAGCACCAGCCGTCCACCCGATTGCTCAGCCAGACCCTGCGCCATGGACAGGCCGAGGCCAGTGCCCTTGCCGATGCCCTTGGTGGTGAAGAACGGCTCGGTGGCACGCGCCAGCTCATCAGCATCCATGCCCGTGCCGTTGTCGCGCACCGTCAGGCAGATGAATTCATGGTTCACGGGCGCAATCGAACTGACCGCCTGTCGAACGAAGCCGGCGCCGATGCGCACCGTCCCGCCATCAGGCATCGCGTCGCGCGAGTTGACCACCAGATTGATCAGCACCAGTTCGAGTTGATTGGCATCGACGAAGGCGTTGGGCAGGTCACGGGGAACTTGCATCTCGATATGCACAGTGGGGCCGACGGAGCGCTGAAGCAGATCGCTCATGCCTTCCAGCAGGTCGGCGAGCGAGACCGGAACCGGCCTCAGCTCCTGCTTGCGCGCGAAGGCGAGCATACGCTGTGTGAGCGTCACGCCGCGTTTGGCGCCCTGCACCGCGTTCTCGATGAGCGACCGCGCCCGCGCATCGCCCCCCAGCCGCTTTTGCAACAGTTCGAGATTGCCGACTACCACCGCGAGCAGGTTGTTGAAGTCATGGGCGACCCCGCCAGTCAGCTTGCCGATTGCTTCAAGCTTCTGGGCCTGACGCAGCGCCTGCTCTGCGAGCCGCCGCTCGGTCACGTTGTTGAGCCCACCCAGCACGATGAAACCGGTATGGTCACGTTCGACACGTCCGGAAGCCAGCACGTCGATCAGCGTGCCGTGCGCGGTGACCATCTGGTACTCGGCATCGTGAATGACGCCGGTGTCCAGCAGATGCGGCCAGTCATCATGGATCGCCTTGTGCGCGGAGACCTCGGTCATGAATTCCGACAGCCTGCGCCCGATCACCTGCTCGTGTTCGAACCCCATCAGCTCCAGCCAGGACTCACTGACGTAGCGCAGCCGTCCGGCGCCATCGAGCTG
This sequence comes from Halopseudomonas nanhaiensis, assembly GCF_020025155.1. Classification (NCBI taxonomy): domain Bacteria; kingdom Pseudomonadati; phylum Pseudomonadota; class Gammaproteobacteria; order Pseudomonadales; family Pseudomonadaceae; genus Pseudomonas; species Pseudomonas nanhaiensis. Next base: position 2,681,700 of record NZ_CP073751.1, read on the forward strand.
ATACAGCGGCAGCGGCGTACGGCTGTAAAGCGAGCGGAAGCGTTCCTCGCTCTGACGCAGGGCCTGGGTCTCCCGCTCCGACATGCTCGCCAGGCGGCGGTCGTACATCGCTGCGATCAACGCGAGAAACAGGATAAGGAAGGTTGAAGCGATGACCGCCAGCGCCAGCGCGAACAGGTCGAAGCTGTTGGAATCCGGTACTGGCAGCGTCCCGTCGACCATCTCGAATATGGCGCCATGCATCGCCGAATAATGCATCCCCGAGATGGCGAAGCCCATGGCAACGGCAGCGATCAGACGGACCGCCACACCTGCAGCGCGCGCCGACAGCCAAAGAGCGACCGTCGAGGCGCCGATGGCAATGGCGAGCGATACCACCACCCAGTCGCCGTGGTAGCTCAGATGAGCATGCATGGTCATCGCCGCCATACCCAGATAGTGCATGGCGCCGATGCCCAGGCCCATGAACAGCCCGCCCGGCAGCAATGTAGTCAGCCCCGATCCGTTGCGCAAGACCGCAGCGAAGGCAATCGCGGTAACGGCAATGGCGACCAGCAACGACATCAGCGTGAGCTGAAAGTCGTAATGCACCTCCAGACCGGAAATGGTGAAGGCCAGCATGCCGACGAAGTGCATGGCCCAGATCCCACCCCCCATTGCCAGCGCAGCCGTGGCCAGCCAGACATGGCGAGCCGAGCCCACGGCGACCCGCGCACGCGTTGCGAGGTCTAGCGCAGTGAAGGCAGCCGTAATGGCGATCAGGATGGATAGACAGACCAGAGCGCCGTTATGGGATCCAGACATGTGTTTCTCGGGAGGGACTACGAGCCAGCCGTGGCGGCTACTCTGGAGCGCTAGCCTACGACAAATCCAGCCATAGATGAAATGCAATCATCGCATGCGTGATCCGGTTCTACAGAATGTGCCCTCAGCGCAGCAAAACGTAGGCAAGCGCAGCGGCCAGTACGGCGGATACGCCTTGCCAGACGGCAACCGGATTACGCTGCAGCAGCGGCGGCCGGCTGCGATTGACGAATGCCGGATTGGGCTGACGCAGGTCGTACAGAAATTCCGACAGCTCAGCGTATCGCTTGGCCGGATTGGGATGTACTGCCCGACGCAGCACCTCATCGACCCACGCGGGTATGTCGCGCGTGTCGCTGAGCACCGACCGATAGACCAGCCGGTTCTGCGCGGCGCGGTTATGCGCTCGGGCAGCGTGCGCGCCGTAGGGCAACTTGCCGCACAGCATCTGATAGGTGATCACGCCCAGTGAGTACAGGTCCGACCGCGGCGTACCCACTTCGCCCAGGAAGTACTCAGGTGCGGCGTATTGTGCGGTGCCAAGTCGCAGCTCCTGCGCCGCCGGGTTCATCTCGGCGATCCCGGCCACACGCGCAGCACCGAAATCGATTATCTTCACCGTGCCGCTGTGATCAATCATCACATTGGCCGGGCGCAGATCCTGATGCAGCATTTCCAGCCGGTGAAACGCGCGCAATCCCCTGGCGATCTGTTCGACGATGCCACGTACGGCTTCAAGACTCGGCTGCGGATGATCGAGCATCCATTGCGCCAGAGTCTGGCCTTCGACGTACTCGTTGACCGTGTAGAGATGGTTGCGCCGGCGACTGGGCGCGATTGATTTGAGTACATGTAGAGCGTTGATGCGCCGCGCGATCCACTCTTCGGTCAGAAAGCGCTCAAGGTGCGCTGCATCATGCTGGAGATCCACCGATGGCGCCTTGAGTACCACGTGGCCACCGTGCTCCGGATCGACCGCCAGGTAGACATGGCTTCTGCTGCTGGCATGGAGCGTCCGGACGATCCGATAGCCATCCAGAATCGCACGCGGTTCCAGCACCGGCGGCAATGGCAGATCGGAGAGCTGGCGAATCTCTTCTGCATTACCGGTCGCCAGGCTGTCGATCCGCACCACCTGAGCGGTGAGATTGTCATCGCTACCCCGCTCGATTGCCCTGCTGACCAACTGTCGCATCGCCTGGTCCAGTTCGCTTGATGCGCTGCCCAGCGTCGTTGTAATGAAGTCTTCGGGCAGCCACTCGTAAACCCCGTCTGTCGCCAGCAGAAACAGATCGCCGGGTTCGACCGGCACACTGTGGTAATCGATCTCCAGATGCGGGTTGATGCCCAGCGCCCGGGCGAGGTAGCTCTTTTCCCGTGATACCCAGAAGCGATGGTCGTTGGTCATCTGTTCCAGACGGGCATCACGCAGGCGGTAGATTCGCGCGTCGCCGATATGAAACAGATGCGCTGTGGTGGACTTGATGACCACAGCGCTGAAGGTGCATACGTAGCCCTTGTCGCGCTCGTAGCGGTACTGGCTCTGGCGCGTTTGCGCATACAGCCAGGAATTGATCGCCACCAGCACGCGCTGGGCGGATTTCTTGACCGACCAGGTTTCCGAGGTGCAGAAGTAATCCTCTAGGAAGCCGGTCACTGCAGCCTGGCTGGCGATGTGGCTGACATCGCTGCTGCTGATGCCATCGGCCAGCGCCACGGCGACGCCCTTGGCCGTCAATTGGGGCTCGCGCGGCAGATAGGCGCCGTGAAAATCCTGATTGGCCGGTTTGCGACCCTTGTCCGAGTACTGACCGACGCTGACACGCAGCTGCGAGGGGCTACCAAGCCCCCCGCTTCCCGATTTCTCATGGGCAATCTGCTGCATGCCGGTCAGCTCAGCTATAGCTTCGTTTCGGCGCGGTACGCACGTGGGTGGCATACAGCGTCAGGCCGGTGAAGGCCAGGCCGCCGACGAGGTTGCCCAGCGCGGTGGGGATTTCGTTCCACAGCATGTAATCCATGACGGAAAAATCGCCACCCAGAATCATCGCCGACGGAAACAGAAACATGTTGACCACCGAATGCTCGAAGCCCATGTAGAAGAACAGCATGATGGGCATCCACATGGCGATGGCCTTGCCGCTGACGGTAGTGGAAATCATCGCACCTACCACGCCCATCGACACCATCCAGTTGCACAGCATGCCGCGCAGAAAAATGGTCGCCCAGCCAGCGGCGCCATATTCGGCGTAGCCCAGTGTCCGGTCTTCTCCAATGTGCGAGATGCGGGCGCCAATCTCGCCAGGATCAACCGAAAACCCGTAGGTGAAGACGAACGCCATCATGAACGCCACCACCAGCGCACCGGCGAAGTTACCGAGAAACACAAGCCCCCAATTGCGCAACACACCGCCAACGGTCACGCCAGGACGCTTGTCCAGCAGCGCCAGCGGCGCCAGCACGAACACGCCGGTAAGCAGATCGAACCCCATCAGATAGAGCATGATGAAACCAACAGGGAAGAACGCCGCGCCCAGCAGCGGCGATCCGGTTTGCACGGTGATCGACACCGCGAACACAGCGGCCAGCGACAGAATGGCGCCAGCCATGAAGGCGCGGATCAGCGTATCGCGCGTGGACATGAAGACCTTCGACTCACCGGAGTCGACCATTTTTGTCACGAATTCAGACGGCACCAGATAGGACATGTGAATACTCTCGTTTCAGAAAATCGCGTTATGCCGCACTGGCCTTAGGCCAGGCCGACCTCAACCACATCGCCCATCAAGCGGACCGGCCAGACGCGCAGCGCCTGCTCGGGGAATTCCACACAGCTTCCGTCGTCGAGACGGAAATGCTGTTTATACAACGGCGAGGCGACCACCAGATCACCCTGCAGCTGGCCGACGATGCCGCGGCCGATGACGTTGGCACCGGATCTCGGATCGCGATTTTCAATGGCGAAGATCTGCTCGCCGTTCTCCGTGGCGGGTAGATAAAACAGCGCAACCTGCCGGCCTTCCAGCCAGGCGACCACGCCCGAGTTGGCAACCAGATCCGCGCGCTTGCACAGCGCCCGCCATGGTCCGGACATCTGAGCGGCAATGGCAGTGGGAGTGCGGGCAGCTTCGACTCGTGCGGCTTGTATCGGGCTCATCAGGCGATTTCCTCGGCTTTGATCAGGTGAAGTTCGGAAGCATGTACGGGCCGGCGCTGGCCGCGCTCCTTGACGAAATGGATGTCCGGATCGCTGCGTTCGTCGTTGACGAAGGTGCGGAAGCGCTTGAGCTTTTCCGGGTCCTTGAGCGCGTTGGCCCATTCGCATTCGTAGCGATCCACGACCAGTTGCATCTGGCTTTCCAGTTCCTGGGCCAGCCCCAGGCTGTCGTCGATGATCACTTCCTTGAGGTAGTCCAGGCCGCCATTGAGCGATTCACGCCATACCGACGTGCGTTGCAGCTTGTCGGCAGTGCGCACGTAGAACATCAGAAAGCGGTCGATGTAGCGCACCAGCGTGGCGTCATCGAGATCAGTGGCAAACAGCTCGGCATGCCGAGGGCGCATGCCACCGTTACCTGCCACGTACAGGTTCCAGCCGTTTTCGGTGGCGATCACGCCTATGTCCTTGCTCTGCGCTTCGGCGCACTCGCGGGTACAGCCGGAAACGCCGAACTTGATCTTGTGTGGCGAACGCAGGCCCTTGTAGCGATCCTCCAGACGTAGCGCCATGCCGACGCTGTCCTGGACGCCATAGCGGCACCAGGTACTGCCGACACAGGACTTGACCGTGCGCAGCGACTTGCCATAGGCGTGACCGGTTTCAAAGCCGGCCGCTATCAGCTCGGCCCAGATGTCCGGCAGTTCATGCAGCTGCGCGCCGAACAGGTCGATACGCTGGCCACCGGTGATCTTGGTATAGAGGTCGTATTTCTTTGCCACCTGACCGAGGACGATGAGTTTGTCAGGCGTGATCTCGCCACCCGCAATTCGCGGCACGATGGAGTAGGTGCCGTTCTTCTGCATGTTGGCCATGAAGGTGTCATTGGTGTCCTGCAAAGGAATCAACAGCGGATCGGTAATCGGCTGGTTCCAGCATGAGGCGAGAATCGAGCCCACCGCCGGCTTGCAGATATCGCAGCCGACATGGCCGCGGCCATGCTTGGCCAGCAACTCGTCGAAGCTCTGTATGTTCTCAACCCGCACAATGCCGTACAGCTCCTGGCGGGTATACGCGAAATGCTCGCAGAGGCTCTTGTCGACCTCCACACCCCGCGCAGTCAACTCATGTTCGAATACCTGCTTGAGCAGCGCGCTGCAGCCGCCGCAACCCGTCGCTGCCTTGGTCTGACCTTTGAGCTCGCCGAGGTCGGTGCAGCCGGCATCCACCGCACAGCAGATCGCGCCCTTGGTAACGTTGTGGCAGGAACAGATGGTCGCGGTATCCGGTAAGGCATCGGCACCGAGGGTCGGCGTACCGTCGGACATCGGCAGGATCAGGCTGGACGGATCGGCCGGCAGCCTGATGCCGTTCTGCGCATACTGCAGCAGCGTGTCGTAGTAGCTGTTGTCGCCGACCAGGACAGCGCCGATCACATGCTTGCCGTCCGGCGCTACGACCAGCCGGCGATAGGTGGAGGTAGCTTCGTCGATAAAGCGGTAACTCTTGGCACCGGGTGTCGCCGCCTGCGCATCGCCGATCGAACCTACGTCCACACCCAGCAGCTTGAGCTTGGTCGACATGTCCGCACCAGTGAACGGCTCATAGTCGACATCCGCCAGCTGCTTGGCCAGATTACGCGCCATGGTGTAGCCCGGCGCGACCAGCCCGAAAATGCTGCCGTTCCACGAAGCGCACTCGCCGATGGCATAGATAGCCGGATCGCTGGTGCGGCAATGATTGTCTATCAACACCCCGCCGCGCTCGGCGACATCCAGGCCACTGGCGCGAGCCAACGCATCCTGCGGCCGAATACCCGCAGAAAATACGATCAGATCGGTTTCCAGAAACTCGCCGTCATTGAAGTTCATGCGATAGGCGAACTGCTCTCCCGTCACAATCTCCTTCGTCGCGCGTGACAGGTGTACCGACACACCGAGCTGCTCGACGCGCGCCTTGAGGGCGGCTCCACCGTCAGTGTCCAACTGAACCGGCATCAGGCGTGGCGCGAATTCGACCACGTGCGCTTCCAGCCCGAGGGATTTCAATGCGTTGGCCGCCTCCAGACCAAGCAGACCGCCACCTACCACGACCCCCCGGCGTGCGGAAGCCGCCGCCGCACGGATGCCGTCCAGATCTTCGAGGGTCCGATAGACCAGCCGGGAGTTGCCCTCGGCGCCCGCGATCGGCGGCACGAATGGGTAGGAGCCAGTGGCCAGTATCAGCTTGTCGTAGGCGTAGCGGCCCTGACCCGTGACGACTTCCCCGCGCTCACGGTCAATCTCCACGACCTGGATGCCGAGATGCAGATGCACGCCGTTGCAGTGATAGAAGTCGGCATCGCACATTGCCAGCGACTCGGCGTCGCGGCCACCGAAGTACTCGGAGAGGTGTACGCGGTCGTAGGCACGCTGCTTTTCCTCGCCGAACACATGAATGTCATAGCGGGTCAGCGCGCCCTGCTCGATCAACTGCTCGACGCAGTGGTGGCCAACCATGCCGTTGCCGATGACGATCAATGTCTCGCTCTTGATCGAAGTAACGTGGGAGTTCATAGCCATTCCTCTGTCGAAGCCAGCGCCGGCGTGGCCGACTCAAAACGAAAAAGGCGCCTGGAATCCTCGCGGACTCCAGGCGCCTTTGCCTGAAATTCATTGATTGTTCAGCAACGTCAGGCCTCATCGCCTGTATTGCTGGCCCCGTGGCGGTCGCCTTTGACCTGGGACGACCTGCGAAACACATCGCAGGCCTGGTTCGTATCAAGCAACGCGTGTGCCAAAAGTGGCCGACGCCCCTTAAAAGCCGGGCGAGCAAGCAGCAGACGTCAGAGAAGCAGCGGGATAGAAGCCTCTAGCAGCTGGCAAGAAAGAGTCGGCTGAGCGGCTCGGCGATGGCGACGAGCGTCCAGACTGCTGAACCAGAACCGTGCGCCAGACGCTGACGGTCCCGCTTTTGGTGCACCGGTCGGTCGCTCGCCGCTTGCGCTCTGCCATTCGTCGCGCCGCGTTGCAAAACTTCTGGCGACACAGAGAATGGGCGGATCGACAGCTGCATTCGATTCCCTCGTGCTGTCGCAAACGGAGCAATACATGATGGACACCACCTGCTGGCCCCTGCCCTACCGTGTGAACCCCGCGTATGGTCGCAAGGTCGCCTACTTTTCCATGGAATTTGCCATTGACCAGGCCCTGAAGATCTACTCGGGCGGCCTGGGCTTTCTGGCCGGATCGCACATGCGCAGTGCCTATGAACTGCGCCAGAACGTGATCGGCATCGGGATGTTGTGGAAGTACGGTTACTACGACCAGTCGCGCAACGCCGATCAGACCCTGCGGGTGGATTTCACCAAGAAGTACTATCCGTTTCTGACCGATCCAGGCATTCAGGTCACGGTGCAGGTCAACGGTCATGACGTGAAGGTCAAGGCGCTATGTCTGCCCGCGCAGGTGTTTGGTAGCGCGCCGCTGTATCTGCTGACCACCGACATCCCGGAGAACGATCACCTCGCCCGCACCATCACCCATTGCCTGTACGACGTCGAACCGGCCGCGCGTATTGCGCAGAGCATCGTGCTGGGCCTGGGGGGAGCCAAGGTGGTCGAAGCGCTGGGCGGCGCTGATCTTTATCATATGAATGAGGCGCATGCGCTGCCGCTGGCGTTTCATCTCATGGATCGCCTCGGTGACGCTGCTCAGGTGCGCAAGCACGTGGTGTTTACTACGCATACCCCCGAGAAGGCCGGCAACGAGGAGCATGAGACCTCGTTTCTGAAACGCATGGGCTTCTTCGGCGCGCTCAGCCACGAGCAGGAAGTCAGCCTCACCGGCATACACGACCATCTGTTCAGCCACACCCTGGCCGCGTTGCGCGTATCCCACGCCTGCAACGGCGTCTCCCGTCTGCACGGCGCAGTCGCCAACCAGATGTGGGAAGGCAATGATGGCATCTGCAGCATTGATGCGATTACCAACTCGCAGAACGCCCTGTTCTGGCAGGACAAGAAGCTGCGTCAGGCGCTTGACCGTAACGACCCGAAGCGCCTGGTCACTCGCAAGAAGGAAATGAAGGACGACCTGTTCCGTATCGTTGCCGATCAGACGGGCAAGCTGTTTGACCGCAACGTGCTGACCATCGTCTGGGCGCGACGCTTCGCGCATTACAAACGTGCCACGCTCCTGCTGCACGATTTCCATCGGTTCCTGGCAATGATCGAGCGCACCGATCGTCCGGTGCAGATCATCTGGGCCGGCAAGCCGTTCCCCTTCGATCACGACGCCATCAGTGTCTTCAATGGCCTGGTCCGGCTCTCGCGCAAGAAGCGCAACATCGCCGTACTCACCGGGTATGAAATCGAGCTGTCACGCCAGTTGAAACAGGGCGCGGATGTCTGGCTGAACACCCCGGTACGGCCGCGGGAGGCCTCAGGCACAAGCGGCATGACGGCAGCGATGAATGGCGCCGTGAACTTCTCGATCAACGATGGCTGGATTCCGGAGTTCGCCCGCGATGGCGAGAACAGCTTCATCATTCCGGTTACCGAGCCGGGGTTGAATGAGCATGATCAGAACGAGGCTGACTACCACAACCTCATGGCGATTCTGGAAGAACGGATCATGCCGCTGTATTACGACGAACCGCATAGATGGATCGACATCGTGATGGCCAGCATGCGTGATGTAACCCCGGCATTCGATTCCGATCGTATGGCAAGGGAGTACTACGAAAAGCTCTACACCTCTGGCATTTGCTGAACGACGCCGTCGCGACCAGGTAGCATCGGGCGGAACCTTGTCTCCGCCCGATGCCTGGGACACTGCCAATCCAGTCCGCTGCTACGGACACCTCACCGAACACACCCACCTCTCACCCCCCTCATGACGCTTACAAACGTTATGTTGTAACGCACTCAAGTGTTACTGTATAACCTTTCCACATTAAGTAGCAGGCAGGTATTACCCGGAGAGGTGGTATGCAGAATCAGTCAGGCGACAATCGATTACCCGTGACGGTGCTGTCAGGTTTTCTGGGCGCTGGCAAAACCACACTACTCAACCACGTGCTGAAAAACAGAGCCGGATTGAGGGTCGCGGTGATCGTCAACGACATGAGCGAGGTCAATATTGATGCCAGCCAAATTCAGCGGGAGGTGACCTTCAACCGAGCCGAGGAAAAGCTGATAGAACTCAGCAACGGGTGCATTTGCTGCACGCTGCGCGAGGATCTTCTGGAACATGTCAGCGAGTTGGCCAGAGCACAGCGGTTCGATTACCTGGTGATCGAGTCGACGGGAATATCCGAGCCGCTGCCCGTGGCGGAAACCTTCACCTTTCGAGACGAGACAGGCCGCAGCCTCTCCGACCTGGCCCGTCTGGACACCATGGTTACGGTGGTCGACGGGGTGAATTTTCTGACCGACTTTCATGCGGCAGAGATGCTTGCCGAGCGAGGCGAAACCGCTGACGAGACGGACGAACGCTCGATCACCGACCTGTTGATAGAACAGATTGAATTCGCCGACGTCATCCTGATCAGCAAGACCGATCTCATGTCCATCGCGGAACGTTCCGAACTGCAGGCCATTCTTCGACGGCTCAACGAGCACGCGCAGGTCATCCCGATGGCCCAGGGAGCAGTCTCTCTCCCCACCATACTCAATACCCGGCGTTTCGACTTCGAACGCGCCGCTTCCGCGGCCGGTTGGCTCAAGGTGATGCGGGACGAGCAGATCCCCGAAACCCAAGAGTACGGTATCGCCTCCACCGCCTATCGGGCCCGCCGGCCTTTTCATCCCGAACGCTTCCATGCGTTTCTGCGAAGCGAGTGGACCAACGGCCGACTGTTGCGCTCCAAGGGGTTTTTCTGGCTGGCGAGCAAGCCAGAACTGGCGGGCAGTTGGTCACAAGCGGGCGGATTGATTCGCTACGGATTGGCAGGGCGATGGTGGAAATATGTACCGGCTGAAGAGTGGCCTAAGGACCAGGAGAGCAAAGCGCTGATCATGCGCGACTGGCTTCAGGGTATCGGCGATTGCCGGCAGGAACTGGTGTTCATTGGTCAGAACATCGATTTCGGCCGGCTTGCAGATGAGCTCGATGCCTGCCTGCTCGATGACCAGGAGCTTCGAACCTGGCCCGCACAATGGCGCGACCGCAGCGATCCGTTCGGTCAATGGTAGGTAGACGACCGTGACGGGCCGCGAACCGCCGGTTCCGGCTCGGGTCGCGTTGAGCGAGCCACTGCATTGTCGTATATTCCGAGCTTACGAACAGCGGCTTTTCACCGACCCTGGAGTCCCATGCCAAAGCCTGTCGGTGATCCACAACCTCGTCCTCTCGATGACACGCAGCGCCGGCTCGAGGCTGTGCTGGACAATGCAACGGTCGCAATCATCCTCATGGATCATCGCCAGCAGTGCGTGTACATGAACAAGGCAGCCGAAGTGCTGACCGGCTATCGGCTGCAGGAAGTTCTGGAGCTGGACCGACCGCTGCATGACATCATTCATCACACCTACCCGGACGGCCGCCCGTTTCCACTGCACGAATGCGCCATCGACCGTGCCTTTCCCGAACACAATCAGACCCAGGGCGAAGAAGTCTTCGTACACAGGGACGGGTCCTTCTACCCGGTCGGGTTCACCGCCAGCCCGGTGCGGGATGAAGCCTCGAACACGGTGGGCACCATTATCGAAGTGCGTAACATCCGCGCCGACAAGCAGGCCCAGGAGCGCCAGCGGCTGTTGATGAATGAACTCAACCACCGCGTAAAGAACACCCTCGCTACCGTGCAGTCGATCGCCTGGCAAACCTTCAGACAAACCGAGCCTGAGAGTCTGAATCTGTTCCAGGGTCGGTTGGGTACACTGGCCCGGGCGCACAACCTGTTGACAGAGACCGCCTGGGAAAGCGCGTCGCTCGCCGCCGTGATCGATCTGGCTATTGATCCCTTCGACAGTCAGCGCGTCCTCCTGCGCGGCCCGGATTGCGCAGTCAGCCCGAAGGTGGCTGTCAGCCTGTCCATGGTCTTGCATGAACTGGGAACCAATGCGCTGAAGTACGGTGCCCTGAGCGGGGCGAACGGCTGTGTGGAATTGCGCTGGGCATTGGGCGCAGCCGGCGAGCTGACCATAAACTGGCAGGAACTGAACGGGCCACCCGTCGTGCAACCTGTCAGGCGGGGGTTCGGCACAAGATTGATCGAGCGCCAGCTCGCGATGGAGTTTGGAGGGACCGTTGAACTTCAGTTCCCTCCGGAGGGACTTAACTGCCGAATGCAGTTGCGCCTCCCTCAGAACGTGCCCGACATGAGTTTGCCGGATCCACAAGGACAATGAACCACGACGCGATATTGACCGGCTGCAGCGTGCTGCTGGTAGAAGACGAAAGTCTGGTGAGCATGATGGCCGAAGACGCCCTTCTGGATGCCGGCTGCGAGGTGCTATTGGCCATGCGTCTTCAGGAAGGACTTGCCGTTTGCGCAACGGCCAACATCGATTTCGCTATTCTCGACGTCAACCTGGGCGGGGGGATCCTGAGTTACCCCATCGCCGCAGAATTGCAGCGACGCGGCATTCCGTTTCTGTTCGCTACCGGCTACGCCGCGACAGAGTTGGCTGCGGACTATGCCCTTTCTCCTGTAATCGAGAAGCCCTACACACCCAGGGAGCTGCTCGACGCTGCGCACGGTTTGCTTACAGGCACGGCTGCAGTCCCTACCCCGCGTTAAGAGGCCCGCACCTCGCACCGTACCCGTGTTCAATAGCCGGAAGCGAACCCCCGCCATGACCTGACCCACCCCTTCCGGATCTTGAAAATGCGCATGATGCGCAGAACCCTACTACGCTGGTCATACGAGGCTGATGGCCGGAAAGGGAACGCACATCATGACCAGTGACGGACCACACCAGACTAGAATGCTATGGATGGACATGCTACGTGGCGTCGCAATCTGCCTTGTCGTCATGTATCACTGTACCGTCTACATGTACGAAAAATACCCCGATGCTTTCGCCGGGTTAAAGTACGCAAGCGAACTCGTCGGCCCCCTTCGCATGCCGGTCTTGTTTTTCCTCTCAGGCATGCTTTTGGCCGGCTCGATCAAGAAGGGCCCGAAACGTTATGCATTGGGAAAGATCAATAATCTGGTCTACCCGTTTGTAGTGTGGACCCTTGTACTGTATCTGCTGTATGAAGTGCGTGAAATCGCACTGGGCCTACCTTCGGAAATCGAGTTGTTCACCGCGCTGGTTTACGATCCCTGGCATCACCTCTGGTTTTTGCATTACCTGAGCGTCTACTACATCCTTGGTTACTTCCTGTTCAAAGCCGGATTCGTAGTCGCTGCGCTGGTCGCCGTTTCCCTGTATGCAGTGGGGTATCCCACCGGGCATGGGTACTTCACCGCGCTGTTCATGTTCTTTGTCGCCGGCGCATTCGCCAATCGCTCCTCCAATCTCGCTCGATGGATAGATGCACATGAGGCGCAAGTGGTCTGCGCCGGCTTGCTGGTGATCGCCCTATGCATGACGGGAGTGATTGTCGGACTGCTCCCGATGGCCAAACACAACCTGACCTATTGCATCGTAGCGGCGGCGGGGCTTCCTATCCTGATAAGTCTCACGAAACGCGCCGAACACTGTCGGATTGCTCCTGCTCTTGCATATCTCGGCCGCAATTCACTGGTGCTATATATGGTCCACGTCCCGGTGGGTATCGCTATTCCATTGCTGATCGAGCGCACCGAATGGAACCCAGTGCTGGTGTATCCGGCCTACCTCGCTGTCGTGTTTACGGCATGTCTGGGAGTTGTATGGCTTCGACAGCGCTCGAAGAGCGTCGACCTGATGTTTTCTGCTGAGCAGCTCTATCCGCGGCGTCACAAGGATAAACTAGCCAGGCCGGCAGAACCGGATGTTTGATCATCCAGCCGCTCTCCCCCGTTCCGCATTCACGATCTGCCTCTGCAAGCACGACCATGAGCGATAGCGGGACGCTGATTGACGGCCCGCCCCGCGCATTCATGGGAGGCCCTACCGTTCAATAGTGCTGGCGCCGGAAGCGGTTCAAGGCGGCACTCTCTGCCGCATTGTGCACGAGAGATAACATCCACATGCCCTGTGGCCACGCTTAACGAGGAACACACCATGCCCCAATCATCTGCCACCGTTCAGACGCAACATGGCAGCTTGTATATTTCCAGACTGTGCAAGCACTGGAGCCATCGTTTCGCTGTGTCACAGACCGATGCAGAGGGGCGCATCGACTTCGGCGATCAGCAGCACTGCGTTCTCCAGGCGGTCGCTGATGGGATCCGTATGCAGATTCATGCGCCAGACCGGGAAACGCTGGAATCCCTGGAGCGCGTTGTGGTGGACCATCTCTCACGCATGGCCAATCATGACAAGCCAAGCGACGCCGTCTGGGTCAGAAGCTGAAGCTGACCTCAACGTGCCGGGATTGATTGTGCTGCGCAAGGCGCCCGGTTCGATTGAGACACACACGGCCGCGGCGCTTGGTTGCTATCCGTAAACACACTGGAGGGAATCTGTTGAACAGTACGAATGCGTTTACGATCCGCCATGCGGATCCTGAGCGGTACCGTCGGGAGACCCGCAAGAGCACCTTGATTGTGGCGGTAAGCTTTGCCGTGCTGGCGATGTGTTTTTCCGCTCTCGCTGTAGCGCTGTTCGGTAGCCCGGAAAGCGACAATTTCCGCTGGAATCTGACCGGTGTCGCCCTCGGGCTTATCGCCGCAGTCATCCTGGTCCGCACTGTCTTCTGGAGTCAGCCGTGGATGGAATCAGCCGCCTATGGCTGGCGGCTCAAGCGCAGCCTGATGCGCATTACCGACATCATGCACCATGTCGAGAGTGGCGTAAAAACGCGCTCGCCCGAGGCCATGAAATTACTGCGCTTCTATCATCTGGGCCAGATTGAAATGCATCGGCTAGATGGCAATACACAGGCATTGCACGATATGAGCGGGGAGATGGAAAAACACAGAGAGGCCATGCAGGAAGACGGCCTGGATACAAACCAGTACCGACTCGATCCTGCCTGGTTGGACCACCGGAAGTGGAAGGGTTTTGAGTTGCGGTAGCCTGCCATCCGCCTCTATCGGTAGCGCAGGTTGCTGAACGTCATGAGTAACCTGCCAAGCTGAACGCACCTCTTCAGGAAACAACCAGGAGAGGTGATGATGGCGGCCGATTGCCGAAGCCAACATGGAGAAATACGGAGCAAGCAGGACAACACGAAATTCAGCGCAAAAAAATACCCCGTCAACCTTTTCCAGGCTGTGGGGTATTTTGTTGGCTACAAATCAAATCTTGCTATAAACCCTTGATTTGCAACCGCATCTGGCGGAGAGAGAGTCCGCCGCATACCGAGCACTTACGCGCATTGTCGCGAACGGTTGCGCATTACGAATCTGATTTTGAAGGCTTTTATCTTCTCTTCGGCGCGCATGACGTCTCATGCAGTGGCACCCAATTGTATGTTCTATGTTGGGTAGGATGATGGGTAAGCTCATCGCCGCTAGAGCATTCTGCAAGCCCCCCATGCCATGTATCGAAGCCCCACCCTAACGATCCGCGGAGCCTGCACTGAATCGCCCCGGGTTCTGTGGAGGCCGTTTCGTTTAAGTCAGGCCGCTATGGCCTGACCTGTTTGTTGCTGGTGGAAGTTTGCCTCAGCCTCCGCAGGCGGGATATACCCGATTGAGCTCAACAGCCGTTGGTGGTTGTACCAGTGCACCCATTTCAAGGTTGCCATCTCAACAGCTTCACGACTCTTCCATGACTGACGGTAAATCAGTTCAGCCCTTGTACAGCCCGTTGATAGTCTCGGCCAAGGCGTTGTCGTAGCTGTCGCCCTTGCTCCCAACTGAGGGCTCTATACCGGCCTCTGCCAGTCGTTCGGTGTAGCGGATTGAGACGTACTGACTGCCACGGTCGCTATGGTGAATCAGGCCACCCATACGATGTGGCTGTCGGGCGTACAGCGCTTGCTCCAGGGCATCCAGCACGAAGTCGGTCTTCATGCTGGTACTGACTCGCCAGCCGACGATGCGCCGTGCAAAGACGTCAATCACGAAGGCCACATACAGCCAGCCCTGCCAGGTCGAGACATAGGTGAAGTCCGACACCCACAGCTGATTTGGGCGATCGGCATGGAACTGGCGCTGTACGCGATCCAGCGGGCAGAGCGACTTGTCGCCGGCCACCGTTGTCCGCACGACCTGGCCGCGCCTAATGCCCTGCAATCCAGCCCGACGCATCAACCGTTCCACCGTGCATCTGGCCGTCTCGATGCCTTCTCGCCGGAGCTGCTTCCAGACCTTCACCGCGCCATAGCACTGCATGTTGGTGTTCCACACCCGCTGGATTTCCAAGATCAACGCGTCATCGCGCCGAGCACGGCAACAGCGCAGTTCCGGGTTGCGCTGCTGCGCCGCGTGCCGGCGGTAACCGGACGGGGCGATCTGCAAGACACGGCAGATCGACTCGACCCCGAGACGGTCACGATGCTGATCGACAAATGCCCTCAGGACTTGGTGCGGCGGTCGAGCTCCGCCTGGGCAAAATACGCACTGGCCAGGCGCAGAATCTCGTTGGCTTTGCGCAACTCACGGTTCTCACGCTCCAGGGCTTTGATGCGTTCGCGCTCTTCGGTGGTCGGCCCAGGACGCTGACCGGCATCAGTCTGGTGGCGACGAATCCAGCCATGCAGGGTTTGCGCTGCACAACCAATCTTCGGGGCGATGGCCTCAATGGCCGCCCACTCGGAGGGGTAGTCGTTCAGGTGCTCCAGAACCATGCGCACAGCACGTTCACGGACTTCGGGGGAGTAGGTCGTAGTCTTTCTCATAGCCTCATCTTCTCAAGAGTTGAGGCCTCCACGAAACCCGGGGCGATTCATTCTTCCCCTAGAGCTTCATCGTGAGCGTCTAGCATCTTGGCTGTCCACCGCGTCACACCCTCGATTCTTTTCGGCAGCGGGAACTTGCCTCTTCTTTGCCACCTCCAGATCGTAGAAGGGCTCACCTTGTAACGCTCTGCTACTTCTTTGACCGTGAAAAACATGTCCTTCTCCTGCTGTGGGTTTGTCAGCGGAGCTTGACGGATCACAGCACAGCCTGGGGTCGGCTAATTCATGAAATTCAGCGTTTAACGCTGCGCGGGAGCGGCAGGCCTGCCCTGGTTGAAGCAACTCTATCAGTAGTCGGCAGCACCGAGATGAGCCGAGCCGGTAAGTATGCGGTCGAGGAGCGGATTGGGCATGTCGTCACTTAACTAACTAATTGGCGACATGCCTCATGTCGTCAATAGTGAACATGCCCCTACTCTCAAACACGGCGTTCTGGCTCGGACATGTCTTTAGCAATTGGCGAGATGCTTTCGATGTCGTCAATCAATTGATTGACGACATGCCCCTTATGTCGTGCCACAGCGTAGAGATAAAGGTCCCCGTCTCTCATTCGAAATGCCTTGAGCTGCCGTTTTTTTTAAGACTCGCCACACGCTGCTTCGAAGGTCGGTTGCTCAGCTAGGCTTCGGCTTGCTCTCGCTCACCCATTGATCACGGATCTCTTGAGCAGCGATAAGCGCTTGATCCATTCCGCCGTAGTTTTTTGCTGAAAAGTATCGTTGGTTAGGCTTTCCGAGCACTGCTTTTCGGACCAGATACCCTCCGGGTACACAAGTGATGTAGCGCATGTCGATCTCGGCGGGTTCTAAGGCGGTGCGGTCGTTGCTGAGGTTGTTCGTGGCCTTTCCCTTATTGAGGTGTTCTTCTGCTTCGATCGGCCAAGCCTGCTTGTCCGCTTCCGACGTCCCGGCCGCATCGTCCCGTTTGCGCTTCTCTATCCACGAACCTGCGATACGATCCATGACCTCGGTTGGGATGGAGACGGTCACGCTCTCCTTCTGATTTTCCCAGCACCGTTCGAAGATGATCCCTGTGGGATCTTCGATCTTGAGAAACACGTCTTCGCTGCCGTGAGAGAAAAGCTCCTCATACAGATGAAATGCCGAGCCTGCGACGATGGAGATTTTGGTGCTCATGAACTGTTCCTACGGGGTTTCAGGACGGATCCGTTTAGGTATTGGCGTATCGCCGTCCCCTGGGTAGTCAAAGACGGGGCTCATCAAAAGCAGCGCCAAGCCTTGGTCATCAAGCACTGCCGAACTCAACTTCTCGTAAACTGCTGCCACGGACGCTAGATGGCGCTGCTCCGGGTAATGGCGCAGGAGAGCCTGTGCAGTTCGCCTGACATCGTCCGGCACCGCTAGGTTCTGCTTCAGGCTCAATAGGAATTCTCTTGTCTCCAGCACAGCTTTGGTCCGCTCATCTGGCATCGTCATTGGCCAGACCCTTCATCGCTCGTCATCGTCACCGACAAAAACCACCGGCTTGGGCTTGGTATTCAGATACGTGGTTTTGCGTCTCAACGAAGCTGCCTCCTCGGGAGTCCCCTGGAACGAATGGCCTGGATCCAGGTATTGCTTACCTCCTGTGCAGGTGAACAGCCGCGAGACCCTACCGTCCTCGGTTCTGCCTTCCTCAACCTGCTCAATGAACCCCAGCTCCATGTCATAACTAGCGGACGCCTGTCTGGGCAGAAGAATGCTTATTCCATGGCTCGCGACACCGGGTTCAACCAGTCTGAGCGCGTCGTCGAACTGACTCACGAGAAACCGTTGCCAATTCGCCTCCCCTTCCTCCACGTCATAGAGAACTTCGACGATGTAGATCGGAATATTCAGGCCCAGCTCGACCATCGCGTAAAACCGCTCGCCCATGGGGAGTACGCCTTTGTCGAGGAAATCGTTGATCAGCCAGCTTGCGTGGGTCGTGAAAATCACTAGGTCCTCCGTTGGAATACTGTCGGCACGAACTGGCTTGCCGAACCGTGCGCCGCATCATACCGCAGACTATAGTCCGTAGACCATGAGTCGCACCAGTGGTGTTCTGCGCTCATGGAACAACAGAAACCTATCCAGGCCGCGTTTGGCTCAGTGCTGCGTACTTCGCGTCGCAATGCGGGGCTGTCTCAGGAAGCGTTGGCGCTCGATTGCGGACTCGATCGCACCTACATCTCGCTGCTTGAACGCGGCCTCCGGCAACCAACCCTGGAGTCCCTTTTCGCGATAGGTAGAAGCTTGCGCGTCGCACCTCATCAGCTCGTTAAGAAGGTCGAAGATTCACTGAGCTAATCAAGCTCCGTTCTTGCCAGTGGAATTGCCCTATTCCGATAATTAGACGACCCACGTCCCTACCACCTCACCGTACGCTTCCCATCCTGGGGTGCGCTTGCTGCTTTGACGTTTGTTGAGAGAATCCCCGGTATACGGTTGCCAGGCCTGACGAAACGGACCTCGGCGGCTCTTGCTCAACATGCCGGTTTCCTGATTGATGCCTCGTATCGCTAAAGAATTATCCGCAACGGAAGTCAGACGATTGACCGCTCCGGGGCTCTACGCCGTTGGAGGCGTACCGGGGCTTTTGCTCCAGGTCGGCTCCGGACAATCACGCTCCTGGGTCCTACGCACCATGGTCGGAAGCAGACGTCGAGACATTGGTTTGGGCGGTTTTCCCGCTGTGACCCTGGCCGATGCACGGCTCACCGCTCGGGAGATGCGAGATTCGATTCGCTCCGGCATTGATCCCATCGAGGAGCGCAAGCAGGCCAAGGCCTCGCTTGTGGCCAGTCAGGCGCAAAGGCGCACCTTCGCCGAGCTGGCTCGCGAGGTGTATGCGGTCAAGCAGCTGGAGTTTAAAAACGCAAAGCACTCAGCCCAATGGATCAATACGCTCGAAACCTATGCGTTCCCGCACTTCGGTGATCGGGCCATCGCTGAAATCAGCGCTGACGATGTCCTTGGCGCGCTTCGCGATCTCTGGTTGACTAAGAACGAAACCGCTACACGTGTCCGCCAGCGGATGGATAATGTGTTCACCTACGCCATCCAGAATCGCTACTGCAGCGGCCCTAGTCCGGCATCTTGGGCGGAGTCGCTGAAGGGCCGGCTGCCGGACCCTTCCAAGCTGGTCAAGAAAGCCGGAGGGAAGAAACACCATCCGCGTGTGTCGATCGAGGCGGTGCCGGGCTTCATGAAAGACCTCATGACACGAGAATCTGTCAGTGCTCGCGCCCTCGCCTTCGCCGTTCTCACCGCAGCACGATCTGGCGAAATTCGAAGCGCCGCCTGGGATGAAATCGATCTTCAAAGTCGTGTCTGGACCGTGCCGGCTGAACGGATGAAATCCGGTCGGCTGCATAGGGTGCCGCTGTCGAGCGAGGCTGTACGTCTGCTCGAATCCTGCTCTCGCACGCGCGGATCGAGGCTTATATTTCCCGGCAAGGGTGGCAATCCGTTGTCCGATAACACGCTGTCGAAACTGATCAAGAACATGCACGAGCAGGCCGTGAAAAAGGGCGGCACGGGATATATCGACAAACAACAAGGGCGCATCGCGACTCCGCATGGCACGGCTCGTAGTACGTTTAAGGACTGGTCGCGACGCAACACCAGTTATCGCATGCCCAGCGGCGATGTGAGCAGCTTTCCGGATGAGTGGGCTGAGCTGGCTCTAGCTCACGTCAATGATGACGCCACCCGAGCGGCTTATGCTCGGGACGAGCTACTCGAAGAGCGACGGATTCTTATGCAGGCTTGGGCCGATTATGTGATGTCTGGCCAGGGGAAGCGGCGCTGAGTTCAGCGCTCGCCTCGGACTGATTACGACTGGGAGCGTTTCTCGCGCTCCGCCTTCATGAATGGCTTCGGCGGCGTTCCGGCCTTGTCACATAGCTTCCACAACTCAACCAGCGCATAGTAGTGGTTCGCTAGGGTGGTATCGGCCAGCTGCATCATCCGTTCACTGCGCCAATAGCGAATCACCTGTCTGGCACCGATTTGCAGAGGCGAGGTGAGACCCTCCGATGCGCAGAACTGTGCAAACTGGATCATCCTCGCGTGCTGCTGCCTGCGGTTTTTTTTGCCGCCTTTCTTGCGATAGGCCCTGGTGCGTTGGTGAACTGCCTGGATTAGCGGGTGCATCGCAGGCCTCCTACATACGCAGCTACGACGCTGATCCGATTATGGCCCAGCTCACGGGAAATGATGCGTCGGGCATCATGATCGATCTGCCGGTCAACAATCCGTCCTGAAACCACCGGCGCGGGATGACCGGTCAGCTCGGCGTAACGCCGACAGGCATAGGCCGCTCGCAGGTCATGGTATTTGTGGATACGGTGCGCCTTCAGCGTTAACCGCGCTGCCTTGAGTTGCCCCTCTCTAAAGTTTTTCCAGTCGAGATCCGACGGTATTACTGATCTCCCCTGGCTCTGGACGCTCGCAGCGGTTCGTAGGGCGGCGAACTGATCTATACGGATCACGGGCACGGTTCTGGATCTGCCACCTTTGGTGCCGTCAGTCACGTCGATCGAACCGTGCATTTCCGCCTGCCTCAGTGCTTTCGCGGCATCAAGCAGCGAAGCTTCCTTAAGGCGCAAGCCAAGGCTTTTGGCGAGAAGCGTTACTGCAGCTGCTGCGGTTTGCCCCTTGCTCCGCATGTCCTCGACCGCTGACTGCACATCTGCATCATCCATCCCGGACGGGGCGAATCTTCGAACAGCCACGCGCCGCGCGATGCCGCAGTCAGCCACCGGCTTGACTGTGCGCCAAGACCGATTGGCCAAATGCATGACGGTATTCACCGCACTAACCAACCGCTGCGCGTACGCCGCGGCGTAGAGGTCGTCTAGCACATCGTCAGCCAGACCCTCTCCGTACGATTTCACCAAATCGAAGGTGATCTGTTCGAGGCGTCTGATGCCCAGTTCGTAGGCATGCTCGGCGAACTTCAGCCACGCCTGATCGACACTGGCAATTGACTGGAAAGAAAGGGACTTCTTAGCTGCTTCTCTGTTGAGCAGCAGGCGCCCCGCTGCTCGCATGTTTCGGGTTCCAACTCCGGCATTTCGCATAGTCATAAAAATACTTCGATCGATGCATAGTGAGGGGGCCGCCGCCGTACAGTTCGGTCATGAGCTGTCTGACGACCCCGGTTATTTTTCGCTCATGGCCGAAAAACCGTACGGTCAGTTCTGTTTGCGCTCGATTCGTTCGAGGCGGACGCAAGCGAGTGACGTTAAGTGCGGGTGTCACAGTCCCGGTATTTGCGATTGCCACGTTTCTTTCTCCTACAGGTGCTGGCCGGGCGCGCTACGCCCCGAGATGGGGACGAGCAACCTATCCGCGGATGAAGTTATGGACGTATGGAAGTGCTTTTCACGCGTTTTCACGCTGCGAGCGTTGGCTGGAAGCCCCGGGAGTCGGCGTCTCCAGAGGTTTTTTTTCAATCCGTTACTGTCGAGACGATCTCTTCGAACGGCGGGGTCGCTTAGGCTTCAGTCGCTTGGTTACGATCATAGGATCGGGACACTTGGCATGGGCTTATCGGGGTCGGTAGAACAACCGTTTATTGGAGGCTGGACGGGGCCAGCACTTAGGGAAGTGAGCAGAAGCTCGTATTGCTAATACATCGATTTGAATAGCCGGACGGACCGGCGTGAGAAAAAGCTGTTTGTTTCGAGCGCCCAGCTAGCGCTGCTGAGCCTGGATCAGCCAGGACTCGGGTCGAACGTGCGCAGTATAGACGCGCCTCCTGCGGTAGGTGATGGCTGTAATTCACCTTTTTTCGCAATAGGACCGCTAGCAACCAAAGCGGTGGACGTTTGGGGGCTCGCTATCTGCTGCCTCGTGCCGGCGGGAGTCGGTTTAACGAAGAGCCATCTAGCCGGATAATGTACTGGTGCGTCGAAGTGTACCTGTAGGTTCACAATGAGTACCTTTCGCTATCGAAACGCATGCACTCGATGTAACGGTTCACGATGAAGGACTGACAAAGGTAGCCGTTGTGAACCTACAGGTTCACAACGGCTACCTTTATAGAAATCGGAAGACCCGACCCCGACACTTCCGATCTGCGGTTGACGAACCGCTCAGCTTTCATACATTACGTTCCTGCGGAGCCACCAACGACTGCTAGGCTTGTGCTCGATTTTGAGAACTACGCCCTGCCCTCCTACGATTTAACACGTTACGCTTCGCCCCTCAGACGAAGTATCACCAGCGCAGCGTGACCGACCTCTCTATCGGATTAGCTCATCCGCAGCGGCACTAGCAGTCCTCCTGGCTGAATGCCTTTTCTCGTTGAAGGCGAAAGGAGTCGCTATGCAGCCCAGCCAGACTGAGCGGACTGAACGCACGTTTATGATCTTTGGAATCTGCGCGCTGGTCGTTCTGCTGACCATCGGAGCCGCAGCCGTCGACGCATTCGTGCGAGGTGTTGCTCCAGACGAAATTGTGCGAGCGCTATTTGCAGGCGAAGCCGCTGTTCTATTTTATCCAACCACCATGCTTTGCCTTGCATGCTTCTGGATGGTTCTCTATTTGCGGCTGGGACGCGAATCATGACGGGCGCTGATGTAAGCCTTTACTTACCGGATGCGGTGTCAATCGCTTCTGGTCGAACTGTTCATTCAAGCCTAACCTTGCGCTTAGGGATGAGGCAGGAATCCACCGGATAGGGTTACGGAAAACGCCAGGACGGCAGACCTCAAGGATGACCAAGGACGGATCGGTCAGCTTGGATGACCGGAAGAATCGAAAGAACCTCGCTTCGGCGAGGTTTTTTTATGCGCGATGCGAGAGTAGCGCGGTAGACCATCGCATCAGCACCACTTCGAAACGTTCATCGGCGGCCTCGCGAAGCTCGTTGTGACAAATGCAACGGCGTTATACTGTATGCACATACAGTACTAGCAAAGGCATGCGTCATGAGCACTGCAGATATTCTTGCGCCCCTTGGTAGCTCCGCCATCGAGCTTCCCTTTTTTTCAGCCCGGGTTCCTGCCGGGTTTCCTAGCCCTGCTCAAGACCACATGGAGCAGTCGATTTCATTGGATGCGTTGCTGGATATCGATGCCCCGCATACCTATCTGGTGCGGGCCCATGGCGACAGCATGGTCGGAGCAGGCATCTTCGACGAAGACGTGCTGATCGTCAGCCGCGCCGCCACGCCGAAGCACGGCGACATCATCATCGCAGCTATCAATGGCGACACGTTCGTGAAGCGCCTGACGTTCCAGTCAGGCCAGGTCGTGCTCTGTTCAGAAAATCCCAAGTACCCGCCACGCTATATCCTGGAAGGCGATGAGCTGCTGGTATGGGGCGTTGTGACCGACAGCATCCGCCGGCACGGTAACCATGCCTGACCGTGCCATAGCTCTTATTGACTGCAACTCGTTCTATGCTTCATGCGAAAGAGTTTTTCGGCCCGATTTGCTTCGGACCCCTATCGTTGTGCTAAGCAACAACGATGGCTGCGTCATTGCCCGGTCAGCCGATGCCAAGCCGTTCGTGAAAATGGGTGCGCCGTATTTTCAGATCAAGGACGTATTGCGACAGCACGGCATCCTGGCCTTCTCCAGTAACTACGAGCTGTATTAAGTTAAGTGGAATGCTTTTGAGCTAGTCTGATTTCGTTGACGCTCAGGGGACGCCCCATGACCACTCTGCCTTTGCACGCTCAAGTGTTAACTCGCCATCCCAGTGTTCAAGAGTGGCTGGAGCTACTGGGTAATCTGGGGCGTGCGCCGGCCACCCTTGACGCCTATGGCCGTGGCCTTTCGCATTATTTATTACATTGCGAAGGACGCGGGTTGAGACCCGAATTCGCGACATTCGAACAGGTCACGCTCTACATCCGTGAGCTGTTACCGGGCGCAAAGAATGCAGTAGCAAATTCGACCTTGCAGCAACGACTCACCGCCATCAGGTTGTGGTACGACCACCTGGTTTTCCAGGGGCTTCGCAAGCAAAACCCTGTCCCTCGTGGGCAACATGGTCGGCTGTTACAAGTACCTGGACATGAAGGGTTCGTCAGGGGCCTAGTCCCACGGCTAACTAAGCTGCCGCAGATTCCGACCGATGAGCAATGGCGTCACTTTCTCGGTATTGCGGCCAGGTCGTCTATCCGTGATCGGCTCATGCTGTCGCTGGCGTATTTTGGGGCTCTCCGCCGCTCCGAGTTGGTAGCTTTGCGCATTGAAGATTTAGACGTTGCACATCGCCTGATTTCGGTTCGGGCAGAAACGACCAAGGGCAAACGCAGCCGTGTTGTGTGCTATAGCCCAAACATTGCACCCACCTTAATTGAGCATCTATATGCTCTTCGCGGCGCGGGCTGGATAAGGGGTTCGTTGTTTCGATCTGAGTCGGACCGTAATCGAGGCTCGTCACTGACCCGTTGGACGTGGAGTAAAACGGTCGAAGGGTGGGCCAGGGAAGCGAACCTACCGCACCTGAGCACGCACACCTTTCGCCACCTTCGGCTTACCCATCTGGCCCGTGCTGGCTGGAAGCTTCATGAATTAACCACATATGCTGGGCATCGAGACCCCAAGACTACTTTGATTTACCTTCACCTATCGGGCGCGGATCTGACTGCAAAGATGGCGCATTCCGTGGGCAGTCTGGATGCTCGCATGGTCTCTGAACTCTTCGAGCATCAGGCATCGCAATGACCGCTCCCTCCGTCACCCCTTATGTTCCGTTCGATGCGAGCCAGTACGAACGTCAAAGCGACCTATCGAATCTGGAGCTGACCATACCTTCAAATCGCCTTCACCGCTCAGACTGGAGCTACCTCGAAGCCGAGCTCCCCGGGCTCATGCGGCCGCTGGCTGATCTAGCGGCTCATAGCGGCGTTTCTCAGCGACTCGCGATCTCGTCGGTGGGAGCCATTCTGTGGAACGTTAGAAAGACTGGTATACCCTACTGGCATTGGTCTGAACCGCAGTGGATGACTCTGCTTCATGGTCGAGCGGGGTCACGGCCGTATCTCGCTTCCGTCGCCTACCACCTTGGCGGTTTTCACACCCCGCAGCGTATCGCCAAATTCCGGCAGCCGGCCATATACGCGTCTGTTATCTTCGGCCATGAAGTGTTCAGACATGAGCACGCTCGCTTGAGCCAATCCTTGAGATCGCTGGGCTACGCTGCCCGCCATCTTGAGCAGTTCCTTTCCAGTGTGCTGGGAGCCTTGATGTTAGAAAACGGCGATCCGCGACTGGAGACGTTTACTGAGGAACTGCTGCTCAAAGGCCAACAGCATCGAAGCGAAGGTATCGCGAGATCAGTCGGTAAGGTGTCTCACGGCCTCGCTGCCATGGGAATTTTGGCGAAACCTTTGCGCATGCGAGGCTATATCTCTTGGCGGGAAAAAAGCATCGAAGGTATCGACGCTACTTGGACAATGTGGTGTCGCCGTTGGCGAGAAACCTCCACCTTACGCCCCCGCACACGTGAAAGTAATTACAGTTTGATATTGAGAGTCGGTGTCTGGCTAGCGCGGGAGCAGCCAAGCATTTCCGCGCCGACCGATTGGAGCATGTCCACTTGCGCTGCGTTTATCGGTGCTGTTGACCGGATGACGGTCGGTGAGTGGGCTTTGGAGTCGGCAAAGGGAACGCAGCTTAAAGGACTTGGCCAACCTATCGCTGCCAACTCCAAGCGTGGCTTTCTGCATGCCTTGCGACGCTTTTTTACAGATTTCGAACTCTGGGGCTGGGGGCGTCTGAAGTTTAGTCCGCGTCATCACTTGGCCACGCCGCGATCCGTGGCGTTTAACTCGGGCGTCAACCCCCGCGTTATTGACGACTCGACTTGGCTCAAACTGATTTGGGCGAGCCTAAATCTCGAACGTAAAGATTTACTTTCAGAGATTCATTATCCCCTATCGATGGTACAAGCCATTGCTGTGGTATGGACTCACGCGGGCTTGCGCAGCAATGAAATCATGCGGCTGGACAAAGGGTGCGCGCATCCTCAAACCAGTGATGTGGTGCACGAGGATGGAACCGTCGTTCCAGCAGGGACCTTATGCTATCTCGACATTCCTGCCAGCAAGACATTCAAAGCGTTCGTCAAACCGGTAGCAGTGGCCGTGAAGGAGCGCATCGACGCCTGGCTGGCGAATCGACCTACCAATCAGGCCGCATTGCTCGATGAGCGAACCGGGGAGAAAGTCTGCTACCTATTCCAGTTTCGAGGCAAGCGCATAGGCTCCGGTGTCATCAATGGCACCATCATTCCGATGCTATGCGCCAAGGCAGGTGTACCACTGGAGGACAGTCGCGGTCGAATCACCAGCCACAGAGGGCGTGCCTCCGCAGTGACGGCGCTTGCCAGCGTCCCTCAAGGCATGTCGTTGATTGAGCTGATGCAGTGGTCGGGCCATAGCTCGCCAACTTCGACGTTACACTACATCCGAATTCGGCCAACCAAGCTGGCGGCATCCTTCGTTAAAGCCGATCAAATGGCGCACATGGTTTCCGTCTTGATCGACCATGAAGTAATTGCACGCCATTCAGCTGAACCCTACACCTTCTACGACCTGGGCGACTCGTACTGTTCGAATCCTTTCTGGAGCAGCTGTCCACATCGTATGGCTTGCGCGGGCTGCGATTTCAACTTGCCGAAGGCCAGCGCTAAAGCTCAAGTGTTGGAGAGCAAGGCGTCTGCGAGAAGATATCTCGAAACGGTGCCATTGACAGCTGAAGAGCGAGCGATCGTCGAGGGCGACTTAGAGAAGCTGAACGGCCTCATCCGCAAGCTCGACAACGTGCCAACCTTGGATGGAAGAACGCCAGCGGAAATAGGTAAGACGGAACGATAATCACGACATGAACGTAACCGGCAGCATGACAGGGCGAACGGCCTTGCCAGGGTCTGGCATTCATGCGGGCTTGGGACAGTGGTTAGCATCGAATCTAGAGACCCGACCACGCATAAGCGAACTATCTTCCATGCGAAAACAGAGACCGGATGTTGCTTAATCCCAGTCAAGGCGCCCACCGAAAACCGGTAGGGAAACGACGGCTTCGGTCGGAAGCGCAGTCCCTGCGCTTAGCCCATAGAGCACATTCTCTAACCTGCCAACTCGCAGCACATCCCGTTCGGTCGGATAGTGGCGTAGAAGTCGGTTAGCTTGCTCCCTCAACGACTCGTGAACAGTGGGATCAGCGAAAACCTGCTCCAGAAATTTCCGTGTTTCAACCACGGCGAGACTGCGTTCGTATGGCAGGGTCATTTCCCCTCCAAATTATTCATGCCAATTTGATGGCTGCCCCATTTCGAAACATGGGGCCCGCGCTGTGAAACGATTTCGTAGCTTTCTGTACCGGCTGCTCCATCAGGCGAGCAAAGATCCGTTTTTGGCCCCGCATATCGTGATGATCCGCAGATTACACAATCGTAAGGATTCGAACAGCTTGCTGTCAGCCTCGTAACGCTAGCCTAGACACATTCCCAGACATGAGGTGACCCCAATGAAAAACCTGTTTCGAGCACTTATTCCCCTAGCTTTCATCGTCGTGTCTCCGGCGCTCATTGCCGAAGACGGAAGTGATTATGCTTTAAATAAAGCGCCGTCTGCCCGAGCGCCCCAGATGATCCAAAGTTCATCGCAGCCACGCCAGCAGCTCAACGACGTCGAGAGGCAACGAACATCCCATGAAAGACGGAATGATGATGGGCATGATGGACAAAGGCATGATGTCCGAGATGCGCGATTTGATGAAAGATTGTCGGGAAATGATGCACAGCATGCAGACTGACAAGGCGGCAGAATAAAGCCGGTACCGCTTGAATGAAACAGGGGCTCCAGACCGGAGCCCCTGTTTCGTCGTCTATGATGATGGTGTCGGCTCTGCTAGCTCAGCACGTGGCTCCTGCTTGTCTCATCACTCTGGCGGAGGAACAGTCATTAACAAGCACGCCGCGTTGAACGCCCCTGAACTCCACATCGCGATCTTCGCTTTCCTGCTGCACTTTGTCTGGGAACTGATGCAGCTTCCCCTGTTTGCGGGCTTCGATGACGTTCATTATTTTACGGTCATTCTACATTGCACCAAAGCCACCGGCGGCGACGTCTTGATCTCGCTTGCAGCTTTCTGGTCAGCTTCTGTGGTCGCAAGGTCGAGGTTCTGGTTTGTTGCGGTGCAACCTCCCGCTCTCATCATTTTCCTTGCGTCCGGACTGCTTATCACGATCGTCTTCGAGCTATTGGCTACCGGCCCCTTGCAACGTTGGGAGTACGCCAAAGCCATGCCCTTGCTCCCTTTCATTGAGGTAGGCTTGTCGGCAGTCGCTCAATGGATCGTATTGCCCCTGGTGCAACTATGGTTCGTACGAAGGCAGGTGCTAGGCGGTTGGCAGCGAAGCTAGAAGCCATGGAGAGCGATGTGACATGAGCGGGCGCTACCGCACTCGAGCAGAGTTCGAAAGCTAATTTGAAAGAAAGGGCGAACGGAATGAGCAGATTGTCGCTGCGTGGAAGAATGGCGCTTCTTTTCGTGATCGTCGTGACGGCAGTCCTGAGCTTGGCCGCTGTCAGCTTCGATTATTTCTGCCGTCTGCACTTTAAGCAACAAGACGCAGCAGTGCTTGAGGGCAAGGTTTCAGCTCTCAAATCAATCCTCACGCGGGGGAGCAGCCTCGAATCTGAAATGGTTTCGGATATCCACCAGTTAGTCGATACCTCATTCGGCTTCGCCGCAGCGATCTTGGCGGGGGATAGAGTCGTGTATTCACATCACAACTTGTCTGAAGAGCTAGCGGCTTCACTCGGTCCCAGGCAGGGCGAGCGATGGCTGCTACAGGTTGGCCCCAACCGCTACAGTGGTATGACTGAACGGATCGAGGGATGGGCTGACGGAGAAGGCGGCACCATTCACCTGGCTATGGATGTCACGCATCGCACCCATTTCTTTGAAATGATCCGGCGGTGGTTTTTCTATACGCTGATTATCAGCGCAGCGCTCAGTGGCGCGCTTGGCTTTGTCTTCATTCGTCGAGGCCTCGAACCGATTTCGAGCCTGTCCCGAACCTCCTCCACCATCACCGCAAATTGTCTAGATACACGGATTTCAACCGAGTCGGTGCCATCTGAACTTCACGAACTAGTGGATAACTTCAACGCCATGCTAGAGCGCCTCGATCAGTCCTTTCTGAGGCTGTCGAACTTCTCAGCTGATATTGCCCACGAGCTACGCACTCCGCTCAACAGCATGCTAACCCAGACAGAAGTCGCTCTTTTGAAGGAAAGAGACGGTGCTGACTACAAAGACGTCTTGTTCTCGACCCTCGAGGAGCTTCGTCGCATGTCGCGAATGGTCGACGACATGCTTTTTCTAGCCAAGGCCGACAACGGCATGATCACTCCCGATTTTGAGGATCACGACCTGAGCGCGATTGCTGCAAGCGTGCTGGAGTATTACGAGTACGCCGCAGATGAGAAAGAGATAAAACTGGCGCTGCATAGCACTGGGAGCACACAGGTGAAGGGGGACAATCTGATGCTCCGCAGAGCGATCTCGAACGTGATGTCCAATGCTGTCCGCTACGGCGAGCCCGGCTCGATCGTCGACATGAGAGTTTCTAACGCTCGCGAGTGGGTGCGCCTTGAAGTGAGCAATCAAGGGCCAACGATCGCGCCAGACCACATCGATAAGCTGTTTGACCGTTTTTACCGTATCGATACGGCCAGGCGAGAGGGCAACACGCTGAACGCCGGGCTCGGCATGGCGATTACGCGCTCAATTGTCGAGGCGCACGAAGGCTCGATTGACTGCCACTCGGCTGATGGTATCACGACCTTCCAAATGAAGTTGCCGATAGCTGTTGGCTGACGTTGGGTAGGTCTGTCTTTGTTCCATGCGGCTCGGCACCCGGGCTGCTGTTCCGCCTGGCGGCGGCGTAATCCCGAGAGTTCGTCGGGCTTGCAACTATGCGCGCCCGACATTAAGGATGCATATGACGAAAACCGATGATTCCTCATTCCAGACCAAGTCGAAGAAGCTCAACCAGCACTGCGTCTGCGCCACCCTTGATAGGCCCAGGGTGCTGCTGAACCTCGCGGACCTGTTGGGCGATGCGCAAGAGCAGCTAGTTTCAAGCCCGACCTGGCACCAGTTCTTTTCAGACGTAGCGGTGTTCGTGCCTGAACGAGACCTGGATTGCATGATGGAGACTGTCCAGGCTTTGGAGACGGCTGCCGCTCTGCCGGGGTTTCGTCAGAAGGTTCTCGGCCGAGCGCCGCAGACTGCGCAGATCAATCCCGGCCCTGTGGGTGCTTTCATGGGCTATGACTTTCATCTAAGCGAAGACGGGCCCCGTCTTATTGAAGTTAACACTAATGCTGGAGGTGCTTTCCTCAATGCCACGCTGGCCCGAGCGCAACTGCAGTGTTGTAGCGGCGCTGCACGGATTGCTTGGTCCGATGATTTTGACCGGCAGGTAATAAGCCAGTTCGAGAGTGAGTGGCTTTTACAGCACGGCAATGGAAAGCCGCGGCGCATAGCCATCGTAGATGACCAGCCTACCGAGCAGTACCTGTATCCTGAGTTTCGCTTGGCCCAGCAACTGTTCCGAAACGCCGGAATCGATGCACTCATCGTGTCGCCTTCGGAACTGAGATCGAGCGCCCGCGCGTTGTATCACAACGATAACAAGATCGACCTGGTCTACAACCGCCTGGTGGACTTCTCTCTGCAAGCTCCGGAACACGCTGTCTTGCGCTCAGCCTGGCTGGATGGGAGCGCTGTTATAACGCCAAACCCGTTTACACATGCCTTGTTCGCCGATAAACGCAACCTGATCGAGTGGTCCGATTTCGACAGCTTGCAAGAGTGGGGCTTGAGCGGTGAGAATATTGAGTTACTTCGCCGCGGTGTCCCGCGCACTGTCTCGGTGAATGCGAGCAACGAGGCGGAGCTTTGGCAACAGCGCAAGAACTGGTTCTTCAAGCCGGTGGCAGGTTATGGCAGCAAGGGTGCCTACCGTGGCAGCAAGCTCACCAAAAACACGTATGCCCAGATCCTTGATAGCGACTATATCGCTCAGACCTTCGTTCCGCCGTCAGAGCGGGTTGTCATGGTCGACGGTGAACGGCAAATGCTCAAGGTGGACGTGCGGCTGTATACCTATCGCGGGAATCTGATACTCGCCGCGGCGCGACTGTATCAAGGCCAGACGACCAACTTTCGCACACCGGGCGGCGGCTTCGCGCCGATTTTGATCAGCGCGAGCTAGCCAAAAACAGGTTTAAGCAAACGCGGAGACCAAGCGTAAGACCGGGACCTAAGCAGGGCCCGTTCCGTCGATAAAATAGCCCATGCCTCGCACGGTATGGATCAACTTGACTGGAAACTCATCGTCAATTTTTGCCCGTAGCCGGCGAATAGCCACCTCAATGATATTGGTGTCGCTATCGAAATTGATGTCCCACACTTTCGAGGCGATCAGCGATTTGGACAAC
The DNA here is from genome assembly GCF_020025155.1 of Halopseudomonas nanhaiensis. Classification (NCBI taxonomy): domain Bacteria; kingdom Pseudomonadati; phylum Pseudomonadota; class Gammaproteobacteria; order Pseudomonadales; family Pseudomonadaceae; genus Pseudomonas; species Pseudomonas nanhaiensis. Next base: position 2,713,050 of record NZ_CP073751.1, read on the forward strand.
ACTTCGCCGCGTCGGCGAAGCAGCAGTTCGAGCAGCATGAATTCCTTGGCAGTCAGATCGATCCGCCGCCCACCGCGCTCCACTCTTCGCTTGAGGAGATCCAATTGCAAATCCTCGATGGTAAGGATCGTCTGAACGGTGCCGCCGTTTCCTCGACGTAGCAGCGACCTGACCCGAGCAAGGAGTTCGGAGAACGCAAATGGTTTAACGAGATAGTCGTCTGCGCCCAGCTCAAGGCCTTTCACTCTATCCTCAACCCGATCTCTGGCAGTGAGAAACAACGCAGGGGTTTCCCCGCCTGCGGTACGCACCTTTTCGAGTACTTGCCAGCCGTCTAGTCCTGGCATCATCACATCGAGCACAAGTAGATCGTACTGTTCACCGAGCGCCTGATGGGCCGCATCCGTCCCGTTGGTAACCAGATCCACGGTGAACCCGGCTTCGGTCAAGCCCTGTTTAAGGTAAATGCCCGTTTTCGGTTCGTCTTCGGCAACTAGAATTTTCACAATTGAGCTCCGAGGCAGTTAGCTCATTGTGCCGATGTCGGAGGGGACATTCCATTGCCTTTCAAGAAGGTAATCCGGCTCAAAGCATAACGGGGCCGGCTGACGGGGCGCGTCCGGGATCTGACCCGAACGCACCAGGCAATTAGCCAGCCATCCGTTCGCATTCATCGGCGCAGGCCATGCAGGCTTCTGCGCAGCGTTGGCAATGGTCAGCTTCATGTTTTTTGCACTCTTCGCCACAGGCCCGGCAGATCTGAGCGCAGAGGCGGCAGATGTCTGCGGCGTACTCGCTGTCTCGAGCCATAAAGTTGGCAGCGAGCTGGCAAATTTCGGCGCAATCCATGTCCAGCTTGATGCACAGAGCCATCATTTTCACATCGTCTTCGCCTAGGCACGCAGCCGAACATGTCTGGCAAACGATCGCGCAGTTGCTACAGGCCTGGATGCAGGATTGAAATTTGGCATTCATCATTGGTGTTCTCCACAGGTGAAAGTAGGTTCGTGCGGCCTGACTAACCAGGCCACACGTTTGTCGACCCCTGTGGCGGCGAAGAAGTTTGCGCCGTACGTCTAGCTGACAGAAATGTAATTTTTCGATCAGCGTAGTGACATGTTTGATTTGATATTGTCTACGCGAGACTGCTGTTCTGACGGGCCGACGGTCCGGTTTGTATCTCTGCTACGTTGTACTCCTTCTTAGAGATCCGCGCCCGCTGGGCGCTTTTTTTTACGGCTCCCTCACCCTCGACACGAAGCTGACATAAATGTAATCACACGCCCGTTAGCGATGTGGCACATTTCAGCTCATCGCTTCGCTAAGCCGCGAGTAACCTGATTTTCGAGCAGGGGGCACCAAGCCATGCAATACAAGACGTCGAGACGAACCTTTGTGAAGGGATTAGTCGCAACAGGACTGTTCGGGGGCCTTGGGCTGTGGAGATCTCCAGTCTGGGCATTGACCAGTCCCGGCCAGCCAACCGTCCTTGCCGGAACCGAATTCGACCTGGTCATTGGCGAAACGCCTGTGAACATCACGGGCAACCCGCGGACTGCGCTCACCATCAATGGGACGATTCCTGGCCCTTTGCTGCGCTGGCGGGAGGGCGATACGGTCACCTTGCGGGTGGCCAATCGGCTCCAAGAAGACACATCCATTCATTGGCATGGAATCATTCTCCCAGCGAATATGGATGGCGTCCCAGGCCTGAGCTTCCATGGCATCGCTCCGGACGGAATGTACGAGTATAAATTTCAAGTAAACCAGCACGGCACCTACTGGTACCACAGTCATTCAGGTTTTCAGGAACAGGCCGGGGTTTATGGTCCGTTGGTCATCGACGCTAAAGAACCAGAGCCATTTGAGTACGACCGCGACTACGTCGTCATGCTGACAGACTGGACGGACGAGAGCTCGGACGAAATCATGGCCAAGCTGAAAAAGCAGTCCGATTATTACAACTTCCATCAGCGTACCGTCGCTGACTTCATTCGAGATGCCAAGCAGGACGGGCTGGGCGCGACGCTCGCCGACCGCAAGATGTGGGCGCAGATGAAGATGAGCCCAACAGACCTGGCTGATGTGAGTGGCTACACCTACACCTATCTCATGAATGGCCTAGCGCCGAACGGCAACTGGACGGGATTGTTCAAGCCCGGCGAGAAGCTTCGTCTGCGCTTTATTAACGGTTCGGCCATGAGCTACTTCGACGTTCGTATTCCAGGGCTAAAGATGACTGTGGTGGCCGCAGACGGGCTCCACGTCGAGCCGGTTAGCGTTGACGAATTTCGCATCGCGGTGGCCGAGACTTATGACGTAATCGTCGAGCCTGAGCAGGAACAGGCGTACACCATCTTCGCTCAGTCGATGGATCGCACGGGGTTCGCTCGTGGCACCCTAGCCGTTCGCGAGGGCTTGAGCGCACCCGTTCCCGAGACAGATCCCAGGCCTGAATTAAGCATGCAGGACATGGGAATGGATCACGGAAGTATGGCCGGGATGAGTCATGACTCTAACCAGCCGATGTCTGACATGGACCATGCCCAGATGGGGCACGGCTCGATGGACCACGGTCAGATGGGAGCAATGGATCATGGGGCCATGGGTGCAATGCAGCAGCATCCCGCCACCGAAGAGGGAAATCCTCTGGTCGATATGCAGACCATGACGCCGACGCCAAGGTTGGATGACCCGGGGCTTGGGTTACGCGACAACGGCCGACGTACTTTGACTTATGGCGACCTGAGAAGCGCCTTCCCCGATCCGGACGGGCGCGAGCCGAGCAGAACCATCGAACTGCATCTTACCGGTCATATGGAACGGTTCTCGTGGTCGTTCGATGGCGTCGAGTTTTCCGATGCAGAGCCGCTGCGTCTTACTTACGGTGAGCGAGTCCGCATTACTCTGGTCAACGACACGATGATGACCCACCCGATCCACTTGCATGGAATGTGGAGTGACCTGGAAGACGAAAACGGCGACTTCCTTGTACGCAAACACACGATCGACATGCCACCGGGCTCCAGGCGCAGTTATCGCGTCACGGCCGATGCATTGGGCCGCTGGGCCTATCATTGTCATCTGCTGTTCCATATGGAAATGGGCATGTTCCGTGAAGTCCGTGTTGATGAACGAGCCTGAGGAGTCGCAGCGATGACGGTTTGCAAATACCAGAAACTTACCGGCCGCGCATTCATGGCGGCTTTGCTGAGCGTGGCCTCCCCAATCAGCGTGCTCGCAGCCGAAGGACATACGGGACATCAGGGTGCCTCTCCTTCGGTTGAGCGAAGCGAACAGTCCCCCAGCATGAGCCACAGCCAGCACGGATCGAGCAAAGCGGGGCAAGGTTCGATGCAGCACGGCGATATGGATCACGGCCAGATGGACCACGGTTCGATGCAGAACGGTGATATGGATCACAGCCAGATGGACCACGGTTCGATGCAGAACGGTGATATGGATCATAGCCAGATGGACCACGGTTCGATGCAGCACGGCGATATGGATCACAGCCAGATGGACCACGGTTCGATGCAGCACGGCGATATGGACCACAGCCAGATGGACCACGGTTCGATGCAGAACGGTGATATGGATCATAGCCAGATGGACCACGGTTCGATGCAGCACGGCGATATGGATCACAGCCAGATGGACCACGGTTCGATGCAGCACGGCGATATGGACCCCAGCTACGGTGAGCCAATACAAAGCAACACGCATGGCGTTCACGACGTAAATGAAATTGCCCAGCCATCATTTATTCCGGCCTTGACTGATGCTGACCGCGCTGCTGCATTTCCGGCCATTCAAGGCCACACGGTCCACGACAAGATGCCTTACGCTTTCCTTCTGTTCGATCAGCTTGAGTATCAGGATGCTGATGCAGGCAGTGCGCTGGCGTGGGAGCTTGGCGGATGGTGGGGAGGAGACGTTGACCGAATCTGGTTGCGCTCCGAGGGCGAGCGTACCAACGGCGTCACAGAAGAAGCCGAGGTGCACGTGTTGGCGGGACATGCTATCGGTCCCTGGTGGGAGCTAGTCGCCGGCGTCAGGCAGGACTTCAAACCGGGCTCACCCCAAACCTGGGCGGCGGTTGGTGTGCAAGGAATGGCATTGTACGGCTTGGAAGTTGAAGCCACCGCTTACCTGGGCGAAGCCGGTCAAACGGCTGCTCGGCTGGAAGCAGAATATGACGTTCTGCTGACAAACCGTCTGGTTTTGCAGTCAGTGGCGGAGCTGAATTTTCAGGGCAAGGATGATGCCAGGAGAGGCACTGGCTCTGGCTTAAGCGAGGCCGAAGTCGGCTTGCGCCTCCGCTATGAGATTGTTCGTGAGTTCGCACCCTATGTCGGCGTTAGCTGGGGTAGAAGCTATGGGCAAACAGCTGACTTTGCCCGAGAGGAAGGCGAAGAAATCGAGTCGGCGCGCTTCGTCGCTGGCATCAGGATGTGGTTTTAGGATCGAACAATGAAAAAGATAGTGGGCACGTTAGTGGTGGCGTTAGCAGTGTTCGCGAGCGCTGTCGCCGGAGCTGTGTATTTTGGCGTGGTTAGTGTAGCGGCGGACGAGCCGCACGCAGAGATTGTGCATGGTTTTCTTGAGGCGGCTCGGAACCGGTCCATAGCGGTTCGCGCGGAGTCGATCGAAGTTCCCAATCTCGAAGGTGCCGATAAGGTGCAGGCAGGCTCGGGTAACTACGATGCGATGTGTGTCAGTTGCCATCTCAAGCCAGGACAGACCGCGTCGGAGCTTAGCAAGGGGCTGTATCCGTCTCCGCCCAACTTGACTCAGACCGGAGTCAGTGGGGACCCCGCGAGAACATTTTGGGTCATCAAACATGGCATCAAGGCTTCCGGCATGCCCGCCTGGGGACGAAGCATGGAAGATCGGTACATCTGGGAAATGGTGGCATTTTTGGGCGAGTTACCGTCCCTGAGCGCTGAGGAGTACCGGAAGTTAGTTGCCGCCAGTGGAGGCCACTCGCATGGTGGAGGCGAAACCGCACCACACGGTGATCATCATAGCGGCGAACAAGGAGCGGATGGCCACGCAGAGGACCATCACGGCGCGGCTGAAGGCGGTCAGCCTTCCCAAATGCAGCCGAATACACACATCCATGCCGATGGCAAGGAACATTTACATGAGCATTAAGCCCAGCAAAGCCTGGTCAGCGATACCTCCCCTGTTCTTCGCAGCCATCCATGCTTACGCGTCGTCTCCACAGCTTACCGTCGAGGTCCACCGAGACGCCAATTGTGGCTGTTGCAAGAGTTGGATCTCGTACATGGAGTCGAAGGGCTTTGAAGTGATCGACCGAGTCGAGCAAGACATGATCAAGGTCAAGAGCGATCTGCAGGTACCCCGTCACCTCGCTTCATGTCATACAGCCACCCTCAACGGCCGGTTTATCGAAGGCCATGTTCCGGCTGCGCAAGTCATCGAGCTATCGAAGCGCTCCGACCTGGCAGGTATCGCTGTCCCTGGCATGCCGGCGGGATCGCCGGGAATGGAAGTACCCGGCATTGCGCACCCGTACGAAGTCATTGGAGTGAGTGTTGGAGAAGAAAAGGTCATAGCCACCTACCCGTGAGCCGATCCCGCAGGCGTCGATCTGGTTTTTCGGACAGATGCGTTAGCGATACACGTTTTTCCACGACCACCCGTCGCGTTCCAGTAAGGCGGTCATTATTTCACGCCGCCTGCTGCCCGATTTCATGGCTTTAGCTAGATTGAGTGTGATTCCTTGTCTAGCTAGCGGAGCGAGGTCGGGGGTGGGTGCACTACTCGACGGCCTCATGGTGGACATGAAGCCACTCTCGACCATTTTCACGTACTGATCGAGCGTTTCCCGCAGCATATGCAAGGCGAGCTGTCGCTCATGCGATCCTGAGGTCTCAGCGCCGAGAAGCAGATGACAAGTTTCGTCTAGCCGGACGATAGCCGGAATGACAGCCATTTCCGGATCGCTCGCATGGAAATAATGGATGACCGGAAACGAGTGATGATTGGTGATGTGCTCTATCAACATCTCGTTCAGGTTCGCTACGTGCGAATAAAACGGATCAAACGTTTCGCCCGTCCAGCTGTTGATGAGGATGTCTTGTGGGGTCGGCCCCATGGAGTTGACATAGAAGCTGAGCTTATTTTGCACAGTCACCGCGGACAGTACCTGCACAAAATAGGTAATGGCGGTCGTGATGAATGCGAGACCGGCGAAAGCCGCGATGTCTGTCAACAGTCGCCAAACATCTGCAGACGCTTTGTAGTCACCCACGCCAAGTGTGGCGACCGTAAAGCCGGCGTAATACAGCTTCTCAAGCGGTGTGGTCGGCGACTCGGTGCTGCTTGAGACAACCGACCCGGTGTCCGCCATTAACAGCAGGAAGAACCCCAGCCAAAGCCCAATGATCCAGACTCCCAAATTAGAAACCAGCATGCTCGGCCCGGCATATTCGAGCAGTTTTGAACCACCTCTTTTCTTCGCTGCCGCAAAGAAAGGAGTCCATACCAGCCAGATCGTTGCTGAAGATAGACTGCCGGCTCCGCGCGTGGAAAAAACCGTTTTGATGATATCTGCAATAACCAGGACAGAAAGCACTGCACCGGCTCCCAGGAATAAGTAGTTCATCTCACCTTCTCGGTTGTCCAGGCGGAGTCCACCTCCACCTCAACGGCGAAGTTTGGCTCCGATTTGAGTATTCATGGTCGGGCTCGCCCCGCACGTACGCTACCCAGAGCTTTTCATGATGTGTGAATACTTCAGTCCGGCCACAAAGACCACGCCGCCAAAGGCGTTGCCTATCACTGACCAGAGCAAGAAAACAAAGTAACTGGCTGAGTCCTCGACTTCTCCCGAAAACACACCCATCAAAATCTCCACGGTGCCGGCAACCGAATGGTGCATGCCGCCCAGGCCAATGAGCATGGTCGCCAGCCACACACATGCAATCTGGCTTATCGTGTCGCGGCAAGCGGTGACTAACCATGCGAGTAATCCCATCAGCCAGCCGGCCGTCACACCGCTAACCAGCATGACCCACCAGGGCTTGGCAAGCAGCCGATGCGCAATGTCACCGAAAACCCCTTGATCAACTACGCCAAGTGCCGGGCCTAACACGGCCGCCATCGCTGAGAAAACCGCTGCGCCGAGTACGTTCGCAGCCAGCACAATGCTCCATAGGCGTAGCAACGCCCCTGCGCCTGCCCGACGTGATAGAACCGGCTGGATAGCTGAAGCGGTTTGTTCAGTAAACAGGGCCGAGTAACCAACCACGACGAAGATAAAGCCGATCGAATAGAGATTCGCGTTGATGAAGGTTATCGCAGCGGTTGGTAAGACGCCTTCAAACAAAGTTGAATTGATGGCCATCGCAAACGGGCCAAACCCGACATCAAGCCCTGCGGTGACTCCGGACATGAACAGCGCGATAGCTGGCCGTCTGAGCTCCTCCTCGGCGCGACAAGTTTGTTGCTCGAGGATGGTGTGGTAGTTCTTCTGCGCCTCTTCGCGCGGATAATCCAGTCTCAGTGAACGGTGACCGCCTTCACTCGGCTTCGTTGTTTCCCGTCGCTGCTCGCTGTCTTACAGGCCCACTTCTTTACCGTTACGTAGCCGAAATCGAAAAACGGCCCGGTTTAGGCCTCTTTTTGCTAGATAGCAATGAGCCAGAGAAGTTCAGGCCGAAAGAATATTACATTTCTGTAAGCTTGGCCGCGAACGTGAAACCTCATGGTGCCTGCCGGGTCAGCTTTGTAGTAAGCCGGCCCTGACGTCCAACCAGCACAATGAGGGGAAACATGATGCCTGGGAAATTTAGCCAAGTCGCAGCAGGTGCAGTGATCGGGCTCGGCCTGATTATCTTGGTAGCGCTTATGGTTGGGCTCGGAGTTGCTTATACAGGGGCCTATAACGTCGCTGCGACCCAGGATCACTAACCTATCGTGCGCTGGGCTCTCGAAACGACCATGAGGAATTCGGTCGCTGACAGAGCAGACGACATCGAAGCCCCTCCCCTTACTGACGTTATGGTTGCTGCCGGGGCGAAACGCTACAAGGCAATGTGCCAGCACTGCCACGGCGGACCTGGTGTGGAGAAAAGCGAGTGGGCCAAAGGCATGTTGCCACAGCCGCCGCATCTTCCAGAGGTAGCCTCGGAGTGGAAGGCAAACGAAGTGTATTGGTTAGCGAAACACGGAGTGCGGATGAGCGGGATGCCGGCCTTCGGGCCAACCCATAGCGACGACCAGCTATGGGAAATCGCGGCATTTGTCAAACGCTTGCCCGGCATGACACAGGACACTTATGCCAGCTTTGAAAACTCACCAGGACACGGTAACTGAAGGAAAAACTCTATGAGCATGTCTTATTGGCGTTTCGCAGCAATGGTCGCCACCTCAACGATCATCATGTATGGCGTGATGTACCTCAATACCTACGCGTTTGAACACGTGTTATGGAGCGAAACCCGAGCCTGGATGGCGCTTGTTATGGGTGCTGTCATGGCAGTGGTAATGCTTAGCTTCATGCTCAACATGTACCAGAAAAAGCCGATCAATATTGGCATCTTCGCCGGCAGTGCTTTGCTATTCGTCGCTGCGCTATGGCTAGTCCGCAGCCAGGCCACGATCGGGGACGCAGAGTATATGAAAGCGATGATACCGCACCACTCGATTGCGATCATGACAAGTAAGCGCGCACAGATTTCCGACCCTCGCGTGCGCAAGCTCGCCGACGAGATCATCGATGCGCAACGCCGGGAAATCTCAGAGATGAAATATCTCATTCGCGACTTGGAGAGGGCCGACTGATGCTGATCCGATCACAGCACCCCACTCGCCACGCACTGCTATCGTCACTGGCATTTGCTACTGCCGTCCTCGCTGGGTGCGGCGACCCCGCACCTGGAGAGGGTATGGAAAATTCAATGATGCAAAAGCCATCGCCCGAGCTGGTTAGCGCCCAGGAAGCTATCAACAACCCTGATATTCCTGCTATCGACCCTCAGACAATGCAGGGAGCCGAGATCGTTAAGGTCTTGGGGAGTGTTCCGCAGTGTGTATTTCGGTATACCGCAGAAAGCCCTCCCATACTTGCGATCAGTCAATCCAATCAAGACGCAGGATCCCAGGCCGTGGCCAAAATTCACGGCCGCTTGGTGCAGCTGACGTCCGACCAAAAGCCAAGCTATGAAAGCTTACAACAGGGCCTTTTGTTCGCAGCGGATGGAATGACGATGCGTGTGGTGTCGGAAGAACTGGAAAAACCCGAATCAGGAAAACAAGTCACGGCGGAACTGCATTTCTCGCTCCAGCAAGGATTAAACGTAGGCTATCTAGGCTGGTATGAGTGCGACGCACCTTGATAGACGTCGTGACAGCGATCAAAGCACTGCGCGAGGCGGGTTTTACTCGATTTTTGTGGCGGATTCTTGAGTTGAGTCAGGTAACGCTTGGTTAGCGGGCGGCACACTACCCTTTTGATAGCCGTGCAGACGCGGCTAAGGAAGCGAGCGTGGTCAAATCATCATCAACGCACTCACACGAAGCAATGCCTGAAGGGCACGGTGCGGAGTTCAGAGACCCTGTTTGCGGCATGCTGGTCAAGCCGGATAGCCCGTACCAAACACATCATGCCGGAAAAGCGTTTTATTTTTGTAGTCATAAATGCCAGGTTCGTTTTGACGCGGCGCCATCGCAATATCTTCAACCCAGCCGCCCAAGCGCAGATGCCGACGCCAAGAAGGACGACAACACAGAGTACACGTGCCCTATGCACCCGGAGGTGCGGCAGATAGGTCCAGGAAGTTGTCCAATATGCGGGATGGCGTTGGAGCCGGTGCTGCCTGATCTGGAAAACGAAAGCAATCCTGAACTTGAGGATTTCTCTCGGCGGTTTTGGGGGACGCTGCCCTTCACAGTGGTTGTCACAGCTCTGGCCATGTTTGGACATGGGCTGGATGTTTTCCACGGGCAATCGCAGAACTGGATTGAGCTTGCGCTGGCTTCGCCAGTAGTGCTGTGGGGCGGCCTGCCGTTCTTCGTTCGGGGTTTGGCCTCGGTGCAACAGCGCAGCCCAAACATGTGGACGTTGATTGGTCTGGGAACGGCTGCAGCGTATGGCTACAGCCTGGTGGCAACAGTGCTACCGGGGCTATTCCCAACCTCCTTCTCCGTGGGTGGGCGCATCGGGGTCTATTACGAAGCCGCCGCAGTGATTATCTCGCTAACACTCCTGGGTCAGATGATGGAGCTGCGCGCACGCTCAAAGACATCATCGGCAATCAAAGCTCTTTTAGGACTCTCTCCCAAAACTGCAAGGCGGATCAATAGTGACGATAGCGAAGAAGACATTCCGCTGGAGCACGTTCATTTAGGCAATAAATTGCGGGTTCGTCCGGGCGAGAAGGTTCCTGTAGACGGGGTGGTCACTGAAGGAGAGAGTGCCGTCGACGAGTCGATGCTGACGGGGGAGCCCGTGCCGGTAACCAAGCGGCCAGGTGACACCGTGATCGGAGCGACCCTCAATTCCCACGGCTCACTGATCATCGAAGCGACCCGTGTCGGTTCTGAAACGATGCTATCCCAGATCGTGCAAATGGTCGCCAATGCACAACGTTCCAAGGCCCCTATGCAGCGCATGGCCGACTCGGTTGCGGGCTATTTTGTAATCGTAGTGGTCGCCATCGCCATCGCTACATTCTTTGCCTGGGGGCTGTTTGGTCCGGATCAAGGCTGGGTATTCGGTTTGATCAACGCTGTCGCGGTATTGATCATCGCTTGCCCTTGCGCATTGGGGCTCGCCACGCCCATGTCCGTCATGGTCGCCACGGGCAAGGCCGCTAACAGCGGGGTGCTGTTCCGCGACGCTGCAGCCATCGAGAACTTCAAAAAGGTTACCACGCTGATCGTCGATAAGACTGGAACCTTGACCGAAGGCCGCCCCGTTTTCGAGCACGCCGAAGGTCACGGGGAGTTCGATGCAGGCGAAGTGCTGCGACTAGCAGCCAGCCTTGATCAGGGGAGTGAACATCCCTTGGCACATGCCATCGTGGATTATGCTCGTTCGCAAGGCGTGGAGTTGGTGGCTCCAGAGGGTTTCGAGTCGGAGTCGGGTATTGGCGTCCGTGGCCAGGTGGAGGGGCGCTCACTTCAGCTCGGCAACACCGCATTGATTGAGGGCGCAGGTATCGACGTCAGCCCTCTCAAATCGAAGGCTGAAGAGTGGCGTGAGCGCGGGAGCAGCGTCATGTTTCTTGCGGCGGATGGTCGCCTCGCCGGTGCCCTGGCTGTCTCTGATCCGATTAAGCCAACATCCAGAGAGGCGGTATCGCGCCTTCATGACGAGGGCATCCGCATCATCATGGCGACAGGAGACGGTTTGACCACCGCGCGAGCGGTAGCGAAAGAGTTAAACATCGACGAAGTCCACGGGGAGGTCAAACCGCAGGACAAGGAGCAGCTTGCGTTGCGCTTACAGGCCGAAGGGCAGTTCGTGGCGATGGCCGGGGATGGCATCAATGACGCACCGGCGTTGGCCCGAGCTGATGTCGGTATCGCCATGGGAACCGGGACGGACGTCGCGATGAGCAGTGCACAGGTGACCCTGGTCAAAGGCGATCTGATGGGAATTTTACGCGCCCGCAGTTTATCGGTCTCCACGGTGCGGAACATGCGACAAAACTTGTTGTTCGCCTTCATGTACAACGGGTTAAGCATCCCTATAGCTGCCGGCGTGCTTTATCCATTTACAGGCTTGCTCCTGTCGCCAATGATCGCAGCGGTAGCGATGAGCTTGAGCTCAGCTTCGGTCGTGTTCAACGCCCTCCGGCTGCAACGCGAGTGATCACCTGGTTGTGTCTTTGAAAGATAAGCTGCCAGTCTTACTAGAATGCGAAAGGCAGCGAAGCGCACTGGGCCCTCCAGCAAGGGTAGGAAGCTCGACCTTATCCACAGCGATCGCTATCCGGGACCGAAGCTGTATGCGATGCAAATTGTCGAGCCAGTTTCTTCATTCCGCTAGCTTTTCCATTCCACATAAACGGCGACATGAGCGAACGGGTTATGTCCGTCATTGAGAGCATGGTCCCAGCGCTTGAGGTGTATAGCATTGACGAAGCCTTCGCCGATCTGAGCGGCCTGGAAAATCGACTTCAGACAGGCCGTGAGATTCGAGCGCGCGTGCTTAAGCTGACGGGGATCCCCACCGGGGTGGGCATCGCGTCTACCAAAACCTTGGCCAAGCTAGCCAATGCTGCCGCGAAGAAATGGCAGAGGCAGACTGGCGGCGTCGTCGATATTTGCGACCCGGAACGACGCGACAAGCTGCTGAAAGTGATGCCGGTCGATGAAGTATGGGGCGTCGGACGAAAGATGACTGCGCACCTGACAGCAATGAATATCAAAACCGCCTGGGACCTTGCGCAAGCCGATGCTTGGACCCTACGTAAACAATATAGCGTCGTAATTGAAAAGACTGCGCGCGAACTGCGCGGGACACCCTGCCTGGAACTGGAAGAAGCCGCACCACCACGCCAAGAGATTTGCTGCAGCCGCATGTTCGGCACTCGCCTGAAAACGATCGAACCGATACGCGAAGCCGTAGCCAGCTACGTAGCACGAGCCTGTGAAAAGCTCAGATCGCAGGGTTCGCTCTGCAAGCGAATACGGGTCAGCATTCGTACCGGCATGTTCAATCCGGACGAAGCGAAGTACGCCAAGGGCGTCCTATGTGAACTGCCCTACCGCACGGACGATACCCGGTTGGTCACTCGCTACGCTATTGCGGGTTTAGAGCATGTGTTTCGCGAAGGCTATTCATACAGCAAGGCGGAGGTACTTTTGCTGGATTTGAGACAACGAGGCGAGTTCACCGACGATCTCTTTGCCGAGGTTCAGCCGGAGGCAGCCGAGCGGGTGATGAGCGTCCTTGATCAAATTAATCACCGCTGGGGCCGAGGAACGCTGCGGCCCGCAAGCGTACCGCCCTCCCCTGGCTGGGGAATGCGTCGGGAGATGAAGAGCCCAAGCTTCACGACGCGCTGGGAGGAGTTATGGCGGGTACGGTGTAGGTAGCATTGCACATCCGGATGTCAGACGGCCGCACGGTAAGCTCCTCTTTGCTCTTTCGAGTCACGTTCACTGTCTGGGCCCGACATCGGTAAGGCCGCTTCCGGCCATAAGCGGACACCCCCATCGGGGGCGAGTAGCCAGAGGGTTCAGAGCCGAACGATCGGGTCGCGTTTGATGACCAGCCCTTCAGCCTCTCGGTCGTAGATTCCCTCCGTCAGCCCTTGTTCGCGTAGCAGATGTTTCTGCACCTTTTGCGTTGGAGTCTTCGGCAGGCTCTCAACCATCCTGATATAACGAGGCACCATGAAGTGTGGCAGCCGGGGGATGAGATACTCGATGAGTTCGGCCGGCTTTAGCTCGGTTTCTGGTAGGGTAGCTATGACCGCTAGCACCTCGTCCTCACCGATCTCACTTGGTACTGCTACTACAGCTGCTTCCTGCACCAGCTCATGCGTGCAGATTTCCGCCTCCAGCTCGAAGGAGGAAATGTTTTCGCCACGCCGGCGGATTGCGTCCTTCATGCGATCGACAAAGAAATAGTTACCTTCGTCATCCCGGCGAAAGCCATCACCGGTATGGAACCATCCGTTTCGCCAGGCGGCGGCGGTGGCTGCGGGATCACGCAAATAACCGTGACTCAGTGACCAGGGCCGGTCGGTGCGGATGATCAGCTCGCCGACATCGCCAGGCGCAACTTCGCAATCGTTGATATCGACCAGGCGGACCTCGACCCCTCCGCGTGGCTTGCCACAGGTGCCGATGGGCTGCGGATTGGGCCCGGCGAATAAAGGTGTAGTGATCTCGCTCATGGCAAATGCGGTATACACCTCGCAGCCGAAACGCTGTGAAAAAGCCACAGAGTCGACACTCAGCGGGACAATTAAGGCACTGCGAACCCGATGCTGTTGCTCGGGCGCGCTGACTGGCTGCTTCATCAGGAAGGTGGCCATAACGCCCATCAACAGCACGCTGGTCGATTCGGTGCGAACCACTACGTCCCAGAAATCGTGGGTACTGAACGCCGAAACCATCGCAAGCGAGCCACCGGTCAGGACCGTGCGCATGACCATCGCCATACCGGTGACGTGAAATAGCGGCAGGTTGGCCAGGAACCGGTCATCGGCTGATGTATAGCCGAAGGTGGCCTCGCTGCCGGTGAATATATGCAGGTAGGACAACAGCACCGCTTTCGATGGTCCGGTGGTACCCGAAGTGTAAATAACCAGTTGCGTGTCCCAGGGTGCTACGTCCGCTGGCACCGGTGTTGCGTCGGTTGAGGTTAGCGCGTCCGGAGCATGCATGGTCAGCCGCGGATGGGTCGGCGGTTCGCCGCCCAGCACGAGCACGTCGGTTAAATTGCCAGTGTCGATATCCGTCAGCCGTGGAACCAGGTCGACATGCGCGATAAGCAGCCGCATCCCTGCCGTTTTGATGCAATGCTCAAGCAAGGCACCCCGGTACGCCAGGTTGAGCGGGACGAAGACCGCGCCCAGATAATTGATTGCAAACCATAGGCGCACCGCTTCGGCGCTATTGGGCAGCCACATACCGACGTAGTCGCCGGGCCTGACGCCCAAGGCGGCCAGCGCAGCGGCGGCGCTGTGGACTTCGTCGAGCGTGTCCGAGTAGGTCCAGCTCGTTCCGTCTTCGAATACAGCGAAGGTGCTATCCGGGCGCTCACGGGCATGCCGAGCGAGCACCTTGATCAACATACAGCTGTCTGGGTCGGGAATACGTGGGTCGTGAATGGTTCTTGTCATTGTTGTCTTCCACATGGTTCGGTGCGGGCAGGTGTATTCAGGTTCAGCGCGCCAGCGATGCGAAGGCCGGTTTTTCAATCGCTGCCTGGTATCCGTCTATCAATGACCGGGCGATGTGTGCGAGTGGCTCCGACTTGCGGATCGAGCCGACCCCGTGCCCAGCCGACCACACCCTGGTCCAGCGGCGACCGTCACCCTTGGGGTCGGCGAAGTCGATGCTGGTATCGCTCTGGATCGAGTCGAGCGAAATGCCTGCCAGTTCTAGGCTCTGCTTGAGCCAGTAGGCCGGCACGCCGGTCACCTTATGGGTCAATATCAGATCCTCGAAGGTGGAATCCGCCAGCATCCGACGGTAGTCGTCGTTCGCCATGCTTTCCTCGGCGGGAATGAAACGCGTACCCATAAGCGCCAGGTCGGCACCAATCAGCTCGGCCGCGCGAATCGACTCACCATTCATCATGCCGCCACCGAGCACCAGGATGCCGTCGAAGAACTCGCGCACCGCGGCAACCATGGCGAAACCGTTCATGGTGCCGGTGTGACCGCCGGCACCGGCGCCGACCAGAACCAGCCCGTCGACACCGGCTTGCGCCGCCAACCGGGCGAACTTCAGGGAGTTCACGTCGGCCAGCACCCGTCCGCCGTAACTGTGCACCGCATCAATGACGCCCTTGGGGCTGCCCAGCGCAGTGATGACGATCGGTGGCTTGTACTTTTTTACCAGCTCAAGATCGATGGGCAGCCGATTATTGGTACTGTGCACGACCAGATTCACCGCCCAGGGCGCGTCGCCCTCGGTCAGCGCTCCTGTGATCTGCTGGAGCCATTCTTCCAGCACCTCCGGAGTCCGCGCATTGGGCGTCGGGAAGCTGCCAATGATGCCGTTGCGACATGCCTGGATAACCATGTCCGGGCCGGATATGAGAAACATCGGTGCTGCGATCAGAGGAATCGCCAGCCCGGTCCATTCGTTGGGGATTGCCATGTGCCTTACTCCTGTCAAAGCATGGTGACGTCGGTGTCCAGACCGAGCAGGAGCCGGCCGGTGAGTTCATAAGTCGAATCGCTGACCATGAAGTGCTGGGCAATGACATGTATGTCGCGCAGGCAGCGCTGCAGCGGCGACTGACTAAAAATCGCATTGCCGCCGCCGAGCTGGTACATCGAGCTGACGATTTCCTGCGCGCTGTGCACCGCGTGGGTGGTGGCCAGCCGGATGTCTCGGCGCGTATCCACGGCAATTTCTCCGGTGATTTCCGCTTCGTTCCAGCCGGATCTGACGGCATCCATCATGAACGCACGGGCCGAACGCCAGCGGGCTTCGGCGCGGGCCACTGCCTGCTGGGTCGAGGCGCGCATGGCCAGCGTCTTGCTGCTGGACTGGGGCGTCTTGTCGCCAGCGAGCTCGATAAGCGTGTCCATCGCATGCCGTGCGACGCCGAGTGCGACGGCGCCAATGCCGATGCCAAGCAGGCCAAACACAGGGAAACGATACAGGGGGCGGTCGAGGGGGCGGTCCGCCATGAGGCAGGCGCTATGCGCCTCGGGTACAAACACCTCCTTGACTTCGAATTCACCACTGCCAGAGCCGAGCAGCCCGAAGGCATCCCAGTTGTTCAGATGGGCCACCTGGCTGCGGTCGAACAGGATCGACTGCACGCGGGGCCGGCCGCTGGGGAGCAGCTCGGGTTTGCCATCGGCATCGAGCACCAGGCAACCACCCTGGATCACATCGGCATTCTTGGTGGCCGAACCCCAGAACCAGCGCCCAGACACCCGGAATCCGGGCTCGCCATCTCGCGTTTCGCGGATGGCCTTGCCGCGGGGTGCGAAGACGCCTGCTGCCTTGATGTCCGGCTTGCCGTATAGCTGCCGGCTCACCGATGGATCGAGATAACCGGCCAGCACGCAGGACGTACAGGAAATGAAGGTACACCAGGCGGCCGAGGCATCGGTCTGTGCGAGACGTTCGATGATTTCGACGAACAGTTCGACCGTTATCTCGTGCCCCCCGTATTCCGCTGGGGTAAGCAGGCGATAAAGGCCCGCTGCAGCGAGATCATCGGCGATGTCCTGGGGCAGGTAACCGTTGGCTTCGATCTCTGCCACTCGCTTGGCAAATCGCGAAGCGGCGGCATCTGCCGTTGCCAGCAGATCGTTCCGCTGGGCGGCAGGGATGGGCGTATTCATCGTGGCTCCTTGGGGATGAAGTGCTCCAAATGGAGAAGACAACTATTATCCAGTCGGATAAATCTGTCAAACTCCAATTGTCGAGCCGCAGCTCATGCGGCTGGGTTAAACCCCCCAGGAGGTGCTGTTTATGGTTCAGCAGATAGTTGGCTCAGGCGAGGCTCCGCCGTCAGGTTCGCGGTCGGGCGAATCGCTTTCGGCCAAGGGAGAGCTGCGTCGGGCAGCGCTGGTGGCTGCGGCTCTGCGGATCATTCTGCGCGATGGTCATCACAATCTGAGCCTGCGAACCGTAGCCAGGGAGGCAGGGAGCAGCCACGGCGCGGTGGCCTATTATCTCGGCTCGCGTACCGCGCTCATGTGCGCAGCGATCGATCAGGCTTGTGACCGCATCGCCGTTTCGCTGCGCGAATTGGCGCCCGACCTGGAAGCGCAGGCGGGCGATCCCGTGGCATTTGCCTCGCTCATTGCGCAATACAACACGCGCATGCTGATCGATGACAGGGAAATGGGCCTGGCGGTATACGAGCTGAATCTGGCTGGCGCGCATGACATCGCGTTACGCCCCACCTTGTACAAGTGGGGCAGGATCCATGCACAGATATGTGAGAAGGCGTTCGTCAGGCTTGGCTCGAAGGACCCGGCAGCCGATTACGCGTTCCTGTTGCATGCCATCGGCGGCCTGATCGTTGCGGAGCTGTCATTACCCCGCAAAAACTTTGAGCAGCGCGTGTTCCGTCCCGCGATTGAACGGCTCATCTTCAGCATCGCCGGTCTGGCGCCGCGCAGCTGAACGACCGGCACCCCCTCACGGTGCGGTCATCAACCCTGATGATTTTCCTTGCGATTTTGCTACTGGTCGCGTCTGACTGATTTGCCGAAGCAGTGTTGACAGCACCGTATGTCCCTCCTATTCTCCGATCGGATAAGATAATCATAACAAAGAACGAAGGAGGCTCCATGGAACAGGTACGCATGGACACCGGCGCCACCGCACAGCGCAATTTTCTGCATGAGCTGACTGATTTCGTCGCCCGAGGCCCGACTCGCGTCTTCCTGCGTGCGCCTGGTTCGGCGGCTGGTTTGACTCGGCAGGCATACGTCGACGACGCAAGCCGGCTCGCAGGAGCGCTCCTGGAACGAGGAATGACGCGCGGGGCAGTGGTCGGCCTGTTGCTGGGGAATTCGCCCGAATACTACATAGCGGATACAGCAGTGCTGGCCGCAGGCGGTACACCTGTCTCGCTGTATCCCACGTCATCGTCGGAGCAACTGGCCTATATGGCGCGCGATGCTGGCATGACAGTCCTGATCACCGAGGCGCAATATGTGGCACGTCTCACTAGCGGCGAAGCCAGCTTCGATATGTTCAGTCTGGTCATCCTCACCGACGCAGTGCCGCTGGAGGCGGTCGACGCGCCCTGGCCCGTCCTCGATCTGCGAAGCTTGCTGGACGGGCCTGGGCTGAGTGTCGATCTGGCGCAGGCAGCTGAAGCGATCAGCCCGGATGATCTGCTTACCCTGGTGTACACCTCCGGCACTACAGGTGCACCGAAAGGTGTCCGGTTGAGCCACGCCAATCTGCTCAGTGCGGCTCGCAGCATGGGCGCTCTGATGCAACTGTCCGAGGGCGGCCGCATTCTTGCCTGGCTGCCGCATGCGCATGTAGCCGGTCGCAACGGGCAATATTACTGCGCGGTCATGTTCGGCCTGGAAGTGACGCTGTGCGAGGATCCCAAGCAACTGCCAGCTTTGCTGCCGACGGTACGGCCGACCTGGTTCTTCGCCGTACCGAGGCTTTGGGAAAAGCTCAAGGCCGGGATCGAGGCCGAATTCGCCCGGCTGCCGGAGTCGGCGCAAACGGAAGTGCGCAACGCGATCGACGCGCGCCTCCAGCGACTCCGCGACCCCGGCGGAGGCGCAAGGGAACAGGCGCTTCGGCTGGAAGAGGCGGATGCGAGGTACTTCGCACCGCTGCGCACCAAGCTCGGGCTGGATCAGGCCCGGGTGCTCAACACCGGTACGGCTCCCACGCCTGTGCACGTGCTGGAGTTCTTCGCTGCATTAGGATTGCCGATTGGAGACATCTTCGGCGCCACCGAAACCTGTGCCTGCGGCAGCATGGGCCAGGCCGCGAATTTCAGACTGGGCAGTGCCGGGCAGGCGGTACCCGGTATGGAAATCTCCATTGCCGACGATGGCGAAGTACTGCTTCGCGGCCAGCCGGTGATGCAGGGCTATCACAACCAGCCGTCCAAAACCGCCGAAGCTCTGAGCAAGGACGGTTGGTACCGCACGGGCGATGTCGGTCGGTTGGACGCCGACGGCTTCCTATGGATTACCGACCGTAAAAAAGAGCTGATCATCAGCTCGAGCGGCAAGAACATGTCGCCAGCCAACATCGAAGCCATGATCAAATCCGGCGATCCGCTTATCGGCCAGGTCTGTGTGATCGGTGATGCGCGGCCGTACAACACGGCCTTGATCGTCATCGATCCAGACTATGCCCAGGCTTGGGCAACGGCGCGGCAAATCAAAGGCACGATCGGCGAGCTTGCCCGGCATCCCGAGCTCCTCTCGGCCATCACGGCGGGTGTGGAACGCGGCAACCAGCGGCTGTCTCGGGTCGAGCAGGTCAAACGCTTTACCGTGCTGGAGCGGGAATGGCCACCCGGTGGAGACGAGCTGACGACGACCATGAAGCTCAGGCGCAAGGCCGTCGAACACAAATACGCCAGCGACATCGAGCAATTGTATACAGCCTAGTGCTGCCAACCGGTCGAAGACAGTCGCCCGGCGTGACGCGCCGGGCGGACTATTCACCGATCGGAGAATATAAACCGGAGGAGTACATCATGAGCAAGAACACCGAGGTTTTCGAACATCTGGTGCAGACCGAGAGGCAACGTGGTTTTTCCCGCGATTTCCTCGCTACCTGGGAGCAATGCGAGTTCTGGAACACCGTTGAGGTAGGGCAGATGCGCATGAATCCGCGCACTTTCGTGGTGGAGGAGGAAGACGTCCTGGCTTACAACAAGGCGCTCGGCGAAACCCACCCATTGTTCATCGATCCCGAGTACGCTCGTCGCCACGCGCCCAATGGCACGGTTATCGTGCATCCTGTGTTCATCACCACCATTGCCTTCTGGTTTGCCCAGCCCGGCGACGGTGGGTCGTGGATACGCACGCCCGGGGCACGTAATCCGTTCCAGCACCTCGAGATTTTCGATCCGATCCGCGTCGGTGACCGCCTGACCCAGGTGCAGGAAACCAGCGACCGTTTCTGGCGCCGTGACAAGGCGTATATCACCACCCATTCGATACTCACCGACCAGAACGACCGCAAGAAGGTGGAGTTCTGGGGAACATTGATCCTGCCGCCGACTGCCGACGACGTCCGCCCGTTCGCTACCGCCTGACTCTCAAGGAAACATGACCATGACCCAATCGACCCAAGCGCTTGACCGGCCCGTTCCCTATCTGGACGACCTCAAGGCAGGCGACCTGCTGGAGCCCCTGGTATATGAAATCACCCAGGATCTGATCCACCGCTATGGCCTGGCAAGCCTGGATCTCAATCCGGTACACATGAATCCGGCCTGGTGTGAACGCGCACAGGTATTCGGAACGCCGAAAACCGTCCAGCACGGCATGATGAGCATGTCCTTCATGGCCTCGGTGGTCCTGCGGTCCTTCGGTCCGCTGGCCAACATACTCGTTGTCGACAGCAAGTTCACCAAACCGGGCCCAGTGGGCAACACCATCACCTGCCGCGGCAAGGTGCGTGACATTCACGTGCTCAACAATGGTAACGACTACGCGATCATCAACGTCGAAGCCACCGATCAGGACGGCGACACCGTCGGGATCAGCGAAGTCCATGTTCGGCTGCCGCGACGGCCTGGCGCAGGCGCGGTATAGCGTCAGAGGGGCCGATTTTGCTGTGCTAGAATCGGCCGCTTTCAACTCCAACAGTGATCTCATGAGCAAGCTTTCGGATGAAGACAATGCCGCTCGCCCGCGTTCCAGCCGGGCCCCTGCCAACCTGACCCAGCGCGGGACGGAACGACGGCAGGCGCTGCTTGCCGCGGCGCTGAGGATTATCGTTCGCGACGGCCCGGGTTCGGTGACTTTCCGGACGGTGGTGGCCGAAGCCAGCGCCAGTCATGGTTCGGTGGCGTACTACTTCGGGACACGCGAAGAGCTCATCCGGGAGGCAATGATACTGGTCGCCAACCGTAACATCGAAGCACTGGCCGGCGTGCTCGAACAATTCGAATCCGTGCCTGGCGATCCGCAGTCGCTTGCCACGATCATTGCCAACCACTCCACTCAACAGATGATCGAAGATCGCAGCATGGGTATCACGATCATCGAACTTCACCTCGCCGCCGCACGCTATCCGGAGTTGCGGCCGGTGCTGCGCGACTGGGGTAGGGCATATGCCCGCATTATTCACCGCATCCTCGCCAATCTCGGCTCCTCCGATCCCCAGGCGGATGCGGCCCTGCTCACCAACACCATCAACGGTCATGTCATCGGCCAGCTGGCTCTACAACGAAAGGACTTCGAGTCGACGGTTCTACGTCCAGCCATACTTAGATTGCTGACGACGATCGCCAATCCGACTTGTTGAGAGGATCATGGTGAGTGTCTGCTTCTGGCCGAAAGCGGACGATATCTGCCCTCTCTGAACTCAACGGACCGGAATTCCATCTCCACGGATCATCATCAGCAAGATAGTCGTGTCGGGTACTTGTTCGCCCCGGCGGAGTCGCTAGGATTTGCAGGCTTCTGGTTTCCATGCGCCTTCTAGCTCGTTACCGGATTGCAGTCCGCATGCGGAATAGCATTCGGGCGAGGGCAAGATTCGGGCGACCAGAGAAAACCAAAGTTTGATTGGTTAAAACCAGTCGATTGAGCGCGCGCACGGTTCGAACGCAATCAACTCCAAGATCGCTATTAGCGTTCTCCCATGATCTGCCGCAGGGCGTCGGGCCTCGGGGCGCCCTTGTGCTGTTGCAGACGTTCGTCTGCATCGAGATAGTAGATGGCCGGGGTGGCTGCGGCGCCCAGTTCCCCCATCAGCGCCTCGTTCGAATCCAGCTTCGTCTGCAGCGCTGCGGGTATGTCGCTCACAGCTTTCAGTGTGCTTGCCTTTCCGGCCTGCTCATGGCGATGGAGCGCATCCCTTGGGTCGTCTGCAACGAGGAGTCTCGCAGCTTTTCCTGCGCTATCAGGCATCAACATGCCAACCATGACGTGACGAAGCTGAACAGCGCCCGATTCAACCCACGGTCGCGCCTGCTTCCAGAACAGGTTGCAATATGGGCAGTTGGGATCGGAAAACATATAGACAACTCGGGGCGCATCATCGCTTCCGTCTGCAATCCAGTGGCTCTGTTCGAGCCGCTGCCACATTTCCTTGCCCATCGGTTCGTAGACCAGGCGTTCCAGGGGCTCCTGGCTGAGATTCTCTCCCCTCGCGTCGAGCAGATTCCCCACAAGCACATGCTGACCATCCTCAGTCAGATACAGCGTCATACCCTGCCCGTTGAACCGAGCAGCGTAACCCTTCAAGCCGGCCGGCGCGTCGAAGGTATCGATGATCTGAACGCCCTTAGACTGTAACGTCTCGATCGCGGCGGGCCATTGGTCTCCAAGCGCGTACGACGCGGGGAATAGCGACAGAGCGCAACACAACGCGCACCTGGAAGGTACTTTGATCATTCACTATACTCCTCAGTTTTACAGCGGGCGCGCCAGCCCGGCGCGATATTCGCCAGAAGGTTAGTAACCTTGGTCAAACCGTCTTCGATTTCTAGGTACCGGTGGCAGCGTCGAACATCGGACTCCTGCCCAAACTTGACGCGAGTGTTCTCTCCAGACCTAGCGAATCGCTCCGATAGCGCGACGGGGATACAACCCCTCTGCCGAGAACAGGGCGTCGACCAGACGCGAGCGATGCCGTAGCCAGACAACGCCCAGACAAATCGCAAAAACGAGAGCGAGGTACCCTGAGAACACATATAGCGGGTTCACTTCGGTGCTTTCGATCAATAACGGAATGGCGATACCCACCGGCACATGCACCATGTACAGAACCAGCGAGTTACGACCGAGATAGGCCAGCGCAGGTGCGATCCGCCATTGCTCGGCGCGCTTTGTCAGGATGATCAGGATGGGTAGCGCAGCACCTGCCACGATGCAGTAGGTCAGATTGTGTTTTGCGATCGGTATCAGGTCGACCATGACGCCAGTCATGCATACCGCGATGACCGCCAAACCGCCCCAGATTAATGATGTCTGGTGTTCGTCTATCCATGCTGCGCAATTGGAAGCGCGGTTCGCGAACGCGCCTGCCATGAAGAACATGAACAGTGCCGTCAAATAGCCAAAGCCTGCCGGGTATCCGATCAGATACAGCGTGACGGCGACCAACGCCGAGACCACGAATCCTGCCTTGAACAGAAAAAACCCAACGATGTAATAAACAGCCAGGTAGTGCAGAAACCACAAGTGGTGCCAGGGATCGTAAAGTAGCGCTTTGAACAGATCGATTTCCGAAGGAAGGCCGAGGGCGATCTCCCGAACCTCGTACAGCAGATAGAGAATCAGCGTCCACACCACGAACGGATAGATCAGATTACTGATCTTCCCAAGCGCATATCGCTTCGCCCCTTTTTTGATAGACCCCGCCAGCAGCATCCCGGAGAGAAAGAACAGCACGGGCATGCGGAACGGGCCAACCAATTCGCCAACGTATTTCAACCCGGCGAAAGCATCCGGGTACTTCTCATACATATAGACGGTGCAGTGGTAGACGACGACCAGGAAGATAGCGACGCCTCGCAGCATGTCCATCCAGCGCATCCGGTTTTGGTTCCCAACATCAGCAACCATGCGAGGCGCCCTCCCCGTCATCGGAACGGAGAAAATCAGCGGGTTTGGTGGAGCCGACGCTGTTCGACAATAAATGGCAATACTGCTCGCAGCTTCTATGGCAGGAGTCCATGGTCCTTGCGTTCATCGATCATTCTCCTTCAGTTTCTGCAGCTGTCGCGCCAGGCTGGCGCGGGATAGCTCGCCAAGATGACTGGCTACCTGGCGCCCTTCGGCATCGTAGAAAAGCGTCGTAGGCAGCGCGGCTGAGCCGAGCAACTGGCCCAACTGCCCGCCGGTATCCAGCAGCACGTTGTCCAGACCAAGCTGGTGAGTGTTCAGGTATTGGCCAATGGTCCGTTCACCCTCCCCCTGGTTTACGAAGAGAAAGGTCAGGTCGGGTTCGTTGTGCTGGGCTTCGGCAAGTACCGGCATCTCTCTGCGACACGGTGGGCACCAGGTCGCCCATAGATTGATCACCACGGGTTTGCCGAGGTAATCATGCAGCGCGGCTGGATTGCCCTGCTGATCGCGCAGCGTCAACTCCGGCAACCGGGTACCCTGTTCGAACGCGTGCAGGACCAGGCTGGTGAAGCTCCAGACCGACACTCCCACTGCCATGGCAAACCCCAACGGCTTGCGCAGAGTCTTGTCCCGCCAGACCATCCAACCGCCCAGCAGCACAGCTGCCAGCACCCCCGGCCAGGCGATGAATCCGCCATCGCGGATATCGATTGCGTTCCAGGGCTCGTCGCGAAAGTGATCGAAATAAGCGATCACAAAAGCCAGGCGCGCGACGATCAGCGCTACCAGCAGCAATTTGAAGAGCTGTGCTTCCGGGTTGAGTTTGCTGCGTCGACCGACCCACCAGCCGGTCAACATTGCGAACAGCAGGCTCAGAATCAGCAGGAGGTGCGGGACCGGCAATGCGATCGGCCCTACGTTCATGGTCAACATCAGCCGCGCTCCAATGTTTCAGTCCAATTGGCCAGAAATTGCCGGGCATCTACCTCGCCGGTAATGCGCTGGGAGCGCCGTTCGACGCCGTCCGGACCGATCCATAGCAATGTCGGCGGCCCCAGCACCTTGTAGCGCTCCAAGAGTTCGCGCGTCGCGGAATTGGTAACGGTGACGTCGGGCCGCAGAATGCGCACATCTTTCAATGCCGCTTTAACCTCGGCATTGCCGAACACTTCCCTTTCCATCACCTTGCACGACACACACCAGTCGGCGTAGTAATCAATCAGCACCCATTGACCGGCCGCTCTGGCAGCGGCGAGCTCTTTGTAAAGCACGGCGGGCTCGCTGAAACCGACAGGGTTTTCACCTGCCTCACCAGCCTGAACGGTCGCCACACCGCCGGTGAATATCGCCAGCGGTCGCAACGGGTCGTGCGCGCCGCCTGCGGCGCCTAACAACATGGTTACGCCCCAGATAGCGGCCAGCGAGGCAACGGCCTTGCTCAACGCCTGACGCTTGCGCAGCTCACGGGCAAGCTGCAGCAGCCCGATGGCCAGCATCACCAGTAACGCGCCCCATAACCCCACCCAGGCCGGGTCCGACAGCAACGGCCGGAGTACATAGAGCGCTGCAATCAGAAACAGGAAGCCAAACGAGACCTTGATGCGCTCCATCCACGCGCCGGGTTTGGGCAGAAATCGGTTCCCAACCGTGACCAGCAATACCAGCGGCGCACCGATGCCCAGCCCCAGCGCGAACAACACCAGTCCGCCGTGAAGCGCATTGCCGCTTTGCGCGATGTATAACAGTGCTGCCGCGAGGGGCGCTGTCATGCAGGGTCCGACCAGCAGACCGGACAGCACACCCAATACGCTTGCCCCGGCCAGGCTGCCCCCCTTGCGGAATCGCCCGGCATTCTCCAACCGGTCGCGCAGTCTGGCCGGGAGCTGCAATTCAAAAAAGCCGAACATGGGCAGCGACAGCAAGACAAAAAGGCCGGCGAAACCGGCGATCAACCATGGCTGCATCAGCAGGCCCTGCAGATTGGCACCGAGCAGTGCTGCCAGCACTCCGAGGGCGGCGTAGACCAGAGCCATGCTGATCACATAGGCCATGGCCAGAACGAAGCCGAGCCGCGGCGTGGCCCCGCTGCCGACGACAACTCCTGCCAGGATGGGCAGCATCGGTAGCGAGCAGGGTGCAAAAGCCAGCAATAAACCGAGGCCAAAGAACAGGAGCAAATTCAGACTTAGGGCTCGCTCTTGCAAACCGCTGACCAGCGCTTCGTCATCAGCCTGCACAGAGCCAGGCGGGAGATCTGGCGCCGCGCTGCCCAGACTGACCTGCTTGGATTGCGGCGGATAACATAAGCCGGCATCAGCACAGCCTTGCCAGCCCAGCTCGATAGTGCCGGCGTCAGTATCGGCGATGATCACTTCGAGACCGCCCCGATAGATCCGCGAGTCACCGAAGAACTCATCGGTGTACGGTTCGCCCGCTGGGAGTGCCGGTTGCTCATCGGGATCAAGCCCGCCGAAACTCAGGCGTTGCTGATAAAGATAGTAGCCCGGCGCGATATCCCAGCGGACCAGCGTGCGGCCCTGGCCCTGCGGCTCGACATGCAGCTGGAATGCCCTGTCTACAGGTAGGAAATCGTTCTGCTCATGGTTTGCTGGAAACAGCGAAGCATTCGCCGTTTGCAGCAAGCAGGCACAGCAAACCAGTAACAAGGTAATCGCTCGCATAAGCCCCGATCCGAAAAACAGTCCAGCGGAGGATGAGGGGCGCGGATTAACGGGCGATTAACCACTGTTACATCGCTGGATATCGCTTCCGCCTGCCGGGAACAATGCTGGCTTCGGTGCTAGGGCAACGAGCTAAAGAGCAATCGGCCCGCTGCTATGCTGATAACGTTCTGTTAATCCTGATGGACAAGAATGCCCCGCATATTCCTGACGAAGCCAACCCATGCACGTATTGCTTACCGAAGACAATGCACTGATCGCTAGCGGTGTGACCGCCGGACTGGAAGCTCAGGGCTTCGTGGTCACGCACGCCGCTACCGCCGCGCAAGCCGAGGCAACGCTGCGCAACACAGTCATTGATGTCATGATTCTGGATCTGGGTTTGCCGGATGAGGATGGCCTGCAGCTTCTGCAGCGGCTCCGCCGGCGCGGCTTAGAGCTGCCGGTGTTGATTCTGACCGCTCGCGACGCGGTAACCGAACGTGTTGCCGGTCTGCAGGCGGGCGCTGATGACTATCTCACCAAACCTTTCGATCTACGCGAACTGGCAGCGCGGTTGCATACCCTGCTGCGTCGCGTCGCAGGACGCAGCAGCCATCTGATCGAGCACGGTTCAATCATCTATGACCCGGCAGCCTGCACCGTCACCTGCAGCGGTACAGCCATCGAGCTGTCGCGTCGCGAACAGGCGCTATTACAGGCGTTGCTGCAGAACCCGGGGCGCGTACTCTCGGCCGAACAGCTCAAAGACGCGGTGTACGGACTGAACGATGAGGTCGAAAGCAACGCCTTGAACGTGCATATCCATCATCTGCGCCGCAAGCTCGGCGGCGGCATTGTCGAGACCGTGCGCGGTCTCGGCTATCGTCTCGGGCCAGCAAGTCCCACGTCGCCGGCATCGGACCATCAAGCCTCATGAGTTTGCGGCTGCGTTTGATCGTTACGCTGGGTTCGGCTTTTGTGCTGCTGTGGTCGCTTGCAGCGGCTTGGATGCTATTCGACGTACGCAATCAGCTGATGCTATCGCTTGATCAGAGGCTGGCAGCCTCGGCGCGCATGGTCGCCGGACTCCTGGAACAGCTGCCCCAGGCGGAACTGAACGAAGGAGGCGTAACGAGGCTGCGTACCGAACAGTTAGGCGTCGAGAACGGCCTCGCCTGCCAGGTCAGTTCGTTACGTGGGGAAGTCATCGCACGCAGCCACTCCGCCCCTGACGCCGTGCTTGGCGCTCAGCAGGCAGGCTTCCATGACCAGTTGATCGAAGGGACGGCTTGGCGAAGTTTCACGTTTGTCCAGGACGGCATGCGTATCACCACAGCCGATCGTCTCGACGAACGCGACACCCTGAAACGCTCGGTGCTGCTCGCCGCTGCGGTACCGGTCCTGTTTGCGCTGCTGGGTAGCTTGATCGTGCTGTGGTTTGGCGTGAGCAACGGGCTTGCCCCCCTGCGCTGGATCCGGACCGCGCTGGCCGAGCGCAGCGCCGATTCGATCGAGCCGCTGCAGATCGAACGGCTACCCGCCGAACTGGCCCCACTGGTCGAAACACAAAATCAGCTATTTCAGCGCATCGCCCGTACCATCGAGCGCGAGCGTCGCCTGACCGACGATGCCGCACATGAGCTGCGCAGTCCGCTCACGGCTATTAAGACCCACTTGCAGGTCGCCTCGATGACGTCAGGTGACCAGTCCCGGCAGGCGTTGCTGCAGGCCGAACTCGGCGCGGATCGTATGCATCGCACTCTCGAACAATTGTTGATGTTGGCGCGTGTCGAAGGTCGCGTGTCCTTCGACGACGGGTTGCGCTGCACGGCGGCGGATGTTGCGAAAACCGCTCTGGCCGATGTTGATCAGCATCAAGGCGCTCCTGTGGATTTGATGGCGACTAGCGGTATCTCCCACAGATTCATCGGCGTGCCTCCAACATTGGCGATTGCCGCACTCCGTAATCTGCTCGAAAACGCCCGGCGCCACACCCGCGTGGGTACCAACGTCGAGCTGACGCTATCCCCCCAGGGGGCCGACAAGGTCTGCTTCAGCGTGAGGGACTACGGTGCCGGCATCTCCGCCGAAAAGCTGGATCTGGTCACTGAACGGTTCTGGCGAAATTCCAAGGGCGACGGCAGCGGGCTCGGCCTGTCCATCGTCAAGGCCATTGCCGAACGCTGCGATTGCGAGATGCGCTTCGTGTCACTCGGTGACGGATTTCAGGTGGATTTCGTCGTTGGGCTGCAGCCAGATCATCATGCCGGGTGAGGAACTGATCGATTTCGGCGTTTGTTATTTCAATCACAGCTATTAACCGAAGGAGATGACAATGCTAGTGTTTGAGCGCGTGTATACCGACGGGTTAGCCCAGCTTTCCTATTTGGTGGGCGACAGCAAGGCTGCCATCGCTGCAGTCATCGATCCCCGACGGGATATCGAGATTTACCTGAACATGGCCCGAGAGCGTGGTCTGCGCATCGCCTATGTGATCGAAACCCATATCCATGCCGACTTCATGTCCGGCGCCCAGAACCTGGCAAAGCGAACCGGTGCCGAACTCATTGGTGGCCGTTCGGACGCCTACGAGTTCGAGCTGCGCCAGGTTGAAGGCGGCGAAACGCTCGAACTTGGCCAGGTACGTCTTCAGGTCATGCACTCACCGGGACATACCCCGGAGCATATTTCCCTCCTGCTATTCGACAGCCAGCAAGGCGATGAGTCCTTCGCTCTGTTCACCGGTGACACCCTGTTCAATCTCGATGTCGGCCGGCCCGACCTGCTCGGGGAAGGCAGCGAGCGGAAGCTCGCGGCGCAGCTGTTCGATACCCTGATGAATGGCTATGTGCCGCTCGGCGAGCGCGTCGAGGTGTACCCCTGTCACGGGGCAGGCTCGGCGTGCGGTAAGTCGATTGGTGACCGTCAGCATTCTACCCTGGGTAACGAATTGCTTTTCAATCCGGCCTTGCGTGAAAGCCGCAGCGAGCAGGAATTCATCGATTGGTTGCTCAAGGAGATGCCAGAGCCACCTCGTCACTACGCACGGTTGAAAAAAGCCAACGCCAGGCGCGCCAGCATGGCAGGCCCTGCTCTTCCCCCACCCCTATCTCCGCAAGCGTTTCAGAAGCTCGCCGGGCAAGACGACATCCAGACCGTGGACATCCGCTCCATCCTGGCTTTCGGAGGCGGGCATGTGCCAGGCGCCATCAATATCGCCCTGCGCAACGAGTTCGTTAACTGGGCCGGCTGGATGCTTCGCGAAGAGCGACCTATTCTGCTGGTTGGTGAATCGAACGACGACGTTCAGCAGGCGATCATGCATCTGTACCGTATAGGTCTGGATGATGTCAGAGGGTATCTGCGCAACGGCATGACGGACTGGCAGAACGCCGCGCTACCGCTCGATCAGATCGGCGAATGGACCGTACATGAATTGGACGCCCGTCGGGAAGACGCCGGCGTGCAGGTCCTCGACGTACGTAGCCCGAACGAAGTGGCCAACGGACGGGTGCCCGGCGCCAGGCACATCTTCGTTGCGCATCTGGCGGAGCAGTTGAATGAGCTGGACCGCGAAAAGATCACGGCCACCTATTGTGGCTCCGGCTATCGCGCGTCCATTGCAGCAAGCATTCTGCAGCGAGAAGGCTTTCGCAACGTCGTCAATGTTCCCGGCTCATGGATGGCCTGGAACGCGGCAGGTTTACCGGTGCAAAAAGACTGACCGATAGCCAGCAGGCGCGCCATCGCGTGGCGCCTGCTGGCCAGATACCCGCGTAATGTCAGTGACGGAGAGACTCGCCGGTCATGCGCGACTGCAGCTCATACATCGTCATGCCCGCTAGCATTGCCGCCACGAAGATGACCGGCTCCACCATCCCGGTGAACAACGAGGCAACTGCCGGACCTGGGCAGTAACCCGCGAGCCCCCACCCAGCGCCAAAGGCAAGACCGCCTAGCACCAGACGCCGATCGATTTGAGTGGCGGTCGGTAAGCGCATTTCTTCCCCAAAGACCGCTCTGGTGCGCCTTGACGCAAAAAAGAACGCTACGCTCGACACCAGGATGGCACCGGCCATAACCAAGCCAAGCGAAGGATCCCATACGCCAGTTACATCAAGAAAACCCAACACCTTGGATGGATCGGTCAAGCCCGACAGGATGAGCCCGAAACCGAACACCAGCCCGACGATAAATGCGCTCAAAATATTCATGTAGAAGCCTCAACCCAGCAGATGACGCGTGACATAGACAGTGAGGAAACCACTAGCCATGAACGCCAGGGTCGCCACCAGCGAACGCGGCGACCGGCGCGACAGCCCGCACACCCCGTGACCGCTGGTACAGCCCGAGCCATAGCGGGTGCCCACCCCTACCAGCAAGCCGGCAACGACGAGCATCGCCACGCTGGCATTGACCTCGACTGGCGGCAATGTGAAGGCGTTCGCGTACACCAGAGGTGCCACTATCAATCCGGCGATAAATGCCACCCGCCAGAGCACGTCCCCCCTTGCCGGACGTAGCAGCCCGCCAATGACCCCGCTGATGCCGGCGATGCGTCCATTGAGCAGGATGAACATGGCTGCAGCCAGTCCAATCAACATGCCGCCCGCCAGTGAGGCCCAGGGGGTGAAGTTCAACCAGTCTATAGTCATGTCACTTCCTCTTCGTTATGCCCTTGCTGACAGTAGAGTGTGTAGAGCACTTGCATCACATGCAGCGCCTTCTGGCTGGTGATGCTGTAGTACACCTGTTTGCCCTCTCGCCGTGTGGCCACCAACCCGTTGAGCCGCAACACCGTCAATTGCTGCGACAAGGTTGGTTGCTCCACGCCCGTTGCTGCAGCCAGCTCGGACACAGCGTGTTCACCCTGGGTCATCTGACACAGCAGAAGTAAACGCTCGGGGTTGGCAAGCACTTTGAGCAACGAACATGCCTCGCCGGCGGATTTGCGAAGCTCCGTTATATCTATTGTCGATGCCGTCATGTTGAAGCCCTCTCTCATGCGAACTTGACAATACGCAATATCAATATATATTTCAATATATCGTTTTGCCCCACTCGTCGCGCTCGGAAGCTCTGACGGAACACCACCGAGGGCCGGCTTTCGGAGAAATGAGGGCTATTTCCTTTCATTCATGTCGCAGCACGCACTGCGACCTCGACTAGGAGCTCACCATGTCTTCAGCTCATAACCCGGCGTCAAACGACCGGGCCGATCGTGTGCGTCGGTCAACAGCGAGCGAGATCAATTCTCGCATCGACCGACAAACGGACGACAATATTCAACGCTTCCGGAGCCGCAGCGAAAACGAAATCAGAGAGCGCATCGAAGAGCTCGATCGGGAATGGGACGTTGAACGAATGCTGGAGGTCAACGCATCGACCCTGGCCCTGTCCGGTCTGGTGCTGGGTCTGACGGTCAGCAGAAAATGGTTTCTGTTGCCGGGGATCGTGCTGCCCTTTCTGCTCCAACACGGCATACAGGGCTGGTGCCCACCATTGTCGATTCTGCGGCGACAGGGAGTGCGGACCCGCGGCGAGATCGACCGGGAAAATTTTGCCTTGCTCTCCGAGCTTGACAGCCAGACCCGCTAACCAATCAGCACGATGAGGCCAACATGATCTTTCGCCAGCTGTTCGAACCCGTATCCTCAACCTACACCTACCTCCTGGGGTGCGAGGAAGCCGGAAAAGCCGTCCTGATAGACCCGGTCATATCTGCCGTAGACCGGGATTTAGCCGAGTTGGCTCGGCTGGGTTTGACGCTGGCGTGCTCTCTCGATACTCACATTCATGCGGACCACATCACCGCAGGATTGGAGCTGAAAAAGAGAACAGGGTCGCTCATCGCGGCCCCAGAGATCGATGCGTTACCCTGCACCGACGTTGGTGTAGAAGAAGGCAAGGATCTCGTCGTGGGCAATTTGCGATTGCAACCCATCCACACCCCGGGTCATACCGACGGTCACTTCGCTTATTTGCTGGATGATCGGCTGTTCACCGGCGACGCACTGCTGATCGATGGATGCGGCCGTACGGACTTTCAGAACGGTAACGCGGACGATCTGTTCGAGAGTGTCCGCCAGAAGCTGTTCGCGCTCCCGGACGATACGCTGGTATACCCCGCTCATGACTATCAGGACCGTCGAGTCTCGACCATTGCCCAGGAAAAGCGTCGCAACCCTCGGCTAGGCGAAGCGATATCGCTGGAACGCTTCAAGGAGATCATGGACGGATTGAACCTGCCATATCCCAAATTCATTGACCACGCCGTGCCTGGCAATCGCCAGTGCGGCGTATGCCCACCTGACCTGACGGATAACCTCCGTCGATATTGCGAGCAAATTGAGCACAGCCCACAAGGCTGAGCCTAACGTTGCCAACGCCGTGTCGGCTAATGAAGCCGTGGAGGAACATATGAAAAACGCTGATCGACCTCGGTTTCGCGTAGCGGCAGACAGGCTAGCGGCCACTCGACGTGTTCGCTATGTCGAAACCAACAGGCCGGATAATCAGGAATGTACGATTTGCCAGCTTGATCAGGAGGACCTTTCGCCGGCCGACGAAACAGCTCCGGCTTCGCCAGATTGGATCGATCGGACGGCGGATTCGGCATCGGAGCGCCGCTGACGCAGCTCAGCCATGTGCTCACGACACCGGAAATCAGCGCCCGGTACTGAGATTGAAGAGCTAAGATCCCTACCTGCCTGAAGGGGCTGCGGCAATGGACATAGCGACCAGTCCACGAACCCGCCGAAACGGAGACAAAAAAATACCCCAAACAGCCATTTTCAGGATGTGGGGTATTTTGTTGGGTATAAAGCAAGAACATTTGGAAGCCCTTGATTTACAACCATGTCTGGCGGAGAGAGAGGGATTCGAACCCTCGATACGCTATTAACGTATACACACTTTCCAGGCGTGCTCCTTCAGCCACTCGGACATCTCTCCGGATCCTGAAGCGGGCAGGCCTGCTCCAAGGCGCGCCAATGTACCGAAATTGGGTGGCTTTGGCAAACGCTTTTCTGGGCATTTATCGTTTCGGTACAGGCGGTTGGGTGTAGCACTCGCCGGTCATTTTTTACTTGGTACACTCCTCCTACCAGCGGCCGTACCGGCGCGATCATCAGCAAGGAGTTTTCATGAGCGAATTGGTTTCCTATCGTCTGGCCGACGGTGTGGCGTATCTGGCGCTGGATAACGGCAAGGTCAACGCAGTATCGCCCGAGGTGGTCGAAGCGCTGAATCAGGCGCTGGATCGCGCCGAGCAGGACAAGGCGGTAGTCGTTCTGTCAGGTAAGCCGGGCATCCTGTCCGGTGGCTATGATCTGAAGGTAATGACCGCGAGCGCCGATTCGGCCAGGAGCCTGGTTGCGGCGGGCTCCACGCTCGCCCGTCGGATGCTCGCTCACCCCTACCCTGTGGTGGTCGCCTGTACCGGGCATGCCGTGGCCAAGGGCGCTTTTTTATTGCTGTCCGCCGACTACCGTATCGGCGTCGAAGGGCCGTTCAAGATCGGCCTGAACGAAGTGGCGATTGGCATGACCATGCACCACGTCGGCATCGAGCTGGCACGCGCGCGGCTGACGCCGGCGGCCTTCAATCGCTCGGTGATCAATGCCGAGATGTTCGATCCGGCGGATGCAGTCAGCGCAGGGTTTCTCGACAAGGTCGTGGCGCCTGAACTGTTCGAGCGCGAGGTGGCAAAGATCGCCACGGCACTGACCAAATTGAACATGGGCGCCCATCGCAATACCAAGCGCAAGAGCCGCAAGGCGCTGCTGGAGCTGCTCGACCAGTCGATCGAAATCGACAAGCAGCACAGCCTCTGAAACAGCTGGTTCGTCGACACGAATCGTAGCGAAAACAGCGCCCCAAGCGCCTGCCACTTCGGTATGCTTTGGCATCCGACGTGGAGAGACACATGGATTCGTTAACGCAGGCGGTTCTCGGGGCTTCGGTTCAAGGCGCAGTGCTCGGCCGATTCCAGGGACGCAGGGCGCTGGTGTACGGCGCCCTGCTCGGCACACTGCCGGATATGGACGTACTGGTCGACTTCGGCGATGCAGTGGCGGACATGACCTACCATCGCGGCTTCAGTCACTCGGTATTCGTGCTGGGGACGCTGGCGGTGCTGCTCACGTGGGTGACGAGGCGGCTGTTCCCTGACGCCCGCTATAGTGCCGGAAGGCTTTTCACCTGCATTGCGCTGGTATTGTTGACGCATGTATCGCTCGACGCATTCACCACCTACGGGACCCAGTTATTCTGGCCTCTGACCACCCCGCCGGTGGCGATTTCCAGTATTTTCATCATCGATCCGCTCTACACCGTCCCCTTGCTCGTCGCCGTTATTGCCGGTCTGTTGATCGGGCTCGGGCGCAGCGGCTTGCGATGGCAGTATGGTGCTCTCGCGCTCAGTACGCTTTACCTGTTCAGCACCCTGGCAGGGAAGCACATGGCCGAGGATCGCCTTGAGCAGGCGCTAGCGCTTGCCGAGATCGAACCTGACCACGTGTTCAGCTCGCCGACGCCGTTCAATACGCTGCTGTGGCGCGTCGTGGCAGTCGATGGCGATGATTATTACGAAGGACTGGTCGGCTGGCTGGACGACGCACCCCCGCCGCTTGAACGCCTCCCTCGCCATGCAACCGATGGACAGCAAGCCTTGCTGACCTCGCCGCAACATCACAGACTGCGCTGGTTCACCCGCGACACCCTCCGCTATGACCTGATCGACAATCACTGGGTGGTCACGGACCTGCGCCTGGGCATGACCGGCTATCACCCGTTCCGCTTTGCCCTGGCCAGGGAAACGAAGGCAGGCGAGCGCCAGATCATTGCTGACACCGAGCACTGGCCTGTACCGGAGGCAGACTATAGCCGGCTGCGCGATCTCTGGAGACGCGCGATCGACCCGAGCTATCGCCTCTCGCTTGCGGAGTTGGCGGCCGATCTGAACGCCGGCGCGGAGCCGAGTGGACTTCAGGGGCGCGCTTCGGGCTCGCCTCTGCAATAATAGGTGCGACTTTTTCCAGGCGCACCGATTATGCCCGGCGATACCGCCCCGCCCTCTGTAACGCCCTCACGAACGCTGGCCATGTCAGCGGCGCTGATGGCGATCTTCACCACCATTTTCGCGAGCAACCTGCCAACGCCGTTGTATTCGTTCTGGCAGGCACAATGGGGCTT
The DNA here is from genome assembly GCF_020025155.1 of Halopseudomonas nanhaiensis. NCBI lineage: Bacteria > Pseudomonadati > Pseudomonadota > Gammaproteobacteria > Pseudomonadales > Pseudomonadaceae > Pseudomonas > Pseudomonas nanhaiensis. The sequence goes on from NZ_CP073751.1 coordinate 2,748,835, forward strand.
TTCTTCTGCGGCGCTGACCGGCGTCTTCTCGATCTACGTCCTCGGCGTGGTGACCACGCTTCTTACGCTCGGCTCACTGTCTGACAAGCTCGGCCGGCGGCAGATGATGATACCGGGACTGTTGTTCATCCTGGCCGGCGGTGTGGCGTTCCTGCTGGCCGAAAGCATCGTCGGTCTGGGCGTCGCCCGGGTGCTGACCGGCGTCGGCACCGGTATCGTCACGGGGGCGGCGTCAGCGGCACTGGTGGAGCTGGAGCCCGATGGCAACTGGACCCGGGCCGCGACGCTTTCTGCGTTGTTCTTCACATTGGGGGCCTTCGCCGGGCCTACGGTCAGCTCGATGGCATTGCGCTTCGGCGCGGGAGCCGATGTCTGGCCGTTTTTCGTGGTGATCCTGCTCAGCGCCGGCGCGATCATCCTCATGCTCACCGCGCCCTGGCCCGCCGGCGTGGGCCAGCGCATGGAGGGCTTCAGCCTGCGAGCCTGGCGTCCGACTACCGTCAAGGTGCCCAGAGAACTGCTGGGTGCGTTCATCTTCTGCGCTGCTGCAATCTGCCTGGCCTGGTCAACCGGCAGTCTGTACGCCTCGCTGGGCCCGTCACTCGCCCGCTATCTGGTGGGCATTGATGACCGGGCGATTGCCGGCTTGTTCGCCGCAGCCTGGCAGTTGGCCGCCGGGATGACGCAGTTCGCCTGCCAGCGCCAGCCGGTCAACCGGTTGCTGATCGCCGGTCCCGGCATGCTGATACTTGGCTTGGTGGCGATGGCCGGCGCGGTGCTCACCAGCTCGCCCTGGCTGTTCGCCCTGGCGACGCTGGGCACCGCGGTCGGTGCCGGCTGCACCGGGGTAGTGGCGGTCGCCTCAATCAGCAATGTTGCGCCACCCAATGAGCGCGGCAGCATCATCTCGGCCTTTTACCTCATGGCCTATCTGACCATGGCGACAGTCGTACTGAGCGTTGGCTTCGTCAGCGACCAGCTGGGCTTTGGCAAGACCGTGCTGGGCTTCACCGTATTGATCTCCATCGCAGCGGTCAGCCTGATGATCGTCGCCATCCGCAGCAAGCGCGCCTGGATCTGGTAAGTCAGCCGCGCAGCCAGCGCCAGAGAAAAAAGAACACCATGCCGCCAGCGATGGTGGCCAGCAGATTACGCCATCTGGCGGCTATGACCACGGCCGCGAGACCGCCAATCAGGTAGGCATTGTCGAGGGACAAGCGCAGTGTCTGACCGTCAGGCATGACCATCGCCGGCACGATGATTGCGGTTAGCACCGCAACCGGGACAAAGGTGAGTGCCTGACTGACCCAGGGGTTGAAGCGTACGCGGTGACCCACGGCGAACAGCGCATAGCGGATGGCGAAGGTGATCAGAGCCATGCCGCCGATCAACAACCATTCATATCCGCTCATCGAGCACCTCCCGATCGCTTGGCTTCCCACTCGCCAGCCGAGCAGCGACCATGCCTGCAGCCACCCCGCACAACGCAGCGAGCATCAGTCCCAGCTTGTAGGGAAGCGCGTGCCCTGCAACCGCCACTGCACCAGCAACCAGCGCCGCAGCGATCATCGGACGACTGCGTAGCGACGGCACGACAATGCCTATGAACGTGGCGACCATGGCAAAATCCAGCCCCCACCCCGCCATGCCGGGTAGAGCGTGCCCCAGCATCACGCCGATCAGGGTGCAGGCCACCCAGTTGCTGTACATGGCAATGCATGAGCCAAGGAAGTACCACTGCCTGCTCTCGCCTTCTGCGGGATGAAGTATGAAATGCCGGTGTACCACGGCAAAGGTCTCATCGGTCAGCCAGAAGGCCAAAGGCACCCGCCAGCGCTGCGGGAGGTGACGCACGTAGGGCAGCAGGCTGGCACTGTAGAGCATGTGCCGCAGATTGACGATCAGGGTCGTCAGAAAGATCACGAAGAGGCCCGTACCCGATGCGATCAGGCCGATCGCAATGAATTGCGCGGAACCCGCGAATACCAGTGCCGACATTGCCAGGGTCGCCGCCACCGACAATCCTGACGAGGTTGCGAGCGTGCCGAAGATGATGCCGAACGGCAACGCGCCTACCAGCATGGGCAACGTATCGCGGGCGCCTGCGAGGGACTGGGTTAAGCGGGAGGACATGATCTGCTGACCTGGAAAAGGTCGGTCACGCTACCAGCCGGGAATGAGGCCGAGCAAGATACAGTTACCGGATAACAGCACTAATGAAGGGTGACGTAGCGGCTGATCAACGCACGCAGCGCCGCCGGTTTGACCGGCTTGGACAAATAGTCCAGCCCGGCCAGGCGAATACGCGTGATCAGCTCGCTGCGACCGTCGGCGCTGATGACCACGCCCGGCAGGTCGTGCCCCAGTTGCTCTCGTAGCCACTGCATCAGATCGGTACCGGTATCGCCCCCGTCCAGGTGATAGTCGACCAGCACCAGCTGTGGCACGAAGCCCTTGTCCAGCAGCGCTGCCACATCGGCGCGATCACGGGCAATCGCCACATGGCACTGCCAGCGCCCGAGCAGGCTGTTCATGCCGGTGAGAATGTTCGGTTCATTGTCGATGCACAGAACCTGTGCGCCGACCAGCGCGGGAGCTGGCTGCGCGGCTGCCTGCCTGGCCGGACGCTGACCAAACTGTGCTATCGGCAGCGTGACACTGAATACCGAGCCGCGTCCCGGCCAGGACCGCACGTTCAACTCGTGGCCGAGTACCCGGCACAAGCCATCGGCGATCGCCAGGCCAAGGCCGAGGCCTTTTTCGGCCTGGGTGCGATGGCTGTCCAGCCGCTGGAACTCCTCGAAAATCACCTGCAACTTGTCCCGCGGAATTCCCGGTCCCTGATCCCACACTTCGATGCGAACCCGATTGTCGGCCCGTCGAACACCGAGCACCACGCGAGACCGCCCGGCATAGCGAAACGCGTTGGTGAGGAAGTTCTGCAAGATGCGGCGAAGCAGCCGCATGTCGCTACGCGCCCGCAGACGCGAACCGTGTACCCGCAGGTCAACCTTCTGTTCAGCCGCCAGCGCGCCGAATTCCACGCGCAATGGCTCGAACAGCTCTTCCAGGGGGAAGTCACTCCATTCCGGTTTGATCCGGCCGGCTTCCAGCCGCGAAATATCGAGCAGATCCGATATCAGGTCTTCTGCCGAGCGCAGCGATGTATCCAAATGCTGCACCAGTTCCTCAGCGTCCGGCGGCAGATTCGGCTGGTGTGCCAGCGACGCCGAGAACAGCCGCGCCGCGTTGAGCGGCTGCATCAGATCGTGACTGACCGCGGTGAGAAAGCGGCTCTTGGATTGCGCAGTGCGCTCGGTCTGAGCCTGTGCGCGCAGCAGCGCCTGGTTCAGTTCCGACAGTTCGTGGGTACGCTCGGCAACCCGCTGCTCAAGGCCTTCGTTGGATTCCTTGAGCGCCTGCTCCGCTTCGCGAAACGCGGTGATGTCGGTGAAGCTCATGACAAAACCGCCTCCAGGCATCGGATTACCGATGATCTCTATCACCCGGCCGTTGGGGAACAGGCGCTCGGAGCGATGCGCGGTGCCGTGCTTCATCCAGGTGATGCGCTTATCGACGTGGGTCTGTGGGTCACCCGGGCCGCAGAGCCCGCGCTGGGCATTGCAGAGGATGATGTCGGCCACCGGCCGGCCGATCGCGATGAGGCCTTCGGGGTACTCGAACATGTCCAGGTAGCGGCGGTTCCAGGCTACCAGCCGAAGCTCCTTGTCCACCACGCTGATGCCCTGGGTGATATTCTCGATCGCTCCCTGCAACAGGCCCCGGTTGAACTGCAGCACCTCGGAGGCTTCGTCGACGATGCGTACCACGTCGTCGAAGTGCATGTCCCGTCCTTCGATTGCCGCCTTTACCACCACCCGGGCCGACGACGCTCCCAGGACCCCCGCCAGCAGACGTTCGGTATGACTTATCCAGCCGCTGTTTGCAGCCTGACTGGTGGAGAAACTGGCCCCCTGCACCTCGGCGTAGCGACGAAAGGCGGCCTGCGCACGCTCTTCACCCACGAACCGAGAGGCCAGAGCCAGAAGATCTTCGACCATCACCCAAAGCAACGCTCGACTGGGCCCGTCGGCCGCGTGCTGACCGTCCTGGCTGACGAACCGGCTGGCCTGCCAATGCTCGAGCACGCGGGTACGACTGCCCTGCGACACCACCACGAAGAACATCGCATTACAGGCCAGCGCGATCAGGCTGCCAAGGGTGATGGCATCCACTGGCAGGCCGAATGAATTGGCGTGCAGCGCCTCGATGCCGGGCCAGCCGTACAGATTCCAGCCCATTCCGTTGCCGACCAGTGGCAGGATGAGCAGATAGAGCCACAGGGTGATCCCGACACCGAGCCCGGCGAACACGCCGGAGCGATTGGCCTGCTTCCAGAACAACGCACCGAACATCGCCGGTGCCAGCTGAGCAATCGCAGCGAAGGCCAACTGGCCGATGTTGGCCAGGCTTCCCGCCGATCCGATAAGCCGGTAGACCACGTAGGCAAGCAGCAGGATCACCAGAATGCTGGTGCGCCGTACGTTGAGCAGCCATCCGCGAAACTCCTCATAGGAGTGTTCCGGCCTGTTTTTGCTGCGCAGCAGAAGCGGCAGCACCACATCGTTGGAGACCATGGTACTCAGAGCTATGGCCGCGACGATCACCATGCCCGTGGCAGCCGACGCACCGCCCAGAAAAGCCAGCAGCGCCAGAATGGGATGTCCCTCGAGCAGCGGGATGCTGATGACGTAGGAGTCCGGACTGGTTGCCGGGCCCAGCGTCATCTGCCCGGCCAGGCTGATCGGTATGACGAACAGGCCAGCCAGTACCAGATACGCAGGAAATACCCATCGCGCCAGGCGTAGGTCACCCGGCTCGTTGTTCTCCACCACGGTGACCTGAAACTGGCGGGGCAGACACAGAAAGGCCAGCACCGCGATGAAGGTCTGAAACAACAGGCTGGTCAGGTGCGTCTGTCGCTCCCAGTAGTCTGCCAGCTCGGCACTGGATCTGGCGCGCTCCACCAGGTCGGCGAATCCGCCGAACAGACCGAAGGTGACAAACGCGCCGACCGCCAGGAAGGCCAGCAGCTTGACCAGCGACTCGAACGCGATCGCCAGCATCATGCCGCGGTGGTGCTCAGTCGCATCCAGGCTGCGCGTGCCAAAGAGAATAGTGAACAGTGCCAGCACGAGCGTGACGATCAGGGCGGTGTCTTCTGCGCCGGTCGCCTCATCCGCCGGAAAGCCCTGCAGGACCCCGGGCGCGCTGAGCAGGCTGTAGCCCAGCACGATACCCTTGAGCTGCAGCGCAATGTAGGGCAGCACGCTGACCAGGCATAGCAGCGTCACGGCGACAGCCAGTGCCTGGGACTTGCCGTAACGAGAGGCGATGAAGTCGGCGATCGAGGTGATGTTTTCCTGCTTGCTGATGGCGATCATGCGCGCGTAGAGCCGCCAGCCGAACAGGAACAGAATCACCGGGCCAAGGTAGATCGGAAGAAAGCCCCATAACTGGCCGGAGGCCATGCCGACCGCACCGAAGAATGTCCAGCTGGTACACCACACCGCCAGTGAGAGGCTGTAGATCCAGACGCGCAGGCGCGGGTTGAATTCAGTGGTTCGGCGGTCTCCCCAGAAAGCGATCGCGAACAGCACTGCCATGTAGAAAATGAAGACACTGGCGACCAGGCCGCCGGAGAGGGTCATGTTCAGCCCGAGCATCCAGGATCAAAGCGCCAGTCTGGCAAAGCGAGGCGGCTTTGCCCAGAGCGTCGCGCTAATACCTAAGTCGAACATCAGCCTGCCAGGACCAGACCCCAGACAACGGCAATGATGATCAGGCTGATCATCTGTGCGGCGCTGCCCATGTCCTTCGACGCCTTGGAGAGAGGATGACGCTCGAGCGAGATGCGGTCGATTGCGGCCTCGATCGCCGAGTTGAGCAGCTCGACCACCAGCGAGAACAGCACGCAGGCAATCAGCAGCGCGCGTTCCAGCGGGCTGACCGGCACTACGAAGGCCAGCGGGACCAGCACCATGGCAAGCCATACCAGCTGACGAAAGGCAGCTTCGCCGCGGTAGGCCACGATCAGACCGTCCCAGGAATACCCCATGGCGCGCCAGATTCGGCGCACCCCGGTAACGCCCTTGTGGGGGTTTTCCATTACATCGACTCGCTCGGCCGGTTGTTTGATCAATGCACTGCCCTCGCCAGCTCCATGTGCTGCAGGGCAAGCGCAGCCTGGGTGCGCGTACGCACACCCAGTTTGCGAAAGATGGCCGTAACGTGGGCCTTCACGGTCGCCTCAGACACACTGAGTTCGTAGGCAATCTGTTTGTTCAGAAGGCCATCGCAGACCATGGTCAGTACGCGAAACTGCTGCGGCGTCAGGCTGGCAAGCTGAGCGCTGATTTCCTGCTCGTCGTCCGACAGCGGGCCGGCGGCGTCGGCTTCATTCGGCCAGCTCACCCCGCCGTCAAGCACCTCGCGCACGGCCAGCTGGATGCCTTCAAGTGACGAGGACTTGGGAATGAAGCCGCTGGCGCCAAAATCGCGGGCCCGTTGGTAAACCGCGGGCTCCTCCAGTGCGGAAATGACCACCACCGGAACCTGCGGATACTGCCCGCGAATCAACACGAGCCCGGAAAAGCCGTAGGCCCCGGGCATATTCAGATCCAGCAGCACCAGATCCCAATCGCTGCGCTGATCCAACAGCGTCTGCAACTCGCTGATGCTTCCCGCCTCCGTCAGCGTGGTCGCGGCGTCCAGTCCGGTGCTCAATGCCTGGCGCAGAGCACTGCGAAACAATGGGTGATCGTCCGCGATCAAAATCTCATAGGTCTCGCCCATGCCTTGTTTCCCGACTCGAATGTTATTTTTATGAGACAAATTGGTGTTTCGGGTACAGCCTTCGAAGCGTGCCATTCAAGACCCCTCACGTCAATTTACTTCGCGAGCATCTTGCTCTTGCACACAGAAAACAGCGGCGACTGTATCTGTCTGGCGTAGACGGCAACGCGCATAATGGCCGGCTGTTTCCAACCCGGACGTAACATGAATCTGCGAGCCTACCGCGCCGACGCGCTGATGATCCTCACTGCCCTCATCTGGGGCAGCACCTTCATTGCCCAGACTCTCGGGATGGAGCACATCGGCCCGTTCCTCTACACCGGGCTGCGCTTTCTGCTCGGTGCACTGGCCGTGCTGCCACTGGTGCTGTGGGTACGCCCCGGCGGCGGCGTACAAACCGGCGGATTCAGCCGGTCGATGCTTGGCGGCAGCCTTGTACTGGGTCTGGTTCTGACGCTGGGCATCAATCTGCAGCAGATCGGCCTGATGTTCACCAGTGTCACCAATTCCGGCTTCATTACCGGCCTGTACGTCATCCTGGTTCCGGTATTCGGTTTGCTGATAGGCATGCGCACAGGCTCGGGTACCTGGGTGGGGGCGTTGCTGGCGCTCATCGGCATGCTCATGCTCAGCATCAACGAGCATTACAAGGTCGCGTCCGGCGACTGGCTGCAACTGTTGGGCGCGTGCTGCTGGGCGGTGCATGTGTTACTGGTAGGCGCATTGGCCAGTCGCTTCGATGCCATCAAGGTGGCCTTCGTACAGTTCGTGGTATGCGCAGTCATCAGTCTGATGCTGGCCGTCACCTTCGAGGAGATCAGCTGGACAGCAATACAACTGTCGCTTCCTGCCGTTCTGTATGGGGGGCTCCTGGCTGTTGGCGTCGGCTTCACGCTACAGGTCGTTGCGCAGAAGGATGCGATCACGTCACACGCTGCGGTGATACTCAGTCTCGAGGCGGTGTTCGCGGCGCTGTTCGCCTGGCTGATCCTCGATGAAACCATCAGCCTGCGTGGCCTGTTCGGTTGTGTGCTGATGCTGGCGGGGATGCTGGTTGCTCAGCTGGTGCCGCTGTACGTGGAAAAGCGTCGGCAGGTGGTGCCAGTGCAACAGGAACCGGCCGGCCACCACTGATAGCGAACCACGCCGCGGCAGTGGAGTCTCACATCGTGTACACGTCACCTGGAGAGAATTCATGCGCTTACCGCTGCTGGTCCTGACTATGCTGCTCGCGACATCGCTGTCTGCCGCATCCCTGCGCGAAGCGCAACTGGAGCAGACGCTGCAGAACGTCGCCGAGCAGAACAACAGGGACCGGCCACGCCAGATGAACGAGCAGATCACCGACGAAGGGTTGACCGTGAGCGGCACGGAACTGATCAACTTTCTATCCGTTGCACCTGACTACGCCGAGCAGTTGCAGGCGGACCCTCTGGTGGTCAGGACTCAGCTACAAGCGAGTGTCTGTGCCGATCAGCGCTTACGTCGGCTGATGGACATGGGCGCCACGCTCAGCTATCACTTCGTGCTCACTGGCAGCACCCAGCCGGTGCTGACCCAAAGCTTCATTGCCGAGCATTGCCAGCAACTCTGATCCATCCCTGATCCAGGTCAGCGAAACGGGCAGCCGGAGCGGCAATACTGTCGCTTCTGCTCAGGGAGATGCCCATGGCTCAACTTACATTTCACGGCGCGGTTCGCCAGGTTACCGGCTCCTGTTATCTGATCGAGGCCAATGGGGCCAGGGTGCTGCTCGAATGCGGCATGTCCCAGGGAGGCCGGAAGGAAGATCGCGCTGCCCGGAATCACTTTCGCTTCGATCCCCGATCGCTGCATGCAGTGGTGGTCTCGCATGCTCACCTTGATCATTCGGGCATGCTCCCCCGGCTGGTCGCGGAGGGCTACGCGGGCCCCATCTATACCACGCATGATACCGCCGACCTGCTCGCACTGATGCTCAAGGACTCAGCCAACCTGCAGGAACGCGACGCCGAATGGGAGAATCGATGGCGACAGCGCTCCGGCCGGCCGCCTGTCCAGCCGCTGTATACCCTGCCCGACACCCTTGCCGCGCTTGAGCTGCGCCAACCGTTGCCATACGCGCAGCCCACCATGGTCGCCCCGGGGATCGAACTGACCTTTCGCGAAGCCGGCCATATTCTAGGTTCAGCCACCGTTGAAATCGCAGTGCACGAAGACCACGGCAGGACACGGCGGCTGGTATTTTCCGGCGACCTGGGCGGGCCTGGATCACCGCTGTTGCGGGACCCGGAAACGATCAACAGTGCCGATATCGTATTGCTGGAATCAACCTACGGCGACCGCGATCATCGCAACCGAGAGGATACGCTCGAGGAGCTACAGGGTATTCTCGATCTTGCCTGGAAGCAGGGCGGCAATGTGCTCATTCCAGCGTTCGCCGTAGGCCGTACCCAGGACCTGCTGTATTACCTGGGCAAGTTTTATCAGGCCGGCACGCTGAAACAGCGCGCAGTTTTTCTCGACAGCCCGATGGCCATCGCCGCGACTGAGATCTACGATCGGTATCATCACCATTTCAGTGACGATGATCGCGCGCTGATAGGCCAGACCGCGGACGGCAAACTGACCAGCTGGCTACCGGTGCTCAAGTGCACACCGACGCCCAAGGAGTCCATGGCCATAAACCGGATTACCAGCGGCGCCATCATTATCGCAGGGGCCGGCATGTGCACAGGGGGCCGGATCATGCATCACTTCAAGCACAACATCTGGCGCGAGGAATGCCATGTCATCATGCCGGGGTTTCAGGCCGCCGGCACTCCCGGCCGCCGTTTGGTTGATGGCGATAAGCGGCTGCGCATTCTTCACCAGACATTTGCAGTCAAGGCACAGATCCATACGCTGGGCGGGTTCTCGGCACATGCCGGACAAAGTCAGCTTATTGACTGGCTCAGCCATTTCAACACCAGACCGCAGGTGTATCTCGTCCACGGGGAGCTGTCCCGTAGCGAGGCACTCGCCCAGGCAGTGGAAACCCGCCTCGGCTGGCCTGCACACATTCCCGAGCTGGGCGAATCCATTTCGTTCTAGCGCCCTCTGGAGGAGACACCGATGTCCGATGATCCGGGCGACGTCGATTATCTCAATCGACATTTGAATACCGGCGCGCCGGGGATTCAGGGCAGGGTCGATGATCTGATCCGTGATAGTCATGGTAGCCAGGACATGGCCGAGCTCTATCGCGAAATGGTGCTGGCCATCGTGCGTATGGCCCAGGCCGAGCGTAACCGCTGGGACGCAAAGATCATGCTGCAGACCATTCGTGAACTGGAAGCCGCCTTCGCCCGACTCGAACTGTTCAAACGGCGGCGCAAGGTCACGGTCTTCGGCTCCGCGCGAACACCGGTCAGTCACGATCTCTACGTCATCGCCAGGGAAATGGGCCGGTTACTGGCAGCGAACGATTTCATGACCATCACCGGCGCTGGTGCAGGCATCATGGCGGCTGCGCACGAAGGCGCCGGGCTGGACAACAGCCTCGGGTTCAACATCACACTTCCCTTCGAGCAGCGTTCGAATGACGTCGTCAACGGCACCGAGCACGACCTGTCTTTCAAGTTCTTCTTTCTGCGCAAGCTGTTCTTCGTCAAGGAAGCAGAAGCGTTGATCCTGTGTCCTGGCGGCTTCGGTACGCTGGATGAAACCCTCGAGCTGCTCACGCTGATCCAAACCGGCAAGAGCCCGATTGTCCCTGTCATCCTGCTGGATGTGCCCGGCGGCCGATATTGGGAAAGCCTGATGGCGTTCTTCAGGGAACAGCTCTGCGCGAACGGCTACATTCTGGAAACCGATCTGAACCTGATGACACTGGTCGATTCACCCGCAGATGCGATGGATCACATCCTGGATTTCTACAGCAACTATCACTCTGCACGTTGGGTAGATGGCAGCTACGTCATGCGACTCAATCGGGCACTGACCGAAAGCGCACTGGCCCATCTACAGGACACCTACGCGGATATCTGCCGCACGCCAGGGTTCATTCAGACGACACCGAGCGGAGCTGAAGCCGACGAGCCAGAACTGGCCAACCTGGTGCGGCTGAGTTTCGTGTTCAATGGCAGGAATCATGGCCGATTGCGCGGCCTAATCGACTGGATCAATCGTCCGGAAAACCAGCAAACCCGCGATACTGCATGAAGCGCAGCTGCTTGCTGCGCTCATTCATATCGGTCGCCCTGCCTTCAGGGAAGCGTTTCTCGAAGGTCCGGCCGGCCAGCTCATTCCAGTCGTAGGCTGCGTCGCCGAGTATGGCGTCAATCAGATAGTCCGCCACGCCGCGCTGGCGCAGCTCTTCACGCAGGCGAACAGGTCCATAGCCACGTTGACTTCTTGCGTGCACGTACGCTTCACAGAAGCGCTCGTCGCTCAGCAGGCCGTCCTCTTCGAGCTTGTCCAGTTCGACATCGGCCAGACCGGATGGAGCGCCGCGCTGGCGGAGCTTGCGCGACAGCTCGCTGCGGCTGTGTTCGCGACGAGCAAGCAGATCCATGGCCGAGCGGCGGATAGCCTGCGGCGTTTCGAGCGTGGTTCGACGGAACATGGGCGGTCTGCCGAAACGGGGATAGGGGAAGGATAGAATCTAACCGGGGCGCCCGTGGGAAGGCGCCCCGGGTTCTGCTTCAGGCGTCGATTTCGGCGCTGTCTTCGACTACCGACGCACCGGGCTTGCTTGGCTTGGGCAGAAGCTGTTCACGGATCGCCTTCTCGATTTCTTCGGCGATCGCCTGGTTCTCTTCCAGATACTTGGCCGCATTGGCCTTGCCCTGTCCGATCTTGCTGCCCTTGTAGCTGTACCAGGCGCCCGCTTTCTCGACCAGGCCGATCTGCACGCCAAGGTCGATGATCTCGGCGTTATGATAGATGCCGGTGCCGTAGAGAATCTGAAACTCGGCCTGGCGGAAAGGCGGAGCGACCTTGTTCTTGACGACCTTGACCCGGGTTTCGCTACCGACCACCTCGTCGCCTTCCTTCACCGCGCCGGTGCGACGGATATCCAGACGAACCGATGAATAGAACTTCAGCGCGTTACCGCCGGTGGTGGTTTCCGGATTGCCGAACATGACGCCGATCTTCATGCGAATCTGGTTGATGAAGATCACCAGACAGTTGGCGTTCTTGATGTTACCGGTGATCTTGCGCAGCGCCTGAGACATCAGGCGCGCCTGCACGCCGACGTGGTGGTCGCCCATCTCGCCTTCGATCTCGGCCTTGGGTACCAGCGCAGCAACAGAGTCGACGATGATCACGTCAACGGCATTGGAACGCACCAGCATATCGGTGATTTCCAGCGCCTGCTCACCGGTATCCGGCTGCGAGACCAGCAGATCATCGACATTTACGCCCAGCTTGGCAGCGTATTCCGGATCGAGCGCGTGCTCCGCGTCGACGAACGCGCAGGTAGCGCCTTTCTTCTGCGCCTGCGCGATCACCGAGAGGGTCAATGTGGTTTTACCCGACGACTCGGGGCCGTAGATCTCGACGATACGTCCCTTCGGCAGGCCGCCGAGGCCCAGGGCAATGTCCAGCCCCAGCGAACCGGTGGAGATGGAAGGAATCGCCATCCGCTCATGGTCGCCCATGCGCATCACCGCGCCCTTGCCAAACTGACGTTCAATCTGACTCAAAGCCGCGGAAAGCGCCTTCTTTTTGTTGTCGTCCATTGTGCATCCTCTTGGAAGTGGCGGGTGCCGAGCGCCCGGGAACTACTGTATATTTGGTCAGTATTATTCCACAGAACTTTTTCCCCGCCTACCCCCTTTTGGCGCCTTACGACGAGCGTGCCGCCAGGGCCCGCTCGACCTCGATCACCAGACCTTCGAGCGCCTTGAGCACAGTATGCGCGCGCACTTCCTTGCGACTGCCCTGCAGGCGTTTGCAGTGCGCAAACACACCACGGTCGCGGACAGCCCAGGCGAACCAGACGGTGCCTACCGGCTTTTCGGGCGTACCCCCTTCCGGACCGGCAACACCGCTGACCGCCACCGCCAGGTCGGCTTCCGCCGCGTCGAGCGCGCCCTGCGCCATTGCGCGAACCACCTGTTCGCTGACCGCCCCATGCCTGGCCAAATCTTCTTCGCTGACACCAAGCCAGCGCGTCTTGCTGCTGTTGGCGTAGGTGATGAAACCGGTTTCGAACCACCCCGAGCTGCCGCTGACGCGGGTGATCGCCTCGGCGATGCCGCCGCCGGTGCAGGACTCGGCCACGGTGACTTTCAGCCCCAGCCGGCGCAAGCCATTGCCCAGCCGCGCCGCGACGGAGTCGATCAGAGGATCGTATTGGGACATCGTTGTTGCACCTCTCATTTTGCGCTTAAAAGCCAAGGCGGCTTTGCGTAGACTAGGCCGTCTTTGCCCACCGCATTCATCGATCAGAGATATTCATGAGCCGCGCCGAGAAATCCGCCAGCCACACGCCAATGATGCAGCAATATTTCAGCATCAAACAGCACCATCCTGATCAGTTGCTGTTCTACCGCATGGGCGATTTTTACGAGTTGTTCTTTGACGACGCGAAAAAAGCCGCCCGCCTGCTGGACATAACGCTGACCGCCCGCGGCCAGTCAGGTGGCTCGCCGATACCCATGGCCGGCATCCCCTTTCACGCTGCCGAAGGGTACCTGGCGAGACTGGTCAAGCTGGGCGAATCGGTGGTGATCTGCGAGCAGATCGGCGACCCTGCTACCAGCAAGGGACCGGTCGAGCGTCAGGTAGTTCGCATCCTCACGCCTGGCACCGTAAGTGACGAAGCACTGCTCGACGAACGCCGCGACAACCTGCTTGCCGCGCTGGTCGGCAGCGAGCGGCGATTCGGTCTGGCCACGCTGGATATCAACAGCGGCCGCTTCGTGGCCACGGAGTTCGCGGGTTGGGAGACGCTCCTGGGCGAACTGGAACGCCTGGCGCCGGCCGAGCTGCTGATTCCCGATGACTGGGAAACCGACACGCCGATCGAGCGACGGCGGGCCGTACGACGCCGCGCGCCCTGGGAGTTCGATCAGGACAGCGCCTTCAAAAGCCTCACCCAGCAATTCGGCACCAAGGATCTGGCCGGTTTCGGCTGCGCCGATCTCACGCTTGGACTGGCTGCGGCGGGCGCATTGCTGGGTTATGCACGCGAAACCCAGCGCACCGCCCTGCCACACTTGCGCGGACTGGTTCAGGAGCGCTTCGAGGACAGCGTAGTGATCGACGGCGCCAGCCGTCGCAATCTGGAAATCGACTGCAATCTGGGAGGCGGCCGCGAGAATACCCTGCTCGATGTACTCGACCGTACCGCCACGGCGATGGGCAGCCGGCTGTTGGCTCGGTGGCTGAACCGCCCACTGCGCGACATGCGCGTTCTGCAGGCGCGCCAGGAAAGCATCGCAGCCCTGCTCGACCAGCACCGCCATGAAGATATCCACCCATTGCTCAAGGGCATCGGCGACATAGAGCGCATACTTGCGCGGGTCGCCCTGCGCTCGGCCCGGCCACGCGACCTCGCCCGGTTGCGCGACTCGCTCGGCGCCCTGCCCGGCCTGCAACAGTCGCTGGTCGATGTGCAGTCACCACACGTTGGGAGCCTGGCCGCCAGCATCGGAACCTATCCCGAACTGGCCGCATTGCTGGAGCGCGCCGTCATCGACAATCCGCCCGCCGTCATCCGCGACGGCGGCGTGATCAAGCCAGGCTACGACGCAGAACTCGATGACCTGCAGAACATCAGCGAAAACGCCGGGCAGTACCTCCTCGATCTGGAAGTCAGAGAACGCGAACGGACCGGTCTGAACACGCTGAAGGTCGGCTATAACCGTGTCCACGGCTACTTCATAGAGCTGTCCAGAGGCCAGGCTGCACAGGCACCTGCCGACTACATCCGACGGCAGACACTCAAGGGCGCCGAGCGTTTCATCACACCGGAACTGAAGACCTTCGAAGACAAGGCGCTGTCGGCACGCAGCCGGGCCCTTGCACGCGAAAAGGCACTGTATGACGAGCTGATCAACCGTCTGAACGAGGACCTGGCGACGTTGCAGGACACCGCGGCCAGTCTTGCCGAGCTGGATGTGTTGGCCAATCTGGCCGAGCGCGCGAGCACGCTGGACTACTGCCGCCCGCAGTTTGTCGACAATAGTCAGCTGATCATCCACCAGGGACGTCACCCGGTCGTGGAGAACGTGCTGGATAGCCCCTTTGTGGCGAACGGCGTGTGTCTCGACCCGGAGATCCGCATGCTGGTCATCACCGGGCCGAACATGGGTGGTAAGTCGACTTACATGCGGCAGACCGCGTTGATCGTGCTGCTCGCACATATCGGCGCGTACGTACCTGCCGGTCAGGTCGAACTGTCTCTGATGGATCGAATCTTCACGCGGATCGGCTCGAGCGACGATCTCGCCGGTGGCCGCTCGACCTTCATGGTCGAAATGAGCGAGACCGCCAATATCCTGCATAACGCGACCGAGGCCAGCCTGGTGCTGATGGACGAGGTCGGACGGGGCACCAGCACCTTTGATGGTCTGTCGCTGGCCTGGTCGGCCGCCGAATACCTGGCCCGTGTGCGTGCGTTCACGCTGTTCGCCACGCACTACTTCGAGCTCACCGGGCTGGCAGAGACCGACCCCGGGGTGGCCAACGTGCATCTGAACGCTACTGAGCATAACGACCGCATCGTCTTCCTGCACACCGTTCTGGCCGGGCCAGCCAGCCAGAGCTACGGCTTGCAGGTCGCTCAGCTCGCTGGCGTGCCGCGACCGGTGATCGAGCGCGCCCGCGAACACCTTTCCAATTTGGAGCGTCAGAGCCTCAGCCAGCAGGCCGCCACGGCAGGTTCGACCAACCAGCCCTTGCAGGTCGACCTGTTCGCCAGCGCCTCACATCCGCTGGTGGATGAGTTGCAGCGACTGAAGCCGGACGAACTGTCCCCACGCCAGGCGTTGGAGCTGATCTATAAATGGAAGGAGGAAATGCTCTGAAAAGGGTGCGAATGATATTGATTTTCATTAAACGCGCCGCGATCGGTAGGCTAGGGGTAAAACGCTCTGCCGCGCTCTGTACCACCCTGTAAAAGCTGATAGACTACGCGCCACATTTGCGTCACGCCTGATTCCGATGGAGCCCCCACCATGACTTTTGTTGTTACCGACAACTGCATCAAGTGCAAATACACCGATTGCGTTGAGGTCTGCCCTGTCGATTGCTTCTACGAAGGTCCGAACTTCCTGGTCATCCATCCGGATGAGTGCATCGACTGCGCACTGTGCGAGCCCGAATGCCCGGCGAACGCGATCTTCTCAGAAGACGAAGTCCCCGAGGATCAGCAGGAATTCACCGCCCTGAACGCGGAATTGGCCGATGTATGGCCTAACATCACCGAGAAGAAAGACGCGCTCCCTGATGCGGAAGAATGGGATGGCGTGCCAGACAAGCTGCAGTATCTCGAGCGCTGATAGCGCAACGCAAAAAGGCCAGTTCAAAGCTGGCCTTTTTTGTTTTCCGGGCAAATCGCAGGCAAAAAAAGGGGCGGTGTTACCCGCCCACTCTTCATTCCCTGTGTGCCATCCGTGTCCCGTCGTCCCGACGTTCCCATCCTGGTGTATCCCTGGCTCAGCATCCTGCCGAGCTGCACAATCCGTTGTGCATGGGTGAATAATACGGTTACAAATCGGCTCTGGATACCCCCCGCCGACCGCCCCCGAAGCGCTGCACAAAATGTGCTTATCGTTTTGAATCAACAGCTTAGCTGACATCCTGCGGCGAATAGCGGCAGTCGCTCACTACTCCTGTCTGCAAGCGCGTACATCCCCTGTAGGCAATCTCTTACAAACCAAACTTTGCCCATAAAAAAACCCGGTCCATTCGGACCGGGTCTCTGTGGTGCGTGCCGGGGGGCTGTTACATCATGCCGCCCATGCCACCCATACCACCCATGCCGCCCATGTCAGGCATCGCCGGCTTCTCTTCCGGCAACTCCGCAACCATGGCCTCGGTGGTGATCATCAGGCTTGCAACCGATGCAGCAGCCTGCAGCGCGCTGCGAGTGACCTTGGCAGGATCGAGGATACCCATCTCGATCATGTCGCCGTATTCACCGGTGGCCGCGTTGTAGCCGTAGTTACCTTCGCCGGCCTTGACCTGCTGAACCACGACCGCAGCTTCGTCGCCCGCGTTGGTAACGATCTGACGCAGCGGAGCCTCGATAGCCCGGCGCAGCAGGTTGATGCCTACGGTCTGGTCTTCGTTGTCGCCGGTCAGGCTTTCGATAGCCTTCAGGGTGCGCACCAGCGCCACACCACCGCCAGGTACAACGCCTTCTTCGACTGCAGCACGGGTTGCATGCAAGGCGTCTTCGACGCGGTGCTTCTTCTCTTTCATCTCGACTTCGGAGCCAGCACCGACCTTGATTACTGCAACGCCACCGGCCAGCTTGGCCAGACGCTCCTGCAGCTTTTCCTTGTCGTAGTCGGAGGTGGTTTCCTCGACCTGCTTGCGGATCTGACCCACACGGGCTTCGATGTCCACCTGGGTGCCAGCACCGTCGATGATGGTCGAGTTGTCCTTGTTGATCTGCACGCGCTTGGCCTGACCAAGGTGCTCGAGGGCTGCGCCTTCCAGGCTCAGACCGACTTCTTCACTGATGACGGTACCGCCGGTGAGGATGGCGATATCCTGCAGCATTGCCTTGCGACGATCACCGAAGCCCGGCGCCTTGACAGCCGCGACCTTGACGATACCGCGCATGTTGTTGACGACCAGGGTGGCCAGCGCTTCGCCTTCGACGTCTTCGGCAACGATCATCAACGGACGACCTGCCTTGGCGACCGCTTCGAGGACCGGCAGCATCTCGCGGATGTTGGAGATCTTCTTGTCGACCAGCAGGATGTACGGGTTGTCCAGCTCAGCCTGCATGGTTTCAGGCTTGTTGACGAAGTAGGGAGACAGGTAGCCGCGATCGAACTGCATGCCTTCGACGACGGACAGCTCGTTCTCCAGGCCGGAGCCCTCTTCGACCGTGATTACGCCTTCCTTGCCAACACGATCCATAGCCTCGGCGATGATCTTGCCGATTGATTCATCAGAGTTGGCGGAGATGGTGCCAACCTGAGCGATGGCGCGCGAATCGGCACAGGGCTTGGCCAGGTTCTTCAGTTCGGCAACGATGGCGGTGGTTGCCTTGTCGATGCCGCGCTTGAGGTCCATCGGGTTCATGCCGGCAGCAACGGCCTTCAGACCTTCGGTAACGATAGCCTGGGCCAGGACGGTAGCGGTGGTGGTGCCGTCGCCTGCATCATCGTTGGCACGCGAGGCGACGTCCTTGACCAGCTGGGCGCCCATGTTTTCGAACTTGTCTTTCAGTTCGATTTCCTTGGCAACCGATACGCCGTCCTTGGTGATCAGCGGTGCACCGAAGCTGCGCTCGATCAGGACGTTGCGGCCCTTCGGCCCCAGGGTTGCCTTCACGGCGTCAGCCAGGATGTTCACACCGGCCAGCATCTTGTTACGGGCGGGAATACCAAACTTAACTTCTTTAGCAGCCATTTTCGCTTTCCTTCGTTGAATTCGTTAAGGGATGCGTTGCGTCAACGATTCGATGATCAGTTGTCGAGCACACCGTAGATTTCGGACTCGCTCATGATCAGCAGCTCTTCGCCATCGATCTTGATGGTACTGCTACCGGAATAGGGACCGAAAACCACCTTCTCACCTTCCTTGACGGCCAGCGGACGAACATCACCGTTGTCCAGCAGACGCCCGGTACCTACAGCGATTACTACGCCGGTGTTCGGCTTTTCTGCGGCAGAGCCGGGCAGAACGATACCGCCAGCGGTCTTGGTCTCTTCTTCGCTGCGACGCACGACTACGCGATCGTGTAACGGACGGATTTTCATCGTTTTGGATCTCCCATATATATGTCAAATGCCGGTTTGCCGGCTGTTTCGAGTTAACGTCGAGTCTTGCGACCCGAAGGACGCCCCTTGCGGTCGCGTCACTGTCCTGCGCGGATCACCAATCCTGGTGCCCCGCGATAACTGGTGCAGGGTTAATGGGGCTGGCCAAAGGCTTTTCAAGGGCGCGGAGGCAAAAATTTTTCAATGCTTGTCGATCCGGGAGTCGGGCTCGTCGCGCTGTTCGCGGCTCTCCCACTCACCTTCGATCACATTGTTGTCACCGCGGCGGTACACCTTCGGGCCACCCGGCTCACCTGGGCCAGCCTGCCCGCGGTGACGCAGCGCGAGGATGAAGGCGACGACCGCGAGCGCATCGGTGATAACGCCGGGGAACATCAGCAGCAGACCGGCCACCACGCCCCACATGCCTGACTTGAGCACGCCGAAGGGGCTGCGGTTCTCCGCCATGCGCTCTTGCAGGCGCTGCAAGGTGCTCCAGCCGTGACGCTGGATAACTGCTACGCCAAGCAAACCGCTGGCCAGCACCCACAGCAGCGTGTAACCAACACCTATGCGCTGGCCGAGGATTATCAGTCCGGCCAGCTCGATCAGCGGGACGGCAAGTAGAAGAAGTCGAATCATTGCAACCTCGCGGGAACGGTAAAGATCAGGTATGGGGGCGACGGCTGCGAATTCAAGCATGCTCCGCCCGGCGGCAAGAGCGATACCGACCCGGGTATTCATTCCGTCGACGTTCTCATGCATGCTTGCGGGCTTTCCAGTCCGCATGGCAATCAGGAGCAGGAACATGCAAATCAAAGACAGCGTGATCATCATCACCGGAGGCGGTCAGGGGCTTGGCCGCGCGATGGCCGAATTTCTGGCTGCCAAGGGCGCCCGGCTGGCGCTGGTCGATCTGGGTCAGGATCGGCTCGATGAGTCGGTAGCAGCCTGCCGGGCAGCCGGCATCGAGGCGCGTGCCTACGTGTGCAACGTCGCCAACGAAGAGCAGGTGACGGCCATGGTTGCTCAGGTCGCGCAGGACTTTGGCGCGATCAATGGCCTGATCAACAATGCCGGCATCCTGCGTGACGGTCTGTTGCTCAAGAACAAGGATGGCGAGATTCAGAAGATGAGCCTGGCACAGTGGCAGTCGGTGATCGACGTCAATCTCACCGGCGTATTCCTGTGCACGCGTGAGGTGGGGGCGAAGATGATCGAGCTGGGCAATCAGGGCCTGATCATCAATATTTCGTCCATCTCGCGTGCCGGCAACATCGGCCAGTCCAACTATTCGGCTGCAAAGGCCGGCGTCGCGGCACTGACGGTGACCTGGGCGAAGGAACTGGCGCGCTACGGCATTCGCGTGGCCGGCATCGCGCCGGGCTTCATTGAAACCGAGATGACCGGAAGCATGAAACCGGAAGCACTGGAGAAGATGACATCCGGCATCCCGCTCCGGCGTATGGGCAAGCCGGCAGAGATCGCGCACTCGGCAGCGTACCTTCTGGAAAACGACTATTACACCGGCCGCGTCCTCGAGCTGGATGGCGGCTTGCGCCTGTAACAGCTCGCATGGGGCCGGCAGCGCCGGTCCCTACCAGCTTACCCCCAGACCAAAGCGATAGCGGATCTCATCGACGTTGGCACTGTTGGCACTGTCGACGTAATCCCACTCGGTCAGCAGGCTCAGCGAAGCCCAGTTGTTGAGCATGTAGCGCAAGCCAAGTTCGGCATCAATCACATAGCGGATCGACGGGTCGCCGGTAATCAGCGTCTCGGCGTTATGAAAGACCTCGAATCGCTTGCCCAGCATGTACCGGCGATAGTCCCACTCCAGACCAAGCGCATTGAACTGCCGCTCTTCCCCGCTGCGCTCGGTAAACCTGACGTGGTCAATACGGCCGGATGTTTCGAAGCGGCTGAGCGTCGTGTTCCACCACTCGTAACCCGGCCCCATACCGAACTGCGCGCGGCGGCGGATATCGCCGATTCGATCCCGCTGGTAATTCCAGGCGGTCTGCCAGAACCATTGCTCCTGGAAGAACCAGCCCAGGTCATATTCGGTCTGCCAGAAGTCGCGGTTCTTCACATCGTCGATGTAATAGCGCTCGAAGTTGCCGGCCAGTGAATGGCGCCAGTCACCATGGCGGATCCGGGTGTTGCCACGTAGCGCCAGGTCACGTTCATCCACCTGGCCCTGCTTGAGGAATATCGCAACGTCTGCGTTGCCTTCCAGCAACCAGTCCTTGATCAGCGGCTGGGGCGCCATCATCTGCTCGACGGAGGTCAGGCGCACTTCGTGAGCATCGGGCAGGCCATTGACCACCTGAATCTGCCCCGGAATGGTGGACGGTCGGATCGATAGCGCCCGTTCGGCTTCATCGGCCCGCTTGACCAGCAGCGGACGGTCACTTTCCAGCGTCCGCACCCGGGCGACATCAATGGTGACCTCGCCGGCGAACTCGGTAGTAACCACCAGTCGGCCCCTATCGAGTAATTCGATTCGTCCGGTTATCCTGTCGCCGTTGTCCAGCCAGACGGTATCGGCAATGGCTAATGGCGCAAAGACCAAAGCCAGCGCGGCAATGAGGCGGTAAAACATGGGACAACCTTGTGAGACGAATTCGACAAGAGCGCCATTATCCATGCCTGACATGCGATTACTACCCGCCACGGAAACGGATTGCCGAACGGTATCCGGCCCTGCAAAAGAAGCATTCTGGGCCGCGCTGTCGAGCATTCCAGCGGGTCGCGTATGCAGCTACGGCGTATTGGCAAGTCTCGCCGGACTCGGCCGCGGCGCGCGCCTGGCGGGTCGCTGGCTGGGGGAGTTGCCGCCGGGGTCGACGCTGCCCTGGCATCGGGTCGTCAACAGTCAGGGACGGTTATCGCTGCCGGCTGATTCGCCGGCTGGGCAGGAACAATTTCAACGGCTGGTTGCAGAAGGTGTTGTCATTCGCAACCGGCGCATCGACATGAAACGCTACGGCTGGCCGGACTGACCGCCCGTCTCTTTCAACAGGATTCCCATGACTGAAGACCAGGCCCGACCGGCCGAGCTGCCCAGCGAAGGCTGGCAGGTCTACCTCAAGCCGCGCGTTATCGGCATGCTGTTTCTCGGGTTCTCGGCTGGTCTGCCCCTGCTGCTGGTGGGCGGCACATTCGGTGCCTGGCTGCGCGACCTGGGAATCGAGCTCTCGGCCATCGGCTTTCTCAGCTGGGTAGGCATCGCCTACTCGGTAAAGGTGTTGTGGGCCCCGATAATCGACCGCGCTCCCGTCCCCATCCTCTCCCGCCTGCTCGGGCGCCGGCGTGCCTGGATGCTGTTGTCGCAGGTCGTCATTGTCGGCGCCTTGCTCGGCATGGCATTCAGCGACCCACGGGAGCATCTGGGTCTCATCGCCGTGTTTGCCGTACTGACCGCCTTCGGATCGGCCACACAGGACATCGCCATTGACGCCTATAGGGTCGAGGCAGAGGCCAAGCATCGCCAGGCTGCCATGGCAGCCACGTACGTGACTGGCTATCGCCTGGCGATCCTGGCAGCCGGCGCAGGTGCGCTTCACCTGGCGAGCATGGACAGCTGGACGCTGGCCTACACGGTCATGGCAGGACTGATGGGCATCGGTGTGGTGACCACGCTGGTGATCGCCGAGCCGTCTGTACGCATATCCGAACAGACCAGCCAGCTTGAGGAGCGTGTTCAGCGCTATCTTGCCAGCACCGAACATACCGGCTGGCAACGTGACCTGACCGCATGGTTCATTGGCGCGATGATCTGCCCGTTCGCTGAATTCTTCCAGCGTTATGGAAAGACGGCCCTGCTGATTCTGGCGTTCATCGCGACCTTCCGCATCAGCGACATCTTCATGGGCGTCATGGCCAACCCGTTCTATCTGGATCTGGGCTTTACCAAGGCCGAAATCGCCAACATCGCCGCCGCCTTCGGACTTGCCATGACGCTGGCGGGCGCAGCGCTGGGCGGCCTGCTGGTAGCGCGCTACGGTATTGCGCCAATGCTCATAGCCACCGCCTTCATGGCGCCAGCGACCAACATCGCCTTCGCCTGGCTAGCGCACATAGGCCCGCAGAGCTATGGGCTGGTGCTGGCGATCGTGGCCGATAACATCACCGGCGGATTGGCGATCTCGGTCTTCATCGCCTACCTGTCGAGTCTCACCAACACCGCCTATACGGCCACACAGTACGCCTTGTTCAGCTCGCTCATGACGTTGCCCGGGCAGTTCGCTGCCGGCTTCACCGGCCTGCTTGCAGCGAATGTGGGCTGGGTAGGCTTTTTCACGCTGACGGCGTTCACCGGCGTGCCGGCCATCGTGCTGGCATTTCTGCTGTTACGTCACGCTCACCCGGACCGTGCTCGCCGCCCGGGGATCGACTGACAGACCGTAACCGACACAAAAAAGGGCGCCCGAAGGCGCCCTTTTCATCACGACGATCGGTTAGAAGTTGTAACCGAGACCCACGCTGTAGAAGATCGCGCCATCGTCGTAGCTGTCACGTGCATCGCTGCCGCTCTTGAACAGGAACTGATATTCCATCATGCCGGTGATGAAGGTGTTGTCCTGGACCCAGTATTTGATGCCGATTTCAGGCCCACCCATGAAGGTCTCATCGACCTGCTCGCCGTACAGACCACCGATGCTGGCGCCGATAAACGGACGAGCCGGACCGTCTCCGAACATGTAGTCGTAGAACACGCGGGTCGAACCGTCGAACATGACGCTCTCGCCTTCGCTGTCACGCGCGTTGATGGTCTGACGCACGCCCCACAGGGAGCTCTCGCTCAGATATTGACCCCAGCTGCCCTGGACTGACAGCACGGTGCTGTCGAAATCCTTGTCGCTGCTGCCGGCACCACTCAGGGTGATTTCCTGGCCGCCAGTCATGGGTTCGGCCATTGCCATGGCAGGGACCATAGCGGCGACGAGCATCGATGTTTTAAAAAGGTTTTTCATGAGGTTGCCCCTCTCACTATTGATTGGTAGGCGCGACACCCAATTGCATCGCTGTACCAAGTGACAAGCCTCACCCTGACGCGTTCAACCTATATCGACGCTTTTCTGACGGACGTACCAAATAACACAAAAAAACCCAGCTAAGGCTGGGTTTTTATTGAGTTTATACATTCCTTTACCGGTCGTCGGCGACGGCCTCGGACTGCAGGTACAAGGTCCGCTGCGGGAACGGTATGGTGATACCTTCCTCGTCGAATCGTTCCTTGGCCAACTCGATGATGCTCCAGTAGACGCCCCAATAGTCCTCGGTCCTGGTCCACATCCTCAAGGAGAGATCGACCGAGCTCTCGCCCAGCGCTACCAGCCATACAGCAGGCTCAGGATCCTTCATCACTCGCTCGTCCGCCTGGGCCAGACCAAGCAGAATCTCGCGCGCCTGCTTGACGCTGTCACCGTAGTCGATTCCGATGTTCAGATCGACCCGACGGGTGGGCTGGCGAGAATAGTTGATCACATTGCCATTGGACAGACTGCCGTTGGGCACGATGATGGTCTTGTTGTCAGGACTCTTGAGTACGGTGTGGAATATCTGGATGCTGTCCACCGTGCCTGCCACGCCCTGAGCTTCGATGTATTCACCGGCCCGAAAAGGACGCAGCATCAGGATCAGCATGCCGCCAGCGAAATTGGCCAGACTGCCCTGCAAGGCCAGACCCACTGCCAGGCCGGCAGCACCGATCAGCGCGATGAACGAGGTCGTCTCGACGCCGATCATTCCGGCGACGCTGACCACCAGAAGAATCTTCAGCCCGAGGCCTACCAGCGTGCCGATAAAACCATGCAGGGTGCGATCTACTGCGCGCTTTTCCAGCAGCGCCTGAACGCCGGAAGTGAACCGGCCGATAATCCACCAGCCGACCAGCAGGGTCACCAGAGCCAGCAGCACCTGACTACCGTATTGCAGTACCAGCGGTAACCACGCCTCTTGTAGTTCCTCCAGCTGGACGATCACATCATTCATCAGTCTTCCCTTTTATAACCTGTGTATCCTGCGCCGCTTCAGTCACGAAAGTTGTTGAACTGCAACGGCATCTCGAAATCGGCCCCACGCAGCAGCGCCATGGCTTCCTGCAGATCGTCCCGCTTCTTGCCGGTGACCCGTACCTGCTCGCCTTGAATAGCCGCCTGAACCTTGATCTTCGATTCCTTGATGCGAGCAACGATTTTCTTCGCCAGCTCCTTGTCGATGCCTTCTTTGAGCACGACATCCTGCTTCACCTGCTTGCCCGACGCAAACGCATCCTTGATCTCCATGCACTGGATATCGATCTTGCGCTTGGCCAGGCTGAGCTTGAGGATTTCGAGCATCTGCTCGAGCTGGAAATCAGCGTCGGCCGTGATGTTGACCGTGAGATCTTTCTCCTTGAATTCGAATTCGCCCTTTCCGCGCAAATCGTAGCGACGGTCGAGCTCTTTCATGGCATTGTCGACGGCATTGGTGACTTCGTGTTTGTCCAGTTCGGACACCACATCGAAAGATGGCATGCGTTACCTCGGATTTAGTGTTTTTTTATGACAAAACCAGCAAAAGAACGGATATGCTCGTGGCATTATAACGACATTTGCCAGAGTCCAAGCTGCAGGGAGCAAAGCTATGCCCAATCCACAACTCAGCATCATGGTGGTGGACGATACCAAGTTCAGTAGTGCGGTCATAGGTCATAACCTGACCCAGGCCGGCTACGCGGATATCCGCTTCGCCAGCTCTGCCATGGACGCGCTGACGATGCACGAGCAGCGTCCTGCCAGCGTCATGGTGGCTGACTGGCTGATGCCCGAAATGGATGGGCTCGAACTGACCACACGGGTCAGGCAGGCCGACGAACAGAGCGGACACTACACCTATGTTGTTCTGCTTACCGCGCGCGAAGGTGACAATGTGCTCGGTGAAGCCTTCGACCGGGGCGTTGATGACTTCATCAGCAAGTCGTCCATGAATGAACAGCTTCTTCCGCGGATATTCGCTGCCGATCGCACCACGCAGTTGATCAACCGTCTGCTCGACGAAAACCGCCTCCTGGCCAGCAACAATGCCCAACTCGAATCGCACAATATGGTCGACAGCCTGACCGCGCTGGGGAATCGGCGTTATCTAGTGCAGCGGCTCGAAGATGCGATTCGCAGCATTGATACCCGTGGGGGCGCCTGCTGCGTGCTGGTACTTGGCGTGCAGAACCTTGATGAAATGGGTGGCCGCTTCGGCGAGGCAGTGCAGACCGAGCTGCTGCGTGGCATCGCCCGGCGGCTGCAACAACTGGTACGGCCGACCGACGTCATCGCACGGGTCGGTTCGAACACCTTTGCCATCGTCACCCTGGCCGACGACCCGCACGACTGCAAACCGCAGAGTTTCCGGCGGCTGCATGACGGATTGAACCTGAAGGCGTTCAAGACCAGCGAGGGTTATCTGTCGGTTCGTGCCGGGATGGCCGTTGGCGCTGTCAAATCGAATCAGGAGCTACCTGAGGCCGAGCAGCTGCTGAGCTCGGTCGAGCAGCATCTGGAAGAAGCCTACGCCACCAATCTCATCACCGAAGTGCGCCGGCCGCTCACTGTCTGATGTTTCACGTTCTCGGTGCCGGCAGCCTGGGCCTGCTCTGGGCAGCCAGGCTGACCGCCGCCGGCCTCGCGTGCCGAATGATTCTGCGTGATGGTGAAGCGTCGGCGAAATGGCAACGCCTGGGTGCATCGGTCAGCCTGCGCGATTCCGCAGGCGAACAGGTTTTCACAATTCCGGCTGAGCCTGCGATGTCATCAGGGCCGATCGACCGACTGGTGCTGGCGACCAAGGCGTATTCGGTAACCGATGCGCTGCGCAGCATCGCCCATCGACTGCATCCGTCCAGCGATATCCTGTTGCTGCAAAATGGTTTGGGCTCACAACAGGCCGCGTGTGACCTGCTACCTGCGCAAAGGATCCTGTTTGCAAGTGTGACCGACGGTGCCTGGCTGGCCGACAGCCAGACCGTGATCTGGGCCGGCAAGGGATTGACGCGCGTGGGTGACCCGCGTGGCCTTCCTGAGCCGGACTGGCTTGCGTCCCTGCGCGCCAGCGGCTTCACCTGTCAGTGGGAGCCAGACATACTACCGGTGCTGTGGGAAAAGCTCGCAGTCAATTGCGCGATCAACCCGTTCACGGCGCTTCATGATTGTGCCAATGGCCTGGTGCCAGCCAGGGCCGGCCCGCGCCTGCCGAGCCTGCTCGATGAGTTGCAGCAGTTGCTTACGGCGAACGGCATGCCCGACGTCGCGAGGCGCCTGCCCCGGACCGTACAGGATGTGATCGAGCGAACCGCTGCCAATAGCTCTTCCATGCGCCAGGATGTGGCCGCGGGCAGACGTACGGAAATCGACTACCTGCTGGGATTCGCCTGCCGCTCCGCATGCGAGGCAGGCCTTTCGCTTCCTCATCTGGAAGCGCTTTACGCCGATCTGCTTTCACTACTGGCTTTCCGAGGACTGCCCAGTCGGTGAACCCTAGGCGTAGCGGTACTTTATCGCTAGGCTTGCGCTTTGCATCGTTCAGTCACTGGAGAGCAGGCGCACATGGGATTCAGATTAAGCAAGGTGTACACCCGCACCGGCGATACCGGCGAGACGGGACTGGCTGATGGTCGGCGGCTGGGCAAGGACCATCCCCGTGTGGAAGCCATGGGCAGCGTGGACGAGCTGAACAGCCAGATCGGTCTACTGCTCGCCGCGCTGCATGCACCGGAGCTGAAGCCGGTTCGCCAGACACTTGAGCCTGTCCAGCATCGGCTGTTCGACCTGGGTGGAGAACTGGCAGTACCTGGTCAGCAGATCATCGACGCCGCTGACGTTGCGGCGCTGGAGGCGGAGATCGATGCGTATAACGCCGAGCTCGAGCCACTGAAGAATTTCATTCTGCCCGGGGGTTCGGAAGCCATAGCGCTGGCACACCTGGCACGCAGCGTCTGCCGACGTGCAGAGCGACGCTATCTGACGCTGGCCGGGCTGGAAGATGTCAATCAGCAGGCCCGGATTTACCTCAATCGGCTATCGGACCTGCTGTTCGTGATCGCGCGTTCGATAGCCCGGCTGCAGGGCACTCCTGAGGTGCTCTGGCAGCCCAAGCCCCGCCCCACCGGCGAGGCTTGAGCCGCTGCGGAGTCAGACGCGGAATGCGCTGATGATCCGCTGCAACTCGGTCACCAGCTGCGTCATCCGGCCGCTGGATTGCTCAGCCTGCACCGCACCGGCGGCGGTGCGTTCGCCTGCATGGTTGATCTCCACGATATTCTGATCGATATCATGGCTGACCGCCGTCTGCTCTTCGGCCGCAGCGGCGATCTGCTGGCTCTGGTCGACGATCAGATTGACTGCACTGAGGATATTGTCCAGCGCGGCGCGCACCTTCTGCGAAGCGTCGACCGTGGCACTGGTCATGCTGTGACTGCTGCCCATGGCCTTGACTGCAGCGCCCACGCCGTCCTGCAGCCGTACGATCATCTGTTCGATTTCTTCGGTCGATTGCTGGGTGCGGCGCGCCAGTGTCCGCACCTCGTCGGCGACCACAGCGAATCCACGGCCCTGCTCTCCGGCCCGCGCAGCCTCGATCGCCGCATTCAAGGCGAGCAAATTGGTCTGTTCGGCGACGCCCTTGATGACGTCCAGCACACGACTGATCGAGGCGCTGTCGTCGGCCAACCGGTTGATCACCTTGACCGAGTTGTCGATTTCCCCAGCCAGCTTTTCGATACCCTGCACGGAGGAAGCGACCAGCCTCTGTCCATCGAGGGTTTCGGCATTGACCCGCTCGGCATTGGTCACCGCCAGCGCGGCACTGCGCGCAACCTCCTGCGAGGTAGCGGCCATTTCGTTCATCGCAGTAGCGACCTGCTCAATCTGGCTGCGTTGTGAAGCGACGGCCTGGCTGCTCTCTGCAGCGACACCTTCGACCTGACGCGACTGGTCCTGCACCTGTCCGGAGGTTTCACTGACCTGCTGAATCAACCCGCGGATGCGGCTGACGGTATCGTTGAACTCGCGGGCAAGCGCGCCCAGCTCGTCCCGGCTGTCGACCTCGACACGCACGGTCATGTCGCCGCCGGCTACCTGGTTCATCAGAGCAGACAGTCGGCTCAGCGTCCGGCGGGTCGCGACATAGAAGCCGAGGTACAGATAGACGATCAGTGCAAGCACCACCACCAGGGCAATGATCAGTCCGACCATTGATTGAGTGTTCTTGCCCAGACGTTGATCGAGCACCAGCTCCAGCGAGTTGAAGATTTCCTGATTCAACGCGTAGGTCTTGTCGATCTCACCGGTGATGGTCTGGAAATAGGCCGACCAGCTCCCTTCAAGCGCGTTGGCAAGCACGATTTCCTCTTCGAACAGCACCTGGCTGGCTGCCAGGGTCGCCAGACTCTCCCGCGCCACCGGCTGCAACGACGCCAACGCCGGATCTGCCAGCGCGAGTCCGAGAATCTGCTCATAGTCCGCCGAGAGTCGCTGAAGCACCTCGATCAGGTCATCCATAGCGCGACTGGCATCGGAATTGAGGTAGCCCAGCCCCATTGAATAGGCGCCGACGGCACGGCCCTGGCCGATCGCCTGGGTCACCTGGGGCGTGACGTTGATCAGTAGATCGTTAAGTTGACGTACGTTGCGATCATAGTCCTGCGGCAGCCCGGCATAGGCAGCGGCAAAGCTCAGCAACGAAGCGGCTTCGCCGAACGCCTGGGCCGACAGCGACCCACGGTTGCGTACCGACTCCGTTCCGATACGGGTGTAGCTGGCTACCAGCTCGTCACGCTTGGCGATGAGGTCCCGCGTGCCCTCACTACCCGGATCCAGGGGGAGTGCCTTGAGCGCATCAACCACCTGATTGCGCAGCGTCTGTGTGCGGCTTTCGAGTTCCGCCGCATGCTCGCCCTGGCTGAGCTGATCGAGGACCATGTCCAGATCCCGCAGCGTCTCGGCATCACGGAGCAACTGGCTGGTCTGACGTAGTAACGCCATGCTGTCCAGCGCGTGCTGGGTCATCTGCACGCGCTCATAGGCCTGCTGAACCACCATGCCGCTGATGATGATCAGGGGCACGAAGCACAGCATGCTGATCAGACAGAACTTCATCCCGTAACCGAGCCGGTTCATCAACGCGATCGCTGGCGCCAGAAAACTCATCACATCCGCTCTCCTCGTAATTCTGTCGCGCCGGCTGACTGGGAAAACCGGACGGACGGGTTGCCACGCGCCAATGCTGACGGGGCGGCAGGTCAATCTCTAGACGAAGGCTATATGATGCCTTATCGCCATCAATCGGATTGTCTCATACTGATGCTATCGGCGGCAGCGCAGGGTTCTTTAGCCGACGAGCGAGAGGAAAGCGATGAAAACCGCCCACACCAGCAGGGCGTACAGGAGTAGCCGGCGGGTGGCTGAGAAATGCGACGTGGCTTCGGCGACCGGGCCCAGCGAGGCTTCGATCAGCTCGCCGACCACCTGGCTGGATGGGGTATCCCAGTCGGTGAAGCGGCGACGCAGACATTCCCACGTCGCCCGGAACCGCCCTACCACGGCCAGACTCATTCCCAGCAGGCGTAGCGGCAGCCAGTCAAGCGCCTGCACCGCCTCCGCGGCAGCCGTGCTCCCGTCTCTGGCGCGCTCGCTTGCACTGCGGGCAAGTGCGTAGCCCAGCGCGGCAACAGGCCCCAGCAACAGGTACCAGAACGCCGGAACGAAATAGCCGCGTAATGCTTCAAGCCCGAGATGCCCCCGTACCACCTTGCCGAGCTCCTCAGTGTTTTCGGCCCGAATCGACCAATCCCGCTCGGCTATGAGCGCAGCAGCCTGTTGATCGCCGCGCTGCCAGGCGCGCTCGATCGAGCGGCTCATCGCACCCAGAGGGTCCTTGCGACTGACGCAGGCCAGCAGCATCACCACATGCAGGGCGAGCGTAAGCAGACCGTAGGCCACGCCCTCAATCAGCCAGAGTGCTGCAATCAGCAGTAACAGCGGGAGGGCGACTGCCAACCCGAGCCAGATCACCGCGAAGCGAGGCCGGCCATCTGCCAGATCCGCTGACTTGTCGACCCAGCGTCCGACCGGGTCTGAAGGCAACCCGGTGCGCCAGGGCGTGCCCCAACAGACCAGCGCCGTGATGCACAGCGTCAGAAAATTCATCAGCGACCGGTCTCGTTGTGCGGCCGGGGCAGTGAACACAGATAGCGGCGCCAGTCGAAACACACGCCCGGATCGGTCTTGCGGCCGCGTGCGATATGCTCGTGTCCGGTAACCCGGTAGGGCGTAATCTCGGGAAAGCGGCGCATGAGCGCGTCGCTGAGGCGGGTTAGCGTGGCGTACTGTTCATCGGTGAACGGCGTGTCGTCCGTTCCCTCCAGCTCGACGCCTACGGAGAAGTCGTTGCAGTCCGGACGCCCGCCATGGTGCGAAGCCCCGGCATGCCAGGCGCGATCCAGGCAGGAAACGAATTGAGTGAGACTGCCGGTACGCTCGATGAGAAAATGCGCGGATACGCGAAGCGCAACGATTCCGGCGAAATAGGGATGAACATCCGGATCGAGATGGCCGGTGAAGAATTCCTGCACATGGCCACCGCCGAACTGACCCGGCGGCAGGCTGATATTGTGGATCACCAGCAGCGAAACCGTCTCGCCTACCGGACGCTCATTGAAATGCGCTGAGGGACACCGCAGCACCCCCTCGACCCAGCCATCGTCCGCTACCTGCATCATACCCGTCTGCCGCCAAGCAAAAGCCTATGCTAGCAGGCGGCGATGCAGGACGCATCTGCCTGTCAGGTACGGGTGGACTGCAGCTTGCGCAGATTGCCGATGACCGACTCCAGCGCCCGGTCGAACAACTGGTTGTCATTCAGCAGACGGACCAGACCGGCGTCATAATGGCGATGCAGCGCCGGCTGGGTGAACTCCGCCACCTTCATGCCGTTACGATTGACGAAAATGTACTTGCCGCTGAAGCTGATGATGGCCGCGAGCTTGCAGCGCTGCGCCGGCTGTCCTTCGGCGATCACCAACTCGAACCACGAGCCAGGGTGCAGAGCATCGACCCAGGCAGAAGCGCTGACGCTCGGCAGATCATCGATAGTCTGTACTTCCGGCTGAGCAGGGGGCGCTTCCATCACTGGCTCGGCTACCAGCACAGGCTGGAAGTCGGCCTCGACGACCTTGTTCACC
The DNA here is from genome assembly GCF_020025155.1 of Halopseudomonas nanhaiensis. Lineage (NCBI taxonomy): Bacteria > Pseudomonadati > Pseudomonadota > Gammaproteobacteria > Pseudomonadales > Pseudomonadaceae > Pseudomonas > Pseudomonas nanhaiensis. The sequence goes on from NZ_CP073751.1 coordinate 2,780,821, forward strand.
GGCGGGGTCGGAGCAACCTGCGTCTCCACCGCAGGCTGCGGCTCGCCAGCATCGGCAAGGTAAGACGGAGCGGGCTCGGCAAGATCGGCCGGCGGCGAAGTACGAACAACCTGGCTATCTGCCACCGGCAGGATGCTCTGCTGGAGCAACGCCAGGCGATCGAGCAGCGGTGCACTCTGAGCCTCGTCCTGACCAATCAGTAGCAAGCCATTGCGCAGGGCACGGATCACCCGCTCATTGAGCGCGACGCGCTCGGCTGCACTGCTGCTGCCCAGAGGCTCCACCGAGTCGAGGGTGCGCCTGGCAGTAGTGACGACATCCTTCCAGGCTGAGGAGTCAGCACCTTCCCGGAGCCAGGTGATCTGCATGACCGGGCTCCAGGTGTCTCGGAGCAGGTCGACAACAAACACCGGCAGCGTCCGGCCGACCATCAGTCGGTTGAGCTCCAGGCCCACCTCGCGCCGCGCAGCGTCGACCTTGGCGCGGCCCTCTTCGGCATCACGCGTGCGCTGTTCGAGACGCTCGGAGCGGCGCTGCTCGACACGAACGAAGTCCGCGAGCTCATCGTGCATCCGCTCGAACACCTGAGAGGTCGGCGCAGGATCATCGAGCAGCTTGCCAACGATGCCTTCGAGGAGGTTGTACAACTGATCCTTGCGCAGATCGTCCTGATCGCTCCAGCCCATGGTTGCGCGGGCTATCTCGTTCAACAGCCGTCGAGCCGGGTGGCCCGATCGATTGAAGAAACTCTTGTCGGCGATGGCAACGCGCAACAGCGGCAGCTGCAGACGCCCGACCAGTGCCTTCAGCGCAGCGGGCAAATTCGGGTCATCGAGAATGAAGTCGAACAGCATGGAAACAAGACTGATGACGTCGTCGTCTACCCGCGCCACGCTGCGCACCTGTCCAGTCTCGTGGCGCTGACGGTCTAGAGCCTGATGCAGGCCCTGGCGAAGATCGCGGATCGAGCGCGTGCCGCTGTTCTCGCCCGGCAACCGGGACAGCAAGCCGAGCAGCTCCTGAGTCTGCATCGGCGTACCGCCGCTGGAGCCAAGGCCGGAGAGTGCCACATCGCCGCTGGCGTGGCGCCAGCTGCCGATAAGCTCGCTGAACATGGACAGCACTTGCTCGTTATCGCCACCGGTTGCAGCACCCTCCCCGCCAGCGCCCTGTCCACGGCTGCCGCCGTGTCCGCTTCTAGCCGGCTGCGCCGGGACGCCGCTGAGTTTCAGGTCTGGCATCACACCGGCGCCGATCAGCAGACCGTTGGCGTCTTCATAGAGGTTGTCGACACGGTTGAGCACATAGCGCTCGAAGAGCTTGAGGACGATCAGCTTGACCTTGATGTTCAGACCCAGCGGTGCGTAGCCCTGTACGAAAATGTCGGCAAGCGAACCGGGCCCTAGCGGATTGCTGCGGTCGTCAATCTGCGACTTGATCAGACTGTTCATGCGCGTTGCCAGATGACTGAGCGCGGCGCGGTTACGCAGTGACGCGCGACCGACCATGCCATCCAGAGCCACCGTCTGCTCCAGGTCATCGTGCTGAACGAGTGACAGGCTGTCGAGCTCAAATGCCGAGCTAGCCGGCGGCTGGGGCCGCTCGCTCTGATTCATCTCGTCGAGCAGCGTCATGAGACTATTCAGACAGGTGCGCTCAAGCGCATGGCGCTGCAGGCGAATCTGCCGCATCGCCTCGAAGTACATGGATTGTTCGGTGTTGCTGCCGGCCTTGTCGGCCATTTCAAAAAGACTGTCGTCGGCGTTATCGAACAGCTCGCCAAGCGCAGACTTGAAGAACACCAGGGCGTGCTCACGGACCGGAACCAAAGGTGCTGGCAGCTGCAGCGCACGGCCACTGCCCATTCCCGCACGATTATTCCCTGGCGCGATGGGAACGACTTTCCGATCCTGTGTCATGACTGATCTCCGGACAAGTGTCACTTGTCTTTCAGCGGCGCCTGATTGCTCGTTCCTGAGCGTCCTTCCATTTTCCGACGATTATCTGGCGTCAATATTCGCAGTATACAGAATTTTGATTTCGTGCCAGTTCTTTCATCCTGATTGTCGACGTAGATCACAGAATAGACGCTCACGGGCGCACACCGCGGGTTTCGACGCATTCATGTAACAATTCGACGATCACAGGCAGGCCGCGAACAGCCAAGCCGTCCATGCTGTTGTCAGCTTGCGGATGGCCTGCAAAAGTCCAGCATGGTCAGTCCCTTAGCCGCGTTTTGCTGCCCAAGGACAGCGGCGCCGTCGAACTATAACAACTCTGGAGAGCTGCATTAATGGAATCACTCATTGGCGCTATCAACGCCATCAACGGTGTTGTCTGGGGCCCGGCAATGCTGGCCCTGCTGGCCGGTACGGGACTCTATCTGACCCTCGGGCTGAAGGTCATCCCGCAGCGCAAGCTGGTGTACGGCTTCAAGATGCTATGGCGCGGTCGAAAGAGCACCGAGGACGGTGACATCAGCCCTTTCAACGCATTGATGACTGCACTGTCCGCCACGGTAGGCACCGGCAACATTGCCGGCGTGGCTACTGCACTGTTCTTTGGCGGCCCGGGCGCGCTGTTCTGGATGTGGCTGATCGCCCTGGTCGGCATGGCGACCAAGTTCTGCGAAGCCTCGCTGGCCGTGCACTTTCGTGAAAAGGACGCGCATGGTCGCCACGTCGGCGGTCCGATGTACTACATCAAGAACGGTCTGGGCGCGAAATGGAAGTGGCTGGGGGTACTGTTCGCGGTATTCGGCATGCTGGCCGGATTCGGCATCGGCAACACCATCCAGTCCAACTCTGTCGCAGACGCGCTGGAAAGCACCTTTGGCGTGCAGCCGCTGGTGACCGGCATCGTCATTGCCGTACTGGTTGCGCTGGTGCTGATCGGCGGCATCAAGCGCATCGGTGACGTCGCCGGCAAGCTGGTGCCGATCATGGCGCTGTTTTACGTGGGTGGCGGCCTGATCATTCTGATCATGCATGCCGACCGCATCCCTGATGCATTCGGGCTGATCTTCTATCACGCCTTCAATCCCATCGCTGCAGCGGGCGGCTTCGCCGGTGCGACCATCTGGGCCGCCATCCGCTTCGGTGTGGCGCGCGGCGTGTTTTCCAACGAGGCTGGTCTGGGTAGTGCACCTATCGCCCACGCAGCGGCTCAAACCAACAACCCGATCCGTCAGGGCACCGTGGCCATGCTGGGCACCTTCATTGATACCATCGTCATCTGCTCGATCACCGGTCTGGTGATCCTGGTGACCGGCGCCTGGCAGAGCGGTGAGAACGGTGCATCGCTGTCGGCGTACGCTTTCAACGAAGGTCTGCCGGGCGGCTGGGGGCAGTACATCGTCAGTATCGGTCTGGCCATCTTTGCCTTCACCACCATTATCGGCTGGAGCTTTTACGGGGAAAAGTGCACGCAGTTCCTGTTTGGCGAGAAGTCCAACATACCGTTTCGCGTGCTGTGGATCATCGCCATTCCCCTTGGCACGCTGCCGGGAATCGATCTGGGCAGTCTGTGGCTGGTCGCCGATACACTGAACGCGATGATGGCCATCCCCAACCTGATCGCACTGCTGCTGCTCAGCCCAGTGGTATTCAAACTGGCTCGCGATTACTTCAACGATCCGGCCAACAGCTTCAAGCGCTGACCCGTCAGCTACCCGCCCGGTCCCGGGCGGGTATTTTCATGTTGATCGGTTATACTCGCCGCCATCATCCGATACGCGACGAGAGCTCCCATGCCGAACCTCACCCTCGACAGTCTGCAGGCGACGATTCGCGATGACGTGGCCCGCGCACTGGCCGAGGACATCGGCAGCGGCGACATCACCGCAGCGCTGATTCCCGCCGAGAGACAGGCGTCCGCCACCATCATCAGCCGCGAGCCGGCGACCCTTGCCGGCACCGCGTGGGCGAACGAAGTCTTCCGCCAGGTGAGTCCGGCGATAGCGGTGGAGTGGCGCGCCGCCGATGGCGACCGACTGCAGCCCAATGATCCTTTTTGTATCCTGCGTGGACCGGCCCGTGCCCTGCTGACCGCCGAGCGCAGCGCGCTGAACTTCCTGCAGATGCTATCCGCTACCGCAACGCGCAGCCGCTATTTCGCCCATCTGGTTGAGGGTACCGGCGTGCGCCTTCTGGATACGCGCAAGACGCTCCCGGGCCTGCGGATGGCACAGAAGTATTCCGTCACCTGCGGCGGCTGCGACAACCATCGGATCGGGTTGTACGACGCATTTCTGATCAAGGAGAACCACATCGCAGCCTGCGGCGGTATCGCCCAGGCAATACAGCAGGCCCATGTCATTGCGCCGGGCAAGCCGGTAGAGGTGGAAGTGGAGAGCCTGGATGAACTGCGCCAGGCGCTGGAGGCCGGCGCGGATATCATCATGCTGGATGAACTGAGCGATGCCGATATGCGCACAGCGGTCGAGATCACCGCCGGGCGCGCCAAGCTGGAAGCGTCCGGTGGCATTACCGAGAGCAACCTGCGCAGTGTCGCCGAGACCGGGGTCGACTACATCTCGATCGGCAGCCTGACCAAGGATATCAAGGCTGTCGACCTGTCGATGCGACTGAGCATGTGAAGCGGTGCGCAATGTTAGTCGCGCACGTTCTCGTAAAGCATGTAACGCGAAGTCTCGTATAATCCGCGAGCCAGCGGCAACAACCGCCGATACTCTTCCGGATGCGCCTCCGCGACGTTGTCCAGCGGCGTGTCCGAGTCCAGATCATGCAGGCTCGGCTCGGTCCCGTCGTAGTTCATCTGAAGAAGGAAGTCCTGGGTCACCGCGCCAATCAGCGGGAACGTTCCTTCACGCAGCACCAGCGGCACGACCCGCTCGCCCTCAGGGGCCGGTTGCAGGAGATCACGTCCCATCGTGCGATTCTCGTACTCATAGCCCAGCAGTGAGGTAATTGTCGGCAGCAGATCTGCCAGCCCGACCGCTTCCTCGAACTCGCGTGGCTGCAACAACCCGGGTGCATAGATCAGCAGCGGTACGTTGTTGCTTTCCAGACCGAGCTTTTCGAATGCCGGCTTCATGTAGTCGATATTGGCGATCCGCGTGTTGTGGTCGCCAAACATGACGAAGATGGTGTTATTCAGATAACCACCCTCTTCAGCCAGCTCCATGAGACGGCCGATGTTGAAGTCTAGCAGTCGCACGGCGTTGTACTGAGCGACGCTTTGCGAACCGGCTGCCTGTACCTCCTCCAGCGTGCGGTCGATGACCTGGAAGCCATCGTTTTCCTTCGGGATGGTGTACGGGCGGTGGTGCCCTGCAGTCTGGATGTAGGCAAAGAATGGCTTGTCCCGGGGCAGATCGCGCAGGATCTGGTCAGTTTCCTTGAACAGGTCGAGATCGGAGATACCCCATACGTCGACGTTCTTCGCCTTCCAGCCGCCTTCCTCATACAGCTTGACGCCGTCGATGCTCTGACGGATCAGCGCGTTCATGTTCGCCCAGCCCGAATTGCCGCCAATGGTGTAGACCTTGTGGTACCCCTCAAGCGCGTTGATCAGCGTGTGCTGATTGGTGATCAGCGGGTTGCGCGTGGCGGTTTCCTGGCGCGACACGTCTGGAATGCCAGTGATGCTCGCCCACACCGTTTTCGCGGTTCCGGTGACCGGCACGTAGAAGTGACGGAAGAACCAGCTCTGCTTGGCCAGCCGGTCCAGATTCGGCGTTGGCTGCAGCGGGTTGCCATAGGCCCCGACCGCTGTGGTACCCAATGACTCGAGCATGACGAAGACGACATTGGGACGTTGCTCGGCGGTCAGGCGATGCGGTTGCAGCGGCACCTGCCGCGCCAATGGAAGCGTCTCGATGTCCGGCTCGGCCACGCCGAGATACTGGCTCACCTGAGGATAGTGACGACGAACCTGATCAAGATCGTAGCGTTCCTGCGGCACACCCATGGTGTCGTAGAAGAAGATGACCGGATTCAGCCCCAGCGCACCCAACTGGCTGTCGCCGGAAAAGAAGGCATCACTCCAGCGCAGCGGAACAGGATTTTCCAGATTGATATTGGTGTAGCGGCCGAGGATTGCCAGAAACACCAGAACGACCATAAGACTGCTGCCCCAGATCCGCGACCACAGCCCTATGCGGATAGCCGGTCGATTGAAGGTCAACCGCTCGAGTCCGATCAGCGCGCCGGCGCAGATCAGCAGCAGCGCCAGCCACGCCAGGGTGATCCAGACTACCGGATAGGTCTCCCAGAGCATCTGTTGAGAGATCTGCGCGTCGGCGAGGAACTTGAGCGCCGAGGCATTCAGGCGTACCCCGAGGTAGGCATAGTGGCCAAAGTCGATGATGTACAGCAGCAGCACCACGGCCAGCGCAACGATCAGATAGATTCGCCCGATCCAGCGCAGCAGCGAAGAGCGCAGGCTGTTCCAGACCGGCAGCCAGGCGAGCAGCATCACCGGCAGCATCAGTAGAATCGCGAGGCGCAGGTCGAAACGCACGCCGATCCCCAGGGTTTCCAGAACCAGCGACCAGGACTGCTCTACGCCTGGCGTAACGGCGGAGAAGCCGAACAGAAATACCGCCCGCAGCAGCAGCAGCAACATGAAGATGATGGCCACGCCACCGAGAAAATAGTGCAGACGCCGAGATCGCAACCAGCCCATGACCGCTCCTTGATTCAATCGTGTTTCGCTTCGGCCGGCACCACTCAGTCCCGGCGCTCGAAACGCGCCAGGGTCTGCATCGCTATGGAAAAGTGCTCTGCCGGCGCCATCTGTGAGAAGGCCATGTCGACGCCGCCGGGCAGCCGCCCGCGGCTCAACAGGCCATGGTATTGGCTGAAGCGCTCGGCACTGTACAACTGCTGGCTGGGTGCAGGCAACCGAACGCCCGATTGCTTCTGCAACCCGGCCAGTGCCTGCTGCGTCGCGTCGGGAAAATCCCACGCCCGCGCCACTGCGGCAGTCAGCCTGCGGGCGGCTTGCAGCCACTGCTCACGGAACAGCTCGCTGCTCGGGGTTTCGCTGCCATCGAACAAGCCATCAAGCACACGGGCTCCGATCAGCAGGCCCAGGTTGCTGCACAGGCCAGCCAGATACGCGGAAAATTCATCCGTCTCATCGTTGGCACGCGCCAGCGCCGCATTGACTGCTGCGGTCTTTTCCGCCTGCTCCCAGAGCAACGGGGCGGCGATGGTGCTGAAGTGACCTCGCTGAGAATTGTAGACAGGCTTGAGCATGACATTAGCCATCATCTGCCGCAGGCCCCGCTGGCCAAGCACCAGCACAGCCTGCTCGAGCGTCTTTGCCTCACTGGAACGCCGGTAGAACGGGCTGTTTGCCAGGCGCATGACTTCGCTCACCGACACCAGATCGCGGCCGACCAGGTCAGCCAACTCTCTCGACGAGGTCGCCGGGTCGCGGAAGCTGGTCATCAATCGCGGAAGAATCGCAGGCAGACGCGGGACCAGCGCGTGATCATTGAGATCGGAATCGGCCAGACTGTCGAGCCGCCGTATCGCCGCGAGTTCGAACCGATTGAGCGCCAGTGGCAATGGCGAATGTACGCCCAGCAGCAATCCCAGGAAGGCCCGTTGAATGTCATCCGCCGGGTGCTCCGCAGTACTGGCTTGCAAGGAGCTGCCGGCCCTGGAGTGGGGCGACATGGCCGGAGGCCGGCGCGGTGATGCAAAGAGAGCCTTGAAGCGGGTCCACATGAGGCGGCATCCGGTAGTAGCGCTTTGATGCCGCATCATACAGTCGGGCCTGCATGCCGGCGAGCGCCAGCACATTCAGTCTGTCGAATAGCTTGCCGCGGCGCTGCCACCCAGGCTGTCGAGGAGTGCGTGGCAGTCGCGCATATGCCAGTCCGCCAGCTCCGGCCACTGATTGTCGGGATGGATCAGACAGGTACGGCAACCTGCAGCGCGGCCCGCTTCGAGGTCAAAGCGGAAATCACCCACCATGACCACGTCCGCCTGGTTCAGCTGCCAGCGATCGAGCATCTGCAGGATGCCGTCCGGATCGGGCTTGGGCAGCGCTTCGTCGCGGCCAAGCACGTGAGCATCGTCGAAGCAGTCCGCTACGCCGAGCGTACGCAATGATGACAAGGCGACCGAGCGAATATTGCGGGTCAGGATTGCCAGCCGGTCGCCGCGACCATGCAGATAGCGGATCAGTTGTGCTGCACCCAGCGCCGGCTGCACGGCCTCGGCAAGCCGATTCTCGATGGCATCGAGTCGCTCCGATAACTCGCTGCGCGAGGGCTCGGGCTGCGCGGCGATGTGGGTGAGAATATCGAACTCGGCAGGAATGCCCAGCTCCCTGCGGATCGCCGGGAAGTCATGCTGTGCCACCGTCAAGGTACCGTCGAGGTCGAAAACCCAGCCGCGGATGCCGTTCATGTTATTGATTCAGATTGCGCATCAGCGATTCCTGCGTCACCGACGCCACGAGTTCGCCCTGGCGGTTGAAGATCTGCCCGCGTGAAAGCCCCCGAGAGCCGGCCGAGGACGGGCTGTCCATGGCGTACAATAGCCAATCGTCCATTCTGAGCGGACGGTGATACCAGACCGCGTGGTCGAGGCTGGCGATCTGCATGTTGGGCGACCATGAGGACACCGCATGGGGTTGCAACGCTGTTCCCAGCAGGTGGAAGTCCGAGGCGTAGGCCAGCAGGTAGCGATGCAGCGGCGGATCATCCGGCAGGTTGCCGTCAGCGCGCAGCCACATGAAACGACGCGGCTCGGCTGGCTTGGGGTCGAACGGATTGAACACGCCGACCGGGCGGATCTCGATCGGCTTGTCGACCAGCACCTTGTCTCGCACCTTCTCATGAATCAGATGCTGATACTTGCGAGTCAGCTCGGTTTCATTCAGCAGATCCTCGGGCCCAGGCACATCGGGCATGCTTGCCTGATGCTCGTACCCTTCCTCGTACCCCTGGAAAGAGCAGATCATGGTGAAGATCGGCTTGCCCTTCTGAATGGCCTGCACCCGCCGAGTTGTGAAACTGGCACCGTCGCGGACCGGATCGACCTGGTAGACGATCGGCATGCGCGCATCACCGGGCCGCAGAAAATAGCCGTGCACCGAGTGGACGTGGCGCTGCGGGTCCACGGTCTGGCTGGCTGCCGACAGCGCCTGACCGAGCACCTGACCGCCGAACAGCTGCTTGAAGCCCAGATCCTGACTGTGGCCGCGAAACAGCGTTTCCTCGATTTTCTCCAGCGCCAGCAGGCTAACCAGATCGTCCAGCATTTGCGTCATCGTGCATCCTCAACCACTTCCGGACAGCGCCGGAATAACCATAGCCTCGACTGCGACGGACCGTCGCAGCATTCATTGCGGGGAGTGTACCCTGCCGAGACATTTTCGGCAGCCTTGACGCCGCCTAGACCGGCGGGCCTGCCTGGCGATCGCTCGCCTGCTCGCCCATACTCGGCCTTTTCCTTCACGGAGCAGCCGGACTCACCATGAACCTGCCGCTGGTCTATCACCCCGAGTACAGCTTCACCTTCGCCGCCGCACATCGCTTTCCGATGGAAAAGTTCGTGCTGCTTCACGATCACCTGCGCGGCACCGGGTTGCTGAGCGATGGCAACCTGCACTGTGCCCAGCGAGCCGATGATGATCTGCTCGCACTGGCGCACGACCGGGGTTACGTTGAACGCTTTCACTTCAATGACCTGAGTCGCGATGAAATCAGACGTATGGGTCTGCCCTGGAGCGAGCAGCTCTGGCAGCGCACCACGCGGGCGGTTGGCGGTTCGGTACTCACTGCGCAGCTCGCACTGGAGCACGGCCTGGCCTGCCATCTGGCGGGCGGCACGCACCATGCCCATTACGACTTCGCGTCGGGTTTCTGCATCTTCAACGACCTGGCGATCATCAGCCGCTATCTGTTGGCCGCCGGCAGGGTCCGACGGGTGCTCATACTCGACTGCGACGTGCATCAGGGCGATGGCACCGCCCGGATACTCGAACACGACAGCGATGCGATCACGGTATCGCTGCACTGCGAAAACAACTTTCCGGCGCGCAAGGCTCAGAGCGACTGGGACATCCCTCTGCCCCGCGGACTGGATGACGAAGGCTACTGCCAGGTTCTGCAGCAGACCCTGGATTACCTGCTGCCGCTCTACCAGCCGGACCTGGTGCTCTACGACGCTGGCGTCGATGTGCACCGCGACGACGCGCTGGGCTACCTGAATCTGACCGATACGGGCATTGCCCGGCGCGATCGGCTGGTGATCGAGCAATGCCTGGGTCGCGACATTGCGGTATGCGCAGTCATCGGCGGGGGCTATGACAAGGATCGGTCGGCACTGGCCCGCCGTCACGGCATTCTGCACCACACAGCCAGTGACATTTGGCACGCGCGGGGATTGGGGTAAACTCCCGTCCCGCCCGCCCCTTCAGGATGCCCGCATGGTTTGTTCTGCACCGCCCGCACCGTACGCCGCCGTCATCGGTGCAGGTCCAGCCGGATTGATGGCTGCGGACGTGCTGGCGGCCGGTGACGTCCGGGTCGAGGTGTTCGATGCGATGCCCTCGGTTGCCCGCAAGTTTCTGCTGGCCGGAGTCGGCGGCATGAACATAACCCATTCCGAAGACCCGCCGGCCTTCATCGCGCGTTACCGCGAAGCGGCTCCCTGGGTCGGCAACTGGCTGGCCGATTGGGACGCCAACGCACTGCGTCAGTGGATTCACGGGCTGGGTGTCGACACCTTCGTCGGCTCCTCCGGACGGGTGTTTCCGACCGACATGAAGGCGGCGCCGCTGCTGCGTGCCTGGCTTACACGGCTGCGCGCCAGCGGCGTGCGTTTTCATACACGGCATCGCTGGGCCGGCTGGAACGAAGCCGGCGAGCTGACCTTCGTCACGCCCGCCGGCGAGGTTGCGGTCCGCCCGCAGGTGACCGTCCTCGCGCTGGGCGGCGGCAGCTGGGCCCGCCTGGGATCGGACGGCGCCTGGGTGCCCTGGTTGGCAAGCAGCGGCATAGCGGTGCGGGCGCTGCGGCCGGCCAATTGCGGCTTCGTTGCTCGATGGAGTGCAAGGCTGTCCGAGCGCTTCGCCGGCCAGCCGCTGAAGCAGGTCATTGCCTCCACGCTCGCCGCCGACGGAACGCGCATTGCGCGCCGTGGCGAATGCATCGTGACCGCCGACGGGCTCGAGGGCAGTCTGATCTACGCCCTGTCAGCTGAACTGCGCAGTGCATTGGACACGGACGGCATTGCACGACTGACGCTGGACTTGGCCCCGGATCGCTCGCTGGAGCAATTGACGAAGGCACTCGCCACACCGCGCAACGGCCAGTCACTGGCATCGGTACTGCGCAAGCGCGCCGGTCTCGATCCGGTGAAGATCAGCCTGCTCCACGAATGCGCCGCGCGTGAGACGCTGGTCGATCCACAGCATCTGGCGCAGGCGATCAAGGCCTTGACCGTCGAACTGCACGCCACGCGACCCCTCGACGAAGCCATCAGCAGCGCGGGAGGGGTGATGCGCGAGGCACTGGACGAAACGTTGATGCTCCGGGGCTCCCCAGGCGTCTTCTGCGCCGGCGAGATGCTCGACTGGGAAGCCCCCACCGGGGGCTATCTGCTGACGGCCTGCTTCGCCAGCGGACGTATCGCTGGCCAGGGCGCGCTGCGCTATCTGCAAGCGTTCAACGGGTCGACCTGATCCCACTCAGCCTCGGCACCATCCAGCGCTCGAAGAGTTGAGGGAACAGACGGGCCAGCATGCGCGCGCGCCAGTCCACGTTGGATACCACGAGTAGACGCCTGCGCCGTGTCGCGCCGCGGAAAATCGCTTCGGCGACATCCGCTGGCGAGGCTACCTTCAACGCGGGGTTGAGCGTCTGCGGACTGATTGAACCGTCACCGACCAGGGCGTTCTTGCGAATGTCGGTGGCGGTAAAACCCGGCGCCACCAGCATGACATTCACGCCCTGCTCCTTCACTTCCAGCCGCAAGGCTTCGAACAGACCGTGGAGGGCATGTTTGCTGGCGGTGTAAGCGCTGCGATTGGGCAGCGGCGCGAAGCCGGACAGCGAGCTCAGCACGATGATCTGCCCCTGCCGTTCGATAAGGCTACCCAGGGCGTAACGCGTCAGATACAGCGCGCCGAAATAGTTGACCGCCATGATGCGCTGGAATATGGCAGTCTCGGTGTCGGCGAAGGCGCTGCGGTGAGTGATACCGGCATTATTGATCAGTACATCGACTCCGCCCATGTGCTCGATCACCCGGCAGATCGCCTCGTTGCAGGCCTGCTCATCAGAAACGTCGCAGTGCAGGGCGAGGACCTCTGCTCCGGTTCGATCCTGCAGCTGCTGGCGCAACGCAACCAGCGCGTCATCCTGTATGTCGAGGATGGCCAGGCGCGCGCCCGCCTGAGCGAAACGCACTGCCAATGCCCTGCCGATCCCGGCGCAACCGCCACTGATTACGACAACCTTGTGCTGGAACATGCCGACGGCCATGGCGCTCTCCGCTTCCCGTTATCAGCAAAGAGTGGTCAATATCTCCATGTCGCGCAACCCGCTGTTCAGGGAGCGAGCCGCTTCCGGCTCCACAATCCGTTCTCCAGCCGGTAGCACAACCGGTCATGCAGTCGGCTGGAGCGTCCCTGCCAGAACTCGATCAGTTCCGGAACCAGGCGATATCCGCCCCAATGCTCCGGACGCGGCGGGGGATTGTCGGCGTAACGCTGCTGCAGGGCGCGAAGGTCGTCTTCCAATACCTCACGCCCAGCGATGACCTGACTCTGCGGCGACGCCCAGGCACCGAGGCGGCTCCCCACAGGGCGGCTGTGGTAATAGGCATCGGACTCGTCAGCGCTGATGCGTTCAACCTGCCCTTCGATACGAACCTGACGCTCCAGGTCGTGCCACCAGAAGGTCATCGCCGCGCGTGGCTGCAAGGCCAGCTGCCGGCCCTTTTCGCTATCGTAGTTGGTAAAGAAAATGAAGCCGCGCGGATCGACCCCCTTGAGCAACAGCGTCCGCAGATGCGGCTGCCCCGCCCCGTCGACCGTGGCCAGCATCATTGCATTGGGTTCGGTGGTTTCGATTTCCACGGCCTGCTGGAACCAGGTCGCGAAAAGCGACATGGGTTCATCCGGCGCCTGGCTTTCCAGCAGCCCGTCCCGGGTATAGTCGCGTCGCAGATCGGCAATGTTCGAATTCATCGGGAGCTCCTTGTACGTTGAGTCAATGCTAGCACCCATCGGCCACGAAGCTGTTGATCCGGGGCAATCAATCGAGCTGACGCAGAACCCTGTAAATGGCCCGACTCAGCGCCAGCGCGCGCGGATCCATTAGCACGTAGGGCCCCATGGTATTGGTGACGTAGCCAAAGCCGACGCGGGCGTCCGGGTCACAGAAGCCCAGCGAGCCGCCAGCGCCGGGATGGCCGAAGGCGCGTTCGCCCATGCCGAAGCCGCCGCCTTCGTAATTCTGCTCAAGCATGACGCCCAGCCCGAAGCGCGTCGGTGCGTGCAGCGTCTTGTCCATGCCTTGGCTGTGTTCACGTTGCATCAGGTCGACCAGATGGGCGTCAAGCAGGTGCACCCCATCCAGACTGCCGCCATGCGCCAATACCTGCCAGAAACGAGCCAGCGAACGGGCATTCCCGGTCCCGTTGGCCGAGAATATCTCAGCCTGCTGCCACTCGCGTCGATTGCTGCTGGTCATCATGCTGGACGGATTGCCGAAGGCCTTGAAGCTGAGCTGGTCAGGACGGCCCATCGCGGCGAACAGGGCTCGCGCGTACTCATCACCATACTGGTTGCGCAATCTTGAGAGCGACGCGATGCGGTCCAGCTCGCCGTCCGGCACGCCGACGTAGAAATCCATGCCCAGCCGCTGACAGACCTCCCGGTTGATATACGCGCCAGGGCGTTGGCCGCTGAGCCGCGCCAGCGGTTCGCCGAGCAGCCAGGCGTAGGTGACCGGTGCGTAACCGTGTGCTTCCCCAGGTGTCCACCAGGGGGCCTGCGCGGCAAGGGCCGCAGCCATGGCATCCCAATCAAACAGCGCCTCAGGCGGGAGCGGGTCGGCGATCGCCGACAGTCCGGAACGGTGGCTGAGCGCATGGCGCAGGGTGACCGACTCCTTGCCGGCCCGGACGAACTCGGGCCAAACGGTGGCCAGCGGCGCATCCAGTTCGATACGCCCGGCCTCGACCTGTTGCAGCAGCGCGACTGCACCCAGCGGTTTGGTGCAGGAAAATACGTTGACCAGGGTGTCCTGCTCCCATACACGCTGGTTGTCCTTGTCCATCACCCCCTGCCACAGATCGAGCACGGTTTCGCCGCCAATCGTCACGCATAAGGCCGCACCGCGAGCCTGTTCATCGCTCTGTTGTTCGGCGAAAAGCTCGCGCACCGCTTCGAAGCGAGGATCGAAATAGCCTTGGATGGTGGTCATGTATTGGTCCGTATCGGTTGTTGTTCTGCCACTATTAAAGCCTGCTGGACGCGTGTTTTCAGCTCGGATAAGCGGCAGGTATCAGCTGACATAGCCGCAAAAGAGGGCTACTCGATTTCGCGACGGAACGGCGGCAGCGAATCAAGAATGGCCTTGCCGTAGCGCTGGGTCACCAGGCGCCGGTCGAGCAATGTGATCACCCCGGAATCCTGCTCGCTACGCAGCAGGCGTCCGCAAGCCTGGATCAGACGCAGCGAGGCGTCGGGCACGGCGATTTCCATGAACGGATTACCGCCGTTGCGCTCGATCCATTCGGCCAGCGCCACCTCCACCGGGTCGTCCGGCACAGCGAAGGGAATCTTGGCGATCACCACGTGCTCGCAATAGCGCCCTGGCAGGTCGACGCCCTCCGCGAAGCTGGCCAGGCCGAAGATGACGCTGGGCTCGCCCTTGTCCACGCGCGCGCGATGCTGACGTATCAGCTCCTGCTTGGAGAGATCACCCTGGACCAGAAGCCGTTCGCGGAACGCGGCCGGCAGCCCGGCGAAAACCTCGAGCATCTGACGCCGGGAGGAAAACAGGACCAGACTGCCGGGGACGCCTTCAAGCATATCGGGCAGGCGTTCGATAATCGCCGCGCTGTGTCCGGCATTGTCCCGCGGATCCGCGCCCAGGTTGGGAATACGCAGCACCCCGTTTTCACCGTGCCTGAACGGGCTTGGCGCCATCGCACAGACAGCACTGCGGGGCAGCCCCGCGCGCTGACTGAAGCGGTCGAAGCGACCCAGGGCGGTCAGCGTCGCCGACGTCACCAGGCAGGCGAAGGCGCTGTACCACAGCGACTGACGCAGCGTGTCCGCGGCCAGGATCGGGCTGACGTGCACTTCCAGATCATTGGCCTCGGTCAGCGTCAGCCAGCGCGCGGTGGGCGGCTTGTCCTCGGCATCGACCAGGCAGAACTGCGTCCACAGTGTCCAGTTGCCTTCGGACCGCGCCAGCAGCGCGCCAAACAGCGGATACCATTCCTCGGCCTGGGTCTGATGCACTCCGACCGACTCGCCGTCCATGGCCTCCTTGAGCATGTCGACCAGGCGCTGCAGCGAGTCGGTAATGCGCCCGAATCCGGCCTTCAGCTCGGTACCCATGTCGCGCAGATGCTCCGGCACAACGCCGTGCTCGAAACGATACTGGGGTCGCACGTGACCACTCAGATCTTCAGTGCTGGCAAAGTCGGCCACCTCACCCAGCGCCTGGGTCATGAACTGCTGATGCGGCTTTAGATCACGCGCCTGCACCGGTACCTGCTCGAGCAACCGACCGAAGTCGCCCGGCAGCGGATGCTGCGCCAGCAGCTTGGTGAGATTCTTGTCCAGTTGATCGAGCCAGTCGGCCGTCGCGGTCATGCGTGTGTGATGGGCGAAATGCGAAATGGCCTTGTCCGGCAGATGGTGCCCTTCATCGAAGATATACAGACAGTCACGCGGATCCGGAAGGATCGCCCCACCGCCCAGGGCGAGGTCGGACAGCACCAGATCATGGTTGGTAACGATGACGTCGACCTTCTGCACACTTTCCCGCGCCTTGTAGAAGACGCATTGATTGAAGTGGCCGCAGCGCCGGTTGCTGCACTGGATATGATCGGTCGTCAGGCGCGACCAGTCCTGATCGTCCAGCGCCTCGGGCCACGAATCGCGCTCACCGTCCCATTTCTTGCTGCCCAGCGCTTCCACCATCCGCGTATAGAGCTTGAGCCCGGCCTCGTCGATGTCGATGCGGAAGCCTTCCTCGGCAAATCCCTGCTGCTGGCTGGAGAGCGCCTGATTGTCGGAGAACAGCTGATCGAGCTTGGACAGGCAGACGTAGCGTCCACGACCCTTGGCCAGCGAAAAATGGAAATCCAGGCCAGCATTGCGTTGAATATCGGGCAGATCCTTGAGCACGATCTGCTCCTGCAGCGCGACCGTGGCAGTAGAAATGACCAACGGCTTGCCCAGATGCTTGGCGATCGGAATCGCTGCCAGACAATAGGCCACCGTCTTGCCGGTGCCGGTACCGGCCTCGATCACCGCCACTGCCGGTTCGCCGCTGCGGCGGCCTTCATCGTCGAGCTCGACTCCGCCGAACACCTTGGCCACTTCGGCGATCATCACACGCTGCCCGTAACGAGGCTTGAGAGACTTGTTTTCGAGGAAAGTACGATAGGCCGTCTGGATCTGGCCCTTGAGATCATCGTTCAGCATGCAGGCTCCGGGAAACAGCTGCCATGATACGCCAAAGCGACCCGCAGGCGGTAAGCGGCGAGCCGGACGCTGCGAGCATCACTCGGCAAGCGGCAAGCGACGAGGCTGGAGGCTGGAGGCTGGAGGCTGGAGGCTGGAGGCTGGAGGCTGGAGGCTGGAGGCTGGAGGCTGGAGGCTGGAGGCTGGAGGCTGGAGGCTGGAGGCTGGAGGCTGGAGGCTGGAGGCTGGAGGCTGGAGGCTGGAGGCTGGACAATGTTGATTTTGGCATTAAGGGTGTCAAGTACTATTTGCGCTGATCCTTTAATCTCTTCCTTCCTTCCAGCCTTTAGCCTTTAGCCTTTAGCCTTTAGCCTTTAGCCTTTAGCCTTTAGCCTTTGGCCTTTGGCCTTTGGCCTTTGGCCTTCGGCGCTCAAGCTCGAACATCCGTCCTCGCGTGCAGCTTGCAGCTTGCTGCTTGTAGCTCTACCTTGTCCGATTCCGCCAGGAGCCTGACGCCATGACTGCCAGCCCCACCTCCGCCCTGCTGGGCATCCTCGACAAGTATCAGCCCAGGCGCCTGCTGTGCATCAGCACCGCGCCGGTGCCTGCGGCCATGGCCTATTGCGAGCAGACCACCGGGTGCGACTGCATCAATACCGCAGACGTGCCCTTGCCTCCAGAACTGGCCAACCAGCGCTACGACCTGGCCATAGTCGCCAACGAACTGGAGCGTCTCGACAAGCGCGCCGGCACCGAGCTGCTGGCCGGCCTGCGCAATCTGTCGGTCAGCCGCATGGCCGTGCTGATCGACCATAGCCTCACCAGTGACTGGCAGGACACGGACTTCTTTGCCCTGGCGCTGCAGCGCACTGCCCGCTTTGCGCAGGGCGACCGCTTGCTGACGCTGTATACGTACGATCTGGCCGAGTACAAGCAGGTGCCTGACTGGCTCAATTCGAAGTATTGGGCCAACCCCGAAATGTTCGGCAAGTACTGGTGGTAGTCATGGGCAAGGCGGACCAATGTCCGTGCGGATCGGGGTTGGTGTACGGTCGCTGCTGCCAACCTCTGCATGCGGGCGAAGCCGCGCCCAGCCCGGAGCGGCTGATGCGTTCGCGCTACTGCGCCTATACGTTGGGGCTCATCGATTACCTGGTGAACACAACGCTTCCCGCGCAACAAGAGGGCCTCGACCGCGCCGCAATAGCCCAGTGGAGCCGCGAAAGCAGCTGGCTCGGGCTGGACGTTGAGCGGGCCGAGCCAGCGTCGGGGGACCGCGCCCAGGTCACATTCGTCGCGCACTGGGCGGACCCGGACGGGAGGCAGCACAGCCATCGGGAATGTTCGGACTTCGTCCGCAGGCGCGAGCGATGGTACTTCGTGGAGCCGGGTCGGTCGGTGCGGGCCGGCCGCAACGAGCCGTGTCCCTGCGGCTCAGGTCGCAAGTTCAAGCAGTGTTGCATGCTCTGACCTTCGGCCGACCGGTTGTCAGTCCACCAGTTTCAGGTGGTCGATATTCGGGTTCACCGGCGGGCGGTCCTGCTTGAGCTGGTCCAGGTCGGCACCGGGGGGCGCCAGGCTCAGCGCGGAAAGGTCCAGGGGCAGAGGCGTGTGATCGGTGTACTCATCCTGCAGGTCGGCTCCCAGTTCGGCGATTCCGAAGTCGGGCGCCTCGACGTTGGCGAATGCTGCCATGTATTCGTCACGTGGCATGATGGAACTGGCTGCACGTGGCGCTTGCTGCGCAGGCGCGACCGGCTGCTCCGGCTCGGCTTCGGCGCTGGCCATTGCCTCGACCATCGGCTCGACGCTGCACACCGCGCCGGCGCGCTCGATAGCCTGACGGTAGCGCTCGGCACCGGCGGCATCCAGCCCCTGCTTGATGACGATGCGACGACCCGAAAACAGCGTGTCGAGCTGCTGGTCTCCGGCCTGGAACAACTGACCGAGCCGTGCCCGCGCCTGCGCCGGCGCGATGCCATCCTTCACCTGTCCCTGAAAAACAATTTCGAAAAGTGGCATGTTGTCACTCCCTGGCAGCAATTGCGGTTAGTATGGACAGGCACAGGCCGCTGCACAACTGCTCCGCGGCCGGGATACGGAGGGGCTCATGTTCGCTCGTCAGATGGCCATCTGGATACTGCTGCTTGGCGCCTCGTCGCTGAGCGGATGCGCCGCGCTGGGTCTGGGGCGCTCGTATACCAAGCCTGATATTGCCCTGGCGAACGTGGAGATGCTCAAGTCGAACCTCTGGGAACAATCCTTCCAGCTCCGCCTGCGCGTCGACAATCCCAATGATCGCGTGCTGCCGATCCGCGGCATGCATTACGTGGTCTATCTGAACGACACCAGACTGGCCACCGGCGTCAGCGATTCGACCTTCGACGTGCCCGCCTACGGCTCGCAGTATTTCGATCTGAATGTGCGGTCCAACCTATGGCGCCACCTGAGCGATCTGGCAAAGATGGTCGACCGGCAGCAGGCGATCGATTACCGACTCGAGGGGCATATCCGCACCGGATTCTTCCTCTCGCCGAAAATCAACCTGAAGGAAGAAGGCAGTCTCGACCCTTCTGCGATGCGGTTCTGACGCGATGAATATTTTCGACTGGCTGGCGATCGCCGGGCTTGTACTGATTGTCGCGCTGGCGACCTACGCCTGGGTGTTGTGGCGGCGCGTGTGGCGTCAGCGGCAGGAGCTTGAACGGATCGGCCGCGAGCGTGATGAACGGCTGGCAGAAGATATTCGTTTCCTGGCGCAAAGCCTGATGACCGGACAGTTGCCGTTGATCGAAGGTTCGATCCGCATCAAGGTGCTGCTGGACAACTATCAGGGCACGCTGCGCAGCGGTATCGATACCGAAGTATTCACCCTGCTGTACGACGCAACAGCCGACATCCCGACCCATCAGGGGTGGAAGGACCTGCCGAAAAGCGAGCGCAACCTTTACCGTCAGCGCATGGAACAGCTCGAGGCCGAACACGGGACCCGAGCCAGGCAGGCCGCCGAGCAGCTCGGCAACGGCCTGACCTGAATGGCCGGGCCGCAGTCGGCCCGGTCATTGGCTGATCACACCACCGAATTGCCACCATCGACCGCGACGGCCTGACCGGTGACATGGCGCGACGCTTCGGATGCAAAGAACACCGCCAGACCCTTGATGTCTTCCTCGCCGCCTACCCGTCCGAGCGGAGTGCCCTGCTTGATGTGCTCGCTGACCTTTTCCAGGCCCTTCGACAGTTTGGTCGGGAAGTACCCCGGGCAGATCGCATTGACGTTGATGTTGTAGGGACCCCACTCGCCGGCCAGCGCGCGGGTCAGGTTGATAGCCGCGGCCTTGCTGGTGTTGTAGGCGACCGTGTAGATCCCGGTATTCGGACGGTTGCCCTTGAGACCCGCGATTGACGCGATGTTGATGATCTTGCCGGTCTGGCGCGGAATCATGAAGCGACGGGCGACTTCCTGGGCCATCAGGAAGCAGGCATCGACGTTCAGGTACATGACCTTGTTCCAGCCTTCGTAGCTGTGTTCGGCCGCAGGCTGGCCCCAGGTGGTACCGGCGTTGTTGACAAGAATGTCGATCGTGCCGAACTTCGCTTCGACCGCATCGACCAGCGTCTTCACCGGGTTGCTCTCCGGCTTGCCCAGGTCGCAGGCAATCCCGCCAGCCTCGATTCCCTGCTGACCCAGCTGGGCAACCACTTCATCGACCTCGGCTGCGTTGCGCGCACTGATGAATACCTTGGCGCCCATTTCACCGAAGGCTTCGGCCATCTGCAGGCCCAGGCCCTTGGTACCACCGGTGATCAGTGCAACCTTGCCGGTCAGATCGAATAGTTGTTTGACGCTCATGATGTGTCCTCTAGGTAATGTGGCTGTGACAATGACCCGGCAAGCATAGCTTCTCACAGCCAATTGACCCGACTATCAGTGACATCAGTGATGACGCTGCACGCGCCAGTGTTATCATGCGCGCCCCCGCTTCCAACCCAGCCGGACACCTGCCGATGGCCGAACACGACTTCCGACGTAACGCCCTGAACCCCTCCCACACGCTGATCGAATGCCGCACTCTCGGTGCCGGGTTGTATCAGGTCACCGGCCGCGGCGGTGGCATACAGCCGGGCGATCGGCTCATCTGCACGGTTAAGGGCAGTCGTGATCTGCCACTGCCACTGCGCGTTGACAAGGTGCGCTACCTGATCAACCCGCCCGGCCAATGGACGGTGACGGCCCAGGGTCCGGACCTGCGCGGACAGGTTGTGCTTGGCTGGTCGATCCGTTGCGACGAATGCGGGCGTGATCAGGCTTTCGAGTTTCTCGCCGCGGAAAGTGATGACCTTGCAGCGCGCACGGAAAGGGCCGTTGATCGCATCGGCAAGCTCGGCTGGCAGCCGCGCGATGAGAACCACCTGTGCCCGGCCTGCGTAAGAAAGGCAGCTGTCAGAACAACGTGAGCTGCTCACCCAGCGGGCTGTGAGCGTTGTCCAGCCGTACTCCCACGCCGATCAGGCGCACGGGCCGCTCGCCGCGGGCGAAAGCGCGGCTGCAGAGGTCTCGGTAGCCCTCCGGGCTAACCGGAGCGCCGGCCTGCTCCAGCGTGGTCTGGGTGAAGTCGGAAAACTTGAGCTTGATGAACGGCTTGCTGACCCGATACTGATCGCCGAGTCGTCCGAGACGCTGCGCCAGCTTCTCAAGTAGCGCCGGCAACGCACCGAGGCAGGCATTGAGATCTGGCAGGTCCTGATCGTAGGTATTCTCCACACTGACCGATTGGCGCTTGCTCTCGACGATGACCGGACGATCATCGATGCCCCGCGCCAGGTGCCAGAGCCGCTCACCGAAGCTGCCGAACTCCCGTACCAGATCCTGCTTGCGCCAGGGCAGCAACTCACCGCATACATCGATACCCAGCTTCTTCAAACGAGTGGCAGTCACCTTGCCGACTCCGTGCAGACGCTCGACGGGCAGCTTCTCGATGAAGGCTTCGATTTCATCGGGCAGAATCACCTTCAGGCCGTCCGGCTTGTTCCAGTCACTGGCGATCTTGGCGAGAAACTTGTTCGGCGCCACGCCGGCCGAGACAGTGATCTGCTGGGACTCGCGTACGCGCTGGCGAATCGTCTGGGCGATCAGGGTGGCACTGCCGCGACACGCCTGACTCTCGCTCACGTCGAGATAGGCTTCGTCGAGCGACAGCGGCTGAATCAATGGGGTGTAATCGGAAAAGATCGTCTGTATCGCTTCGGATACTTCGCGATAAACCGCCATGCGCGGCGGCACGATCAGCAGGTCCGGGCAGAGCTTCTTCGCATAGCCGGATGCCATCGCCGAGCGCACGCCGTAGGCCCTTGCCTCATAGTTGCAGGTTGCGACAACGCCGCGCCTGCTCGGGTCCCCGCCCACCGCCAGCGGCCGCCCGCGCAGCCGAGGATCGTCGCGCATCTCAATGGCGGCATAAAAACAGTCGCAGTCGACGTGAATGATCTTGCGCACGAGAAGCACTCGAACGAGAGGAACGTCCAGTGTACCGCATCACCCCGCTACAACCCGATTCCGTCCGGCGTGTTTACCTTCGTACAACGCCTTGTCGGCGCGCTGGACCAGAGATTCGAGCTGCGCTTCGTCCGCCCGACGTTGCACCACACCTGCTGTGGCCGTGATCTGAATAGCCTGCCCGCCAACGGGTATCGGCGCGGCTGAGAGGGTTTCGATGAAACGCTCGGCAATTCGGGTTGCCGTGGCCAGATCGGTATCGGGCAGCAGCACGACAAACTCCTCTCCTCCCAGACGGCCGAGAATATCGATCGTTCGAAAGTTGTCTCTGCACAGCTGTGCGACGCTGCGCAGCACCTGGTCGCCGGCCGAATGGCCCCAGGTGTCGTTCACCTGCTTGAAATGATCAAGATCGATGATGCACAACGCCAGTGCATTACCCTTGCGCTGAGCACGGGCCAACTCCGTAGTAAACAACGCCTCGTACTGACGGCGATTGTTCAGACCGGTCAGCGGATCGGTGGTCGCCTGCCTGACCAGAGCCTCCTGCAACCGCGCGCGCTCCTCCATCTCCCGGCTCAGCGCCTCATTGGCCTGCTGCGCCTGGCGCCACATTGCATACTGTTTGCGCTGGAGCACCTGGGTACGCAACGCCGCAGCCCAGCCAATGCCGATAGGCACCAGCAACAGCAGAAACACGGCTGCCATTTCCCCAGCGGATTTCGGACGGACCTGATCCAGCGTCACCACTGTCGCGGCCGCCATGAACAGTGACACCCCAAGCACAGCCGGGACGCGATTGGGCAGGTATATGAACAACGCGATGAGCATGATCATGGTCAACGTCACGATCCATGACGCAATGTCCGGGCGCAGCAGGTAAACCGGCATGAACAGCAATACCGCGATGAGCTCCAGTGCAGTTATCCACCGCGCCTGGGTCGCCCGGATCGGATCACGGTACACGAAGATGGCCAGTGCCCCGATCAACAGACAGGTAGCGCCGCGCACGGTCAGGCTCGACCAGAATATCGGCACGGGACCGAGCGCCTGATAGTCGGGGATGGCGAAAAGCAGTAGAAGCGCGGCCCAGATCAGCAGCGCGGTGATCAACTGCCGGGCAATCAGTCCGCGGTGCTTGAACAGGTACTCCTGCTCGATCTGGCGATCAACGAACTCGCCCGACCATCCGCTGATGCGCCAGGAAGCCATCGGGGGCGGTTCATTGGTCGGCGCTGGTTGCGGCACCGCTGCTCCGGACTGCAGCTCACTCATTGGTTGCATGCTTTCACTGGTCGCCATGGTCTGCCGTTACCACTCGGTTTCTGCCGCTCTGCTTGCCCAGGTAGAGAGCCCTGTCGGCGCGCTTGACGATGTCTTCGATGGTCTTGTCCTCATCCTGAACCGCGGTCAAACCAAAGGTCGCGGTGATACGAATGGTCTGCTCGTCGGTCTCCAGCGGTGCGCCTTCGAGCCGCTGACGCAGACGATCGATCAGGCGCTCGCTCTGTTCCAGACTCGTTTCGGGCAGCAGCAGAATGAACTCTTCGCCACCGAACCGGCCGATGATGTCGGTCTGACGCAGGGTCTGCCCGAACAGGGCTGCGACGTGTCGCAGCACCTGATCCCCCACGTCGTGACCGTGCAGATCGTTGATCTGCTTGAAGTGGTCGAGATCCAGCACGCAGAGCGACAACTCAGTACCCAGGCGCCGGCTCCGCTCGCGTTCCCGGTTGAACAGCAGTTCATATTGACGGCGGTTGAACAACCCGGTCAGGGGATCAGTGGTGGCCTGCTTCTGTAACTCGACTTCCAGCGCTTCGCGCCGCTCTATCTCCTCTTGCAGCGAGGCGTTGATTTCGACCATTTCGGTGTGCAATGCGAACTGGCGGCGCTGCACCATCTGCAGACGCAGGGCGGCAATCATGCCGACCGTGGTTGGCAGGCAGAGCAGAATGAACAGGGATATGATCTTGGCAGCGTCGGCGCCAGTGAGCCTGACGCATACCAGGGTGCCAACAATCCCGAATCCTGCGGCCACATTGGACAGCACGACGCGGTTTGGTATGAAGATATACAGACACAGCAGAAGAATCAGCGTGACGCCGATGTTCCAGATGATGATATCGGGCCGTACGAAGTAGATGAGGAAGAACAGCGTGAATCCGACAATTTCCAGAATCGTCACAGCGTAGCCGGACGTGGCCCAGTGCGGGTTGTATTTGAGCCGCCAGGCCAGCAGCAGCAACAAAGCAGCACTGATGCCACGCGCCGCCATCAACTGCACAAACCCACTGCTCAAGCCCAACGCAAGAAAGTCGAGTGATCCGAACAGCAGCAACAGGGAGGCCCAGACCGTGACTGATGTGCGCAGATGTCTGGCTGCTGCCGGTTCGACGTGCTTGCGGTAGGCTCGCTCTTCAGCGGGGTCCCGAAACTCGCCGCGCCAGGCCGACAGCGCGAATCGTTCGTAGGGTGTCTCCAAGAGGTTGTCCCTCCCCGTTTCACTAACGCACCGGAAGTGCTTCGTTTTTTATTGTTCTGTCTGGCGGACTATATCGCAGGGGCAATGATTTTAATATGACATCAGTCAACAACCGTCCGCTTCGCCCGACCGATGACACGCGCTGCCGCCCGGCGGCCTCGGCACGCATCATTTCCGGACGATGACACAGAGACCCTGCTGCCGCAAGCGGGCACGGGGCGTGGGTTACAGCGGATTCTTCGCCACGCCGTGCAAAAGCGTCACATGGTGAACAACGCCGCGTGAAGCAGACGTAAAAAAACCCCGCACTGCATGGCAGTGCGGGGTTTTCTCGAATGTGGTTGCGGGGGCAGGATTTGAACCTACGACCTTCGGGTTATGAGCCCGACGAGCTACCAGACTGCTCCACCCCGCGTCAGAGGTCGCAATTCTACGGATTGCAGGTGAGCTGTCAAGCGATTGATGCGAAAACATTTTTTCGTCTGATCCGACGGGCGGTCCGTTCACCGGATAGCGCATCAATTCAACCGGGAAACAAAATGAGTATACTGGCGGCACATTGATAGCCAGTTGCCCATAATGTCTTTTTTCCGGTTCCTTCTTCCCGCCCTGATCGCCGCACTGGTACCTCTGCCAAGCCTGGCTCAGGTGCGCGAGGTGAACGACGAGGCGGCGCGCTTCATGTCGGCCGATGTGTGGCCCTGGGCCTACCTCGATGAGCGAGGCCAACCGGCCGGGTTGCTGCACACCCTGGCCGAGCGGTTGACCGAAGTGGCCGGGGTTCCGTTGCACAACCGTATCCTGCCGCATCAGCGCTTGCGTCACGAGTTTCGCCTGGGACACGGCGATTTCACCGTGCTGTTCGAAAACCCCACTCTGGATGACTTCGCCACCCCGTTGGGCGAAGTGCTGCGCAGCAACATGTTTCTGGTCGCGCCGGCAGACTCCACCGGTACGCTGTCCTTCGAGGCACTTGCAGGCCGACCGGTCGGGTACATCCGCGGGACCTATTACGGCGAAGTCTTCGAGGAAGATCAGGGCATGATCAAGATTGCCACGCACAATCTCGATCAGGCGCTGCAGATGCTCGCTGCGGGCCGGCTTGACGCGTTCCTGAGTAGCGACGTATTGCTCTATCACACCTTTCTTGCACAGGGCATCGACCCTTCGCATTTCCGCATACGGGTCTATACCAGCGGGCTCGCCGGGCATCTTTACATGCAGCGTATGGCCTCGCGGCCGGACTACGGGCCGAAACTGCGCGCCGCGCTGGATACCCTGCGCGAGTCAGGTGAACTGGAAGAGATCTTCCGCGTACCGCTCGTCAGTGAGCCCATGCAGCGCTGAGCATTCGCGCGTTTTTCCTGTCTGCGTTAGGTCATCATAAAGCGGAGCCGGACGCGGGAGTCCGGCTCCTGCCAGGGATCGGCATGAGTGGAGTCGGTATGAGTGGTACACAATCGCCAGTGCTTGCGGAAATTCGTCACCGCATCGGCTATCTGACGCTGAATCGTCCCGAAGGGCTGAACGCCCTGAATCTCGACATGGTGCGTCTGTTGCGGGCACAGCTGGATCTGTGGCTATCCGACGAGGACGTGCGAGTTGTGGTACTGCGTGCCAGTGGGGACCGGGCCTTCTCGGTCGGTGGCGACGTGCGAGCGCTTTACCATAGCTATCTGGCCGGGGATAAGGCCGCTGCAGAAACCTTCTTCACTGAAGAGTATGCCCTTGATCAGTTGATTCACCGGTATCCCAAACCGGTTGTAGCCTTGCTCGACGGTTATGTGCTCGGCGGTGGCATGGGTCTGGCACAGGGTGCTCTGACCATCGCTACGCAACGCTCGCGACTGGGGATGCCGGAAACCGGCATCGGCTTTTTCCCAGATGTTGGCGCCAGCTATTTTCTGTCGCGGCTGCCCGGGGCTCTCGGCATCTATCTGGGAGTGACCGGCACCCAACTGAGCGCTGCGGACGCCCGATATGCAGGGCTTCTCGATATTGTCGTGGACGACGACGGGCTGGGCGCCGTCGAGAAGGCGCTGGCCGGCTTCAATGGCTCGGACCAGGTATTTTCAATGTTTGAAGCCCAGTTGCACGAGATGGGGTTGCAGCCCGGGTATGCGTTGCAGCCGCTGCGGCCCGCTATTGATCGTCATTTTTCAGCTGGCGATCTGCGCAGCATCCGCGACTCACTCGGAAAGGAACAAAATCCCGCCTGGCGCGATTGGGCGCAGCAAACACTGGCACTTATGGAAACCCGTTCACCGCTTGCCATGGCTGTCACGCTCGAGCTGTTGCGGCGCGGCAGGCAGCTGCATCTCGAAGGCTGTTTTGCACTTGAGCTGTATCTGGACCGGCAATGGTTCGAGCACGGTGACATCGCCGAGGGGGTTCGCGCATTGCTGGTCGACAAGGACAGGCAACCGCGCTGGAGAGTGCCCAGCATCGACCTGCTGGAGCCGGGTATGGTTGCCGATTTCTTCGAAGGGTTCGCCCCCTAGCGAAAGTCCCGGCTGCGCACATCCAGCCCAATCAGCATGGGCGTCAGATCGACCAGACGCCCGGCGATCAGGTGGGTGACGCCCTCCTTCGTTTCCAGTCGACCATGAATCTCGAGCAGACGTGAACCGATCAGCTCCTTGCGCTGGCGCTCCCCCAGATCAGCCCAGACGATGACGTTGACCATACCGAACTCATCTTCCAGCGTGACGAAGATGACGCCCGTGGCGGTGCCCGGGCGCTGTCGGCCAATCGCCAGACCGGCAACCCGGATATAGCGCCCATGTTCGATGTCGGACAGTTCGCGCGAACTTCGGCAGCGCCTTGCCGCGAGTTGCGGACGCAACAGTGCGAGAGGATGAGGACCCAGCGTCGTGCCCACGGTCGCGTAGTCAGCCTGCATATCTTCCGCCACGCTGGGTACCGGCAGTGCGACAGCCGCTTCGGTCGGCGAATCGATGCCCTCGAACAGTGCCAGCTGCGGCTCGATACCGGCCGTGGCCCAGCGGGCCTGATGCCGATGCCCGGCCAACCCGCGCAGAGCATCGGCGTCGGCAAGCAATTCCCGGCTACGTGCGTCGAGCCCCGCCCGCCGATCCAGGTCTGCGACGCTCTGGTATGGGCCATCCTGGCGCGCACTTTCGATACTACGACCAGCCTCCTCGCGCAGCCCCCTTATCATCCGCAGCCCCATGCGCAAGGCAGGTTGCTCGCCCTGCCCGGGCTCCAGCGAGCAGTCCCAGTCGCTGTATCGCACATCGACCGCCAATGTCTCGAGGTTGTGCCGGCGCAAATCCTGAAGAATCTGGTCAGGACTGTAGAAGCCCATTGGCCAGCTGTTTATGAGGGCGCAGGCGAAGGCCACCGGTTCATGACACTTGAGCCAGCAACTGGCATAGGTCAGCAGGGCGAAGCTTGCCGCGTGTGACTCA
The DNA here is from genome assembly GCF_020025155.1 of Halopseudomonas nanhaiensis. NCBI lineage: Bacteria > Pseudomonadati > Pseudomonadota > Gammaproteobacteria > Pseudomonadales > Pseudomonadaceae > Pseudomonas > Pseudomonas nanhaiensis. The sequence continues at coordinate 2,808,872 of NZ_CP073751.1, forward strand.
GGGAAGCCGTAACTGCCGAACCCACGTATCTGTTCGAAGATCTTTTCTGCAAACTCCAGCGTGTAGCCGTTTCTGAGCATGCCTTCGGTCAACCGCAGCTTGTGCGGCTCCAACCCGCCGTGGCGCTTCCAGGCGGCCATCGAGCGACGCAGCTGATCAGCCTCCCCTGGCGTGTAATCGGCAGCCACGATTGCCAACGCCATCACCTGCTCCTGGAACAGTGGCACGCCCAGCGTTCGTTCGAACACGCGTTTCAGGGCGTCGGAGGGATAGCTGATTGGCTCTTCGCCATTTCGACGACGCAGATACGGATGCACCATGTCGCCCTGTATAGGCCCGGGCCGCACAATCGCGACCTGGATGACCAGATCGTAGAAGGTTCGCGGCTTCATCCGCGGAAGCATGGCCATCTGCGCTCGCGACTCGATCTGGAATACCCCAACGGTATCGGCCTTGCCAATCATGTCGAAGGTTGCCGAGTCCTTAGCGGGGATGGTCGCCAGCGTCAACTCGCGTCCTCGGTAATCGCGAACCAGATCGAACGTACGACGGATGGCGCTGAGCATGCCCAGGGCGAGAATATCCACCTTGAGCAGGCCGACCAGGTCCAGGTCATCCTTGTCCCACTGGATGATGGTGCGATCGGCCATTGCCGCATTTTCCACCGGCACCAGGGTTTCCAGTGGTTGTTCGGAAATCACGAATCCACCGGGATGTTGCGACAGGTGCCGGGGAAAGCCGACCAGCTCCCCTGCAAGCACCATGACCCGATGCAGGATAGGACTTTCCGGATCAAACCCGGCCTCGATCAAGCGCTCCGGTGAAGGCAAACGGTCGGTCCATTTACCTGCACACTTGGCCAGGGCGTTGATCTGATCAGGTGGCAGGCCCAGTGCCTTGCCCACATCGCGCAGCGCACCGGCAGCGTGATAACTGCTGACCACCGCCGTCAGTGCAGCGCGTTGTCGACCGTAGCGGCGGAAGATGTACTGAATGACCTCTTCACGGCGGTCATGCTCGAAGTCGACGTCGATATCCGGCGGCTCGTTACGTTCCTTGGACAGAAAGCGCTCGAACAACAGGCTCGAACGTGACGGGTCGATCTCGGTGATGCCCAGTGCGTAGCACACAGCGGAATTGGCCGCGGAACCGCGACCCTGACACAGAATCGCCTGCTCGCGGGCGTAGCGCACGATGTCATGCACGGTGAGAAAGTAGCTTTCATAACCCATCTCGGCGATCAGGCTCAGCTCCTTCTCGATCTGTTCCCGAGCCTGTTCGGTGATCCCCTCTGACCAGCGCCAGCGCGCACCCTGCTCAGTCAGCTCACGCAGCCAGCTACTGGGGCTGTGGCCAACCGGGACCAGCTCATGCGGATACTGATACTTGAGCTGGCCAAGATCGAACTGGCAGCGCTTGGCAATGCGCAGGGTTTCTGCGAGCAGCTCCGGGGGATAGATGCCCGAGAGTCTGTCGATGCTGCGTAGATGTCGTTCACCATTGGCATACAGCCGGTAGCCGGCTTCGGCCACTGTGCAGTGATGACGAATGGCGGTCATGGTGTCCTGCAGGGCACGGCGGCCGCGCGCGTGCATATGGACATCACCACTGGCGACAGCCGGCAGCCCCAGACGCTGCGCCAGCGTCTGCAAGCCACGCAAACGCTCGGCGTCATCCGCTCCACAATGCAATTCAATGGCGAGCCACAACCGGACACCGAACAGGTCCCTGAGCCATTCACCGGTCGCATCATCGTCCGGCGAATCGGGCAACCACAGGGCCATCAGACCCTTGCACGCACCGTCCAGGTCTTCGCGCAGCACCCGATACTCACCCTTGACCGTGCGCCGGCGAGCCAGGGTAATCAGGCGGCAGAGACTGTGGTAACCGTCGATGTTTTCCACCAGCAGGACCAGCCTGGGCCCGTGCTCGATACGCATTTCACTGCCGATGATCAGCGGCACGCCTGTTTCCTTTGACGCCTGCCAGGCGCGCACGATGCCGCTCAAAGTGCATTCATCGGTTATGCCCAGAGCGCGGTAACCGTGCTGAGCGGCGCGTTTGAACAGCTCCTCGGCACTCGATGCGCCACGCTGGAAGCTGAAATTCGACAGACAGTGCAATTCAGCGTAACCGCTCATGCGAACCACCCATGCAACATCAGTCGCCCCGGCTGGTCGACGCAGCTATAGGCCCAGGCCAACTGGCCGTCGCGGGTTTGTACCAGGTAATAGTCGCGGCGCACGTCGCACCCATCCCACCAGCCAGACTCGATACGCTCAGGTCCGGCCAGCACACGCGGAAGAAACTCGTGCAGGACGATGGGCTCGCGCAGCAGCCAGCCCGGTCGTGGCGGCAGCCCGGCCGATTTGCCGACATGTCCGACTGCGGCCATGCGCCATGCGGCTTCGGGTCGATAGTCAGCCAGGGCATGAACGCCCTGCACCGCCTCGTCACCCAGCCGCGCTCGCAACCGTTCACGCAGTTGTTCCCAGGGCACCGACTGCTGCGGACGCTCCTCGAACAGTTCGCGGTGCTCCGGAACAAAGGCCGGCAGGTCACGGGCCACCAGCCGCAACGCCTGAGTCGGGCCGGGAATCTGCAACTGTTCGAAGCGCCCTCGAGCCAATTCGAATAGCATGGACGGATCGCGCTCGGCGCCGAGCAGACCGACCGGCACATCACTATCGGGGCCTTCCCGGTGCTCCAGTGACAGGATGAAGCGTTGTACGCCGCTGTCCCGACCAGCCAGAAAGGCCGCCAGATCACCAGTCAAGCGGCGCAAGGGAAACAGCAATGCCTGATGGGACTCCACATCGAAATTGAGCTCGATGCGCTGGTCGAATTCATCCGGGGGCGCATAACAGCCGAGCACCAGGGCGCGATCACCCAGCAGGGTATCGATATGCTGAAGGACTTCTCGGGGAAAGCGTCGAGCCAGGCTGTCCCGCGGCAAGTCCAGCAATTGCCTGAAGCGTCGCAGCCCCATGCGCTCAAAAGCTGTTGCCGTGTCGCGATCGAATCCGCAGCGCGAGACCGGCATGCTGCCCAGGATCGCCCCGAGCGTCTGTCGATCCGCTACGGCGAGCCCGTCATGTACGTTGGTCAGAAAACGTGCAGCGGCCGGATTGGGCGCCACAACAATGCGGTGACGGAACCCCAGGCTGGTCAATTCTTCACGCAACCGCGCTTCGAAGCGCGGCCAGGGGCCAAACAGGCTGAAACTGGACTCGACCTCGAGTAGCAGCGCACGGGGATAATCCAGGCTTACATGCGAACTGAACCGGTAAGCCCAGGCGGCGAGAAAGCGGTGCCAATGGTCGATCTGCGCCACGTCGTATTCGGCGGTGCTGAAGCTGCGCGTCAGCGCATGCGCCGCGGTGAGCGTCTGCCCCGGTCGCAGACCCAGTTCACGGGCAGCTGCGTTGACTGCCTGCAGCACCCGGCGCTGTGCCGGGCCGGTAATCAGCGCCAGCGGGGCATCGGGATCCTCGCGGCCACGCAGCGCGGCGTCCATCGCCAATTGAGGCAGGAGAATACAGGCCCAGCGCATGGCATTACCGCCCCGCTACAAGCGAAATGGAGCGAGCCGGCGCCAGGCCACCCCGGCACTTGAGCACCCGTACCTGTCCTGGCCCATCGAAGACCAGACGCAGGGCTGCCGGAGAAGCATTCACCGCTTCGCCAACCGGACGGTAGGCAAAAGCCAGCGTCTGACCGGTTTCGGCGGCTACCTGCAATCGGCGCAATGAACGGTCATCGGCTCTTTCCGGCCAGCACACCACCGCTCCGCAACTGCCCGAGCGCAGACACTGTTCGGTGGCCCAGAGGGCCTCCCGAGCACTGCAGCGAATGATGTTCATCCAGCGCAGATCGATTCCGGCCACCTGCCAGGCCCAGGGGAATGGGATATGCGGCGGTGCTACCAGAACGATGCGCTCTCGGGCCTGCGTCAGCCGCGCCAGCGTAGGCCACAGCAGTTGAAGCTCACCGACACCTTCAGCGGGCAGCAGAATCTCGCTCAGCGCTGCCTCGGGCCAGCCTCCCGCCGGGAGCGCCTGATCGAGCACGGCATGACCGGTCGGCTGTACGCCGGCAGGTTCGGCCAGCGCCTGACCACGCCAGACGCGCCGTTCATCCAAAAGCGTTTCGAGTGCGACAACCGAGCCCATGATCAATGAACGCCGGGGTGCGCAGGAAACGGGATATCAATGAAAAGAAGCATACATACCGCCTTTATACTGTATATACATACAGCATATCATTCGGCAGGCGCGGGTCAATCGGTGACAGATGAGAGGAAGGCTAAAGAAGCAGGACTGCGGAGCGCCAATAAAAAACGGGTACCGGACAGCGGTCCGGTACCCGTCGATACAGCAGCGTAAACCCGGGTTATTCGAAAACGATCACGCCCCGGGCGTTCTTGCCGTCCAGCATGTCCTGGAACGCCTGGGGAGCGTCGTCGATGCTGTAGGTCTTGGTCACCAGCTCGTCAAGCTTGAGACGATTGGCCTTGTACAGATTGAGAATCTTTGGGAAATCGTACTGCGGCCGTGCCGAACCCAGCCAGCTACCCTTGATGGTGCGCTCGTCAGCCGGCAGCGAAAAGGTATTGAAGGAGGTCTTGTCCTGCATGTCTGCCACGCCGACGACAACGACCGTGCCGGCGCGGCCCAGTGCCTTGTAGGCCTGCTCGACGACCTTGCCGTTACCCACACATTCGAACGCGTAGTCGACACCACCACCGCTGAGCTTCTTGATCGCCTTGCTGACGTCTTCCACATCCTTGATGTTAATGGTGTGGGTGGCGCCGAACTCCTTGGCCATTTCCAGTTTCGACTCGTTGGTGTCCACGGCAATGACCATTTCGGCCCCGGCAGTGACGCAACCCTGGATCACGTTCAGACCCACACCGCCGATGCCGAACACCACGGCTCGCGAACCGGGCTCAAGCTGTGCAGTGTTGAACACCGAACCGACGCCGGTAATCACTGCGCAGCCAACCAGCGCTGCGCTGGACATGGGCACGCCTTCCTCGATCTTCACACAGTTGTCCACGTGCATGGTCGCGTATTCTGCCATTACGCCGCAGGCACCGAACACGTTGAGGTCTTCGCCATCCTTGCCGTGGGTGCGAACCGTGCCATCGGGCAGAGTAACCAGAGACTTGCGAGCATTTTCACAGAGGACCGGGCGGCCGCGAACACAGTTACGGCATTTGCCGCACATGGTGATGAAGGTACTGACGACGTAGTCGCCTTCCTTCAACTCGGTCACGCCCTCGCCGACTTCCACCACCACACCGGCGGCTTCATGGCCCAGAACCAGCGGCGGTGGGTACTGAATCTTGCCGGTCGTTGCCGAATGATCGCTGTGGCACACACCACATGCAGCGACCTTGATGGTGACTTCACCCCGCTTGGGCCCATCGACGGTGATGGTCTCTACCTGAACGGGCTGACCCCATTCACGGCAAACCACGGCTTTTGCCTGACGGCTCATGCTTTTCTCCTCTTTTGTTAGCTCGCTAGCCGATCGGTTGAAACCAGCGTCTCAGCGATCGCCTGATGAAGACGATGATAACTCAGGTCGCGCCGCGGTATGGTACTTCAAATTGTCTCTCTACTGGCGCGATCGGCTTTTTTGCACGAACCAGGCAGTGAATGGCGGTATGACGAAGCGCAGGTAGCGACGGCTAGCTCAGCGCAGCAGACTGGCCAGCCAGTCGAGATCTTCTGGCCGCGTCACTTTGATGTTGTCGGCTCGCCCCTCAATCAATCTTGGGGCATGACCCGCCCATTCGATGGCCGACGCTTCGTCGGTAATCGCGATACCAGCGGCAAGCCCCCGTTTCAGCGCGTCGTGTAGCATCCCAAGGCGGAACATCTGCGGCGTGTAGGCCTGCCAGAACAGACTGCGGTCCGGGGTGGCCGTTACCCGGCCATCCGGCCCGGCCTTTTTCAGCGTATCGCGGACCGGAACCGCCAGGAGACCGCCAACCGGGTCGTCTACCAGGGACGCCAGTAGCCGCGACAGATCGGCACGAGCCAGGTTGGGTCGCGCCGCGTCGTGCACCAGTACCCAATCTTCAGGTGCGGCGCCCAGCGTCGACAGCCGCTCAAGGCCGGCGAGCACCGAGTCGGCTCGCTCGGCACCGCCGGCAGCACGCTGGATGCGCGTGTCCGCCGCGCAAGCCAGGGTCGGCCAGTAACCGTCCGTTGCCGACAGGCTGACGACCAGGCCGCGCAGGCCTGGGTGATCAAGAAAACAGTCGAGGGTGTGTTCGATCAGGGTGCGACCACCCAGGGGGAGATACTGCTTGGGCCGATCGGCGTTCATCCGCGCGCCGACACCGGCGGCGGGGATCACGACCCAGAATGAAGGCGACGCCGTCATTCGTTGCTGAGCTGGAACAGGGTTTCGCCTTCGCGCACCATGCCGAGTTCGCGGCGGGCACGTTCTTCGATGGTTTCCAGGCCCTGCTTGAGCTCCAGCACTTCTGCAGTGAGCACCTGATTACGCTCGAGCAGCTGCTCGTTTTCCTGCTGCTGTTCAGCGATCTGCTGCTTGAGCTGAGCGACATGGGCGAAGCTGCCCTCGCCTACCCATAGGCGGTATTGCAGGCCAGCCAGCAAAACCAGGGCGGCAATCCAGAGCCATTTCACAACGTCCAGCCTCCAGCGGGCAGCGATTCAGTGAGCAGATACTAATCGGCGCGCAAGCCAATTGCCACGTCCCAACGAAAAAGCGCGCCGACTGGCGGCGCGCCTTGTTGAACCGGAACGCAACTGTGGCTTAGCCGCGGAACTCGGCTCGCCCCTTGTACGGGGCTTGCCCGGCCAGTTGCTCTTCGATGCGCAGCAGCTGGTTGTACTTGGAAACGCGGTCGGAACGGCACAGCGAACCAGTCTTGATCTGACCGGCGGCGGTACCTACCGCCAGATCGGCGATGGTGCTGTCTTCGGTCTCACCGGAACGGTGCGAGATCACGGCAGTGTAGCCAGCCTTCTTGGCCATCTGGATGGCTTCGAGGGTCTCGGTCAGCGAGCCGATCTGGTTGAACTTGATCAGAATCGAGTTCCCGATGCTCTTGTCGATCCCTTCCTTGAGGATCTTGGTGTTGGTGACGAACAGATCGTCACCAACCAGCTGAACCTTCTCACCGATCTTGTCGGTGAGCACTTTCCAGCCGTTCCAGTCAGACTCATCCATGCCGTCTTCGATGGAGATGATCGGGTAGCGCTGCGTCAAACCAGCCAGGTAATCCGCGAAGCCGGCCGCGTCGAACACCTTGCCCTCACCGGCCAGGTCGTACTTGCCGTCCTTGTAGAACTCGCTGGATGCGCAGTCCAGCGCCAGGGTGACGTCGCCGCCCAGCGTGTAGCCAGCGTTGGCCACGGCTTCGGCGATGGCGCCCAGCGCATCCTCGTTGGACGAGAGGTTCGGCGCGAAGCCACCTTCATCGCCAACCGAGGTGCTCAGACCACGGGCCTTGAGGACCGCCTTGAGGTGATGGAAGATTTCAGCACCCATGCGCAGCGCATCGGCAAAGGTCTTGGCGCCAACCGGCTGGACCATGAACTCCTGGATATCCACATTGTTGTCAGCGTGTTCGCCACCGTTGATGATGTTCATCATCGGCACCGGCATGCTGTACTGGCCGGGCGTGCCATTCAGATCGGCAATGTGTGCATACAGCGGGATGCCCTTGGACTGGGCGGCGGCCTTGGCGGCAGCCAGCGACACGGCGAGAATGGCATTGGCGCCGAGCTTGGCCTTGTTCTCGGTACCGTCGAGTTCGATCATGGCGCGGTCGAGTGCGACCTGATCGGTCACATCCTTGCCCATCAGCAGCTCACGGATCGGACCGTTGATGTTGGCCACGGCCTTGAGTACACCCTTGCCCATATAGCGACTCTTGTCGCCATCGCGCAGCTCAAGCGCTTCACGCGAGCCAGTCGAGGCGCCGGACGGGGCGCAGGCGCTGCCGATAATATTGCCATCCAGAATCACATCCGCTTCGACGGTCGGGTTGCCGCGCGAATCGAGGACCTCACGTCCCTTGATGTCGATGATCTTTGCCATGATTATGCTATCTCCATATGAATCGTCCGAAAGTAGATCAGGTCCGACGCGACAAGTTCACGCGGTTTCGAGCGTCGGGAATCCCTTGACCAGATCATCCAGTTGCTTGAGCTGCGAGAGGAACGGTTCGAGCTTGTTCAGAGGCAGCGCACAGGGGCCATCGCATTTGGCGTTGTCCGGATCGGGATGCGCTTCAAGGAACAGGCCTGCCAGCCCCTGACTCATGCCTGCCTTGGCCAGATCAGTGACCTGAGCGCGACGGCCGCCGGCCGAGTCACTGCGCCCGCCGGGCATCTGCAAAGCGTGGGTCACATCGAAGAACACCGGATAGCCCATCTGCTTCATGATGCCGAAGCCGAGCATGTCGACCACCAGGTTGTTGTAGCCGAAGCTCGAACCCCGCTCACAAAGGATCAGTCGGTCGTTTCCGGCATCAACGCACTTGGTGAGGATGTGCTTCATTTCCTGGGGAGCGAGAAACTGGGCCTTCTTGATATTGATCGCGGCACCGGTTTTGGCCATGGCCACCACCAGATCAGTCTGGCGCGAGAGAAAGGCAGGCAGCTGAATGATGTCGCAAACCTCGGCCACCGGAGCAGCCTGATGCGGTTCGTGCACATCGGTGATCACCGGTACGTTGAAGGTCTGCTTGATCTCTTCGAAGATGCGCAGGCCTGCTTCCATGCCCGGTCCACGGAACGAACTGATGGAAGAGCGATTGGCCTTGTCGAAGCTGGCCTTGAACACGTAAGGAATGCCCAGCTTGCTCGTAATCTCGACATAGGTCTCGCAGATCTGCATCGCAAGATCGCGGCTCTCCAGCACGTTCATGCCTCCGAACAGCACGAACGGCTTGTCGTTGGCGATCTGGATGTCGCCAACGGTGATGGTCTTCTGGGTCATTGCTGGTCCTCAGGCCTTGACGGCACGCTGGGCAATGGCGGCATTCACGAAGCCGCTGAACAGCGGATGCCCATAACGCGGCGTGGAAGTGAACTCCGGGTGAAACTGGCACGCGACAAACCACGGGTGGTCGGCCACTTCGACCATCTCGACCAGCGCACCGTCTACCGAACGACCGGTAATTTTCAGTCCACCCGCTTCGAGATCGGGCAACAGGTTGTTGTTGACCTCATAGCGGTGGCGATGACGCTCGACGATAACATCCTGACCGTAGCAGTCATGCGCGCGTGAACCGGCGGTCAAGGCACATTCCTGCGCACCGAGCCGCATGGTCCCGCCGAGATCCGAGTCTTCCGAACGCTGCTCCATTTGACCCGAAGCGGTCTGCCATTCGGTAATCAGGCCCACCACCGGATGCGTGCTGGTCTTGTCGAATTCGGTCGAGTTGGCGTCCGCCCAGCCGAGTACATCGCGCGCGTATTCGATGACTGCAACCTGCATACCCAGACAAATGCCAAGGTATGGAATCTTGTTCTCGCGGGCATAGCGCACCGTGGCGATCTTGCCCTCGACACCGCGCAGACCGAAGCCGCCCGGCACCAGAATGGCGTCGACGCCTTCCAGCAGCTCGAGGCCTTTCTGCTCGATATCTTCGGAATCGATATAGCGCACATTGACCTTCGTGCGGCTCTGGATACCGGCATGGCTGAGCGCCTCGATCAGCGACTTGTAGGCGTCCAGCAACTCCATGTACTTGCCGACCATGGCGATGGTCACTTCCTTCTCCGGGTACAGCTTGGCGTCGACCACGCGGTCCCATTCGGACAGATCCGCCTGCGAACACTCCAGACCGAAACGCTCGACGACGAAGTCGTCCAGACCCTGCGCGTGCAGGACCGAGGGAATGCGGTAGATGGTGTCGACGTCTTCCAGGCCGATGACCGCGCGCTCTTCCACGTTGGTGAAGAGCGCGATCTTGCGGCGCGAGGACAGGTCGATCGGATGATCGGAACGGCAGATCAGCACGTCAGGCTGCAGACCGATGGAACGCAGTTCCTTGACCGAGTGCTGCGTCGGCTTGGTCTTGGTCTCGCCGGCGGTGGCAATGTACGGCACCAGCGTCAGGTGCATGAGCATCGCGCGGCGCGCGCCGACTTCCACACGCAACTGGCGGATCGCCTCGAGGAACGGCTGCGACTCGATATCGCCTACGGTGCCGCCGATTTCCACCAGCGCCACATCAGCGTCGCCTGCACCCTTGATGATGCGGCTCTTGATCTCGTCGGTGATGTGCGGAATGACCTGGATGGTCGCGCCCAGGTAGTCACCGCGGCGCTCCTTGCGCAGCACGTGCTCGTAGACACGACCGGCGGTGAAGTTGTTGGCCCGGCTCATCGTCGCCTTGACGAAGCGCTCGTAGTGGCCAAGATCGAGATCGGTTTCGGCGCCATCGTGGGTGACGAACACCTCACCATGCTGGAACGGGCTCATGGTGCCCGGATCGACGTTGATGTACGGATCCAGCTTGAGCATGGTGACTTTCAGGCCGCGCGCTTCAAGGATCGCTGCCAGCGATGCCGAGGCGATACCCTTGCCCAATGAAGATACAACACCACCCGTGACGAAGATGTAGCGCGTCATAAAAACCCGTAGATTGACTGTTAGGCGACCGCCGGCCGCAGAGGAATCGAAGGGAGACCAAAGTCTCGTCAAGATGGGAAGCCAGAATACCAGAGGACCCCGGTTTGCTCAATCGCAAAGCCCGGCTGAAACCGTCTCTAACCCGACACCCCAGGCTCCCACCGCACCTGCCAGCCGGTGTCATCCGCACCGATGCATGCCGCCTCGTCCTGCCAGCGCCCACCGACCGACACCAGACGGCCATCGCAGTATAGCAACGGCACGCGCGCACGCAGCCAGGCGGGAATGGCGGCCTCCTGCAGCAGGCGCTTGAGGCTCTGGTGAGGTCTGTGCGCAGGCTTGATGGATTCGCCACCTTCGCGATAGCGAACCTCCCAGCGCCCCACCCCACGCCCCAGCCCACCGGCAGCGGCGGTGAAGACCAACCGTCCGTTGCCGGCCAGATCCACGCTCGCAGCCGGTTCGATCACCTGTGCCATCGGGAGGGGCAGAACCTCGGGCAGCAGCCACAGGGAGCCTGATTCGCGTACAAGACGGTATCCGTCGAGCAGTACTTGCGGCTGAGCGTCAGTCCGCGCACCGAGTTGCTCGATGAGCTCACGGAGCCGGCGCTGGTCGGGCAGCCTGCAGTGATGTCGGTCGAGCCAGAAGCGCAGCAGGTTGACACGCCGCGGGCCGCTCAGTCGCAGCAGCTCTGCGACGCACAACGCCGGCCAGCCTGCCAGCCACTGATCGCTGTGACGCGCCGCCACGCGCTGGAGATCTTCCTCCGCACGCTCGTCGAGCAGTTCGAGCGCCTGCTCGGCATGTTCCGCCAGACGGATGAGACTCCCGTCGACCATCGGCCATCGCTGACGCATGCCCGGCAGAACCTCGTGGCGCAACGCGGTGCGTGCAAACCGCGGATCGCCGTTGGCGGGATCATCAACCCACGTCAGTGCATGGTGATGCGCCCATCGCAGCAGATCGGCGCGTGACCACGCCAGCAATGGCCTGTACAGCCGGCCGCCCCCCAGCGCCCGCCCTGCCGGCATACCGGTCAACCCGCGTAGCCCTGTGCCTCGCAACAGTCGGAAGACAATCGTTTCGACCTGATCGTCCCGGTGATGCGCAAGCAGCAATACCTCGCCTGTCCCGATAACCGATTCGAACGCCTGGTAGCGCGCCTCGCGGGCGGCATTCTCGATACTCGCGCCCGGAGCAACGGTCACGCGTTCGGTGCGCAGCGCAACGCCAGCACGATCACACGCCTCGGCGCACTGCGTCGCCCATCGATCGGCGTCAGGGTGCAGGCCATGATGAACATGAATAGCTGAGAGAGGTGGCAACTCGACCGAGTCACGCAGAATGGAGAGCGCGTGGAGCAGGACCATGGAGTCCATGCCACCGGACAACCCCAGCCGCCAGGCTGGGGCGTCCATGCAGGGCGCCAGCCTGTCGAGCAGCGCCTGCGGGTCGAACATGATTACTTGATACCGAAGGCCATCAGGCGCTCGTAGCGCGAGTCGAGCAGCGAATCGGCGTCATGTTCGTCGAGCGAGCTCAGTTGCTCGAGCAATTGGGCCTTGATGCGTGCCGCCGTTTCCTTCGGGTCACGATGAGCGCCGCCCAGGGGCTCGGAGATGAGCTGGTCGACCAGGCCCAGCTCCTTGAGCCGGCCAGCGGTGATACCCATGGCTTCGGCCGCATCAGCAGCCTTCTCGGATTTCTTCCACAGGATGGACGCACAGCCTTCGGGCGAGATCACCGAGTAGGTGGAATATTCAAGCATCATCAGACGGTCGCATACGCCGATAGCCAGCGCGCCGCCGGACCCGCCTTCACCAATGACCGTGGAGATGATGGGCGTCTTCAGCCGCGACATGATCTGCAGGTTCCAGGCGATCGCCTCGCTCTGTCCGCGCTCTTCCGCATCAATGCCAGGATAGGCACCGGGCGTATCGATGAAGGTCACCACCGGCATCTTGAACCGTTCGGCCAGTTGCATGAGGCGGCAGGCCTTGCGGTAGCCTTCCGGCTTGGGCATGCCGAAGTTGCGGCGCACCTTCTCCTTTACGTCACGGCCCTTCTGATGACCAATGACCATGACAGGGCGGCCATCGAGGCGCGCCATGCCGCCGACGATCGCCGCATCGTCGGCGAAATGACGGTCGCCGTGCATCTCTTCAAAATCGGTAAAGATGTGTCGGATATAGTCGAGCGTGTAGGGGCGCTGCGGATGACGGGCCATTTGCGCAACCTGCCAGCTCGACAGATTGGAGAAGATGCTTTCGGTGAGGGAACGGCTCTTGTCTTCCAGTCGGGTGATCTCATCGCCGATATTCAGCGAATTGTCGGTCCCGACCAGGCGCAGTTCCTCGATCTTGGCCTGCAGGTCTGCGATCGGCTGTTCGAACTCCAAATACTTCTGACTCTTGCTCATAAGCGTCCATCATCCGCGGGGCGCCCGCTCGGGGCATCCAATTTTTGGTGATTACCTTACGGGATTGAGCAGCCTGCGTCGAGCAAGCGGTCCCGGGGTAGCAGTCATCTGTAGTGCAAGGAGACGCTGTCTTTGCCGAGCTGGTCACGCAGACTCTGGACCAGCTCATCAGCCGGCTCCACGCGCCATTCCTCGCCAAGACGCAGCAGCGCGGTCGCATCCGGGCGCGTCACGTCGATCGTAACCGCGCACCCGCCGCGATGCTTGCGCAGCAGCCCGGCGATCTGCGCCAGGCAGTCCGGACCATGGCGAACGGTGTCCATACTGATCCGTACGCTGTCGAGCAGGCTGGTACGTGCCTCCTCGAGGCTCATGACCCGTTTGGCACGCATGCGCAGTCCGCCGGAAAAGTCATCCTGCGCCACCTCTCCTTCGACCACCAGCAACGCGTCCTTCTGGAGAAGACTCTGCGCGGCCTGAAACGCATCGGCGAATAGTGAGACCTCTATCCGCGCCGATCGATCATCGAGGGTGACGAAACCCACCTTGTCGCCGCGTTTGCTTTTCATTACCCGCAGGTCGAATACCAGCCCGGCGATCGTCTGGCCCTCGCGCGACGGCTTCAGATCGATGATGCGTTGCCTGGCGAAGCGGCGGATCTCCTTTTCGTACTCGTCGATCGGGTGGCCGGTCAGGTATAGCCCCAGGGTTTCCTTCTCGCCGCGCAACCGTTCCTTGAAGGACCATTCGCGCACCCGGCGGTAGCTTTCGAACACATCACGGTCAGTCGAGGGGCCGAGCAGATCGCCAAACAGGTCATCGTGGCCGCTGTCGGCGCTGCGCGCGGTCTGCTCGGCCGAGGCCATCGCCTCCTCCATTGCAGCAGCGAGCGCTGCACGGTTGCGATCGACCTGCTTGAGATACGCCTGCTGCTCTTCGTCGAAGAAGGGTCCCAGGCGATCCAGCGCGCCACTGCGGATCAGCGCCTCCATCACCCGCTTGTTGATCCGCTTGAGATCGACCCGGGCACAGAAGTCGAACAGGTCGTTGAAAGGTCCACCCGCCTGCCGCGTCTCGACAATGGTCTCCACCGGGCCTTCGCCAACGCCCTTGATCGCACCCAGGCCATAGACCACGTCCCCGGCGTCATCGACGGTGAACTTGAACTCTGACACGTTCACATCCGGCGCCTTGATGCGCAGTTTCATGCTGCGACACTCTTCGATGAGCGTCACCACCTTGTCGGTGTTGTGCATGTCGGCAGACAGTACCGCTGCCATGAAGGGTGCAGGATGATGCGCCTTGAGCCAGGCGGTCTGGTATGACACCAGACCATAGGCGGCCGAGTGCGACTTGTTGAAGCCGTAGCCGGCGAATTTTTCTACCAGATCGAAGATATTGCCCGCCAGATCGGCATCGATCCCGTTGTTCTGACAGCCCTCGAGGAAGATCGCCCGCTGCTTGGCCATCTCTTCGGGCTTCTTCTTACCCATGGCGCGGCGCAGCATGTCCGCCCCGCCGAGCGTGTAGCCGGCCATCACCTGGGCGATCTGCATGACCTGTTCCTGATACAGGATAATGCCGTAGGTGGGCTTGAGCACCGGCTCAAGGCCTGCATACTGATAATTCGGGTGCGGGTAGGAGACGATCTCGCGTCCGTGCTTGCGGTTGATGAAGTCGTCAACCATGCCCGACTGCAGCGGCCCCGGGCGGAACAGGGCAACCAGTGCAATCAGGTCTTCCAGGCAGTCCGGCTTGAGCTTCTTGATCAGCTCCTTCATCCCACGCGATTCGAGCTGGAAGACCGCTGTGGTTTCTGCTCTCTGCAGCATTTGATACGTGGGCGCGTCATCCAGCGGAATGAAGTCGATATTCAACGGATCCAGGCCCTTCTTGGCCTGCTCGCGGTTGATCGTATCCATGGCCCAATCGATGATCGTCAGCGTACGCAGGCCGAGGAAGTCGAACTTCACCAGGCCTGCCGCCTCGACGTCGTCCTTGTCGAACTGGGTCACCAGGCCGGCACCGGCTTCGTCGCAATACAGCGGCGCGAAATCGGTCAGCTTGGTCGGCGCGATCACCACCCCACCGGCGTGTTTGCCGACGTTACGCGTAATACCTTCGAGCTTGCGCGCCATGTCCCAGATTTCCTGGGCTTCCTCGTCGACGGCAAGGAATTCGCGCAGCAGCTCTTCCTGCTCATGGGCCTTGGCGAGCGTCATGCCCACTTCGAAGGGGATCATCTTCGACAGCTTGTCCGCCAGACCGTAGGACTTGCCCTGCACGCGCGCGACGTCACGTACCACAGCCTTGGCCGCCATGGTGCCGAAGGTGATGATCTGCGATACCGCGTTGCGCCCGTAGGCTTCCGCGACGTAGTCGATCACCCGGTCGCGGCCTTCCATGCAGAAGTCGATATCGAAGTCGGGCATCGATACCCGTTCCGGATTGAGGAAGCGCTCGAACAGCAGGTCGTAGGCCAGCGGATCAAGATCGGTGATCAGCAGCGAATAGGCGACCAGTGAGCCGGCACCTGACCCCCGGCCCGGACCCACCGGCACGCCGTTACCCTTGGCCCATTTGATGAAGTCCATGACGATCAGGAAGTAGCCGGGGAAGCCCATCTGATTGATGATATCGAGCTCGAAATTCAGGCGATCGACGTACACCTTACGCCTGGATTCGTAGTCCGGCGAATCGGGCGGCAGGATGATCTTCAGGCGCTGCTCAAGGCCTTCAAAGGACACCTGTTTGAAATACTCTTCAATGGTCAGACCTTCCGGAATCGGAAACTCCGGCAGGAAGTACGTGCCCAGCTGCACCTCGATGCTGCACCGTCGGGCGATTTCGACCGAGTTTTCCAGTGCCTCGGGGATATCGGCAAACAGCTCAGCCATTTCCGCCGGGGTTTTCAGATACTGCTCTTCGCTGTACTGGCGCACCCGCCTCGGGTCGTCAAGGGCGCGGCCCTCACCGATGCATACGCGCGTCTCGTGCGCCTCGAAATCCTCGCGCTTGAGAAAGCGCACGTCGTTGGTGGCGACGACCGGACAGTCGAAGCGCGCGGCCAGTGTGACTGCAGAGTGCAGGTACTCTTCGTCATGCGGGCGACTGGTGCGCTGCAACTCCAGATAGAACCGGTCCGGAAACACACCCAGCCAGTATTCGATCAGCGCGTCCGCTTCGTGCGGATTGTTCGACAGCAGCGCCTGGCCAATCTCGCCCTCCTTGGCTCCCGACAGGGCAATGACACCTTCACTGGCTTCGGCGACCCACTCGCGGCGGATGGTGACCACACCGTTGCGCTGGCCTTCGGTATAACCGCGAGAAATCAGCTCGGTAAGGTTGCGATAGCCCCGCTTGTTCATTGACAGCAGGGTCATGCGAGTCAGCTGGGTATCGTCGTCCCGGCCCACCAGCCAGATGTCGACGCCCGAAATCGGCTTGATGCCGCCACCCATGGCCGCCTTGTAGAACTTGACCAGGCTGCACATGTTGTTCTGATCGGTTACCGCAACAGCCGGCATGCCGGCATCGGCAGTCGCCTTGATCAGCGGCTTGATCTTAACCAGCCCGTCGACCAGGGAATACTCACTGTGAACGCGCAGATGGACGAAGGAGACGGTCATGGAATTCCTGTTTTGAAGCGAAACTGCAGGAGAGAGATTGTAGCGGTCAGGCACTGACGGGACTAGTCGAACGAAGCGCAGATGGTCGGCGATGTCGCCGCATACCGACTCGGGCGGGAGGATCGGTGCCTAACGCCCACGCAGCCGACGTGACTGCGCAAGGCGCCGTGAACCCATCCCCGGGGGCTTCACTGCCGCATCCTTGCGGCAGAGACTTGCTCCGCCCCGCCGGCTGCGCGAGCTGATCCGACTCGAGAGTCGCTGCGCAGCTGTGCGCAGGTGCGAGTCCCAAAGCCTAACCGATCCAACCAGCGACACTAACGTTTCGGGTCAGTCGTGCCGGGAGGGGCAAACCGACCGTCGCTCGCATGGATGCGATCGCCGAGCTACATGGATGTACTTGCTGCGTGTCGGATTGTCCCTCCCGGCGCGACTGACCAGGCACTGAGTTGCCAGCACAGAGCGACCTCAACGGCCTGAATCAATCCAGCAGAGAGGCCTTCACGAGTACTTCGTCGTCGTCCGGCTCAGCTATCAGACCGTCGAGGCCCAGTACTTGCCGCACCGGCGCGAATGAACGGCGGTGGATGGATGTAGCGCCGAGTTCCGACAGCGCCTGGAGGTGAAACGGCGTCGCGTAGCCCTTGTGGCTGGAGAAGCCGTAACCGGGATACATCATATCCAGCTCGCACATCTCGCGGTCGCGAGCGACCTTGGCGAGGATCGATGCTGCGGCGATTGCCGGCACGCGCGCGTCACCCTTGATCACTGGCTCGCTCGGCATGGGGAGAACCGGACAGCGGTTACCGTCGACCAACACCCGATCGGGACGGACCGACAGCCCGGCCACGGCGCGCTGCATGGCCAGCATGGTCGCGTGTAGGATATTCAGCTGATCGATTTCCTCGACCTCGGCGCGGGCGATGCACCAGGCGATCGCGCGCTCCTGAATGATCGGGAAAAGCTCCTCACGGCGCGCCTCGGTGAGCTTTTTCGAATCATTCAGGCCCTCGATGGGTCGCAGCGGATCGAGGATCACCGCCGCGGTCACCACCGCACCGCACAGCGGTCCACGGCCGACTTCGTCTACGCCGGCGACCAGCTCGCCTTCGGGTAGCACCCACTCCATGATGACCTGGTTCATGCCAGTCGACCCTTCTCTTTCATCAATGCAATAACAGCGTCTGCCGCGGCCCGGTCGGCATCGCGACGCAGGAGCTGATGCAGTTCGGTGAAGGTGGCCTGGGCTTCCTCGCGTTCGGGAGACGGGTCCAGGCGAGCCAGCAACGCCTCGCCCATCGCGTGGGGGGTCGCATCATCCTGCAGAAACTCCGGCACCACCTCGCGCTGTGCCAGCAGGTTGGGCAGCGAAACGTGGCCTACCTTGACCAGCCGCTTGAGTATACGAAAGGTCAGTCCAGCCATTCGATAGGCAACGACCATCGGGCGCTTGAACAGCATGGCCTCGAGCGTCGCGGTGCCCGAGGCGATCAGCACCGCGTCGCAGGCCGCAAGCACTTCGTGGGCCTGCCCGTCAAGCAACTGCACAGCAACGCCAACGTCGTTCTCGGCGATGATCGCCTGCATCTGCGCCTTTCGCTCCGCATTCGCGCATGGCATGACGAACGTCAGTTCGGGTCTGCGCGCAGCGCACCAGGCCGCGGTCTGCAGAAACAGGGCGCCGAGTTTGCGCAGCTCCCCGTTACGGCTGCCCGGCATCAATGCGATAACCCGCGCGTCGGCTGGCAGACCGAGGGAGACGCGGGCGGCCTCGCGATCGGGCTGCAGCGGAATCTGGTCTGCCAGCGTGTGGCCGACGCACCGCACCGGCACGCCATGACGCCGATACACGTCTTCTTCAAAAGGGAACAGCGTAAGCATCAGATCGGTGGATTCGCGGATGCCCAGCACACGCTTCTCGCGCCAGGCCCAGACGGACGGGCTGACGTAATGGACAGTGGGGATGCGTTCGGCGCGCAGCCTCTTTTCAATGTTCAGAACGAAGTCCGGGGCATCGATGCCGATGAACACGTCCGGGTTCTCGCGCTTGAAGTAGTCGACCAGATTCTTGCGGATCGCCAGCAGTTCTCGCAGTCGCCCGAGCACCTCGACCAGCCCCATCACTGACAGTCGCTCCATCGGCACCTGGCTCACCAAGCCTTCGGCGATCATCCGCGGCCCGCCTATACCGATGAAGCGAGCATCAGGATAGTCGCGCTTGAGCGCGCGCATCAGACCCGCCCCCAGTGTGTCGCCAGATGCTTCGCCAGCAACCAGAGCAATACACAAGGATTGACGGGACGAGGGCTGGAGACCGGACATTTCTAGCGGGTGATGCCGCGGGTCGACGCCAGGATGGAATCGCGATACAGCGCAATTTCGGCGAACTCGGCAGCGCTGTCTTCCAGCGAAACCAGTGCTTCCTGAAGGGTCAAGCCTTGGCGATAAACGATCTTGTAGGCGCGGCGCAGCGCAGCGACAAGCTCCGGGCTGTAGCCTCTGCGGCGCATGCCTTCGAAGTTCATCCCGTGCGCGCTGGCCGGATTTCCACCCACCATGACAAACGCGGGAATGTCCTTGAATACCGCGCTATTGGCCGCACTCATCGACCAGGCGCCAAGACGGCAGAACTGGTGGACCGTCGTGTAGCCGCCAAGGATCGCGCCGTCGCCGACGTGAACATGTCCCGCGATGGTGGCATTGTTGGCCATGATGATGTTGCTACCTACCACGCAGTCGTGGGCAACATGTACATAGGCCATGAGCAGATTGTTGCTGCCGATGGTGGTGACGCCCTGGTCCTGTGCCGTGCCGCGATGCAGCGTACAGCCTTCCCGAATGACGTTGTTGTCGCCAATCACCAGGCGGGTGGGTTCGCCACGGTACTTCTTGTCCTGGCAGTCTTCGCCGACCGAGGCAAACTGGAATATCCGGTTGCCCTGGCCGATTGTCGTCGGCCCTTTGATCACCACGTGGGGGCCGACGACCGTGCCGGAGCCGATTTCGACATCCGGGCCGATCAGCGTCCAGGGTCCGACCTCGACATCATCGGCCAGCCGCGCAGCCGGATCGACGATCGCCTGAGGATGGATCCGATTCATATCTTGCGCTCCGCGCAGATGATCTCGGCGGCGCAGACTTCCTGCGTACCGACGATGGCTCGACAGGAGAAGCGCCAGATGCCGCGCTTGTTGCTCAGGTGGCGAGCTTCGAGCTGAAGCTGGTCGCCTGGCACTACCGGCTGACGGAAGCGCAGCTTGTCTGAACCGACGAAATAGTACAGGGTGCCATCGGACGGCTTGACATTCATCATCTTGAAACCAAGCAGACCCGCGGCCTGAGCCATGGCTTCAATGATCAGCACGCCGGGCATGATGGGATGCTGAGGGAAATGCCCGTTGAAGAAGGGCTCGTTCACCGACACGTTCTTGTATGCACGAATGTGGCGATTCTCGAGATCCAGCTCCACCACCCGATCTACCAACAGGAACGGGTACCGGTGGGGCAGGTATTCTTTGATTTCGTTGATATCCATTAGGCAAGCCTTGCAGTGAAATAGGTGCGCCGCAGCGCCGATCAGGGTTCAGATGAACCCTGCGCAGCTGGAGTCACTGCCGCCAATTGCTTCTCCATGTGCTGGACACGTTTGGCCAGCGCATCGAGCTGCCGAATCCGTGCAGCACTCTTCTTCCATTCGGCCGCCGGCTGCATTGCCGTTCCTGACGAGTAGGCGCCAGGCTCGGTGATCGACCGCGTGACCATGGTCATGCCGCTGACGAATACGTTGTCGCAGACCTCGATATGGCCAACCATCCCGACACCGCCTGCGATCATGCAATGACGGCCGATCCGCGTGCTGCCGGAGATACCCACGCAGGCGGCCATGGCCGTGTGGTCGCCGATCTGGACGTTGTGGGCGATCTGAATCTGGTTGTCCAGCTTGACGCCGTCGCCGATAACGGTATCGGCCAGAGCGCCCCGGTCGATCGCGGTATTGGCGCCGATCTCCACATCGTCACCAATGCTCACGCCACCGATCTGGGCTATCTTCTCCCAGCGGCCCGCCTCATTGGCAAATCCGAAGCCTTCCGAGCCGATCACCGCGCCTGACTGGATCACCACCCGCTCGCCGATGCGCACATCGTGGTAAATCGTGACCCGAGGCGCAAGCCAGCCGCCCGCGCCGATGCGCGAACGGGCACCCACGTGACAGTGAGAGCCCAGTGTCACCCCGGCGCCAACATTCGCACCCGACTCGATGACCGCGAACGGGCCGACGCTGGCCTCTGGATGCACCGTGGCATCCGTGGCGACCACCGCCGTAGGATGAATGCCCGCAGCCGGACGCGGCTTGGGATCAAATCGGTGGGACAAACGGGCATAGGCGAGGTATGGATCACTGACGATAAGGGCATTGCCGCCGAACCCCTCTGCGTCCGCTTCGCGCAACAGCACTGCGTCGGCACGGGTAGTGGCCAGCAACTTGCGGTACTGGGCATTGGCCAGAAAGCTCAGCTGACCCGGTCCGGCGTCGGCCAGTGTGGACAGGCCGGTGATGACGCGCGTGCCGTCGCCCACCAGCCTGGCGTCGAGCGCATCGGCCAGATCGGACAGAGTCAGCAAAGTATCAGTCATCGCTTAGCGGGCGCTGTTGAGGCGCTCGATGACCTGGCGGGTGATATCCAGATCGGGCTTGACGTCGACAACCGCGCTGCGATCGATGACCAGATCATAATTGCCGGACGCAATCACCGCCTTGACCGCCTCTTCCAGCTTGGGACGCAGTGTTTCGACAACCTGACGCTCATCCTGGGCGCGCTGCTCGTTCAGCTCGCGGGACAGGGTCTGAAATTCACGTGCCTTCTGACGAAACTCGAGGTCGAGCTTTTCCTTTTCGGTCTGGCCGAGCTTTTCACCGTCCTTCTGCATGCGCTCCTGCAGGCGCTTGGCCTCGCTTTCGAGATTGCGCAGGCGCTGGACCTGATTACCGTACTTCTTTTCCGCTTCGCCCGAGTAGCGCTTGGCAGCATCCGACTCGACCAGAGCCATCTGGTAATCCAGCACGGCGATTTTGATTTCGGCAACAGCCGGAAAGCTGGCGAGTACCATCAAGGATATTGCTGCAACGCTGATTAACTTACGCACCTTCAACTGCTCCTGGATTTTGTAGTGATGAGAGAGGCCAGCCTCAGAACGTCTGGCCCAAGGTGAACTGGAATACCTGGGTGTCGTCTTCCGATTCGTCGTTCAGAGGCATGGCCAGGCTGAACCCGAGCGGGCCCAGAGCGGTGAGCCAGGACAGGCCCACACCGGCGCTGTATCGCAACTGACCGGCATCTACGCTACCACAGCCTGGATTCTCGCGGCCATTGAGCAATACGGTATTGGCACATTCGGTATCAAAGACATTGCCCACGTCGAAGAACAGCACCGTGCGAAGTGAACGTTGATCGGTAACGAACGGCGCAGGGAAGATCAGTTCCGCGCCACCGGTCACCTTGACGTTACCGCCAAAGGGCAGTTGATCGCGGTCCGGATCAATCGCGGCCGGCGTGCTTCGGGGGCCGAGCGAACTGTCACGGAAACCGCGCACCGAACCGATGCCGCCGGCGTAATAGTGCTCGTAGAACGGCACGCGCCCGGTATCGCCGAAGCTGTCGGAGTAGCCCAGGTTGGCATGGGTCCGCAACGTCAGGGATTCGCTGACAGGCAGGAAGTGCTGTCCGCGATAGTCGATCTTGTAAAAGCTCAGATCGCTGCCCGGCACCGTGGTTTCCACGTTCAGGTTCTGCGAGAAGCCGCGATCCGGAAACACGCCGCGGTTGAGCGTTGACTGCGACCAGCCTGCATTGAACTTGAAGTTGGTGAATGAATCGCCCTCCTCTTCGAGGAAGTTGACGATTTCCTGAACGGTGTAGGTACCGGTCTTGATTTCATCCTGTTGCAAGTTGAGCCCGAAAGAGAGGCGCGACGTATCGCTGATCGGGTAGCCGATGTTGAAGCCGGCGCCATAGGAGTCAACCGCGTAGCTCGAGATGTCTACATTGAGGCGGTCGTAGTCGGTTGTACGGTAGAAGGCGTTGTAGCCAAGGCTGACGCCATCGACGGTGAAGTAGGGATCAAGGAAACCAAACGACAGCGACGTCTGGTATTCGGAACGGTTAGCACTGACGCTGACGCGGTTTCCGGTACCGAAGAAGTTGTTCTGGCTGATCGAGCCCCCAAGAATCAGACCAGTACCCTGGGCGAAGCCGACGCTGGCGGTAATCGAACCGGAGGGCTGTTCTTCGACGGTGTAATTCACGTCGATCAGATCCTCCGCGCCTGGCACCGGCACGGTTTCGACGTCAACTTCCTTGAAGAATCCCAGGCGTTCCAGGCGTACCTTGGACTGATCGATCAGGTGAGTGGAGGCCCAACCGCCTTCCATCTGGCGCATTTCACGGCGCAACACCTCGTCGTCGGTCTTGGTATTGCCGCGGAAGTTGATGCGATTGACGTAGGCACGGCGACCCGGGTCGACGAAAAAGGTGACCGATACGGTACGGTCTTCTTCATTGATGTCCGGAATGGCATTGACGTTGGCGAAGGTATAGCCCTCGTTGCCCAGCCGACGGGTCACCAGGTCACTGCTCGCCGTCATCACCTGGCGGGAAAACACCTGCCCCGGCTGCACCAGCAGCAGACGCTCGACTTCGCTCTCCTCGACCTTCAGGTCGCCGGAAAGCTTTACATCGCTGACGGTGTAGCGCTCGCCCTCGTTGATGTTGACGGTGATGTAGACGTTGCGCTTGTCGGGTGTGATCGAAACCTGGGTCGATGCCACATCCATGTTGATGTAGCCGCGGTCGAGATAGTACGAACGCAGGCGCTCGAGATCGCCGGACAATTTCTCACGGGAGTACTTGTCGTCGTTACGCAGGAACGAAAACCAGCCGGAGGTGCTGAGCTCGAACAGATCGACCAGCTCGTCGGTCGGGAAGACCGTGTTGCCGACGACGTTGATGTGCTTGATCGAAGCAACCTGGCCTTCGTCGACGATGATACGCAGTCCTACACGGTTGCGCGGCTCGGCCACCACTTCGGTTTCGATGTCGGCCGAGTAGCGACCCTGCGCCACATACTGGCGCAGCAGTTCATTGCGCACGCCTTCGAGCGTGGCCTGCTGGAAGATTTCACCCTCTGCCAACCCTGCTGCACGCAGCCCTTCGAGCAGGTCTTCGCTCTTCAGCGCCTTGTTGCCCTCCAGCTCGATGGACGAAATGGACGGGCGCTCCACCAGGTTGATCACCAGCACGTTGCCTTCCCGGCCGAGCTGAATGTCCTGGAAGAAGCCGGTACGAAACAGCGACCGGGAAGCGTCGACCAGCTCCTGGTCGTCCACCTCGTCGCCGATATTCAGCGGCAACGCGCTGAACACGCTGCCAGCCGAGACACGTTGCAACCCATTGACGCGAATGTCGGAGATCCGGAAGGAATCTGCAAAAACTTCCGGCGCCAGGAGAATCATCAGTAGCGCAGGCAATAGGTAACGTTTCATGAAATCCGTTCTGACTGACTGGTTTAAATTATTGGCCGTGGCAACCTTGCGACAGCTCGGCTTCCGCTGTCTTATCGGTCAACCCAGACGGCTGATATCGTTGAAGATGGCAAATACCATTACCCCAACGATGAGTGTCAGGCCGATCTGCAACCCCCAGGCCTGAATACGCTCCGACAACGGCTTGCCGCGAACCCATTCCGCAACGTAGTAAACCAGATGCCCCCCGTCCAGGACGGGGATCGGCAGCAGGTTCAGCACACCGAGGCTGATGCTCAAATAGGCGAGGAAGCTGAGAAAGCTTTCTGGGCCGGACTTGGCGGAAGCGCCCGCCACTTTAGCAATGGTTATCGGACCGCTCAAGTTTTTTGCCGACACCAGGCCGGTGAGCATTTTCTTCAGCGATTCCAGCGTGAGAACCGTCATGTCCCAGGTCTTGCCCAGCGCCACCGGGATCGCCACCAGCGGGTTGTAATCAATGCTGCGGATCATGTGTTCAGGCCATTCGAACGCTGCTACGCCCGCCCCGACGAACCCTTGCGAGCGACCTTCATGCTCACGAGCCTGAGGGGTGACGATCAGCGTCTGCGTCGCCCCGTCGCGGTCGATCGTCAGCTCCAGAGCCTGGCCAGCGCTAGCCTGGATGGTCGGAACCACCTGGCGAACCCAATCCTGAACGGGCTCGCCGTCGATTGCCAGAATGAGGTCCCCTTCCCGGAGGCCAGCGGCTTCGGCAGCGCCATCGGAAGTCACCTGACCGATGCGCGGCTCGACTACCGGCTGCCAGGTAGTGAGGCCGAGGGCTTCAATCGGATCAGGTTGATCTGCACCACGCAACCAGTCCTGCAAGGTGAGCGTGTAGCTCTGCGGAGCACTCTCCGGCGTCTCCCTGGCCATCACTTCGAGACGACCGGTTTCGCCCAAGCGGCGGATCAACTGCAGATTCACTTCGTGCCAGCTGGGCGTACTCTGACCGTCGATCTCGACCAGCTCCATGCCTTCGGCGAGACCGGCACGCTGGGCAACGCTGCCGGGCTCAACCGGACCGAGCACCGGGGCAATGGTGGTAATACCCATCACCGCGATCACCCAGAAGGCGACGATAGCGAGCAGGAAGTTGGCCAACGGCCCGGCGCAGACGATGGCGATGCGCTTCTTCACGTCCTTGCGATTGAACGCCTGATCCAGCTCGGCAGGGTCTACCGGACCCTCGCGCTCGTCGAGCATCTTCACGTAACCGCCTAGCGGTATCGCTGCGACGGCGTACTCGGTGCCCCGCTTGTCGTGCCAGCTGAACAGCGATTTGCCGAAGCCCACGGAAAACTTGAGCACCTTGACGCCGCAGCGTCGAGCTACCCAGAAATGACCGTACTCATGAATGGTGACCAGCAGCCCGAGGGCTACAATAGTCGCAAGAAGGGTAAACAGAAGGTCCATTGACGCCTCGTTCGGGTGAGGCGGTGGATACCTGCCTCAGCCAGTCAAACCTTGTTGGCCAGCCATGCGGTGGCGTGCTCGCGCGCAAGCCGGTCGGCGTGAAGAATATGGTCCAGATCGCGAACCGATTCTGCCGGCAGGCTGCTGAGCGCGTCGTCGATGATAACAGGGATGTCGGTAAAACCAATGCGCCGGCTGAGAAAGGCTTCCACTGCTACCTCATTGGCCGCATTGAGAACAGCGCTGGCGGTGCCGCCAGCTTCTGCCGCGGAGCGGGCCAGGCGCAGGCAGGGGAAGCGCTCGACATCGGGCGCTTCAAAATCCAGACAGGCCACCTGCAGCAGGTCGAGCGCAGCGACGCCCGAGTCGATGCGCTCGGGCCAGGCCAGAGCATGGGCAATCGGCGTCCGCATGTCAGGATTGCCCAGCTGCGCCAGCACCGAACCGTCAACGTACTCGACCATGGAGTGAATCACGCTCTGCGGATGCACCACGATCTGCACCTGATCGGGCCTGGCATCGAACAGCCAGCAGGCCTCGATCAGCTCCAGCCCCTTGTTCATCATGCTTGCCGAGTCGACCGATATTTTCTGCCCCATTGACCAGTTGGGGTGGGCACACGCCTGCTCAGGCGTCACGCCGGCCAGCTGATCGGACGCGAGCGAGCGAAACGGACCACCTGATGCAGTGAGCAGAATCTTGCGCACGCCAACATTGGCCAGACCGTCGCTGTAGCGAGGAGGCATGCACTGGAAAATCGCGTTGTGTTCACTGTCGATGGGCAACAGCCGCGCGCCAGACTGGCTGACGGCGTCCATGAACAGACTGCCGGACATGACCAGCGCTTCCTTGTTCGCCAGCAATACGCGCTTGCCTGCCCTGACCGCCGCCAATGTAGGGGCAAGACCCGCAGCGCCGACGATGGCAGCCATGACTGCATCGACGCGCTCATCTGCAGCCACGCTGGACAACGCCTCGGGGCCGTGCAGCACCCGGGTGCGCTTTCCTGCCGCTGCCAGGGATGCCTGCAGCGCTGCGGCCTGGCTCGCGCCGGCGACCACCGCATGGACGGGATCGTGCTCGATGCACTGCGCGAGCAGCACATCCATACGGCTGTGCCCGGTGAGCGCAAACAGCCCATAGCGATCCGGATGGCGGGCAATGACGTCCAGCGTGCTGACACCAATCGATCCGGTTGCACCGAGAATGCAGATTTGGCTGATGGTCACCCGAGGCGGCTCCCGACCAGCAGCCAGAACAGGGCGAATACCGGAATAGCAGCAGTGAGACTGTCAATACGATCCATCACACCGCCGTGACCGGGCAGCAGGTTACTGCTGTCCTTCATGCCCTGCTCGCGCTTGAAGACACTCTCGGTGAGATCGCCAACCACTGAAAAGAGCACCACCAGCAGGGCGCCGACCAGACCCAGCAACACATCAGGCAATGGCCAGCCGAGATACAGCAAGGTGCCCAGTGTCGCCACCTGAGTAAAGAAGACCCCGCCAAACAGTCCTTCGCGGGTCTTGCCCGGACTGACCTTGGGCAGCAGCTTGTTGCGGCCGAAGTTCTTGCCTGCAAAGTAGGCGCCGATATCGGCGATCCATACCAGCAGAAGCACGGCAAGGATCAGCAGCAGGCCGGAAGGCTGCTCGCGAAGCCAGATCAGCCCGTACCAGGCAGGCAGAAGCACCAGCAGACCGAACAGCTGGCAGATCATCGAGCCAGCCCAGACGCCCCGTCCGTTGGGATAGCGAATGATCAACACTGTCGCAAATATCCACCAGAGCAGCGCCGGTATGAAAATGTACTGCGCCGGCCAGCCGTCCCGGTAAAGACCGGCCATCAGCAACGCAACGGCGGCAGCATAGATAATTCGGCCCTTCTGCGTGGTTTCGCCGCCGAGACGAGCCCATTCCCAGGCCGCCAGCGTCACGATGGCGCCCACGAACAGCGCAAACAGTGGCCCGTGCAGGAAAACGAAGCCGGCGATTGCCAGCGGGGCGAGGATGACGGCCGTGATGATGCGCTGCTTCAGCATCCGGATTCCGCCGCTACTTGCTCGCTAGTCTTGCCAAAGCGACGTTGCCGCTTGGCGAAATCCGCGAAGGCGGCGCGCAGCGCGTCGTGCTTGAAATCGGGCCAATAGAGATCGGAGAAATACAGCTCGGCATAGGCAATCTGCCACAGCAGAAAGTTGCTTACCCGGCGTTCGCCGCCGGTACGGATGCACAGGTCCGGCTGGGGCCACTCCGCCGTGCAAAGCCGCTGCTGGAAGTCCTGCTCGTCGATGGCTGTCGCATCAAGCCTACCGGCCTGAGCCTCGATTGCCAGACGGCGAGCCGCCTGGGCGATGTCCCACTGCCCGCCATAGTTGGCGGCGACCACCAGCGTGAGGCGTGTGCCGTCCGCCGTCAGCGCTTCGGCTTCCGCCATGGCCTTCTGCAGCTCTGCGGAAAAACGTGATCGATCTCCGACGATACGCAGACAGATCTCGTTTTCGACCAGTTTGCGCACTTCCCGGCGCAGGGCGCTGAGAAACAGGTCCATCAGCGCACCGACCTCTTCTTCGGGTCGATTCCAGTTTTCGCTCGAGAACGCAAACAAGGTCAGAACCTCGACGCCTTCCTCGGCGCAGACCTCGATGACCGCGCGCACCGCATCGACACCAGCCTTGTGGCCGGCTACACCCGGAAGAAAGCGCTTGCGCGCCCAGCGATTGTTCCCATCCATGATTATGGCCACATGGCGGGGAATGGACGGCGGACGACCGGCTGTTGTCATATCATTCATGGGTCAATGGGGAACGATGGCTCAAATGGCCATCAGGTCCGATTCCTTGGCTTCCAGCGCCTTATCGATTTCGGCGATGTATTTGTCGGTCAACTTCTGGACCTCGTCAGCTGCACGACGTTCCTCGTCCTCGCTGATTTCCTTTTCCTTCTGCAGGTCCTTCAACTGACTCAGCGCATCGCGCCGGATATTGCGTACGGCAACCCGGGCGTTCTCGGACTCGGAACGCGCCTGCTTGGTGAAACCCTTGCGCGTTTCCTCGGTCAGGGCAGGCATCGGCACACGAATGGTGGTGCCGGCAGTAGCCGGATTGAGTCCGAGATCGGAGGTCATGATGGCTTTTTCGACAGCCTGGATCATGCTGCGGTCGAAAACCGTCAGCGCCAGCGTACGCGAATCTTCGACGTTGACGTTGGCAACCTGACGCAGCGGCGTATCAGCGCCGTAATAGGAGACCATGACGCTATCGAGAATGCTCGGATGAGCGCGGCCGGTACGAATCTTGGCAAACGCATGATCCAGTGCCTCGACCGACTTCTTCATGCGCTCCTGAGCGTCCTTCTTGATTTCATTGATCATCGATTAGCCCTCGATCAGTGTTCCTTCGGCGCTTCCTACCACTGCATTGAGCAGCGCGCCAGGCTTGTTCATGTTGAAGACCCGCAACGGCATCTTGTGATCGCGGATCAGACAGATCGCGGTCAGATCCATTACACCAAGCTTGAGATCCAGCACCTGGTCATAGCTGAGCGTATCGAAACGCTGGGCGTTCGGGTCCTTCATGGGATCGGCGTTGTAGACACCGTCGACCTTGGTGGCCTTGAGGACCAGGTCGGCATCGACCTCGATGCCGCGCAGGCAGGCCGCGGTATCGGTGGTGAAGAACGGGTTGCCGGTGCCGGCGGAAAATATTACCACGTCACCGCCCGCGAGGTAGCGCATCGCCTTGCGGCGATCGTAATGCTCGGTGACACCTTCCATGGTAATGGCTGACATGACCCGGGTCTGAATGTTCGAGCGCTCCAGCGAGTCGCGCATGGCCAGGGCATTCATGACAGTAGCCAGCATGCCCATATGGTCACCGGTTACCCGATCCATGCCGACCGCATGCAGTGCGGCACCGCGGAACAGGTTGCCGCCGCCGATCACCAGACCCACCTGTACGCCAATGCCGACCAATTGGCCTACCTCCAGCGCCATGCGGTCGAGAACCTTAGGGTCAATACCGAAGTCTTCGGTCCCCATCAGGGCCTCACCGCTGAGCTTCAGAAGGATCCGCTTGTACTTGGGCTGGCGGCTGCTGGGTACCTGGGCCATCGATGCACTCTCCTGCGATAGAAGGGAGAAAAACTCAACAAGTTCCACCAAGACACTGCTGATGGGCACTTGTTCAGTGTTTCAAAAAAGAGGCTTCACGCCTGCGCGGGAAGCCTCTGGGAGACCTTATTGCAGACGCTCCCGCGGAGCGCCTGCAATGCAACGGTCAGCAAGCAACTTACTGCTTGGATGCCGCGACCTGGGCAGCGACCTCGGCAGCGAAGTCGGTTTCGGCGCGTTCGATGCCCTCACCCACTTCAAAGCGGATGAAGGAAACGACCTCGGCACCGGCCTTCTTCGCCAGATCACCGACCTTGACCTCCGGATCCTTGACGAAGGGCTGCTCGACCAGGCTGGCTTCAGCCAGGAACTTGTTGATACGACCTTTGACCATGTTCTCGACAATGTTGTCCGGCTTGCCGGCAATCTTGTCGGCGTTCAGCGCCAGGAAAATTTCCTTTTCCTTGGCAACCGCTTCCTCGGACACCTGAGACGGGTCGACGAACTGCGGGTTGCTGGCCGCAACGTGCATGGCGATATCGCGCGCCAGCTCTTCATTGCCACCCTTGAGGTTGACCACGACACCGATACGGTGACCGTGCAGGTAGGCGCCGATCACGTCGCCTTCAACCCGAGCCAGACGACGAATGTTGACGTTCTCGCCGGTCTTGGCAATCAGCGCTTCACGTGCGCTTTCCTGATCGGCAACCAGCGGTGCGGCATCGGTGTAGCCAGCTTCGAAAGCCTTGTCCAGCGTCGCGCTGACGAAATTCTTGAAGTCGTCCTGCAGAGCCAGGAAGTCGGTCTGGGAATTGACTTCGACGATGACAGCTGCCTTGCTGTCAGCAGAAACCTTGACTGCAATGGCGCCTTCAGCAGCGATGTTGCCGGCTTTCTTGGCAGCCTTGATCGCGCCGGAGGCACGCATGTCATCGATCGCTTTTTCAATGTCACCGTCGGCGGCAACCAGAGCCTTCTTGCATTCCATCATGCCCTGGCCGGTGCGCTCGCGCAGTTCCTTGACCATGGCTGCAGTGATCTGTGTCATGAATGATTCCTCTAGAATGACTTGATTCTGTACTGCCCCGGCTTCGCGGAGCAGGTCGTTCATGTTGCGTTGAGCATATTGCAAAAAGGGGGCATAGCCCCCTTTTCGATACGGCAACCGCGCGCCGAAATACTCGCTTAGCCTGCAGAGGCCTCGGTCGCCGGTGCTTCTTCTTCGACGAACTCGTCGGCACCGCCACCGTTGCTCTTGCCACGCAGGACCGCATCAGCCATCGCAGCGGCGTACAGCTTGATCGCGCGGATAGCGTCGTCGTTGCCGGGGATGACGTAGTCGACACCTTCCGGGCTGCTGTTGGTATCGACGATGCCGATAACCGGGATGCCCAGCTTGTTGGCTTCGGTGATGGCAATCCGCTCGTGCTCGACGTCGATAACGAAGAGCGCGTCAGGCAGGCCACCCATGTCCTTGATACCACCCAGGCTGCGATCGAGCTTCTCGAGATCGCGGGTACGCATCAGCGCTTCTTTCTTGGTCAGCTTGGTGAAGGTGCCGTCCTGAGCCTGTACTTCGAGGTCACGCAGACGCTTGATCGACTGACGGATGGTCTTGTAGTTGGTGAGCATGCCGCCCAGCCAGCGATGATCAACGTAGGGCATGCCGGCGCGGCTTGCTTCTTCGGCAATGATCTTGCTCGCAGCACGCTTGGTGCCGACGAAGAGCAGCTTGTTCTTGCCGGAAGCCAGCTTCTCCACAAAGCTCAGGGCTTCGTGGAACATCGGCATGGTCTTTTCCAGGTTGATGATGTGAATCTTGTTGCGGGCGCCGAAAATGAACTTGCCCATTTTCGGGTTCCAGTAACGGGTCTGGTGGCCGAAGTGCGCACCGGCCTTTAGCATGTCACGCATAGAGACTTGGGTCATGATAACTCCATCATAAAGTCGGGTTGGGCC
Organism: Halopseudomonas nanhaiensis; assembly: GCF_020025155.1. Taxonomy (NCBI): domain Bacteria; kingdom Pseudomonadati; phylum Pseudomonadota; class Gammaproteobacteria; order Pseudomonadales; family Pseudomonadaceae; genus Pseudomonas; species Pseudomonas nanhaiensis. The sequence goes on from NZ_CP073751.1 coordinate 2,840,598, forward strand.
TCCACGTATCCCAGTGTCCAACCCCGAAGGGCACCCAGGGCACTGTGACGATACGTGTGCGGTTTCTAGTTTCGCCTGACGCGCGTTGCGTTATTTCAGGCGCGGCGCTTTATACCATATCGAGCCCATCGAATAAAGTTCGACATGCCGAGCGGCGAGGCGAGCTGCGCTTGCTGCGGCTCAACAGCGACGATCATGTCTGGTAAACTCTCTGGTTTGTTCAAGCCTGCATGCCTCAGGGCATGGAATTGTGAGAGAGCCTTCATGACAGTAACCATCAAGACTGCGGAAGATATCGCCGGCATGCGCATTGCCGGCCGCCTGGCGGCCGAGGTGCTGGAAATGATCGGCGAGCACGTCAAGCCCGGCGTGACCACCGAAGAGCTCGACCGGATCTGCCACGATCACATCGTCAATGTACAGAAGGCCATCCCTGCCCCGCTGAACTACGGCGGTGCGCCTGACCGGATTCCGTTCCCCAAGTCGATCTGCACCTCGATCAATCACGTGGTATGTCACGGCATCCCCAACGACAAGCCGCTCAAGAGCGGTGACGCGTTGAATATCGACATAACCGTGATCAAGGATGGTTACCACGGCGATACCAGCAAGATGTTCATCGTCGGCGAAGCGCCCGAGTGGGTCGATCGCCTGATTCGCGTGACCCAGGAATGTCTATATAAAGGTATCTCCGTCGTACGCCCCGGCGCACGTCTGGGCGATATCGGACAGATCATCCAGGACCATGCGCACGCCAATCGCTACAGCGTGGTTCGCGAGTACTGCGGGCATGGCATCGGCAAGGTCTTCCACGAAGACCCCCAGGTACTGCATTACGGACGGGCGGGCACCGGCATGGAGCTGAAGGAAGGCATGACCTTCACCATCGAGCCAATGATCAATCAGGGCCGGCCCGATACCCGTCTGCTCGGCGACGGCTGGACGGCCATTACCAAGGATCGCAAGCTCTCCGCGCAGTGGGAACACACCATTCTTGTCACTGCAGACGGGCACGAAGTACTGACCCGCCGTCAGGAAGAGACCTTCCAGTAAGCGTCACCCGTCGTCACCGCAGGGGGTAGCTATGGATACCGAACTGTTCGACCGAGGTCAGTTTCAGGCGGAACTGGCCCTGAAAAGCAGCCCCATTGCTGCGTTCAAGAAAGCCATCGCTCAGGCCGATTCCGTCCTGCAGGCGCGTTTCACCGGCGGGCGGGACATCCACAAGCTGATACACGACCGTGCCTGGTTTACCGACCAGATCCTCTGTCAGGCCTGGAGTCGCCTGCCCTGTGCCGCCGACCCGGGCATCGCCCTGCTGGCGGTGGGTGGTTACGGGCGGGGCGAGCTTCATCCGCATTCGGATATCGATCTGCTGATCCTGCTGCGTGAAGACAATGCCGACGGCTATAGGGAGTCGATCGAGCAGTTCCTGATGCTGCTATGGGACATCGGTCTGGAAGTCGGTCAGAGCGTGCGGTCGATAGGCGACTGTGCGAGCGAAGCCCGGGCCGATATCACCGTGATTACCAACCTGATGGAATCACGCACCTTGTCGGGCGAGGAGTCGCTGCGCCAGGCGATGATGCAGGCGATCAGTTCCGAGCACATGTGGACCGATGCCGAATTCTTCCGCGCCAAACGTGCAGAACAGCAGGCCCGCCACGCCAAGTTCAACGACACCGAATACAACCTCGAGCCGAACGTCAAGAGCTCGCCAGGCGGCCTGCGCGACATCCAGACCATCGGCTGGGTGGCCTTGCGGCATTTTGGCACCAACGACCTGCGCGAGCTGGTCGAGCAGGGATTCCTCAACGAGCCGGAGTACAACATCCTGGCCTCGGGCCGCGCGTTTCTGTGGCAGGTCCGTTTCGCCCTGCACACACTGGCCGGCCGGGCCGAGGATCGCCTGCTGTTCGATCATCAGCGCACTCTGGCGCAGTTGCTCGGCTATGAGGACAGTGACGCCAAGCTCGCCGTCGAGCGCTTCATGCAGAAGTACTATCGCGTGGTGATGTCACTCTCCGAGCTCAACGACCTGCTCATGCAGCATTTCGAAGAGATTCTGCTGCGCAATGCCGAAGCCGCCGACATCCGTCCGCTCAACGCCCGCTTCCAGGTCCGCAACCATTACATCGAAGTCACTCATCCGCAGGTATTCAAGCGCACCCCGTTCGCGTTGCTCGAGATTTTTCTGCTCATGGCGCAGCATCCCGAGATCCGCGGGGTACGGGCCGACAGCATCCGCCTGCTGCGGGATCACCGGCATCTGATCGATGACAGGTTCCGCAGTGACATTCGCAATACCAGCCTGTTCATCGAGCTGTTGCGCTGTCAGGAAGGCATTCACCGCAACCTGCGCCGCATGAACCGCTACGGCATTCTCGGCCGCTATCTGCCGGAATTCGGCAAGATCGTCGGACAGATGCAGCACGACCTCTTCCATATCTATACCGTCGACGCTCACACGCTCAATCTGATCAAGCATCTGCGCAAACTCGGTCGCCCCGATTACCAGGAGAAATATCCGCTGGCATGGCGCATCTTCTGTCGCCTGCCCAAGCCGGATCTGCTCTACATCGCAGGGCTTTACCACGATATTGCCAAGGGCCGCGGCGGCGACCATTCGGAGCTCGGCAAGGTAGACGCTGAGGCCTTCTGCCAGCGTCATCAGCTGCCGGCGTGGGACTCGCACCTGGTGAGCTGGCTGGTGGAAAATCACCTGTTGATGTCCACCACTGCGCAGCGCAAGGACATTTCCGACCCCGACGTCATCCATGACTTCGCCGTGAAAATGGCCAACCAGGTGCGGCTGGATTACCTCTACGTACTCACCATTGCCGACATCAACGCCACCAATCCGACGCTGTGGAACAGCTGGCGCGCTTCGCTGTTGCGTCAGCTGTATACCGAGACCAAGCGGGCACTGCGTCGAGGGCTGGAAAATCCGCCTGATCGCGAGGAGCAGATCCGCCAGACCCAGCAAGCGGCGCTGGACATTCTGGTACGCGCCGGCGTCGACGAGGACGACGCGGAAGCCCTGTGGGCAGAACTGGGTGAAGACTACTTCCTGCGCCACACCGCCAGCGATGTGGCCTGGCATACCGAGGCGATCACCCAGCACCCCAACCGCAACGGCCCGCTGGTCATGCTGCGCGAGACAGCACAGCGTGAATTCGAGGGCGCCACGCAAATCTTCATCTACACACCCGAGCAGAACGACCTGTTCGCGGTCACCGCGGCAGCGATGGACCAGCTCAACCTGAACATTCAGGATGCCCGAATCATCACCTCGACCAGCCGATTCAGCCTGGACACCTATATCGTGCTCGATGCTGACGGCGGCTCGATCGGCGATAATATTGAACGTATCCGCCAGATCAAGCACGGGCTGATCGAAGCGCTGTCAGATCCGGACGACTACCCGTCCATCATTCAGCGACGCGTGCCGCGCCAGCTCAAGCACTTTGCCTTCGATCCGGAGGTGACCATCTTCAACGACCATGGCGGTCAGCACACCATCCTGGAATTGTCGGCGCCTGACCGACCCGGGCTGCTCGCACGCATGGGCAAGATATTCCTCGACTTCGAGATCAGCGTGCAAAACGCCAAGATCGTCACGCTTGGCGAGCGGGTCGATGACGTGTTCGTGCTGACCGATGCGAACAATCAGCCCCTGTCCGACCCGCAGCTGTGCGAGCGCCTGCAGAGCACCATCATCAAAACGCTGGGTTCAAGCGCCCAGCGTTCCGACAACAGCCCGCCGTCGCAGATTGCCATCGGCCCCTGAGGACCACCAGCGGATGAACCCCGATCTCGACCGCCTGCAACCGTACCCGTTTGAAAAGCTGCGCGCGCTGCTTGCCGACGTGACGCCGAATCCCGCCTTGGCGCCGGTGTCCCTGTCGATCGGGGAACCCAAGCACCCCTCCCCGGCTCTGGTTCTCGAAGCGCTCGCGGCAAACCTGGACAAGGCTGCTGTGTATCCGACCACACTGGGTCTGCCTGAGCTACGTCGCAGCATCGGCGACTGGCTCACGCGTCGCTTCAGCCTGAATCACGACACGCTGGATATCGATCGCCACATCGTCCCGGTCAACGGCACGCGCGAAGCGCTGTTCTCGTTCACCCAGGCAGTCGTCGAACGGGATCCGGAGGGCCTGGTGGTCAGTCCCAACCCGTTCTATCAGATCTATGAAGGTGCGGCATTTCTGGCCGGAGTCGAGCCCCATTACCTGGCCTGCGATGCCGACAACGGATTCGTTCCGGACTTCGCATCGGTGTCCGAGGACGTGTGGCGACGCTGCCAGCTTCTGTTCATCTGTACGCCGGGCAACCCGACTGGCGCGGTCATAGGTCTGCGAACGCTGCAGCAGCTTATCGAACTGGCCGATCGTTACGACTTCGTAATCGCTTCCGATGAATGCTACAGCGAAATCCATCAACCCGATGGATCCGGTCCCGTCGGCCTGCTGCAGGCGTGCGCCGCGATGGGTCGTGACGACTTCCGCCGCTGCGTGGTGTTCCACAGCCTGTCCAAGCGGTCGAATCTGCCCGGGCTACGGTCCGGCTTCGTCGCCGGGGACGCCAGCCTGCTCAGGCCTTACCTGACCTACCGCACCTATCACGGCTGCGCCATGCCCGTGCAGACGCAGCTGGCGAGCATTGCCGCCTGGAAGGACGAGCGTCATGTCAGGGAGAACCAGATGCAGTATCAGGCCAAGTTCGATGCGGTGCTGGACATCCTCGGCAGCGTCATGGACGTCACCCGACCTGACGCGGGTTTCTATCTCTGGCCCCGCACCCCTATCGACGATGAGACCTTCACTCGCCGCCTGCTCGCCGAGCAGAACGTGGCAGTAGTGCCAGGCCGCTACTTGTCTCGCGAGGTCGACGGTTATAATCCCGGCGCCGGACGGATACGCATGGCGCTGGTGGCGCCGCTCGCCGACTGCATCGAAGCCGCGCAGCGTATCCGCCGCCTGATAGAGAGTCTTTGAACATGATCACCCTATACGGCATCAAGGCCTGCGACACGATGAAGAAGGCTCGGACCTGGCTGGATGAGCAGCGCATCGAATACCATTTCCATGATTACAAGAGGGAAGGGATCGACGCGGCTCGGCTGCAGGCGTGGTGCGACGAGCACGGCTGGGAGACCATTCTCAACCGCCAGGGTACGACGTTTCGCAAGCTTGATGAATCCGACAAGCAGGCTATCGATACCGCCAAGGCCGTCGCCTTGATGCAAGCCAACCCATCGATGATTAAAAGACCGGTGCTCGACACTGGCTCGCAGCGGCTGGTCGGCTTCAAGCCCGACCAATACGCCGCCGCTCTTACATGACCGTCCATGCATAGCATCCAAGGAATTAGCCCATGAGCGACTGTTTCAGCCTGGCCTTCGGCGTCGGGACGCAAAACTCTGCCGGTAACTGGCTCGAAGTGTTCTACCCGCAACCTTTGTTGCACCCCGATTCCAGGCTGGTGCAGGTCGTGGCCGAACAGCTCGGCTACAGCGAAGGCAACCATGCGCTGCCGCTCAAAGCCACTCAGTGCGAGACGCTGGGCAAGGCGCTGGAGCAGGCCGGATTCGCCGAAGCGGGCGCGGTAGTCCGCCAGCTCTCGGGCAGCACCCGCCCGCTGGTGGCCACCATCCTGGCCACCGACGAAGCACCGGCATCGACGCCGGAGGCGTACCTCAAGCTTCACCTGCTCTCGCATCGCCTGGTCAAACCGCATGGCGTGGTTCTGGCCGGTATCTTTCCCCTATTGCCCAACGTCGCCTGGACAAACCAGGGCGCGATCGACATCGCAGAATTGCCGCAGCGGCAGCTGGCTGCGCGGCTGGGCGGCGAGACGATCATCGTGCACAGTGTGGACAAGTTCCCGTCGATGACCGACTACGTGGTCCCTTCCGGCATCCGCATCGCCGACACCGCACGGGTGCGCCTGGGGGCCTATGTTGGCGAAGGCACGACCGTCATGCACGAAGGCTTCATCAACTTCAATGCCGGAACCGCCGGCACCAGCATGGTTGAAGGACGGATCTCGGCTGGCGTGTTTGTCGGCAAGGGTTCCGATCTCGGCGGTGGCTGCTCAACCATGGGCACCCTGTCAGGCGGCGGCAATATCGTCATTTCGGTAGGCGAAGGTTGTCTGATCGGCGCCAACGCCGGTATCGGCATCCCGTTGGGCGATCGCTGTACGGTGGAAGCCGGCCTGTACATCACCGCGGGCATCAAGGTTGCACTGCTCGACGATGCCGACAATATCGTCGAGATCGTCAAGGCGCGTGATTTGGCCAATCAGACCGACCTGCTGTTCCGACGCAACTCGCAGACTGGCGCTATCGAGTGCAAGACAAACAAGACCGCGATCCAGCTCAACGAGATGCTGCACGCGCACAACTAAGGGCAGCCCCAAGCTACGAGCTTCAAGCGGCAAGCTGATTGGCGCCGCTTGAAGCTCCGGATCTTGGGAAACGTCTTACCCGCTGACGTGAACGCTGCTTCAAGCCTTCAGCTCAGAACTCTCCACTCGCAGCGTGCTGCTTGTCGCTCGAAGCTAGTAGCTTGCCGCTTAGCGACCCCGTCGCTGCCCCTACTTCAGCAAGCGCTCAACGATCTTCGCTGCGATGTTCAGGCCAAAGGTGCCTGTCACCATCGATACCGCTCCCAGCCCACCCTCGCAATCCAGCTTGACCACCTCGCCGTCGAACACCTTGGTACGGCAGACGCTGCCGTCCGGCTGCGGATAGGTCAGCTGCTCGGTGGAATACACGCAAGGAACGCCGAAGCTGCGCTTGCTTTCGGCGCGGGGGAAGTTGTGGTTGCGCCTGAGCATCGATCGGGCCTTGGCCGCCAGCGGATCGTTGGTGGTTTTCGACAGATCGGCGATCTTCACCTGCAGGGGATCGAACTGACCTGCTGCGCCGCCTGCAGTGACGATGTGAATCTTGCGCCGCCTGCACCAGGCGATCAGCGCCACTTTCGATTTGACGCTGTCGATGCAGTCGGCCACCGCATCGATATCGTCGGTGATGTAGTCGGCCAGGTTCTTCTCGGAAACGAAATCCATCACCGCATTAACATGGCAGGCGGGGTTGATCGCACGCAGGCGCTCTGCCATGACGTCGACCTTGGGGCGCCCGATCTGCCCTTCCATGGCAGGCAATTGCCGGTTGGTGTTGGTCTGGCAAACTTCGTCGAGATCGATCAGCGTGATCCGGCCGATGCCGGTACGCGCCAACGCTTCGGTTGCCCACGAGCCGACCCCGCCGATGCCGACTATGGCGACGTGACTGTCCCGCAACCTGGCCAGCCCTTCGCGTCCATAAAGCCGTGCTATACCGCCGAAACGTGGGTCATCTGTGGTCATGTTCACCTCTCTGATATGCCGCGATTATATCAGCACCGGCCATGTGATAAGACGGCTTCGACAACGCCTGGTCAAAAAACACCCATGGCCCTGCGCGTCAGCCTGGATGACAATCGGATGCGGTTATCCGACAGTTATCCACAGATCCATCCACCGGAACTGTGCACAACTCGGGATAGGATCCGGTCCCCGGCTGTGGGACACTGCGCCTCGTTCACCAGGCGGATCCGCTTATGACCCGATCGTCCCAGCAGTCTTCCCGCCGCCCTTCCGGTCCGCATCCTCGCAACCGGCACCAGGGTCGCTACGACTTCGATGCGCTAGTGCGCGTCGCGCCGGAGTTGCGCGCCTTCATGCGCACCGGCGTGCATGGCCAGCCGACGCTGGACTTCGCGAACCCGCAAGCGGTTCGCGCGCTCAATGGCGCGTTGCTGCTGACGCAGTACGGCATTGAACAGTGGTCCATTCCACCCGGCTATCTGTGCCCGCCGGTACCCGGGCGTGCCGATTATGTTCACGCCCTCGCCGATCTGCTGGCTGACAGCCACGATGGCGTCGTGCCGGCGGGACACGAGCTGCTGGGACTGGACATCGGCACCGGCGCCAACCTGATTTATCCCCTCGTCGGACGGGTGGAATACGACTGGCGTTTCATCGCCGCGGACATCGACCCGGCGGCTCTGCGCAACGCCGAACAGATTCTGGCGGCCAATCCGACGCTCGCCTCCGGGATATCCCTGCGGTTGCAGAGCGATCCGACGGCCATCTTCGAGCACATCATTCAACCGGACGAACTGGTCGATTTTACTCTGTGCAACCCGCCGTTTCACCGCAGCGCTGACGAAGCCCACGAGGCCAGCCGAAAGAAGTGGCAGAACCTGAGGGGCACGGCCGATCCGGCGCTGAACTTCGGAGGCCAGCACAACGAACTGTTCTGCGAGGACGGCGAGTCCGGATTTCTCCAGCGCATGGCCAATCAGAGCGGCGGCTGCAGAGAGCAGGTTTTCTGGTTTTCCAGCCTGGTGTCCAGGCTGGAAAACGTCGCGCCTCTGCAGGAGCGGGTCAGAGCTCTGGGAGCAACGGACGTGCGCGTCATTCCAATGGCCCAGGGCAACAAGCGCAGCCGCTTCGTGGCATGGACCTTCCTTGACAAGAAACAGCGTCGGGCCTGGCGCCGCGCTCGGTGGCCATAGTTCCGGCGGACAGTGTGCAGGCTCATCTCTGGTATCATGCCGCTCTTATACCGTTACGACAGACGAGCCATGACCGAGCTTTCCCCGACCGTTGCCCTGGCCTGCGAGCTGATCTCGCGAGATTCCACTACACCCGTCGATGCCGGATGCCAGCAGCTCATGGCGGAACGCCTGGCTGCCTGCGGATTTGTCATCGAATCGATGCGCTTTGGCGAGGTGGACAACCTCTGGGCACGCCGGGGAACCGAAGGGCCAGTGCTATGTTTCGCCGGGCATACCGACGTCGTACCGACTGGCCCTCTCGACAAATGGAGCAATCCGCCGTTCGCTCCGGTGGTGCGGGACGGCATGCTGCACGGTCGCGGTGCGGCTGACATGAAAGGCAGCCTTGCTGCGATGGTGGTAGGCGTTGAGCGCTTTGTCGCCGCGCATCCCGACCACAGGGGATCGATCGCCTTCCTCATCACCAGCGACGAGGAAGGCCCTGCCCTGGACGGAACGGTGCGTGTAGTGGACACACTCAAGGCGCGAGACGAGACCGTCGAGTGGTGCATTGTTGGCGAGCCCTCCAGCACCGAGCGGGTGGGCGACGTGGTCAAGAATGGTCGCCGTGGATCGCTCAACGCCCGTCTGCTGATCAAGGGCAAGCAGGGGCACGTTGCGTATCCGCACCTGGCACGCAACCCCATCCATCTCGCGGCGCCGGCGCTTGCAGAGCTGGCCGCCGAAGTCTGGGATGAGGGCAATGCGTTCTTTCCACCGACCAGCTTTCAGATATCCAACATTCGGGCCGGAACCGGCGCGACCAACGTCGTCCCCGGCGAGCTGGAAGCGCTGATCAACTTCCGTTTCTCCACCGAATCCAACGTTGACAGTCTGCAGGGCCGTACCCGGGAGATCCTCGGTCGGCACGGATTGGACTTCGAGCTGGATTGGACGGTCTCCGGACTGCCGTTTCTGACCGAGCCAGGCGCCCTCCTTGATGGCGTCGCTGCAGCGATTCTGCATGTCACGGGGCGCCAGACCCAACCCTCCACATCAGGCGGTACCTCCGACGGCCGCTTCATCGCGACCATGGGTACCCAGGTGGTCGAGCTGGGCCCGGTGAATGCAACGATACATCAGGTAGACGAGTGTATCTGCGCCGACGATCTTGACACGCTGACAGACATCTATGAGGCAACCCTCTGCAGGTTGCTGGTCTGATGCTGGAACTGATTTGTCCGAAGTGCCACGAAGCACTGACCAACCTGGGCCAGCAATGGCGCTGCGATAACAACCATAGCTACGACCAGGCCCGGCAGGGCTACCTCAATCTTCTCCTGGTCCAGCACAAGAACAGCCGCCATCCGGGCGACACCCCGGCCATGCTGGCCTGCCGACAGGCCTTTCTGGATGCAGGCCACTACCAGCCGGTCAGCGATGCAATCAATGGTGCCTTCGCCCGGCTCGAGCCTGGTGCCGTCCTCGATATGGGCTGTGGCGAAGGCTACTACACCGCCAGACTGGCCTCCGCGCTGCCGGAGACGCGGATAGGCGGGCTGGATATCAGCAAGGACGCCGTCGTGCGCGCTACACGCCGCAGCCGCAGCCTGCGCTGGCTGGTCGCGTCCAGCGCGCGTCTGCCTGTTGCCGGTGAGAGTCTCGGCGGACTGCTTTCGGTATTCAGTCCGTGGTCCTGGGACGAGTGCCTGCGCACCCTGAAACCAGGCGGCCACCTGGTACTGGTGGGCCCACATGCCGATCACCTTCGAACCCTGCGCGCAGCACTCTATGACGAAGTGCATGCCACGCCGGACCTGCTCAAGGATCAGCCCGTGGGGATGCAGGTCGTCAGTGATGAGACGCTGCGCTATCCTCTGCACCTGACACCCGACGATCTGACCAACCTGATCGGCATGACGCCCCACAGTCTGCGCAGCGCGCCCGACCGGCAGCGTTCGGCAGTGGCATCCGGACTGCCGGGGCTGGAAGTCGCCATGCGACTGGTGATCCTGCAACGTTGCTGAGGAGGTTCCGTGCGCCAACCCGATATCGAAATCTACGTACGAGACGATCATGTCGATGATCTGATCCATTGGCTCGGGCGGGAGGTGGGTGATCTGGTCCTCCCGCCAGGCGCAGGCCTGACCCGCAAAGGCGTGATCCATACCGCGCAGCCGATCCCCCTGATGATCGTTCGCAAGGCGGCGGGGAAATGGGCGAGCATCTGGTTTGACAGCGATACCACCCCCTGGGAGACCGATGTCGACTGTGCCCGGGCGGTGCATGCCGCCACAGGACACGAGGTCCGTTGCTCGGTCGGGGGCTGGACTGAATCGGATGGGGAAGCGGACGCCGATCGCTGGTTGAAGATCAACGACGAAGGCGAGGCAGAGTTCGTCTGGGCGCAGAAGCCCTGAAATGACAAGTACGTACCTGGTCGTTGCGCTGGCCACGGCGCTGATCACCATTGCAGCGATCGTCTTCCACTATGAAGTGGCGTACCGATTGGGCGCGATCACGCGCTGGTCAGGCCTGCGACCCCGTCTGCGCATACTCCTGCTGTTCTTCGGTCTACTGATCGCTCATGTCATCGAGATATGGATGTTTGGCGTCGGCGCCTGGCTGCTGGCCGAATTCGGACAAAACAGCGGCATCTCCGAGATGCAGCAGCCCGGCTTGCTCGATTTCGTCTACCTCTCCGCTGCGACCTATACCACGGTCGGCTACGGCGACCTGTCACCCGGCGGGCACTTGCGTTTTCTCTTCGGTACCGAGGCCCTGGCTGGCCTGATGCTGATCACCTGGTCCGCCTCGCTCACATTCGTCGAAATGCAGAATCACTGGCGGGATGAATGAGCTGCTGCCCGGTAGAGCCGCGTGGTCCGGGCTACACTTCAGCCTAAGCGTGTAAGGAGAACATGAATGAGCGAAGCGATGATTCTCGCGTGTCCCCACTGTCACAGGAAAAACAGGCTGCCTGCCGAACGGCTTGCAGCAGGCCCCACCTGCGGGGCGTGCAAGCAGCCGCTGTTCAGTGGGCTGCCGGTGCAGGTTGGGCAGGCTGACTTCGCCAACCATGCCAATGGCGACCTGCCGGTGGTGATCGACTTCTGGGCGCCATGGTGCGGGCCCTGTCGCCAGTTCGCACCGGTGTTCGAACAGGCAGCCGCCGAACTTGAGCCGCGTGCACAGTTGCTCAAGATCAACACCGAAGACCAGCCAGAACTCGCAGCACGCTACGCTATCCGCAGCATACCGACGCTGATGATCGTCCGGCGCGGACAGGAATTGGCTCGCCTCGCAGGGGCGCTGCCACCAGCCCAGTTCCGCCAGTGGGTCGATCAACACCTGCCATGACAGGAACGGGACGTTGCCCCTGGGGCAACGTCCCGTACATTACACCGCCGATACGTCTTCTGCCTGCAGGCCCTTCTGACCCTGCGTGACGGTGAACTCCACCTTCTGGCCCTCGGCCAGCGTTCGGTGCCCATCCCCGCGGATGGCACGAAAGTGTACGAAAACATCCGGCCCGGACTCGCGCTGGATAAACCCAAAACCCTTGGCATCGTTGAACCATTTCACGGTGCCGTGCTCACGCTCAGCCATTACCACTCTCCACAAACTCGTTACGCCACGCCGTCCTGTATGGACAACAATCCCGGCGCTCCTGGTCGCCATCCAGCGTCGTGCACCGCTTGTTCGCACCGAGCGTTCAAGACCGGGAATGCCACGCGCAACAGTCGAGGGCTGAGAAAGAGGCCGTAAATCGATTCTAGTCGAAGCGAAATAGCGCGCAAGTCGGGGAAAAGGGCGAAATGGCCTGTATCAGGGGCGATACAGGCCAATGAGAAGGGAAATGGCCGCGAAAAGGCTGTCAGTCGTCCTGGGACACCAGATCGGCACGGCGTTTTTCGAGATTCTCTACTTGGCCGATGTTCAGCTGATAAGCCCATCGATCATCGGCATTCACTGCCAGCACTTCGTCGCTGGAAGGCTTGTATTCGTCTACCAGCAGCCAGTACTTGCCATCGATCTGATGCAGGCTGGCGGCCAGCTCCGCGCCTCCGAAGGTGGCAAGCTGCATGCGCAGCATCGGCTGCCCGAGCGTCAGCTCGCTGCGTGGCATCACGTTCTGCGCGCGCAGTTGGGCAAGCGCCAGCACCATTCCGTTGATCAGCCGCTCCTTTCCGGCCTGGGCATCTGCAGCCAAGCCGACCAGGCGGAAGTTGTAATCACCTTCCCGGGCCTTGTCCAGTTCCACCACCTCTCCGTCGGCATGCTCCCACCGGGCCGTCGACAGGCGCTCCATGGGCAGCCCGATGACGTCCAGTGCCAGCCACTCTTGAGGATTCACCGACATCGAAAACGGACGATTGATCAGCCATACCTGATCGTCCTCGCGCAGGCGCACCAACTGCCCGCTCCCGACTGTATTGCCGTACACCAGAGAAAGATCGCGGTCCGCGTTGCGCAGAATCACTTCAAGCGCGCTGCTGCCCTCGGCCTGGGGGTCCAGTCCCAGCCGGGCGTGGTGCTCGGGGTTGTCGGTTTTCTCCTCGACGATGCGTACGCCACGGATGGCGTGCAGAAGCGCAGCCACCCGTTCGCGTTGCGCCGGGTAGTGGTAATGATTGGCGACACCCCACTGCTGGTCGCGATACTCCAGCTCAACCTGCTGGCCACCGCGACGCAGCTCGATCTGCTCCAGGCCATCGATGACCTCTCGCTGAGCGTCCGAGAACAACGGTCGCGACTCCAGGTCGGCAACCCGATCCTCGCCGCGCATCTTCAATGCCACGGCGACCAGAGCGATGGAGACCACCGCGATCAGGGCGATGATGACGTTGCGCATAAGTGCCCCCGATTCAGGCCGAGCGGCGGCGCAGACGGCCGACGCCCCACCACAGCAGTACGCCGAGGGTCAGCAGCGCTGGCACCAGGGCGATGTTGATGACTTTGAGGCGTGTGCCCAGCTGTTCGATATCCGCATTGAGCTGGAAGCGCACGTCACGCAGCTGCTTGCGAATCGCCAGCTTCTCGTCCAGGAAGCGCTGAATCGCCTGCTCCTGTTCAACGGACATCTCCGCCAGCTGTGACGGATCCTGTTGCTGCTGCAACTCCGCCAGTTGACGCTCGGTCTCGGCCAGCTGCTGCTGCAGGCGCTGTTCACTGGCGCGGAAGCGACGTTCGGCGCGGCGCTGAAGGTCCTCCACGACGGTGAACGGGCGGCTGAAATCGCCCCGCGACCGAACGCTGATCAATGCTTCCGACCCGGACAGGTTATCCAGTGCGTTGACCAGCAGGCCGCCATTGTCTGCCCAGGGCTGCGGAATACGTTGGCCGAAAAGATCCTGCACCTGGACCCACATGCGATCGGTCAGCATGTCGGTGTCGGCGACGACCACTACGTTGATATTGTCGCTGCTGGCGATGTCCGGCTGCCGGCCTTCCAGCCCCTCGGGATAGGCGGTGCTGGCAGGGCCCTGCACGCGGGCACCGAACAGGTACTGCTTGTCGTCAGCCTCGAAGCCATCGAGCAGCGTTTCCGGGTCCTGCAGCTGTGCGAATCGACTGGATGGAACCAGCGCACTGTTGCTGGTGCTGCTCAACAGTGGGGTGATGCGAGTTTTCGCCCCATCGATCGGCACCAGGGCGCCGCCGGTGGCGACGGTGATCAACTGCAGCGGCGCGGTGACGGTATCCTCGCGATCAAGCTGCTGCGGCTCCAGCTCCAGCCAGCCGATATGACGCGCAGGCAGCTGGCCCTGTCCGCGACTGACCGACATGCCCAGCCGAGCATCGAGCACCACCTGCTCGGGGTTGTAGTCCAGCCCCCATGCCTTGAGCAACGGACCGAGGTCAGACGCCTTGCCATCAGCCATCACAGCAATCATGGCTTCCTGGCTTTGATCGGCCTCGGCCAGCGGATCGATGAACGCCAGCAGTTTGCCCCCACGCAGCACGAACTGATCGATGGCGAACAGCGCCGCCTCGCTCAGCGACTTCGGGTGCACCAGCAACAGCACATCGATGTCCGCCGGGACTTCGTCCAGATCCGCATCCAGGTCACGGATGGTGAACAATTGCTCAATCTGTTCGTAGGCTACCCAGGGTGCCCCTCCCTGGCTCTGCATGGGGTTCATGCTGCCGCCGGCAATCGGCAAGCCGGTGATCAAGCCGATCGCCGGCTTTTCAGCCTGCGCGAGACTGTTGACCAGACGGCTCAGTTCATATTCCAGCAGTCCTTCCTGCTCCAGAGCGAAAAACGGGATCACCTCGCGCTGCGCCAGCTCGTTGGTACCGGCCAGGCCGAAATACAGCTGCTCTCCGGTTTCTGACAGCGGAATGGCCTGCAGCCCGAACTCGGCGGCCCGGTCTTCCGCCTCCGAGAACGGCTGCGGGTCGATAATGTGCAGGCGAATGCTGCCGTCCGCGACGCGCTCGTACTCGCGAAGCATTTCCTCGACTCGACGGGCGTAGTTGCGCAGCACGACCATGTCCTTGCTGGCTTCGTCGGAGAAGAAGAAATACAGATCGATCGGCTCTTCCAGGTCTTCGAGGATCTGCTCGGTCCCGTCGGAGATGGTGTAGAGATTCTGTTCGGTCAGGTCGAGTCGGGCGCCGGGCAGCAGCACGCTGGACGCCATGTTGAAGGCGACGAAGGCCAGCAGCAGCACCAGCAAGCCGGTACCCGAATACATGATACGTTTCATTGTTGTTCTCCTCGCCTCAATCGGCCTTTTTCAGGTCGATGACAATGGCCGTCGCCAGCAGCCAGACAGCAATCAGCGATATGAAATAGAGCAGGTCGCGCAGATCCAGGACACCCTTGCTGATGGCGTCGAAACGGATCAGGAAACTGAGCGAGGCGATGGCATCGACCAGCCACTGAGGCGCCCATCCACTGAACACGTCCAGTACCAGCGGAAAGCCACTGAGTATGAAGATGAAGCAGGCCACGACGCTGACGATGAAGGCGATGACCTGATTCTTGGTAACAGCGGACATGCACGAGCCGATCGCCAGATACCCACCGGCCAGCAGCCAGCTACCGATGTAGCCGGTAATGATCGCGCCATTGTCCGGCGATCCCAGATAGTTGACGGTGATGATGATCGGGAATGTCAGCAACAGGGCAATGCCGATGAACACCCAGGCTGCCAGGAACTTGCCAAGCACCATGTCGGTACGCGACACGGGCAGCGTCATCAGCAGCTCGATGGTGCCGGACTTGCGCTCCTCGGCCCACAGGCGCATGGCCACGGCGGGAACCAGGAAGAGATACAGCCAGGGATGGAAGTTGAAGAACGGATTCAGATCCGCCTGTCCGCTCTCGTAGAAGCCACCGAGATAGAACGTGAACACCGCAGCCAGCACCAGGAAGATGACGATGAAGATATAGGCCAGCGGCGTGGCGAAGTAGCTACCCAGCTCGCGCTTGAAGATGGTTCCGAGATTCTTCATGCCGCATCCTCCGCGGTCAGCCGGCGGAAGACTTCATCCAGACGGCCGCGCTCGACCGACAACTCCTGGACCGGCCACGCGTGCTCGCGTGCGTACTGCCCCACGGTCGGGAAGATGACCTGGCCCGGCTGCGGGATGACGGTCAGCAGGCGACCTTCGCGCTCGCTCTCGACCTCCAGCACACCAGGCAGCGCCAGCAGCGGCTGGCTGTCCACGGGTTGGGCAAGCGCAACAGTAACAGCCTGATGGTAACGCGAGCGCGACTCGAGCTCGTCCGGGGTGCCATCGGCCAGCAGCCGGCCGCGAGCAATGACGACTGCTCGGGTGCACACGGCGCTGACTTCTTCGAGGATATGCGTGGAAATCACCACGATCTTGTTGCTGCCGCTGGCCAATTGCTGGATCAGCTGGCGAACCTGATGCTTCTGGTTGGGATCGAGACCGTCGGTTGGTTCGTCGAGGATCAGCACCTTGGGGTCGTGCAGGATGGCCTGCGCCAGGCCGACCCGGCGCTTGAAGCCCTTGGACAGCGTCTCGATACTCTGATCGAGTACACCCTGAAGCTCGACCTGCTCGACAGCGAGCTCGACGCGCTTGCGCTTGTCCGCGCCGCTGAACCCGCGTACTTCTGCGACGAATTCCAGAAAGCGCCGCACGCGCATGTCGCCATAGCATGGCGCACCTTCCGGCAGATAGCCCATCTGCTGCTGGGCCTGGAGAATCTGGTTCTGGATGTCGAAGCCACACACCGAGGCAGAGCCGCCATCAGGTGTAAGAAAGCCGGTGAGCATCTTCATGGTGGTCGACTTGCCGGCCCCGTTCGGACCGAGAAAACCGAGCACTTCCCCCGGCTGAACATCGAATGAGAGATTGTCCACTGCAAGGTGGTCGCCGAAGCGTTTTGTCAGGCTGTTTATCTTTATCATGGCCTCTTTCCATTCCCCATAAAACCGACGCACCGCAACAGGCTGCGCGCCGCAACGGGCAAGCATACATTGAATGGCAAAGTTATAAAGGGTGATCTGAGCCCCCGGGCGGAACTGCGTCGATGGCAACGGCTGCAGCTGACCGACACCGGAGCGCAAAAACTATATGAACCGTGATCGGGGATTTCAAGGGGGGTCGCGGCAGGCCTGCGGGCATGTCAGCATTCGGCAAAACCGTTAGAATCGCCGCACGAGCAACGCGGTCTGCCGCGATAACAACGAGAATGTCATGTCTGCGGGTTTTTCATCCTTTTTCGGCCGGCTGCGTTTCGGCTTCATGCGCCGGCTGCTGTTTATCTGGGCACGGTCGGAAAGCATTGCCAACTCTGCCTACAACGAACGGCTGGACCAGCATCAGCCGATCGTCTACGTGCTCCCATCGAGATCGCTCTCCGACCTGCTGGTGCTGGACCGCGAGTGCGTCAAGGCCGGCATTCCCCGGCCGGTTCGCCCGACTATTGGCGCGCTCGACGAAGCCGAGGCGCACGTCTTTCTTCACCACGGACAGGCCTGGGTCGGTCGGCCCGATCCCCGACGCCAGTCGCCCCAGCTACTGAGGATATTGAACGCCGTCGAGCACAACCCTTCACTGGACGTGCAGCTGGTCCCGGTCAGCGTTTTCTGGGGACAGTCGCCGGACGTCGAATCCTCGCCGATCAAGCTGCTGTTCGCCTACAACTGGGCCGTTGGCGGACGCCTGCGCAAGCTGCTGGCCATCCTGCTGCACGGCCGCAAGATACGTGTGCGGTTTGGCAATCCGATGTCGGTCCGTGCGCTGGTGAACGAAGACCTCGGTCATCCACGCAACGTGCGCAAGGTCAACCGCCTGCTGCGTGTGCACTTCCGCCAGCAGCGCGGTGCCGTGGTGGGGCCGGATCTGTCTCACCGCCGTACCTTGCTCAAGGGCCTGCTGCGGGCACCTCTGGTTCGTGAGGCGATCGCTCGCGAGGCCCAGGAAGAGAATATCGACGAGGCCAGGGCCCGCCGAGACGCTGCCCGCTACGCCAACGAGATCGCATCGGACTTCACCTATACCATCATCCGGTTTCTCGAGGTGGTACTGTCCTGGTTCTGGAACAAGCTGTACAAGGGAATCCGCGTCCAGCACATCGAGCGCGTGCAGGACATCGCCCGCGGCAACGAGATCATCTACGTGCCCTGCCACCGCAGCCACATCGACTACCTGCTGCTGTCGTACCTGCTGTTTCGCAACAGCCTGACCCCGCCGCACATCGCCGCTGGCATCAATCTCAACATGCCGATCATCGGCAGCATTCTGCGCCGGGGCGGTGCCTTCTTCATGCGCCGCAGCTTCAAGGGCAACCAGCTGTACACAGCGGTGTTCAACGAATATCTGCACACCCTGTTCAGTCGTGGGTTTCCGGTCGAATACTTCATCGAGGGTGGCCGCTCGCGGACCGGCCGCATGCTCAATTCGAAGACCGGCATGCTAG
The DNA here is from genome assembly GCF_020025155.1 of Halopseudomonas nanhaiensis. Lineage (NCBI taxonomy): Bacteria > Pseudomonadati > Pseudomonadota > Gammaproteobacteria > Pseudomonadales > Pseudomonadaceae > Pseudomonas > Pseudomonas nanhaiensis. The sequence continues at coordinate 2,859,060 of NZ_CP073751.1, forward strand.
CGATCACGCTGCGCAGCTTTCTGCGCAGCTCCCGCCGGCCGATTGTCTTTGTGCCGGTATACATCGGTTACGAACGCGTCCTGGAAGGTCGCACCTATCTGGGCGAACTGCGCGGTCAGGCGAAGAAAAAGGAATCGGTATTCGATCTGTTTCGCGTGCTGTCAGCGCTCAAGCTGCCGTTCGGTCAGGTTGCGGTGAATTTCGGCGAGCCGGTCGCATTGGCCGACTTTCTTGACCGAACCCAGCCCGACTGGCGCCAGGTGTCCGACCCTGAGCATTCGAAACCCGTATGGATGACGTACGCCACCAACGAGCTGGCTCAGCTGCTGACTCGCTCGATCAATGCTGCGGCAGACGTCAACCCGGTGAACCTGGTCGCTCTGGCGATGCTGTCCACGCCCCGCCTGGCGCTCGACGAGCCGGCCCTGGCACGAGTACTGGACACCTACACCACGCTCCTGCGCCGGGTGCCATATAGCGCCAGCGTTACGCTACCCGAACTCGAAGGCCCGGCGCTGATTCGCTATGTGGAAGACATGGGCCTGATCGGACGCCAGTCCGACGCGCTGGGGGAGATACTCTTTCTCGACGAGCCGCAGGCGGTGCTGATGACCTATTACCGCAACAATGTTCTGCATCTCGTCGCTCTGCCCGCCCTGATCGCCTGCCTGTTTCTCAACAACCCCCGGGTCACTCGGGCGCAGATCGCCCGCCTGATCACGGCCATCTACCCCTACCTGCAGGCCGAACTGTTCCTGCAGTGGGACGAGACAGCCCTGCCGGAGGTGATAGAGCAATGGATCGACGGGCTGATTGCGCAGGGCCTGTTGCGCGAAGAAAACGAGCAGATCCATCGACCGGACCCCAGCTCTGGAGAGTTCGTGCTGTTGACGCTGCTCGCACGCACCATCATCCAGATGCTCGAACGTTTCTATATGGTGGCAGCGCTGCTGCTGAACAACGCGAACGGCAGTCTGACGGCAGAAGAACTCGAAGGGCTATGTACCGTGATGGCGCAGCGGCTGTCCATTCTGCACGGACTCAACGCGCCGGAATTCTTCGACAAGACGCTATTTCGTCAATTCATTCAGCGGCTGATGCAACTGGACGTACTCAGCGCCGATGAACAGGGTCGGCTGCACTTCAAGCCGGAACTCGAAGACATCGCCGAAAGCACTGCCCGACGCGTACTGACCGCCGAGATCCGACTTTCAATCCGGCAGGTCGCCCGAACGTCGACACCCTCCGCAGCAGCCTGACCACTAGCCGAGCTTCCTCCGGCCGTAGATATCATAGCGGCTGGACTGGCCCTCCAGCTTGGCGTTGGGCGGCGGCCCCTCGATGGCCGGCGCCTTGCGTGGCCGCTTCACGGCGACGCGGTGGCTGGCCAGTGCCAGCGCCTCACTGAGCAGCCTCGGGGCATCCAGGTCGTCGCCGGCCAGTGGTCGAAACAGGCGCATTTCCTTCTTTACCAAAGCCGACTTGTCGCGATGCGGGAACATCGGGTCCAGATGGATCACCTGGGGGACCGGGCCAGCCCAGTCACGCATGGTTTCAATGGCGTCGGCTTCGAGCAGCCGCATGCGACTGGCTATTTCCGCTACTTCACCACCGGCCCTGGTCGCGCGACTCAAGCCATCGGCCAGCAAGGCGGCGATGACCGGCTGGCGTTCAAGCAGCATGACTTCGCAGCCGAGCGCCGCCAGCACAAAAGCATCACGCCCCAGCCCGGCGGTGGCATCGAGCACATAGGGCCTGATGGCTCCGCGCAGGCCAACCGCGCGCGCGACCATCTGCCCTGCACCCCCGCCGTACTGGCGACGATGCGCCAGCGCGCCCTCGACGAAATCGACCCGAACGGCACCAGGAGCGCCTGCCTCGGTAGCGATCAGACTCAGACCATCGTCGGCACACTGGAGTATCAGCTCGGCATCGATCTGTTCACGTGGACCCACGGGTAGTTGCAAGCGCCTGGCCAGCGCGTCGGCCGCCTGCTGATGGGCAGCGTCACGCCAGGTCACGGCGAGCGTGGCGGCTGGACTGTCCTGAGAGAGCGTGGGAAAGACGTTGTTCATGTGCTCAGGCGTAAAGGTCAACGCCAAAGATACCTTCGACGTCCGCCTCGACCGCGATATTGGCCGTAGCCTCGTATGCTGCCAGAGCCTGGTTGTTGCGACCATGGACCGGCTGCTGAGCGTCACGACGGGCGGGTATGTATTCGGCATTCGCCGACAGCGCCACGACAGACCGGGGGGTTATCGCACGAACGGGTTCAACGGGGGCAGATTGGCCGGGACGCGCAGGTTCGCTGTTGGCCGGAGGGACAACAGTTCGGCTGCGCTCGATGAGCGAGTTGAATGGAAGCTGACCATCCAGACGCATTTAGCCACTCCAGAATGAGTCCCGTCAGAGTATCCGCGGGACAGCCTTGCAGCAAAGGTTCGCCGACGAAATGGTGCTGATGCCCGCTGATCAGGCGCCCTTGGGCGTGGCAACCTGATCGCGCAGGTAGATCGGCTGGGCATCTGCGGCATCAACGGTCTCGCCCGCGTGCCATGCGGGCAGCGCTAGGTCGATCAGGTCGCGGGCATCCGGCAACATGTCGGCAGCGGAGGCCGGCACCTGCACCGCCAGCCTGTCAACATAGGACCAGCCGGTACCGCAGCCCAGTTGCGGCTCGAAACCATCAGGTGCCGCGACCTGCTCGGGTGCACACACCCGTTCCCCGGAGACCGCCTGCATGACGCCGTCGATCAGGCGGAAACAGCCCCAGTAGACTTCGTCCATCCGCGCATCGATCGCCGCGCAGACCGCTTCAGCGCCGTGCTCTCGCCAGCCGCGCTGGGCCAGTGCAGCCAGATTCGAAACCGGAATGACTGGCTTGCCAGCGCTGAAGGCCAGCCCCTGCACCATCCCGGTGGCGATACGAACGCCGGTAAAGGCACCCGGGCCGCGCCCGAACACCAGCGCATCGATCTCTTGAAGAGTGACTCCGCTCTCGATGAGGAGTTCATCGACCATGGGCAGTAGCCGCTGCGCATGCAGACGGGGGATGACTTCGAACCGATGGAAGACCCGATCACCTACCAGCAGCGCAGCTGAACAGGCTTCGGTAGCGGTATCGATGGCAAGCAGAGTAGTCATGGGGAGCGCCTGAAAAGGAAGCGATTGTACCCAAAATGAAGAAGCCCGCGCGACGGGGTCGCACGGGCTTCGTGGACTGCAAGGGGGCTCAGCTTAGCGCGGCCAGTACCTTCGCAGTGATCTGGTCGACGCTGCCAACGCCTTCGATCTTCGAGCACTTCGGCGTACCGGTAGCCGAGGATACCTTGCGGTAGAACTCTACCAGCGGCTTGGTCTGCGTGTGGTACACCTGCAGACGCTTGCGTACGGTCTCTTCCTTGTCGTCGTCCCGCTGGATCAGCGGTTCGCCCGTCACGTCGTCCTGGTTGGTAACCTTGGGCGGGTTGTACTGGACGTGATACACGCGACCGGAGTTCGGGTGAACGCGGCGACCGGACAGACGCTGAACGATCTCCTCGTCGTCGACCGCGATCTCCAGGACGTGATCAATGGCGATACCGGCTTCGGCCAGCGCTTCGGCCTGCGGAATGGTGCGCGGAAAGCCGTCGAAGAGAAATCCGTTGGTGCAGTCTTCCTGCTGGATCCGCTCCTTGATCAAACCGATGATGAGTTCGTCCGAAACCAGCGCGCCGCTGTCCATCACTTCCTTGACCTGCTTACCCAGCTCGGTGCCGGCCTTGACCGCGGCACGCAGCATATCACCGGTGGAAATCTGCGGAATGTTGAAGCGCTGGCAGATGAACTGGGCCTGTGTGCCCTTCCCCGCTCCCGGGGCACCCAAAAGGATGACACGCATTTGTTGAACTCCTCATCTAACTGAAACCGGGCCGCCTCGGGTATCGAACCACAGGCCGGCAGACACCAGCGTCGCTGGTGTGCGAAATTCGCGCATGCAAGGCAGAAGCGATGCGAAAAGGGCGTTCAACATACACGCACAGCCTGGCATGTACAAGCTGGACCAAGGTCGCGTGCGCCGGCCCCTGCGGCGGGTAGCGCTCCCCGGATCAGCCGGTGTTGCGCATGCCTGCCGCGATGCCGGCGACGGTAACCAGCAAGGCCCGCTCGAGGCCCGGCGCGACCTCCTGGCCCTGTATCCGGGTCCGCTTGAGCAGCTCGGCCTGCAACACATGGAGCGGGTCGGTATACGGATTGCGGATCGCCACCGACTCGGCCAGCAGCTGGCTACGGGCCAGCAACTGGTCCGTTTCTCGCAGCTCCAGTACCGCGTCGATCGCCTGCTGGAGCGCATCGCGAAGCCGGCTCCCCAGCGGCCAGAGCTCGGGGTCGGCGAGCCGTTCCTCATAGAAGCGCGCAATGCCACCGTCTGCCTTGGACAACACCATTTCCAGCATCTCGATGCGAGCCGTGAAGAACGGCCACTGCGACATCATGTCGCGCAGCTCTACCGCCTGACCCTTGTCGATCGCCTCGGCCAGCGCCTGTCCGGCGCCGAGCCAGGCCGGCAACATCAGGCGGGTCTGTGTCCAGGCGAAGATCCAGGGGATCGCACGGAGGGTTTCTATGCCGCCCTGCGACCGACGCTTCGCCGGCCGGCTGCCCAACGGCAGCCGCGCCAGCTCCTGCTCCGGCGTCGCCTGGCGAAAGTACTCGACAAACTCTGCCTCGTGACGCACCACTGCGCGGTAGATCTCCACTGAACGATCTGCCAGGCCTTGCATGGTGTCGCGCCACTGTGGCTGTGGCGCAGGCGGTGGCAACAGGGATGCTTCGAGCACCGCGCTGGTGTACAGGCGCAGGCTCTGCACCGCGATTCCGGGCAGGCCGAACTTGAAGCGAATCATTTCACCCTGTTCGGTTACCCGAAATTGACCGTTCACCGAGCCCGGAGGCTGTGAAAGGATGGCCATATGCGCCGGAGCACCGCCCCGCCCGACGGTGCCGCCGCGCCCATGGAACAGCCGCAACTTCACGCCCCGGTCGGCACAGACCTGCACCAGGGCCTCCTGCGCGCGGTACTGCGCCCAACCGGCGGCCAGCGCTCCGGCGTCCTTGGCCGAATCGGAGTAGCCGATCATGACCTCCTGCTCATCGCCGGCCAGCGTTCGATACGCATCGAAGGACAACAGCCGGTCGATGGTCGGCGCACCATTTTCCAGATCCGACAGCGTCTCGAACAACGGCGCCACGCGCATGGGCCAGCGAACACCCGCTTCCTTGAGAAGCAGCTTCACGGCCAGCACATCCGAAGCGTTCGATGCCATGGAAATCACATATGAGCCCAGCAAGCCCGCCGGCTGGCGGGCAACCACGCGGCAGGTCTCCAGCACTTCGGCGGTATCGGCCGACGGCTCCCAGTCGGGCGGCAACAACGGCCGCCGGCCATGCACTTCATCGAGCAGCCATTGGCAACGGCGCTCTTCCTCCCAGTCACTGAAGCGGCCCAGACCCAGATACTCGGTCAGCTCGCTGAGCGCATCGGCGTGACGCGATGCATCCTGGCGGATATCCAGACGCACCAGCCCCAGCCCGAACGCGTTGACCCGACGCAGTACATCCAGCAGAAGGCCGTCGGCAATGATGCGCATGCCGCAGTCGGTCAGTGAGCGGTAACAGCATTCCAGCGGGCCGCGCAGCTCCTCGAGCTCGTGCAGCATGTCCGCCGGCTCTTCGACAGGCCGTGTCAGCGCCTGCTCCGCCCAGGCTCGGGTCACCTGAAGCCGGCTGCGTAATTGCTTGAGCAAAGCACGATAGGGTTCGTCGCTGTCGCCGACGGTAGCGAGAAGCTCCTCGCTGGCTGCCTGCATCGACAACTGCGAGGCAAGCTGCTCGATATCGCGCAGGTACAGATCGGCTGCCATCCAGCGTCCAAGGAGCAAGACTTCCCGGGTGACGGACGCGGTGACATTCGGATTGCCGTCGCGGTCACCACCCATCCACGACGCCACGCGGATCGGTGCGGCGCGCACGCCGAGCGCACTGCCCGCCTCGCGGCCGACCTCGCTGTCGAGTTCACGCAGAAAACGTGGCAGTGCCTGCCACAGGGAATGTTCGATGACGGCGAAGCCCCACTTGGCCTCGTCGACCGGCGTCGGTCGGCTGCGGCGTATCTCATCGGTGTGCCAGGCCTCGCTGATCAGGCGAGCCAGGTCGCTACGCAGGGTAGCGATTTCAGCGATGCTCAGATCATCGTGATCGCGCCGCGCCAGGGTGTCAGCGATCGCGTCGTATTTCTGGATCAGGGTACGCCGGGTGACCTCGGTCGGGTGGGCGGTAAGAACCAGTTCGATATCCAGCGCCTCGACGTGCCGCTTGAGGGCCGGGCCGTCGAGCCCGGACGCGCGCAGGCGCTGCATCAGGTCAACCAGGCAGGTGTCTTCGAACCGTTCCGGCTCGTCAGGGCGCCGGCGCCGGATACGATGATACTGCTCGGCGATGTTGGCAAGATTGAGAAACTGATTGAAGGCACGGCAGACCGGCAGCAGTTGGTCGTCGGGCAGATCGCTCAGTGCCGCGAGTAGCGCGTCGTGCTCGGCCTGGTCGCTGCGCCGCCCCTGCTTGGCTCCGAGACGGATGCGCTCGATGCGCTCGAGGAACTCATCGCCCAGGTGCGCCTTGATCGTCTGTCCCAGCAACTCGCCGAGCTCGTGGACGTCCGCGCGTAACCGTGTGTCGATCTCTGCCATGTCCTGCCTCCCGGTCGATAAACGAATCACAGCATGCGTTGTCACTCAGTTAGAGGCAAGTCGGGGCGCAGCGGTTCGCCAGCGAATCGGACCGACTTGCACTTTCAGCGAAACCCGGCCAATCCCAGGGGGGACAATGAAGATTCGTGAACTGACCCAGGAGTGGGAACGCACTGCCAAGGGGCGCATGACGCGCGAAACCTATCAGGTCAATCTGCCGGTGGAAGACGCCGCGCGACTGGCCGCACTGCACGAGATGTATCCCAAGCGCTGCGTCGAGGAGCTGATCACTGATCTGCTGTCGACGGCGCTGGAGGAGCTTGAGGAGTGTCTACCGTACAAGGCCGGCGACAAGGTCATCGCGGTAGACGAGATGGGCGACCCGCTGTATGACGATGTCGGGCCAACGCCACGTTTCCTCGAGCTCAGCCGCAAGTATCTCAACGAGTTGACCGAGCAGCAGCAGGAACCCCAGCACTGAAGCACTACAGTCCGGCGCGCTTGGCCTCGTCCCAGAGCTGATCCAGCCGCGCCAGGCCGGCCTGATCGACTGACTCGCCGGCCTGGGCCAGCTGCGCTTCGATGTAGCGAAACCGCCGTTCGAATTTGGCGTTGCCCTCGCGTAGCGCCGTTTCGGCATCGACCTTCAGATGGCGCGCGAGGTTGACGACGCAGAACAGCAGGTCTCCTACTTCTTCTGCCACGGCCTGATGATCTCCGGCAGCCATGGCGTCACGGACCTCGTCCAGCTCTTCAGCGATCTTGGCCACCACCGGTGCCGCCTCAGGCCAATCGAAACCTGCCCCGGATGCACGCTTCTGGAGCTTCTGTGCGCGGCTGAGTGCCGGCAGGGCGGACGGCACGTCATCGAGCAGCGACAGCTGCCGCGGCGTGGCAGACTTTTCAGCCCGCTCCTGCGCCTTGATTTCTTCCCAGCGACGCTTGACCTGATCCGCGTCGATCCGCAGTGTGCCCGGCGGTGTTCTGAGATTGCCATCGGGGAACACATGAGGGTGGCGGCGAACCAGCTTGCGAGTGATGCCGTCGACTATCTGATCCCAGCCGAAGTGACCGGCTTCCTGGCCGAGTTGGGCGTAGTACACCACCTGGAACAGCAGATCACCGAGCTCGCCCGAGAGCTGGGTATAGTCCTGCTCGGCGATGGCGTCGGCGACTTCGTACGCCTCTTCCAGCGTATGCGGCACAATGCTGGCAAAATCCTGCTCCAGATCCCAGGGGCAGCCGTGCTTCGGGTCACGCAGCCGCCGCATGAGATAGAGCAGATCGTCAAGCGTGTAGCGCTCGCTCACGCACGGTTTTCCTGACGATTGCGGCGCGCTTCGATGACATTGGGCAATTGCCCGATGCGCCCCAGCAGCCTGCCGAGCAGATTCAGCGTGGGAATCTCGATGGTCAGCAGCATGGAGGCGCAGTTGTCGTCCTTGCTGGTGCGCGTGCTGACCTCGAGTACGTTGATCTTTTCGTTGGCGAGCATCTGCGACACGTCGCGCAGCAATCCGCTGCGGTCGTAGGCGCGAATGTAGATTTCAACCGGATAGGTCTGCACCGGCTTGCTACCCCAACTGACTTCGATCAGCCGCTCGCCGTCGCGGTCCTGCAGCTGCATGGCGGTGGCACAATCGGCACGATGCACCGTCACCCCCCGGCCGTGGGTGATGTAGCCGATGATCGGGTCGCCGGGCACCGGTTGGCAGCAACCGGCAAGCTGGGTGAGCAGGTTTCCCACCCCCTGGATGAACACGTCGCTGCGCCGGCCGGTCTTGCTCGGACGCTTGGGAATCAGCTCCAGCTGTTCGGTACTGCGGTCCGGTTCGACCAGCTGCTGCGCGACATTGACGACGTGCGCCAGACGGGTGTCTCCGGAGCCCACTGCAGCGAACAGATCCTCCTGACTGTTGATCCCCAGACGATCGATCAACTGGGCGTAGTCGGCGCCGTTCAATGCCAGGCGCGTCAACTCGCGCTCGAGCATGAGCTTGCCGGCCTGCACGTTCTGTTCGCGGGCCTGCTGCTTGAACCAGTGCTGGATCTTCGCCCGGGCGCGCGAGGTATTGACGTAGCCCAGATTGGTGTTCAGCCAGTCCCGACTCGGCCCGCTCTGCTTGCCGGTGATGATCTCGACCTGCTCGCCGGTCTGCAGAATGTAGTTCAGCGGCACGATCCGGCCATTGACCTTGGCGCCACGGCAGCTGTGTCCGATTTCGGTATGGACCCGGTAGGCGAAGTCCAGCGGCGTGGCACCCTTGGGCACATCCAGCACGTGGCCATCGGGCGTGAAGAGATAGATACGATCCGGCTCGAAGTCGACCCGCAACTGATCGGCGAGGCCACCGATGTCGCCCATTTCTTCATGCCATTCAAGCACTTGGCGAAGCCAAGCGATCTTGTCTTCGTAGGCGGTGGACGAGGCGCTCACATCGGTGCCCTTGTAACGCCAGTGGGCGCAGACGCCGAGTTCGGCTTCTTCATGCATCGCCTGGGTACGGATCTGCACCTCGAGCACCTTGCCCTCGGGCCCCAGCACTGCCGTATGCAGCGAGCGATAGCCGTTTTCCTTGGGGTTGGCGATGTAGTCGTCGAATTCGTTGGGGATATGCCGCCACAGGCTGTGCACGATGCCCAGGGCGGTATAGCAGTCGCGTACCTGTGGCACCAGGATGCGCACCGCGCGCACGTCATACACCTGGCTGAATTCGATGCCCTTGCGCTGCATCTTGCGCCAGATCGAATAGATATGCTTCGCCCGCCCGGTGATGTCCGCATGGATGCCGGCATCTTCCAGCTCCGCGCGCAGCTGCGCCATGACATCCTCGATGTAGACCTGGCGATCCAGCCGCCGCTCGTCGAGCAGTTTGGCGATCTGCTTGTACTGCACCGGCTCGAGGTACCTGAACGACAGGTCTTCGAGTTCCCACTTGATATGGCCGATGCCCAGACGGTGGGCAAGCGGCGCGTAGACGTCGAAGACCTCGCGGGCCACGCGATAGCGCTTGGCATCCGGAGCGTCCTTGACGGCTCGGATGGCGCAGGTACGTTCGGCCAGCTTGATCAACGCCACGCGCACATCGTCGATCATGGTCACGAGCATCTTGCGCAGCGTTTCGACCTGCGATTGCGGGTTGAACACCGTGGCCTTGGCCGGATTCTGCGAGACGCTGATGGCAGCCATGCGCTGCACGCCGTCAACCAGGCCGGCCACGACCGCGCCAAGACGCTTTTCCACCGCTGCCAGGGTGGTCTTGCCCTCGCGTACGGCACGGTAGATTACCGCGGCCACCAGCGAGTCCTGATCGAGCTTGAGGTCGGCCAGGATTTCCGCCATTTCCAGCCCGGTCCGATAGCTGCTCGTCCCTTCGGCCCAGATATGCTCCGCGGCGATAGCGGCCTGCTCCAGCTCCTCCGCCCACTCACAAGCGTCCCTGAGCAGCTCGGGCGTGGTGAGCGGCACCCGGCTCTGAATGCGAGCCATCCATGCATCCAGATTGATGCTGCCATCCCGGTTCATCGGATGTTCGGCGCGTACTTGTACCATTAACTCTTGTCCTTGCCAGACACGAACAGTGCCATGGCTTCCACATGGGCGGTTTGCGGGAACATGTCCATGATCCCCGCCTGTACCAGCCGATACCCCTTGCCTGCCAGAACTCCCGCATCGCGGGCCAGCGTGGCCGGATTGCAGGATACGTACAGTATCCTTCCTATGCCGTGCTCAGCCAGCGCAGCGACCAGCGTCTCGGCCCCATCCCGTGGCGGGTCGAGTAACGCGGCATGGTATCGCTGCGCCAGCACATCGTCGGCAAGTCGCTTCGACAAGTCGGCCTGGCAAAAGTGCGTTTGAGCGAGCGCATTTAATCCGGCGTTATGCTGCGCCTGCAATACCATTTCGTCGCTCCCTTCGATGCCGGCGACGAATGCACCCTGGCGGGCCAGTGGCAGCGAAAAGTTACCCACCCCGCAGTACAGATCAAGCACCCGCTCGCCCGGCTGCAGGCCAAGCCAGGCAATGGCCTGATTGACCATCGCCTGGTTGATGTCGGCGTTGACCTGAGTGAAATCACCGGGAGCGAACTCGAACCGGAGTTGCTGATCATCCAGCGCATAGGCCGGAGTCTGCGCGGCGCCTTCCGGGGTCGGCTGATCGGCATCGCTGCCCTGAAGCCACAGCGAGACCTGATGCTGCTGGGCCAGCTCGCCCAACGCGGTGAGATCGTTGGCAGACAACGGCCTCAGGTGGCGCACCACAAGCGCCGGAAACAGGCCTCCGATCAGCTCGACGTGGCCGAGGGACTGCCGCGCGTCCAGGCTGCGCAGCACGTCAGGCAGGGCCTTTATCAGGGCTTCCAGCGGCGCTGCGAGAATCGGGCACTCGCTGATCTCGACCAGGTCACTGCTCGCTCGCTGCCGGTAGCCAACCTCCAGCCGCCCGGACCTGGCATCCCAGCGCATCGCCAGGCGCGTGCGCTGGCGATATCCATAGGCCGGGCCCAGCAGCGGTGGCATCCAGCGCTCGGGCTGCAACCCGGCGAAGTGTTGCAGCTGCTGGGCCAGAGTCTGCTGTTTGATGGTGATCTGCAGGTCGTGGGCTATATGCTGCTGATTGCAGCCCCCGCACAGATCCGCATGCCGGCAGCGCGGCTCTACCCGTTCGGGCGCAGGCTGCCTGAGCGTGTCGAGCCGCGCCTCGATCAGCTTGCTGCGCGCCCGGACGACACGGGCGGTGACCAGTTCTCCTGGCAGGCCGCCTTCGACGAACACCGTGCGGCCCTGCCAGGAGCCAATGCCGCGGCCGTCATGTGTCAGCCGCTGCAGCGTCAGCTCGATACGCTGACCCACTGCCGCCGGCGCGTCGCTACTGCGCCGCGGCCGCCCTCGAGTCCTGTTCATGATTGTGCGTCGAACACCCCGGTGGACAGGTAGCGGTCGCCGCGGTCGCAGACGATGGCAACGATAACCGCGTTTTCCACCTCAGCAGACAGCCGCAGCGCAGCAGCGACGGCCCCCCCGGACGAGACGCCGGCGAATATGCCCTCTTCACGGGCCAGCCGACGCATGATGGTCTCGGCCTCGGGTTGGTTCATGTCGATCACCCGGTCGACCCGGCTCGCATCGAAAATGCTCGGCAGGTAGGCCTCGGGCCAACGACGGATGCCGGGGATCGCCGCGCCTTCCATTGGCTGCAGGCCGACGATCTGAATGGCAGGATTCTTTTCCTTGAGAAAGCGCGAGGTGCCCATGATGGTGCCGGTGGTACCCATGGAGCTGACGAAGTGGGTAACGGTGCCGCGGGTGTCGCGCCATATCTCCGGGCCGGTGCCGGTATAATGCGCCTCCGGATTGTCGCGACTGGCGAACTGGTCAAGCACCTTGCCACGGCCTTCGTGCTGCATGCTCAGCGCCAGATCCCGCGCGCCTTCCATGCCGGATTCGCGGCTGACCAGCACCAGCTCGGCGCCATAGGCTGACATGGCCGCCTTGCGCTCGGCGCTCATGTTGTCGGGCATGATCAGCATCATCTTGTAACCCTTGATCGCCGCAGCCATGGCCAGAGCGATGCCGGTATTCCCCGATGTGGCTTCGATCAGCGTATCACCGGGGCTGATTTCGCCGCGCTGCTCGGCGCGCTCGATCATCGACAACGCAGGACGATCCTTGACCGATCCGGCCGGATTATTGCCTTCAAGCTTGACCAGAATGGTGTTGCTGGTCTCTCCCGGAAGGCGCTGCAGACGCACCAGCGGGGTGTTGCCAATGCAATCGGCGATGGTTGGATAGTCGATGGACATCGAAGGCACCTCGGAAAAATCGGACGCGCCATTGCGCTCGGAAGGCTGTGCTTTTGGGTCAGGCGGCCTATGATACCGGCATCGGTGAAACGGATATAGATAATGAACGACATTGGCATCAAGACCCGGCTGCTGTTGATGACGCTGCTGCCCTCCGGCTTGCTGGCGATCGCCCTGGGCGGTTACTTCAGCTGGCAGCATTTGCGGATGCTCGACGAACAGCTGCTCGAGCGCGGACTGATGACCGTCGAGTACCTGCAGCGACAGGCAGCCGGCGCGATGCTCGACGAACGGCCTGCGCGCCTGCGGCCGCTGATTTCCGAAGTGCTCAACCATAGCGACGTGCGCGCCGTCAGCCTGTACAACCAGGACATGCGCCGCCTCGAGCACAGCGGGCCGAAAATGCATCAGGCCGAACGCACGTTGCAGGGCCAGCTCGGCGCGGGCACAGGGCTGCAGGTGCAGTCCGGGCCGCGCAGCAGTCGATTCATGCTGCCGCTGCTGGCCACTGCCGATCTGCTGGATGAACGCGAGGCGAGCGGTGTCGAGACAGACGCCCTGCTCGGCTGGCTGGAAGTGGAGCTCAGCCACGGGAATCTGTGGATCCTGCGTTATCAGACCATTCTCAGTACGCTGCTGCTGATCATTGCCGGGCTGATCGTTACCGGCGCCATGGTCACGCTGATGGGGCGACGCATCACCGACCCGGTCAGACAGATCAACCTTGCCATCGGCAAGCTCAGCGAGGGCCAACTCGACCAGCGCCTGTCGCCCCAGGGCAGCAGGGAACTCAACGAGCTGGCCGAGGGCATCAACACCATGGCCCAGACCCTGCAGAGCGCACAGGGTGAGCTGCAACAGAACATCGACCAGGCCACCGAAGACCTGCGCCAGACGCTCGAGACCATCGAGATTCAGAACATCGAACTGGATCTGGCGCGCAAGACCGCCCAGGAAGCCAGCCGCATCAAGTCCGAGTTTCTCGCCAACATGAGCCACGAGCTGCGCACCCCGCTCAACGGCATCCTCGGTTTCAGCAACCTGCTGCAGCGAACCGACCTGAGCAATCGCCAGCAGGAGTACCTCGGCACCATTGAAAAGTCCGCCGACAACCTGCTGGCGATCATCAACGAGATTCTGGATTTCTCGAAGATCGAAGCCGGCAAGCTGGTGCTCGACAATCTGCCGTTCAACCTGCGGGACCTGATTCAGGACACGCTCACGATGCTCGCGCCAGCGGCGCATCAGAAGGGTCTGGAGCTGGTCAGCATCATCTACCGCGACACCCCGCTGGGCCTGAGCGGCGACCCGCTGCGCCTGAAGCAGATTCTCGCCAACCTGATGAGCAACGCGATCAAGTTCACCAATCACGGATCGGTCAGCGTGCGGGTCATGGTCGAGCAGGAGGATGAGGCTCACGCGCTGCTGCGCATCAGTGTGACCGATACCGGCATCGGCCTGACCCCGGCCCAGCAGAAGTCGCTGTTCCAGGCGTTCAGCCAGGCGGACAACTCGCTGTCGCGTCAGAGCGGAGGGACCGGTCTGGGACTGGTGATTTCCAAGCGACTGGTCGAGCAGATGCAGGGCGAGATAGGTCTGCACAGCGAGCCCGGCCACGGCTCGGAGTTCTGGCTGACGCTGCGGCTGGGCAAATCCAGTCAGGCGCGCGACGACCTGCCGCGCAAGCCTCTGGACGGCCTGCACGCGGCGCTGGTCGAGCCGCAGATGCTCAGTCGCCAGGCGGTGCTGCACAGTCTTGAGGATCTGGGATTCAGCGTGCGTACCTTCGAATCCGCCCAGGCGCTGCATGAGTCACTGCTCGGTTCCGGTAACGGACGAGCGGAAAGCTTCGATCTGGTACTGCTCAGCACGCGCCACGCCGACTCGCCAGCCGAGGATATTTTCGACATGGTCCGGCGCTGGTCAGACCGAGAGTTGTGCAAGACCCTGCTGTTCACGGACACCACCGAGCATTATCCGATGCTTGACGCGCTGCCCCGCGCAAGCTGCCAGGTGCTGTCGAAACCGATCTGTACGCGCAAGTTGTTCCGCGCCGCGCTGCACCTGCTCAGGCCCAGTACCGCTGCGCCTGCTCCAGCGCGCGAAAGCAGCGGTGAGCCGATGGTCCGGGTGTTGTGCGTGGATGACAACCTGGCCAATCTGAAACTGGTCGAAGCCCTGCTTTCGGACATGGGCGCTGAAGTTCTGACGGCCACCAGCGGTGAGGATGCCCTCGAGCTGCTCGCGCAGGAAAAGGTCGATATGGTCTTCATGGATGTGCAGATGCCCGGCATGGATGGACGGCAGACGACCGCCGAACTGCGTCAACGCGAGGACGCTGCAGACTGCCCGGCGGTGCCTATCGTGGCCCTGACCGCTCACGCTCTGGCCGGAGAGCGGCGTCAGTTGCTCAAGTGTGGAATGAACGACTACATGAGCAAACCGATCAATCCGGAGCAGCTTCGTCACTGCGTACAGAAGTGGACAGGCGTCACGCTTGATCCGCTGAGCGACAGCGCCCCTGCCCTGGAACAGCCGCCTGAGCTCGTCGCGCCAGCGCCGGGGAATCCGGAGAGAGCGAAGAGTCCGCCACCGGCCCTGGCCATACTTGATCGTCAGGAAGGTCTGCGACTGGCAGCGGGCAAGGCGGATCTTGCTGCTGACATGCTCGCGATGCTCATCGCCGGACTACCGCGCGAGCGCCAGCAGATCGAGCAGGCGCAGGCTTCCGGCGACCGCCGCGCTCTGCTTGAGGCGGTGCATCGCCTGCACGGCGCCACCCGTTACTGTGGGGTACCCGAGCTGCGCAACTGCTGCAATGAGGCCGAAAACCTGATCAAGCAGAATCGCGACAGCGAGGCCGCTGTATCAGAGGTGCTGCAGGCGATCGACCGTCTGCAGCGCAGCTACGCTGCCTTACCCAGCTGACCACACCACGAACGCTAGCGCCTGCTCGCGTTCGTCACTCAATGACAGCAACATGCGGCCGCCTCCGCGTTGTTCCATCAACTGCAGTGCCGCACCGGTCACCAGCACGTGCGGCGCGCCGTCCGCGTCGTTGTCTATCTGCAGATCATGCCAGGACAGGCCTTTCGCCAGGCCCGTGCCGAGCGCCTTGAGAATTGCTTCCTTGGCCGCGAAGCGCTTGGCCAGATACCGCGCCGGCTGGCCATGCTGGCGAAAGCGCTCCAGTTCGGCATCAGTGAGAATTCGCCGCGCAAAGCGTTCCCCCTGCCGGCCCAGCACAGCCTCGATCCGGCTCACCAGCACCAGATCGGTACCAATCCCGCGGATCATCGTGAGGCAGCAGCTGCAAGCATCAGCTCGCGCATCTCGCGCACAGCGCCGGCCAGCCCGCTGAACAGGGCCCGCGCGATGATCGCATGGCCGATGTTCAGTTCATGAATACCGGGGATCGCCGCTATGGGTTCGACGTTGTGATAATGCAGGCCATGTCCGGCGTTGACTACCAGACCGAGCTTCAGGGCGTAGGCCGCCCCCTCGCGAATGCGCTTGAGCGCATCGGCCTGCTCGGCGCCGACAGAATCGGCGTAATGTCCGGTATGCAACTCGATGACCGGCGCACCCACGCGGGCCGCGGCCTCGATCTGTCTGGGATCGGCGTCGATGAACAGGGAAACCTCTGCACCCTGCGTAGCCAGGTCCTCGACCGCCTCTTGAACTCGAGCCTGGTTGCCCGCGACATCCAGCCCGCCTTCGGTGGTCAGTTCCTCGCGTCGCTCAGGCACCAGGCAGACGTGCGCCGGACGAATCTCGCCTGCGAACGCGAGCATTTCGTCGGTAACGGCCATTTCGAGGTTCATGCGCGTCTGCAGCACCTGCGCGAGCAAACGGACGTCGCGCTCCTGAATATGCCGGCGATCCTCACGCAGATGCACGGTTATCCCGTCGGCACCGGCCTGCTCGGCTTCGATTGCAGCCTGAACCGGGTCGGGATAGCGGGTGCCGCGGGCCTGACGCAGGGTTGCGATGTGGTCGATGTTGACGCCAAGCAGAATACGCGAGGGATGGGTCACGACTGGACTCCTTTGGCTGAAGAAAACAACTGTCGGCTCATGAGCGGCTTATCGCCGAGATGGACGCTGAGCGCCTGGCGCATCAGCAACTTGGCCGTGCGCAATGTGGCAGGGTCATCCCAGTCATCGGCCGCTACGTTAAGCAGGGCCGTTCCGGAAAAGCCGGCACCGGGCGGCATCTCGATCCGCAACAGGCCCTGATCAGCCTGCCAGACGTAGCGCGCCTGGGGTTCGATCGGTTGACCCATTGCATCTACAGTCAAGCTGAAACCATAGCCGAGGACGTCGAGCAACTGCCACTCGAAACGGCGCAGAACCGGCTCGACAGCGGCCGAACCGCCAAGCGCCTCGAGGGCGCTCTGATAGGCGGCAAACAGAAGCGGCTGTGGATCGGCCTGGCGCAACAAGCGGACCATCAGCTCGTTGAGATACAGGCCGCTGAACAGTTGATTGCCCTGCAGCAGAACGTAGCTACCGGCGGTTTCGGCCGAGGCAAGGGTCTTGAGCTCGCCGCGCCCGGCCAGAGCAACCATCATCGGCACGAACGGTTGTGGACCGCTGCTCTTGCGCGACCCCCGCGCCCCGCGCCAGACCACCCGTTGCATGCCTTCGTGCAGCGTCAGCAGATCGACCAGTGCGCTGGTGTCCCGATAGGGCCGGCTATGCAGTACGTAGGCCGGACTGAGCGGGCGCATTACTGATCGAAACGGTAGCCCAGCGAACTGAGCGCACGCTCGTCATCGGACCAGCCTCGCTTGACCTTCACCCACAGGTTGAGCATGACCTTGCTGCCGAACAGCTTCTGCATGTCCAGCCGGGCTTCCTGGCCGATCTTCTTCATGCGGTCTCCGCCGTCCCCGATGATGATCTTCTTCTGGCCGTCACGCTCGACGAGAATCAATGCATGGATGTGCAGGATCTTGCCCTCCTGCTTGAACTGTTCGATCTCGACCGTCACCTGATAAGGCACCTCGGCGCCGAGCTGGCGCATGACCTTTTCCCGCACCAGTTCGGCAGCCAGAAAACGCGAACTGCGGTCGGTGATCTGATCGTCGGGATAGAAATGCTCGCTTTCAGGCAGCCGCTGGGCAATGACCTTCTCCAGCTCGGCGATGTTCTGTCCGTGCAGGGCCGATACCGGCACCACTTCGGCTTCCGGAAGCTGCTCGGTGAGCCATTCCAGGTGCGGCAGCATCTGTCGCTTGTCTTCCATGCGATCAACCTTGTTGACCACCAGTATGACCGGACAGTTGACGTGGCGAACGCGCTCGAGCACCAGCTCGTCTTCGTCGGTCCAGCGCATGCGGTCGACCACGAACAAGACAACGTCCACGTCGCGCAGTGCCTGGCTGGCACTCTTGTTCATGAAGCGGTTCAGCGCCTTCTCGTTGTCCTTGTGCAGACCAGGGGTATCAACATAGATCGCCTGGACACCCTCCTCGGTCTTGATGCCGAGCATGGTATGGCGGGTGGTCTGCGGCTTGCGCGAGGTGATCGCGAGCTTCTGGCCGAGGATGTGATTGAGCAGGGTCGATTTGCCGACGTTCGGTCGACCGACGATGGCTACATAACCGCAACGTGTGTGTTCATTCATCGTCTTTCTCTACCCCTAGCGCGATAAGTGCCTGCTGAGCCGCTTCCTGTTCGGCGAAGCGCCGGCTGCTCCCGACCCCGAAGGTGCGCTCGGCGAGCGGTGCTATTTGACACTCCACGCGGAAAACGCGGCAGTGTGCTTCACCACTGCTGTCGATCACTTCATAGCGAGGGAGTTCACATTGACGCGATTGCAGATATTCCTGCAGGCGGGTTTTCGGATCCTTGTTGTTGTCCACAAGGGTCAGCGTCGCGATATGCTCCTGCAGCCAGAACAGCGTGCGTTCGCGCGCCACATCCATACCGGCATCAAGGTAGATCGCACCGATGATGGCTTCTGTGGCATCGGCCAGAATCGATTCGCGGCGGAAGCCACCGCTCTTGAGCTCGCCGGACCCAAGCCGAAGGTAGTCACCGAGTTCGAAACCCTTTGCCAGCTCGGCCAGGGTGACACCCTTGACCAGGCGCGCGCGCAGGCGCGAGAGCTGACCTTCACGGGCCTGCGGAAAGCGTTCGAACAACGCCTCCGCGGCGACGAAGTTGAGGATGGAGTCGCCGAGGAACTCGAGGCGCTCGTTGTTGCGCCCACCCAGACTGCGGTGGGTCAGGGCCAGGATCAGCAGCTCCTGGTCCTTGAAGGTGTAGCCAATCTTGCGTTCCAGTCGGTCTAGCTTGTTACTCACTTGATGGGTCTGACGATATGGGTTTCATCGAAATGGATCAGCAGATCCACGGTCTGGAGCAGCGGCGTGCGTACCTCGTACTGAATGACTGCAGTGTAGGTGTCGGTGCCACTTGATGTCAGCTTTACCGCCTCATCGGCCTTGATGTCGCGGATGCCGTTGATATTCATGCCCTTGCTGATATACGACTGATACTCGCGCAGGGAATTGATCTTCACTGTCGGGTCTTCGTTGGGCGCGAGCACGATCTTGCGCAGGGCGAAGTGATCCATGTAGATCGGAATGACCTTCATCGCGACAACAAGCGCGAAGACGATCAGTGTGATGACGGCCAGCCAGCCGAAAAAAGACATGCCCTTCTGGGAGTGGCGCATGGGTACCTCGTGACATCCGTTGTTGGTGTAATTCCTGCTGCCACCGGCCCGATCAGTGAATCAGGGCGATACTCGAGAAACTCGGCAGGTTGCTCAGCTTGGGTTCCGGCCAGTGCATCCAGACGGCGAAGGCCTTGCCGACAATATAAGTGTCCGGAACCATTCCCCACAACTCCCGCGGCATCTGATCCGACTGCCAGTAACGGCTGTCGTTGGAATTGTCGCGGTTGTCGCCGATCATGAAGTAATGGCCCTCGGGCACAACCCACTCCTGCGGCCGCGCCGGCTGAGACAGACGCTTGTGGCGAATCTGATGGGTGGCGTCGGCAAGATACTCTTCGTAGATGTCGACCTTTGCCAGGGCCTGGAGCGGATGGCCCGGCGGTACTTCATCATCCGGTTCGGTACGTACGAGATCACGCTCGACCCGTTCGCCATTGACGAACAGCTGCTTGTCGGCGTAGCGGACGTGATCCCCCGGCAGACCGATCACACGCTTGATGTAGTTGATGCGCGGCTCGTTGGGATAGCGGAACACCATGACATCGCCGCGCTGCGGATCACCGATGTCGAGTACCTTGGTGTCGACTACCGGGAGACGGATACCGTAGGCAAACTTGTTCACCAGGATGAAATCACCAACCTCGAGGGTGGGTTTCATCGATCCGGACGGGATCTGAAACGGCTCGACGAGAAACGAGCGCAGGATCAGGACCACCGCGAGCACCGGGAAGAACGATTTGCCGTACTCGACCAGCAACGGCTCCTTGTCCAGCCGTTCCAGGGTCTGCGGATCAGGCGTGGAAACCTGAGCCTGATAGGCTGCTATCACGCGCCGACGACGGGGCGCCAGCCAGACCAGATCGATCAGCGCCAACAGCCCGGCAACCGCGACGGCGATCACCAGAATCAGGGGAAAGTTGATATGCATCTGGCTGCACCGTCCTAGTTATCGACCTTGAGCACCGCCAGGAATGCTTCCTGTGGAATCTCCACGCTTCCGACCTGCTTCATCCGCTTCTTGCCCGCCTTCTGCTTCTCGAGAAGCTTCTTCTTCCGGCTGGCATCGCCGCCATAGCACTTGGCAAGCACGTTCTTGCGCAGTGCCTTGACTGTCGAGCGGGCAATGATCTGGCCGCCGATAGCCGCCTGGATTGCCACGTCGAACATCTGACGGGGAATCAGTTCGCTCATCTTCTCGACCAACTGGCGGCCCCGATAGGGCGCGTTGTCGCGATGGACGATCAGCGCCAGCGCATCGACCTTCTCGGCATTGATCAGGATATCCAGCCGAACCAGCTTGGCTGGCTGGAAACGATCGAAGCTGTAGTCGAGCGAGGCGTACCCGCGGCTGACCGACTTGAGTCGATCGAAGAAATCGAGCACTACCTCGTTCATCGGCAGATCATAGATAACCTGAACCTGAGTGCCGAGAAACACCATGTCGTGCTGTACACCACGTTTTTCCACGCACAGCGTGATGACCGCGCCCAGATGATCCTGGGGTACGAGGATATTGGCGCGTACGATCGGCTCGCGCATCTCCTCGATCATCGACGGATCGGGGAGCCGTGATGGGTTATCCACGTAGCTGACCTCGCCGTCCTTCTTCACCACTTCGAAGACTACTGTCGGCGCCGTCGTGATGAGATCCAGATCGTACTCGCGCTCGAGCCGCTCCTGAATGATCTCCATATGCAGCATCCCGAGGAAGCCGCAACGGAAACCGAAGCCCAGCGCTTCCGAGCTTTCCGGCTCGAAGTGCAGCGACGCATCGTTGAGCGTGAGCTTCTGCAATGCCTCGCGAAAATCCTCGAAATCATCCGAGCTTACAGGGAACAGACCGGCGTAGACCTGCGGCTTGACCTTCTGGAAACCGGGCAACATCGCTACATCGGGAGTGTTGGACAGCGTCAGCGTATCGCCTACCGGAGCGCCCTGAATATCCTTGATGCCGGCAATAATGAAGCCTACTTCACCGGCCTTCAGATCAACGGTCTCGCTGTGCTTCGGATTGAACACGCCGACGCTGTCAACCTGATGGACCTTGCCGGTCGATTTCACCAGAACCTTGTCGCCCTTCTTGATACGACCGTGCTTGACCCTGACCAGCGACACGACGCCAAGGTAGTTGTCGAACCACGAGTCGATGATCAGCGCCTGCAGCGGGGCTTCGATTTCACCTACCGGCGAAGGAATCGTCTTGATCAGCCTCTCCAGGACATCTTCAACGCCGAGGCCGCTTTTGGCACTGCACGCGACCGCATCGGTCGCATCGATGCCGATCACGCTTTCGATCTCTGCCATCACACGTTCCGGCTCGGCCTGCGGCAGGTCGATCTTGTTCAACACCGGCATCACTTCCAGGCCTTGCTCGATAGCCGTGTAACAGTTGGCGACGGACTGCGCCTCGACGCCCTGGGCCGCGTCGACCACCAGCAGTGCGCCTTCACACGCGGCCAACGAGCGGCTGACTTCGTAATGGAAATCGACATGGCCGGGCGTATCGATGAAGTTCAGCTGGTAGGTCTTGCCATCGCGCGCGGTGTAATACAGCGTGACGCTGTGCGCCTTGATAGTGATGCCACGCTCGCGCTCGAGATCCATGGAATCGAGAACCTGTTCGGCCATTTCCCGCTCGGTCAGGCCGCCACAGATCTGGATGAAGCGATCAGCCAGCGTGGACTTGCCGTGGTCGATATGGGCAATGATCGAAAAGTTTCGGATGAGACTCAGGTCACTCACAGCAAGGATCTTCCAGACAAGGGGTGCCAGGCATGGCGATGGCGGGGAGCTTCCCCGAAAACAGCCCGCGAGTGTACCCGATTGCATCAGGCCTTGCTATCGCCAGGCCGGGCGGAAACGGCCAACCCGACGAGTCAAGGGAACGCGGAACACCAATGAAAACGGCGCCCCGACGAGCAACTCGCGGGGGCGCCGTGTGCAACATCTGCGGTCTTACTGACCGAGACGGAAGGTGATGTAACTGGCCCGACCCTGGCGCACCACGCGCATCGAGATCGAGCGATTCGACGGTAGATCCTTCACCACCTGCTGGAACGTCTTGACGGTGTCGATGCGCTCGTTGTCCAGATTGGTAATGACGTCACCCGGCCGCAAGCCGACCATGGCTCCCGGGCCCTGACGGACCTCAGCTACCATGACGCCTTCCTGCACGTCCAGATTCTGTTTCTGCTCGGCAGTCAGATCACGTACGACTACACCCAACCGGTTATCCGCAGCAGAGGAACCCGACTGGGGCTGACTGCCCGGCATAGCCGCCTGATCTTCCTCCGGCAACGCTCCGATCTTCATTTCCAGCTTCTGCCGCTCCTTGTCGCGCATCACGGTGACGGTCGCCGTCTCGCCCGGACGGACGCGCCCGACTGCATGCGGGAGGTCGGATGACATGACGATCTCCTCGTCATTGAATGACAGGATGACGTCACCCACCTGCAGACCGCCTTCATCACCGGGTCCACCCGGCATGACCTGAGCGACCAGTGCACCGGCCGGCTTCGGCAAACCGAAGGATTCGGCCAGATCCTTGTTTACTTCCTGAATCACCACACCAAGCCAGCCGCGGCGAACCGTGCCATCGCGCTTGAGCTGCTCGACCACGTCCATGGCGACATCAACCGGAATCGAGAACGACAGACCCATGAACCCGCCGGAACGCGTAAAAATCTGCGAATTGATACCTACCACCTCACCATCGAGATTGAACAGCGGACCGCCGGAGTTACCCGGGTTGATCGCTACATCGGTCTGGATGAACGGGACATAACTTTCGTTGGGCAGCGCACGCCCCTTGGCGCTGACGATGCCAGCGGTGACGGAATGATCGAAGCCAAAGGGCGAGCCGATCGCAACCACCCACTCGCCGGCTTTCAGGTCAGCAGAGCGGCCCATCCGTACCACGGGGAGATCCTCGCCTGCCTCGATTTTCAGCAACGCCAGATCGGAACGCGGATCGGCACCTATGAGCTCGGCAGACAATTCACGACGGTCAGTGAGGCGTACGAATATCTCATCGGCACCGGCCACCACGTGATTGTTGGTCAGAACGTAACCATCAGCGGAGATGATGAAGCCCGAGCCCAGTGACTGGGCCTGTCGCTGGGGAGCCTGGCCCTGGGGAAATCCGCGCTCGAAGAATTCGCGAAAGATCGGCGGCAGCCCTTCGAGATCCGGCATGCCAGGCTGCATGCCCGGCCCGCCCTGCATGCCGGCCGCACGCGGATCGGCATTCTGCCGAGTACTGATGTTGACCACCGCCGGCGAAGCCTCTTCGACCAGTTCGGTGAAATCGGGCAGGCTTCGCGCGGTGGCAGCGGTCTGCCACGACAGCAGAACTGCGCCGACAAGCGCAACGAACCAGCTATGCACGGGATACGTGGACACAGGAACTACCCCCATATGGCAAAAGAAACTCGACGGATTGTCAGACAATTCGGACTGTCGATCAACCGCCTGTCGGAAAGGCGACATTACTGGTAAGCGTACGCAGCAGCCGCGGCTGGAAATGCGGGTCTGCCGCATGCCGGCGGGCGTGCCAGCGGACCAGTGCGAGCCCTGCAACGAGCCCGATAGTCGATGCAGCGATGATTGCCGGCTCGGCGAACCCGAGGGCCTGTGCAACGAGGGCGAAGAGGAAGAGTACACCGAGCGGAGCCAGATATACCCACATCGAGCCCACCACCACGGCATGCTTCGGTATGCCAATGATGACCTCGTCACCAACCTCGTGGAAGCTGTCCGAGAGCACCCGCACGAATCCGGGCTTGGAGCCGGAGCCGAGCTTGCTCAGCAGGGCCTGACCGCAGCCCGCACGCGCCTGGCAGCTGCCGCAGGTGCTGCGCCTTACCGTCTCGACCCATACGGCGCCCGATTCCACGCCCAGAACCCTGCCCTGTTCTTCGATCATTACTGCACATCACCTTGCATGGGCAGCAGCGAGGCTACGATACGCTCAGCTGTAGCGGCCGGAATCTCGCCCACCAACGTGGCCAGGTAGGTCCCATTCGGCATGGCCAACCTTCGGCTGATCGCTACGGTAGGACCAAGCTGCGCGCGAACATCTTCGGCGCGACGCGCTTCACCGAGTTCTTCGATGAACAGGCTGAAGCGGGTAAGCCCGTCTGTATAGGTGCGACTAAGAGATACTGAAGGCATGTCATCAAGCTGCTCTGCAGACTCGGATCTTACCTTGAAACCCTGAGGCAACCAGGCCGGGCGCCACTGGTCGTCCGTTGCGGCTATACGCGCCGGAGCCGGCTGGACCGCAGGACATTCAGTTATCGTCTCGAGCTGCTCGGGTGACATTTCCCCGATTTCTACCGCAGCGAACTGGAAGCGTTCGAGCAAGGTACCCCGATCGTCGATCATCAGCGACTTGAGCAACAGGCCGGTTTTGGAATCAACGTAGAGTTCGTACGCGTAACGGTGCGCATCGTGCGGAGTGACCGTCAATACGGTGACCGGTCTGGCCGAGACGCGGGTAGAACCGACCACACTGGTGTTGTAGGAGTCGGCCAGCAGTTTGAGCTCGTCAACAGGCTGTGACGCTTCGTGCGGATTGAGACCTGTACCAGCGGTGCTGGAGCAGACCAGACGACCATCGCGACGCAACCACTCCTGTATCGGACCATCGGATTGAATCAGGCGCTCGGTGACGGCGCCGTCACTCGCACTACGCCATATCTGATGGGTAGTGAAGCTACCAGAGCGCTCATACACGAAGGCGCCGTGGAAGCTGAGCTCCCCCGACGCCTCGGTCATCTTCTCCAACCAGTCCTGCGCTTCGTCCGCCGATACCGTAAAAGGTACCAGGCAGCATGCCAAACCAGCCCAGCGCAGTGCTTCCCTGTTTCCTGGCACCGTTAGTCGCCCTCCGGTTACTGGTCGTCCAGGCTCGCAGCACGAGCTTGCGGCACCAGTTGCGGAGCGGGTGATTGAGCACCGTTCTCGGCATGCTTGCGCAGATACTCACCGATGCGCTGTTCCTGCCATGCAGGTGCAGCCGGAGTAGCTTGAGCGTCAGCGGAAGACTGGAAGCCCGCGAGCACGGCCGTGCCTGGCTGCGGCGCCACAGCCGGCGCCTGCGCCTGCTCGATCGCTGCCGGAGCTGAACGCTCGGCCAGAGCCGGTGACTCACCCGGTACGGGTCCCTGGTTGACCATGCGCACACCGACGAGCACGGCAACAGTGACCGACGCGGCGACTGCGACCTTGCCCAGAGTATGCCAGGCAGCAGAGAACTTGGCCGAAGCACGTGGTGCCGGCTCGTTGGCCAGGGCCGCAGCGATACCCGCGGACAGGTCAACCTTCGGCTGCCAGGGTTCCTTGTGCATAACAGCTCTGGCGAGCTGATACCGATCCCAGGTCCCACGAACCGCAGGGTCCTGATCGGTGGCCTGGAGCACGCGCCGGATTTCCAACTGCTCGGCTTCGCCGTCCATGAGCGCGGAGATAGACTCCTGCAAGGATTCGCTTCTCATTGGTGTACCTCTGCTAAAGACCCCAGGGGGCTTGGTGCGATTAACCCTTTAAGCCTGCTCACGCTTCGAGCAACGGTTTGAGGGCTTTGTCGATCGCTTCACGTGCTCGGAAAATCCGTGACCTGACGGTCCCGACCGGACATTCCATCACCGAAGCAATATCCTCGTAGCTCAGACCTTCGAATTCGCGCAAGGTCAGCGCTGTTCTCAAATCATCAGGCAACAATTGCAGCGTTCGGTTCACCACCTGCTCGATTTCATCGCGCAACATGTCGCGCTCGGGCGAATGGATATCCTTTAGAGCACTGTCACCTTCGTAATACTCCGCATCTTCCGCAGCGATGTCCGAATCCGGCGGACGGCGTCCGCGCGCAACCAGATAGTTCTTCGCCGTGTTGATCGCGATGCGGTAGAGCCACGTATAGAACGCGCTATCACCGCGAAAGTTCGCCAAGGCACGGTATGCCTTGATGAATGCTTCTTGGGCTACGTCCTGCGCCTCGTGATTGTCATGAACGAAACGCGTTACCAGAGCCAGAATCTTGTGCTGGTATTTCAGAACCAGCAAATCAAATGCACGTTTGTCGCCTTTTTGAACCCGTTCGACCAACTGCTGGTCCGTCTGTTCAGCCATACCTCCGCTCTCCGTGGCGTAGAGGCAACACCCATGCCTTGAAATTATAGACCTGCAATGTAGCCAAAAGTTCTCCCCTTATCAGGTTCAGCAATGAGAGCGAAGCGTTGCAGAAAAGTTCCCGCAGCGTGTCATTCTTGTTGCCGTCATCCTGCCCAACCGCGTCCAGGCAAAGCGGACGGTATTGTCGCCAACTCGGCTTCTATATACTACCCCTCGCGCCGAGCCCGAACGGCCCGCGCATCGAACTTGCGGAATCATATGACGGCGAAACTGAATTACGACGTACTGGTTATCGGCAGCGGAGCGGCAGGCCTTACCCTCGCCCTGCATCTGGCCAGCGATCTGCGCGTGGCTGTGCTGAGCAAGGGCCAGCTCTCCGAAGGCTCGACCTTCTGGGCCCAGGGTGGTGTTGCCGCCGTGCTTGACGACAGCGATACCGTCGATGCCCATGTGCAGGACACGCTCGTGGCCGGGGCCGGGCTGTGCCATGAAGAGGCTGTGCGCCAGATCGTCGGCGACAGCCGCGACGCCATCGGCTGGCTGGTCGGCCAGGGCGTGCCGTTCACGCGAGAACGACGCGAAGACGGCAGCGAAACAGACGACTTCCATCTGACCCGCGAAGGTGGCCATAGCCACCGTCGAATCATCCATGCCGCGGATGCTACTGGCGCTGCGATCTTCAACACATTGCTGCGTCGAGCTCAGGAGCATTCGAACATCGAATTGCTGCAGGACCGGGTGGCCGTAGACCTCATTACTCGCTCCAAACTAGGGCTGGATGGCGACAATCGCTGTCTGGGCGCGTATGTGTTGAACCGGCAGACCGGCAGCGTTGAAACCTTCGCTGCGCGGTTCACCGTACTCGCCACGGGTGGGGCGAGCAAGGTTTATCTGTACACCAGCAACCCGGACAGCGCATCGGGTGATGGCATCGCCATGGCCTGGCGCGCGGGTTGCCGGGTGGCCAACATGGAATTCAATCAGTTCCATCCCACCTGTCTGTACCACCCGAAGGCCAAGAGCTTTCTGGTAACCGAGGCGCTGCGCGGCGAAGGTGCAGTGCTCAAGCTTCCTGACGGCACTCGCTTCATGCCCCGCTTCGACCAGCGTGCGGAGCTTGCGCCGAGGGACATCGTGGCCCGAGCCATCGATCATGAGATGAAACGCCTGGGCCTCGACTGCGTGTATCTCGACATCACCCACAAGCCGGCAGACTTTATTCGCAGCCATTTCCCGACGGTGTACGAACGTTGCCTGCAGTTCGGGATGGATATTACCCGCGAGGCAATACCGGTCGTCCCGGCGGCGCACTACACCTGTGGCGGCGTGATGGTCGACGAGAACGGCCACACCGATGTGCCGGGGCTTTATGCGATCGGGGAAACCAGTTTCACCGGACTGCACGGCGCCAACCGGATGGCCAGCAACTCGCTGCTCGAGTGCATCGTGTACGGTCGCGCAGCCAGCCGGGACATTCTGGCGAACCTCGACCAGGCGCAAAGCTCGGCAGACCTGCCGGCATGGGATGAAAGCCGCGTCACCGACTCGGACGAGGATGTCATCATCTCGCACAACTGGGACGAGCTGCGGCGTTTCATGTGGGACTATGTGGGCATCGTACGCACAACCAAGCGATTGCAGCGCGCCAAGCACAGGGTCGATATGCTGCTGGCGGAGATTCACGAGTTCTACAGCAACTATACGGTGACCCGGGATTTGCTGGAGCTGCGCAACCTGGCAGTGGTGGCGGATCTGATCATCCGTTCAGCCATGCTGCGCAAGGAGAGCCGAGGATTGCACTACACGCTCGACTACCCCGCGCAGGCGGACGAACCCGTCGATACTATTCTGCAGCCGCCCAGCGCTGGCGACTGAAGCGCAGACGCAGACGCAGACGGCGAAGCGAGTCTTCCGAAGCCGCGTCAGCCGGCAGGATGACCGAGACAGGCAACCAGCGGCCGGGTTCGCGCAGGCGGACGACCGTCAGGAAAGCGCTGACGAAGGTGTCCCCCTGCAGGCTCGCTCCCGCCTCACTGCCATCGCGTCTTAGGACGTGCCAACCCTGACTGTCAAAGCGCAGCCCGATGATCGACGCAGCATGACTCAGGCTCACCTGCCGCGGCCAGACCCACCAGCAGTAGATCAGCACCAGCGTCATGCACAGCGCTACCTGGACGCCGTGGAGACCACTGCGGTACAGCCCCGCGATGGCCAGAACGGAGATCATCACGATCAACCCACCGAGCAAACGGGAAGGTTGGCGCTTCAACACGAGAAAATCACCTGGGCTGGACACGATCCAATATCATCCTCACGATGCGTTTGAGATCCGGATCATCCGGTTCACCTCGCTGCATGAACCAGACGAACATATCCTGGTCTTCACACTCCAGCAGCTTTCGATAACGTAGCTTGTCATCGGCTTCGAGGTCCAGATAGACCTCCTCCAGAAAGGGCAGGAGCAGGACGTCGAGCTCCAGCATGCCGCGTCGACTATGCCAGTACAGGCGCTTGTACTCTACTTCGGCCGACATCGACTTCTCCATCAGCGGTTGAAAGCTGGGCATGATGCACAAACATCAGTATAGCCTCAAGCCAACGCTGACAAGCAGGGTCGGCCAGACCTATGATGTAACAGCCCAATTCAGGACAACTACCCATGCCCCAGACCAGCGTCTCCTCCTCCCTTGCAGCAACATTTACGGCGCCGCTTCCAGCGCAAGGGGTCGACACGGCACTGTGCCTGCTCGATCACGAAGCCGTGATCGCGCTGACAGGGCCGGACACGGCGCGGTTTCTGCAAGGTCAGGTGACCTGCGACGTCAATACGCTGCAGGCAGGCCAGAGCACGCTGGGCGCACGTTGCAATCCGAAGGGCCGTATGCAGTCCAGCTTTCGCCTGACGCGTCTCGCCGAGGACAGCTTTCTGCTGGTGCTGCATGCCGAACTACTGGAAAGACAGATCGCGGAACTGAAAAAGTATGCAGTGTTTTTCAAGACGCAGCTCCAGGACGTCACCGCAGAATGGCTGAGACTGGGAATCCATGGTTCGCGTCTCGAACGTGTGCTCGGCGAGAGCGATCTACCCTGCCCCGCCTCTCGCAACAGCGTTGCGCAAAGCGAGCAGAGTCTGGTCATTCGGATCGCTGACGATGCTGCAGAAATATGGCTCAGGCCAGACCAGGCCTCCTCCACCATCGAGCACCTGACCAGCACTACAACGGCCCTTGCCAGTCAGGCCTGGACGCTCTGGCTTATCCGGGCAGGCATTGGCCAGGTGTATCCGGAAACCTACGAAACCTTCATACCGCAGATGCTCAATCTGCAGCAGCTGGGCGGCGTGAGCTTTCGCAAGGGCTGCTACACCGGCCAGGAAATCGTTGCGCGCATGCAGTATCTGGGGAAACTCAAGCGACGCATGTACCGAACGCTCCTGGCCGGCGACACAGCGCCGCCGCCGGGCACGGTGGTTGTTGATCGTGCAACAGGCCAGACCGTTGGGGAGATAGTTATGGCCGCTCGGAGCGAAAGCGGCGTGGAATCACTGGCTGTTCTACAGAAGGATGCGGCACAATTGACGACACTGGTTGTCGGCAATAGCGATGGGCCACTACTGAGCCTGGGCGGATTGCCGTACGATGCGCAGCTGGAGGCCGGTGAGGCCGACAAGGAATAACGAGCAAGGGAAACCTCAATGACAGATCTGGCCCAACGCGTACAAGAACAGCTGATGGAAGCCATCGACCGGGATCAGCTGGTTCTGCCCACGCTTCCGGAAGTCGCCCTGCGTGTGCGCGAAGCAGCGGAAGACCCGGATGTCAGCATTCCCCATCTGGTTCGTGAGATCAGCACCGACGCCGCGCTCAGCGCCCGTTTGATCAAGGTCGTCAACAGCCCTTTGCTGCGTACCCGGCAGGAAATCACCGATCTGGGAATGGCCGTGAACCGTATGGGCATCACCTACACCGCCAACCTGGCTACCGGCCTGGCGATGGCGCAAATGTTCCAGGCAACCACCGATTTCATCGATGCGAAAATGCGTCAGGTGTGGTCGCGTAGCACCGAGGTCGCCGGCATCAGTCACGTTTTGTGTCGCCATTACACGAAGCTGAAGCCTGACCAGGCGACACTCGGCGGGCTCGTACACCTGATCGGGGTACTGCCGATCCTCAGCTATGCCGAAGAGAACGAAGAGCTGCTGGGCGATGAGAAAAGTCTCGATCTGGTCATAGAGCGCATTCATCCGATTCTCGGTGACCGCATTCTTCAGGCATGGGACTTTCCGCTGCCACTGCGCCATGTGCCGACCCAGCATCTGGACTTCAAGCGCAACTCCGCTGAAGTGGATTATGCCGATATCGTGCAGGTGGCGGTGCTGCAGAGCGTCGCAGGTACCGATCACCCCTGCGCCAGCATCGACTGCGCACAGGTACCGGCCTTCGCCAAGCTGGGATTGAATCCGTACGAGGATGAAGAAGACGAGGATCTCTCGGCAGAAATGGAAGCCGCGATGCAGTTGCTCGGCTGAAACGATGAAGCGGCAGCGCCGAACTGCCGCTTTTTTCTATCTAGCGGTTGCGCCACTGAGGTGGGCGTTTCTGCAGGAAGGCGTTCACGCCTTCAGTGGTGTCCTCCAGATCAAACAGATCCACAAACCTTTCACGCTCTTCAGTCAGCGCCGTATTGATCGGTCGGGCGCGGGCCGCCTGGATCAGGTGCTTGGAATAGCCGACCGCCCGCGGGCTCTGCCGACTCACCTGCGCAGCCAGCCGTAGTGCTGCGGGTAACGCCTGCCCCTGCTCGACCACGTCTTCCACCAGACCAATGCGCTCGGCCTTCACGCCATCGATCCGTTCACCGCAGAGGATCATGCGCTTGGCCCAACCCTCACCCACCAGCCACGCCAGTGCCTGCGTGCCACCCGCGCACGGCAGGAGCCCGACGCTCGCCTCGGGCAATCCCAGGTGGGCCTCACGCTCGGCGATACGAATGTCACAGGCCAGCGCGCATTCCAGGCCGCCGCCGAGCGCATAGCCGTTGATCGCGGCAATCGACACGCCCGAGAAATCGCGCAGCGCTTCAAATGCCTGTCCGAAGAGCCGCGATATCATCCTCGCCTGTGACTTGTCGCCTTCGGCAAACATCCGCAGGTCCGCGCCGGCGGAAAAGAAGCGATGCCCGCGGCCTGTGATGACCAGCGCGTAAATGTCGGAATCCTGATTCAGGTGATCGATCAGCTCGACCAGACCATGCAGGGTGTCAGTGTCCCAGGTATTGGCAGGGGGGTTATCGATCGTCACCAGCGCGGTGTGGCCGACCTTCTGGACAACCAGCTTGTCGGTACGCGGAACCAGAGCGGTGTAGGGCGTGAGTGCATGTTCCATGGCAGCCTCCGTGTGGGTCGACGTTCATCACAGATTAAGCCAACCTGCGGGAATCGTCAGCAGCGGAGCGGCGTTAACTCAGAGCGCCGGAAGCTCCCAGTCTACCGCCGGTCTGCCATGGCGGCGCAGATACTCGTTGGCTTGCGAGAAGTGACCATTGCCAATGAAACCGCGGTGCGCCGACAACGGCGACGGATGAACCGACTTGAGCACCAGATGCCTGTCTGCATTGATCTGCTGCCCCTTCTTCTGTGCGTAGCTGCCCCAGAGCATGAACACCAGGTGCTCACACCGGGCGTTGAGCACATCGATGATGCGCGACGTGAAGCGCTCCCAGCCGCGATTGGCATGGGAACCGGCCTGGCTGTGTTCCACGGTCAACACCGCATTGAGCAGCAGAACGCCCTGCTCGGCCCAGCTCTGCAGGCAACCGTGGCGCGGAATGGGAAGGGCGAGATCGCGCTGCAGCTCCTTGAAGATGTTCTGCAGCGAAGGTGGCGCAGGAACGCCGGGGGGAACTGAAAAACACAGCCCATGGGCCTGCCCCGGACCGTGATACGGGTCCTGGCCGATGATGACCACTTTCACGTCGTCCAGCGGAGTGCTGTTCAATGCATTGAAGATCAAGGGGCCGGGGGGATAAACCTGCTTGCCCGCCGTCTTCTGCTCCAGCAGAAACGCTCGCAGCTGTTGCATGTAAGGCTGGTCGAACTCTTCGGCGAGCGCCTGTTTCCAGCCCGGTTCAAGCCGTACGTCGCGAGCCGCCATGGCTACTGCACAACCGGAACGGATTGAGCATTGCAGCGCACGACACGCTGACGCTGATCGACCAGCAACCCCGAGAGCCCGTTATGGCGTGCATCGTGCAGGACCAGCACGCCGTCCACGCACTCGGCAACCTGATTCGCGGCGCGGCTGCGCAACTGCCCGGCCTCGTCCGAGCCCACGGTAACCAGACTGAATTCGGCAACCAGGCGGCTGTCCTGCTCACGCGCAAAATTCAGATAGCCGTACAGGTGCAACACCCCCACGGTAAAGAGCACCGTCCCCATGGCAGTCAGTATCAGGGGGAGCTTGTTCACTTCCGCTTTGTCGCTCATACCCGCTCCGCTCACAGAATGTTGGCATAGTCAGCTTCGATACGTTCGAGGCTGAGGTTGTTGAGAAATCCGGAAAAACACATCCAGGCGCTCAGCGCATTGAGGTCTGCAAACGGCTCAGGGAGATAGCGCGGGGGCACGACCAGACCTTCGTCAACCAGTTGTCCCAACGTCCGCATGTCCTCCAGCGTGGTCTTGCCACAGAACAGCAGCGGAATCTGGTTGAGCTTGCCTTTGCGCACCGCCAGCTGAATGTAGTTGTAGGTCAGAATGAAGCCCTTGAGGTAAGCCAGGTCCTTGGTGAAGGGCAGACCCTCCGGACTCGACCCACGGAACACCCGGCTGGCATTGTTGTAGCTGTCGTCCTTGGTGTAACCCTCATCACGATAAAACTGGAAGATGTCCAGGAAGTTGCCGCCGGATTCCGCCAGCTGAATGGCACGTGTACGGTCGGTCAGTTTACGCAGGCGTGCCGGATAGGAAGCGAAGGTGATCACTTCCATCAGGATCGCCAGACCTTCCTGGGTGACCGTGGACGACGGCGGCCCCTTGGCCAGAAAGGTACAGATCGGCTGGTGCTGGCCGTTGAGACTGGTCGCGACATGCACCATCCCCTCATGCACCGCCAGAAGCTTGAGGTCGCGCTGATTGAACATGGCGTCGCTGCGGATCTTGATATAGTCGGCGCCGGCAGCCGCGTCGGCGACGATGCCGTCGGATTCGAAGACGCGCACCGCACGGTCGTCCGGAAACGCCTGATCCATGCGTTCCTGCAGAATCGCCACCGCTTCCGGGGCTGCAATGGTCTTGGGTTCGCGGCCCAGATCAGTACCGATGTTGGTCAGCGACTCGCTGAGCATCATGCCCAGGTCGGTGAGCGTCGGATCTCCAGCATGGAAAGCGTCCGATGCGGAACCGTACAGCTCCTGCGAAATCAGGCCGAAGTCCGGCTTGCCTCGCGCCTCGACCATGCGAATGACCATCCGGTACTCGCGGCACATGCGACGCATGATCTGCCCAACAGGATTGAAGGTGCCTAACTGCCGGGTGATATCGCGCTCGATGTCCTGCAGCACTTCACGCCGCTCGGTTGGATCGAAACCCAACGGGCGCGTCGCGTAATAGTTCGGGTTCACATCCGGCAGGCTCTTGCAGCGCTTGCGGAAAAATTCCTCGCGAACGTTATCGTCCCATTTGATCGCATCAAGAATACGGATCGGCGCCTGGGCATCCACCAGCCGGTCGGACAGGCTGCGGATCACCAGTTGGTATTGCTCGCTTTGCTTGACTGCCATTGAGTAACCCCGGTTGTGAACGTTGTGGTACAAACTCGGCGCGCTCGAGTCTGGTGGCTGGCTTTGCCGGATACCGACCCTCGCGGACACGCCACAAGTACGTCCCTGTAGGCTCGGCGATAGCCATCCATGGCTATCGACGGTCCGCCAGGGTCAGTACCCGGCGCCGCAACTGCCCTGTGCGCTACGAAAACGAAAACCGGTGTCTCTACTGGGCGAACCGCACAACGTTCGCCGGAGCTCTAGCCACTCGCAGCATGCTTGGCGAGTCTGGGTGTGGCCTGTGGCGGACCGTCGGTGGCCATGGATGGCCACCGTCGAGCCCCATGGATGGCTAGTAGCGTGTCCGTCACAGGCCATACCCAGGCACGCTGCACACCGAAACCGAACGGTAGAGCTTCCCCGCTCTGAACAATAATCCCATTACCCGGTTTACTGCTCCGGCCGCATATGCGGGAACAGGATCACGTCACGGATAGACGGCGAATCGGTCAACAGCATCACCAGACGGTCAATCCCGATGCCCTCCCCCGCCGTCGGCGGCATACCGTACTCCAGAGCACGGACGAAGTCGGCGTCGTAGTGCATCGCTTCGTCGTCACCGGCGTCCTTGTCGGCCACCTGCGCGTGGAACCGCTCGGCCTGATCTTCGGCGTCATTGAGCTCCGAATAAGCGTTGGCGATCTCGCGTCCGCCAATGAACAGCTCGAAGCGATCGGTCACACTCGGGTCATCGTCGCTGCGACGCGCCAGCGGCGACACTTCGAACGGATAACGCGTGATGAACGTGGGCTGCTCAAGTTTGTGCTCGACCAGCTCTTCAAAGATCATCACCTGCAGTTTGCCCAGGCCTTCGAACCCTTTCACATCGGCGCCGGCCTTCTTGGCGATGGCACGGGCCTTGTCCAGATCCTGCAGATCGGCGGCGGTAATTTCCGGGCTGTACTTGAGGATCGAGTCGAATACCGACAGACGCGCGAACGGTTCGCCGAAGTGGAACACCTTGCCCTGATAGGGCACATCAGTGGTGCCCAGAACCGCCATGGCCAGCTCGCGGAACAGCTCCTCGGTCAGGTCCATGTTGTCTTCGTAATCAGCGTACGCCTGGTAGAACTCGAGCATCGTGAACTCAGGGTTGTGCCGGGTCGAGACGCCTTCATTACGGAAGTTGCGGTTGATCTCGAACACGCGCTCGAAGCCGCCGACGACCAGACGCTTGAGGTACAACTCCGGAGCAATGCGCAGAAACATCGGCAGATCGAGTGCATTGTGATGCGTCTCGAACGGCTTGGCCGCCGCACCGCCAGGGATGGTCTGCAACATCGGCGTTTCGACTTCAAGGAAGTCGCGCTCTGCTAGAAAGCGGCGGATGTGGCTGATGATCTTCGAGCGCACCTGGAAGGTGTTGCGCGTGTCTTCGTTGACGATGAGGTCGACGTAGCGCTGACGATAGCGCTGTTCGGTGTCGGTCAGGCCGTGAAACTTGTCCGGCAGTGGCCGCAGCGACTTGGTCAGCAGCTCGACTGCAGTCATGTGCACGTACAGATCACCCTTGCCGGAGCGCGCCAGCGTGCCTTCGGCCGAAATGATGTCGCCCATGTCCCAGGTCTTGATCTGCTCGAGCGTCTCGGCCGGCAGGCCTTTGCGGTCGACATAAACCTGAATCCGCCCGGACATGTCCTGCAGCACCATGAAGGCGCCACGATTGAGCATGATCCGCCCCGCGACCTTGACCGGGATCGCAGCCGATTCAAGCTCTTCCTTGCTCTTGTCCGCATACTGCTTCTGCAGTCGGCCAGCGTAGCTGTCACGACGGAATCGATTGGGGAAGACGCTGCCCTTGGCGCGCTGCGCGGCAAGCTTTTCCTTGCGCAGGGCGATCAGACTGTTCTCTTCCTCTTGCAGGGCATGCTGGTCTTGCGGCTGGTCGGTCATTTCAGGTTGATTCCAGGTTCAATTCAATGAGTTCTTGCCAGGGCGACGACTCGCCGCCAGAGGCGCGTTCACCTGCGCAGGGTTACAGACCCTGCTTCAGGCTGGCCTCGATGTATTCGTCCAGATCGCCGTCGAGTACCTTGTCGCAATCACTGCGCTCGATGCCAGTGCGAAGATCCTTGATGCGCGACTGGTCGAGCACGTAGGAACGAATCTGGTGGCCCCAGCCGATATCCGACTTGGTATCCTCCAGTGCCTGCGCCGCCGCATTGCGCTTCTGAATTTCCATCTCGTAGAGCTTGGCGCGCAGCATCTTCATGGCCGTGTCACGGTTGGCATGCTGGGAGCGCTGGTTCTGGCAACTGACCACAGTATTGGTCGGCACGTGGGTGATCCGGATCGCAGAATCGGTAGTGTTTACGTGCTGGCCGCCGGCGCCGGAAGAGCGATATGTATCCACGCGCAAATCGGCCGGGTTGATGTCGATCTCGATATCGTCATCGATCTCGGGCGAGGCGAAAACCGCCGAGAACGAGGTATGGCGACGGTTACCCGAGTCATAGGGGCTCTTGCGAACCAGGCGGTGCACGCCAATCTCGGTGCGCAGCCAGCCGAAGACATATTCGCCCTTGACGTGGACGGTGGCACTCTTGATGCCGGCGACTTCGCCTTCGGACAGTTCGACGATTTCGGTCTCGAAGCCATGCTTGTCGGCCCAGCGCAGGTACATGCGCAGCAGCATGTTGGCCCAGTCCTGGGCCTCGGTGCCGCCGGAGCCGGCCTGGATGTCGAGGTAGCAGTTGTTGGGGTCCATCTCGCCGCTGAACATGCGGCGGAACTCGAGCTTTTCCAGGGACTGCTGCAGGCGATTGAGCTCGGTGACGATGTCTGCGACTGCGGACTCGTCGTCCTCTTCATTGGCCATTTCCAGCAATTCGGAGGCGTCAGCAAGACCACCCGACATCTCGTCGAGGGTTTCGACGATCTGCGCGAGTTGCGCCCGCTCGCGGCCCAGGTTCTGCGCGCGTTCGGGGTCGTTCCAGACACTGGGATCTTCGAGCTCGCGCTCGACTTCAGTCAGGCGATCACGTTTGTGATCGTAGTCAAAGATACCCCCTGATCGTATCCGTACGGCCGCGCAGGTCCTTGATGGTATTAAGGATCGGATTGATTTCCATGGTGACAAGTCCCGTCGGGAAAAAGCCGCCATTGTAGCGGAAATCGCGCGCGCCGTGCAGCGCCGCCAGCGCCGCCAGCGCGGAAGGCTACCTCATCGCCCGAACGCTCGAAGGAATACGATGGTTCCCAGACCCCAGCAGGCATTGAGAATGAAGCCGATGAGGAAGCGGGCCGGCAACTTGTCCAGCTCCAGACCGATCCCCTTGAGCGGGAAGACGATGAGCAGTGCCACCACGGTCAGCGCGATGCCACCGAACAGCGCTGCCTTGAGCCACACCCAGCTACGCCCCGTTCGATCGAGAAAAAGCATCAGCGCCAGCGCCCAGAGCCCGCCGAAAAAGGCCCCGGAGAAGACCGACGGGACGCCCAGCGGCTTGGTAGGAGCCAGCGAGAACGGCGCAAACGGCACGACCCCGGCAGCATTCAGCAATCCCAGCGCTGGCTGGTGGAAACACAGGACGGCAAGAAAGCCGGCAATGAACGCAAGTAACCAACGCATGGGAAACCTCCTTGTGAAAGCTGGCAATACTATAGCAGTGGACGCGCCAGCGTTCGATTCGATGTCATTGATCCAGGTCAGCCGCCAAACCGGACCGAGCGTCTAGACTGAAGATCCATTGCCGAACCCGAACAGGAGCCTGCCGTGACCCAGCTGCTACCCGACCAGCCCACGCTCGATCAACACGCCAGCGAGTGCCCCGCCTTCGCCGACTGGCGCCGCGGCTACGGCGTGATCGAGCATACCGCCATGACCCAGGCTGCCGTCTACCGCCTGGCGCACCATCTTGTACAGGCCGGGTCGCAGCCGGATCTGGCGAGTGTCTATGAGCAGCTAGCCGCGCTTGATCACCTGACCAGTGCCGGCCTCTGGCTGGTCGCACACATGACCTACGCCAAACGTATGCACATGGACGGCAGTCCACTGGCTGCACAGGACTTCAAGTCTCGTCCCGAGGGGCATACCGGCGGTGCGCTGAACATGGTCCCCGGCTATGCAGCCTACCTGGCGTTGAACAATCTTACCGGCACCACCCGCAGCTGGTTGATGGGCCAGGGCCATTGCGTTGCGGCGATCGACGCGTTGAATGTGCTCACTGGCAACCTGCATCCCGAGCAGGCCGAGCGCTACGCAGGCGCTGAGGGGCTTACTCAGTTACTGCGCGACTTCTACGGTTACGTGCAGGCTCCGAATGGCAAACCGGCCGCGCCGCTTGGCAGCCATGTGAACCCGCACACCGCCGGAGGCATCATCGAGGGCGGTTACCTCGGGTTTGCAGAACTCCAATATGCGCATATGCCGCTACCCGGTGAAACACTGGTGGCGTTCCTATCCGATGGTGCGGCTGAAGAGCAACGCGGCAGTGACTGGATTCCGCGCTGGTGGCGCGCCGAAGATTGTGGCGCCGCGCTGCCGGTGATGATCGCCAACGGCCGGCGGATCGAGCAGCGCACCGAACTCGGTACCGTGCGTGGTCTCGATGGCTTCGTTGATCACCTGACGCGTTGCGGCTTCGACCCGATTCGCTTCGACGGCCGAGACCCGGCGGCGTTCGTCTGCACGCTCTACGAGATGGAGCAACGGCTCGCCCGGCGGGTCCAGGAGTACCACACAGGCATTCTCAACTATCCCCTGCCGATTCCTTACGCGATTGCCGAGACGACCAAGGGTTTCGGCTTTTATGGCGCCGGCCAGAACGCCGCACACAACCTGCCCTTGCCCGGCAACCCAAGGCACGATGAAGCCGCTCGCGATTTGTTCAACGAGCATGCCGGCAAGCTGTGGGTCGCGCCGGAGTCGCTCGAGCTGGCGCGTGAACGACTGACCGCACACGAACGGCAGTCCAGGCCACTGGAGCGCGACCATGCGCTTGCACGTCGCGATCCGGACGAGCCATTCATCCCGGGCGTGGAATGGTCCGACGAAACCACTTCTGCGATGCTTGCCGTCGATCGTTTCTTCACCGAGCTGACGCGCACCAATCCCGAACTCCGGGCCCGCGTCGGCAACCCCGACGAGCTTGCCAGCAACAAACTCGGCGGTGTTCTGAAGGCCTTGAGGCACCGCGTGGCCGAACCGGAAAGCGATCTGGAGGCAGTCGACGGCAAGGTCATCACTGCGTTGAACGAAGAGGCTGTGGTCTCGGCGTGCCTGGCCAACAAGGCCGGCCTCAACCTGGTTGCCAGCTATGAAGCCTTTTGCGTCAAGATGCTTGGAGCCGTGCGTCAGGAATTGATCTTCGCACGCCATCAGAAAGAGGTTGGCCGCCCTGCTCGCTGGCTGGGCTTTCCGGTCATCGCTACCTCCCACACATGGGAGAACGGCAAGAACGAACAATCACATCAGGACACCACCTTCTGCGAGGCCCTGCTCGGCGAGGCACACGATGTGATGCGCGTACTGTTTCCCGCGGATTACAACAGCACGCTTGCCGTACTGCCTGGCGTGTACCGCGAGCGCGGACGGCTGAGCTGCATGGTCATTGCCAAGCGCGATCAACCGATGCGACTGAGTCCCGATCAGGCACGCCTGCTGGCCGATCAGGGCGCCCTGACGCTGGCTACTCACGAGGGTGCCGGCGAGCCCTTCCTACTGATTGCCAACGGCGCCTATCAGCTCGGCGAGATGCTGCGCGCAGCGCAGCGCCTGGCGGATCGCGGGGGCAGCTGGCGCCTGGTGTATCTGCAGGAGCCAGGGCGTTTTGCCGAGCCGCGCGATGAACATGAGGCCGAATATGCCGCGCCGGGCGCGTTGACGGAGGAACTGTTTCCCGCGGCGCTCACCCGGCGAATTCTGTTGACGCACATGCGCCCGGAGGTACTGCGCGGGCACCTGATGAATCTGCTGCCCGATCCGCGGCGCAGTCGTGTGCTGGGCTATATCAACCGTGGCGGCACCCTCGATGAGGCAGGGATGCTCTTCGCCAATCGCTGCAGCTGGGCGCATGTGGTCTTAGCCGCTGCACAGGTGAGCAATACCGAACCCGCGCTCTGGCTGGAAGACGTTGAACTGGCAGCGGTCAGCGGCGCCGGGAATCCTCACCTGCTCGCCTGACTCGCCAGAGGACCTGGACGAGACGAGTCAGGCCGTCTCGTCGACGCCGGAGAGACTGACCAGCACCGGGCGTATCTGCTCGGCGCACAGCGGGCGACTGAACCAGTAGCCCTGGATGTAATGACACCCTTCATCATGAAGGAAGCGCATCTGCTCCGGCGTTTCGATGCCCTCGGCGATCACATCCATGCTCAACCCCCGGCCGAGTCCGATGATGGCACGGCTGATCGCACCGAGTCGCGCGTCGTCCGGAGCGCGGGTAATGAAGCTCTTGTCGACCTTGATGATGTGCAGCGGATAGCGGTGCAGATAGCCAAGTGAAGAGAACCCGGTGCCGAAGTCGTCCAGCGCGATGCGAATCCCCAGGCTCTCCAGCTCCCGCAAGGTGGCAAGCGTGTCGGGGACGTCCTGCATCAGCAGGCTTTCGGTGATCTCCAGCACCAGGCTGCTGGCCGGAAAACCGGTTTCCTTCAGCACCGCGGCGACCCGGGCGGCAAACCCCCCTTCGTGAAGCTGGCGACTGGAGAGATTGACCGAACAGCGCAAGCCCGGCAGGCCGCTGTCATGCCAGGCCTTTACCTGACGACAGGCCTGGCGCAACACCCATTCTCCGACCTCGACGATCTGCCCTGATTCTTCCAGTACCGGTATGAACTCATCCGGTGAGATCATCATGCCGTCCTGCCACCAGCGCAGCAGAGCCTCGACGCCGATCACCCGGGTGACGCCGTTTTCGACGCGGACAATAGGCTGGTAATAGAGCTGAAACTGGTCGCGCGCCAGGGCTTCGCTCAGCGCGTTTTCCAGCGTCAGACGATGGTGAACCTCTTCCTGCAGCGTTTCGCTGTAGAGCGCCAGCTGCGACTTGCCATACGCCTTCGCCCGGTACAGCGCCAGGTCCGCTTCGCGCAGCGCATCCTGCTCCATTCCGTTCCCCTTGAGCGGCGCAACGCCGATGCTCGCGGTCATGACCAGGCGGTGCTCGCCAATGAGCATTGGCACATGCAACTCCTGCATGATGCGCCGTGCGACGATTTCCGCGTCGCCGCCCTGGGCCAGGTCGTCGAGCAGCACGACAAACTCGTCACCGCCAAAGCGGCAGAGGTGATCGCCCGGGCGCAGGCAGCGCGCGATGCGCTTCGCCGACTCGACCAGTACCTTGTCGCCGGTCTGGTGGCCGAGACTTTCATTGATCAGCTTGAAGCGGTCCAGATCGACGAACAGGACCGACGCATGCCTCGCGCCTGGCTTGGCCTGACGCTGCAGCGCCTGAAGCAATAACTGGTTCATGCGCTGTCGATTGGGCAGACCGGTCAGGGGATCGTGGAAGGTAGCGTGCGCCAGGTCCTGCTCTGCACTCTTGCGCAGGTTGATATCCGATAGCGAGCCCGCGAGCCGGCGGACACCGTATTTATCTTCGGACACGACCCCCCGGATCAGCACCCAGGTCAGTTCGCCGTCGACATCGCGCATCTGGCATTCGATGTTGAGATAGGGCTTGTAGCCGGCCAGGTGGGCGCGAATTGCCACATTGAACGCGGTCCGATGCACGTCCGGCATCATCGCGGCCCATTGCGCCAGCGTCCCGGGCGCCTGCGATCCGGTCAGGCCCAGGATGCGCAACCAGCGCTCGGAAATGTCCAGTTCATCCTCGGCGACGTTCCATTCCCATATTCCGTCATGGGCGCCTTCCACCGCGCGGGCATAGCGGGCGCGGCTGTCTTCCAGCGCCAGCTCGCTTGCCGCAGAGTAGGTATCGACAGCGAGGGTCAGATCAAAAAAGACGATTTTCAGCAGGCTCGCGAACAGGCGGTCGGCAAGATCCCGGTCGTGCGGCCAGCGCCGCCGCAACCCTGCGTGCATGTAGTCCAGGTAGAAGTGATACGCACCCAGATACCACTTTTGCTCGATCTGCTCACGCTCGTGCGTGAGTCCGACGAGCAGACGCAGGCGGGCATACTGCAGATCGTAGGGGCCACGCACCAGTTGCCGGTAGTACCGCAGCTGCTGGTCCTTGAGGCGTTGCAGCATGCCCGGCCGCTGCAACTGAGGAGACAGCTCGGGAAATTGCAGCAGATGGTCGTGCAGCGCGTCGACGACGTCTGCATGCAGGCTGTCCAGCGCGTCGACCTGCTCCGTGAGACTGGCTGTGGCCGAATCGTCCAGCAGCAGCAGGCGCAGGCGCTGCTGAACGTCGGCCAGATTCAGGCCGACACTGCTCTGCATGTCTTCCAGACGCTTCTTCAGGTCCTTCACCACCGACTCCTAGACGCAACGTAGCGATGGCTCCCTGCCTTGTCGGCCCGAGCTGCGCAAGTGTGACACAGTATGCATTTGTGTCTTGACCCGCTATATCAACCGAAAGCGCTGTATGGCGTCAATGGAAATCACTCCCATTACGTCGAACACGCTTTTCCAGTTCCAGCACCAATAGCACTACGCAGCCGGACACGGGCGCCAGGACCAGCGGCCACACGCCCAATGGCGCGGTACCGAACAGCGCCTGAAGCGCCGGCATGTAGGTCAGCGCAGATTGCAGCAGCACAATGGCCACCAGCACCACCCAGACCGCCGGGGTGCCAAGCACCCCGCGCAGGGTCAGGGACGGTGCGTTGAGGAAGCGCACGGCGAACAGATAGAACACCTCCATCGCGACCAGTGTGTTGACTGCCAGGGTACGCGCCTGCTCTTCGGTATAGCCTTGGCCGATCGCCCACTGAAAGCTGGCAAATATTCCGCCGAGAAACAGCAGGGCGACCAGCACGATGCGCCAGACCAGAAACGCGTCAAGTAGCGCCTCGCCTGGCGGGCGCGGTGGCTTGCGCATGACATCGGGCTCAGCGGGCTCGAATGCCAGCCCCATCGCCAGCACCACCGAGCTCACCAGATTCACCCAGAGAATCTGCAAGGCGGTGATCGGCAGCGTCAGGCCGAGCAGCAGCGCTACGATCAGGCTCGCCGCCTCGCCTCCGTTGATCGGCAAGAGAAAGCTGATGGCCTTTTTCAAATTGGCATAGACGGTTCGGCCTTCGCTGACTGCAGCTGCGATACTGGCGAAGTTGTCATCCAGCAGGACGATATCCGCGGCCTCCCGCGCCGCTTCCGAACCCTTGCGCCCCATGGCAATACCCACATCCGCCCGTTTGAGTGCGGGCGCGTCATTCACGCCGTCTCCGGTCATCGCGACGACGCCGTGGGAAGCCTGTAGCGCCTGCACCAGCCGCAGCTTGTGCTCCGGGCTGGTCCGCGCGAAAACGTCCACCTCGTTGGCAACCTGGAGCAGTTGCTGATCATCGAGAATGTCCAGATCCTTGCCCGTCGCCACCCGGTCACCGGTCGTCAGGCCCAGTCTCGCCGCGATGGCGCGCGCGGTCATGGCATGGTCACCGGTAATCATCTTCACCCGTATGCCGGCACGGCGGCACTCGGCGATGGCTTCCATGGCCTCCTGTCGCGGCGGGTCCAGCAGGCCGACCACGCCGATCAGCGACAGCCCGTCGGCGAGGCGGTCCTCGTTGATATCGAGCTGTGACGCTGCCGCTTCCGAGCGTGCGAAGGCGAGCACCCGCAGGCCCTGCGCAGCAAGGTCGTCGATCCTGTCCTGCCAGGCCTGCTGATCGAGCGGTTGAGACTGCCCCTGGGCGTCCAGCTCCGATTCGCACAAGGCCAGCACCCGCTCAGGCGCTCCCTTGACCAGCAGCGCGCTGTGTCCATGATGGTCATGGTTGAGGGTGGCCATGTAGCGCTTGTCCGCATCGAACGGGACTTCATCCCGGCGCGGCCACTGGATCGAATAGGAATGAGGGTCCAGGCCGATTTTCTGTCCGAGCACAGTCAGCGCAGCCTCCATCGGATCGCCGACCACCGCTATGCCATCGCTGCTGCGCTCGATCCGCGAGTCGTTGCACAGCGTCGCAGCCTGGGCCAGGTGCGCCAGCAGGGTGTCCGGCGGCGCGCCGGCCGGACCGGGCTCGACCATCCCGGCGGCATCGTAGCCCTCGCCGGAGACTGCAAACGGTTGCCGGGCCAGTACCACCGAGGCGACCATCATCTCGTTGCGTGTCAGGGTGCCGGTCTTGTCGGTACAGATGACCGATACCGAGCCAAGCGTCTCGATCACCGGCATGCGACGGACCACGGCATGGCGTGCAGCCATGCGCCGCACTCCGATGGCCAGCGTGATGGTCAGTATCGCCGGCAGCCCTTCGGGAATCGCCGCCACGGTAAGGGCAACCACGGCCATGAACAGCTCGTCGAGAGGGCGACCCCCGAATTGCCAGCCCGCCACGAAGACGAGCACGCCGGCCAGGACAATGATCAGCGACAGATAGCGTGCAAAGCGATTGATCTGGGCCAGCAGAGGGGTCTGCAAGGTCGTGACGCCGTGCAGCAAACCGGAAATGCGGCCGATCTCGGTCTGCTGTCCGGTGGCAATGACCACACCGCGCGCCGTGCCGGCGGTTACCAGGGTGCCCGAATAGCCGATGCAGCGACGTTCGGCCAGCGCGGCGTCGGCAGGCTGCGGCTCGATGCTTTTCTCGACCGGCAAGGACTCCCCGGTCAGTACCGCTTCATCGACGCTGAGGCCGTGA
Source organism: Halopseudomonas nanhaiensis (assembly GCF_020025155.1). Classification (NCBI taxonomy): domain Bacteria; kingdom Pseudomonadati; phylum Pseudomonadota; class Gammaproteobacteria; order Pseudomonadales; family Pseudomonadaceae; genus Pseudomonas; species Pseudomonas nanhaiensis. The sequence continues at coordinate 2,903,953 of NZ_CP073751.1, forward strand.
ACCTCGTCGAACCGCACATCTGCGGCAATGCGCTCCCCCGGCTCGAGCAGCAGCACATCGCCGGGGACCAGCTCGCTGGCGTCGACGTTGCGGCGTTGGCCATCGCGCAGCACCAGCGCCCGTGGCGCCAGCATGTGACCGATGGCAGCCAGCGCCTGCTCGGCTCGGCCTTCCTGAACGAAACCAACAACGGTTTGCAGCAGCACTACCGCTAGAATCACCGCGGTGTCCAGCCAGTGACCGAGCAGCGCGGTGACCAGTGCGGCGCTGAGCAGGACATAGATCAGCACATTGCTCAGCTGCGCCTTGAGCCGCTGCCACACCGTTCGCGGACGTGGGGGTGCCAGGCGATTGGCACCGTACCGCGCCAGCCGCTCGGCCACCTCTGCGCCGCTCAGCCCGTGCGGTGGCACGTCCAGCTCGTCGCGTACAGCCGGGGCGGGCCGGGCATGCCACGCCGGCTCGCGCGTTTCATCGGTCATGATGTGTCTCCCGTCGCTTCCTCGAATGTACCCATTGAAGCCGGGCCCGGACCTCCGTGCATTGGCACAGGTCAAGCGGAAGCGAGAAAAGCGGGTGACTCAGACAGGCTGCAGGTGCTTGACCATCAACTGGAGGCTTTGCTTGCCGCGGTACTCGTTGATGTCCAGGGTATAGGCGGCCAGAACCTGCCTGACGGAAGGATTGGGCCATTGCGCCGGATCAATATGAAAGGCGATGGCATCAAGCAGCTGAGCGCAGCCAGCGGGCTGCAGCACCATTTTTAGATGCCGATCGCCCACCAGACGCTGCTGGATCAGCGAAAACTCGCCGTGGAAGCCCGGCTCCGGAAAATGCTGCCCCCAGGGGCCCGCCTCGCGCAGTTGCGCGGCCAGTTCAAGAGTGAACTCGTCGGCGCACAGCTCGCCGTCGGAAAGCAGGCGTCCGGTCAGATCCTCGGCACACAGCTGTCGTCTGACCTCGGCGTCAAACGCCTGCGAAAACTGCTCGAAATGTGCCGCAGGCAAAGACAGTCCGGCCGCCATGGCATGCCCGCCGAACTTGCTGATCAAACCAGGATGGCGCGCCGCTACAGCGTCGAGCGCGTCGCGGATGTGCAACCCGGCGACTGAACGGGCAGACCCCTTGAGCTCACCCGGCCCTGCTTCGGCAAAAGCGATCACCGGGCGGTGGTAGCGCTCCTTCAGCCGCGAGGCCAGGATGCCGATCACGCCCTGGTGCCAGTCGGGCTGAAACAGGCACAGTCCGAACGGCAGCGCCGACTCATCCACACCAGGGCGTTCCAGCAAGGCCAGCGCCTGCTGCTGCATGTCGCGCTCGATGGCCTTGCGATCGCGGTTGAGCCCATCCAGCTCGGCGGCCATGTCACGGGCCAGGCTCTCGTTTTCGGTGAGCAGACACTCTATGCCCAGGCTCATGTCGTCGAGACGACCCGCTGCATTCAGACGCGGGCCGATGATGAACCCGAGATCGGTGGATACCAGCCGCTCGGCTGGCCGGCGAGCGACGTCCAGCAGCGCACGGATGCCGGGACGGCAACGCCCGCTGCGGATCCGGCAGAGGCCTTGGTGCACCAGTATCCGGTTGTTGGCATCCAGCGGCACCACGTCGGCCACGGTGCCGAGTGCCACCAGATCGAGCAGCTCCGCCAGATTCGGCTCGGGGCGAGACGGGCCGAACCAGCCCGCCTCTCGCAGCGAAGCCCGAAGCGCCAGCATTACATAGAAGATGACCCCGACCCCGGCGATCGCCTTGCTCGGAAATTCGCAACCCGGCTGGCTGGGATTGACGATGGCGTCAGCCTCGGGGAGCTGTGTCCCCGGAAGGTGGTGATCGGTGACCACCACCTTCAATCCAGCCGCCCGCGCCGCAGCGACGCCGTCGACGCTGGAAATGCCGTTATCGACTGTCACCAGCACCTGTGGTTGACGCTGCAGTGCTACCTCGACGATCTCGGGGGTGAGACCATAACCGTATTCAAAACGATTGGGCACCAGATAGTCGACCCGCCCCGCGCCCAGCGCCCGCAGGCCGAGCACGGCGACACAGCTGGCCGTCGCACCGTCTGCGTCGAAATCGCCAACGATGATGATCGGTTGCCTATGGGTGACCGCCTCCTGCAGCACCGCTACCGCCTGATGCATGCCCTTGAGGCGATCGAACGGCAACAGTGCCTTGACGCCGCGGTTCAATTCCTGCTCGGAACACACCCCTCGAGCTGCATACAACCGTCTCAACAGCGGAGCAATGGCACCCAGTTCGGGCAGCGCATCGGGCAGTGTTCGCGACTCGATTCGCATCAACGCTCGCCCTGCAGCCACTCCAGTGGCAACTCATGTTGCTGCTCGGCATCGCTCACATAGAGCACGCCGTCAGTGATCATCACACCCCAGTTGATACTGCGCGGCAAGTCGAGCGACAGTGCCTCGTGCGCCTCCTGCGGCAGCGCGGCGATATGTACATTGTTCAGGCCGGCCACGGCAGGCAGCACCTTGCTGCTCCAGGCTCGGGCGTTGCCATAGACCAGCAGCGAGACCTGCTCGGCCCGCCGCGAGCACCAGGTCAGGCGGTCTGCGTCGGGCTGGCCTACCTCGATCCAGTTCACGATCCGGTCGTCCAGACTCTTGTGCCATAGCGCGGGCTCGTCGACATCGGAGAGGCCGCGACCGAAAGCAAGCCGCTCCTGATACCACAGTGCGTAGGCGAGGATGCGCGCGGTCATCCGCGGCTCGGTCTCGGAAGGATGGCGCGCCACGGTCATGCGCAGCGTCTCGTAGACGTTGCGATCGGTATCCGACAGCTCGAGGTTAACCTTGTACGGGGTCGCTTGCAGCGCCATGTTCCACGTCTCGCTTGGCAGGGCGGCACAGTGTACCGCAGCCGCCCGAACCACCCCAGCGCCGCCGCAGTGCGATCTATCAGAGCGGACCAATGGCCTCGCCGGTGAACCCTCGTCGGGGCAACGCGGTCCACTGAGCTTGCCCGGCATTCGAAGAGGTCCGCATGTCCATGGAGTGGCTCTCCAACCTGGAAAATCCGATCCTGCGCGTACTGATTGCGGCGTCCATCGCCGTGCTGCTGTTCGGTGTGCTCGCCCGCCTGGGGCTGAAACTGCTGCGGCGTCTGACCCGACCGTTCCTGTTTCCGCGAGAGCTTACCAAGAAGACCAGCGCGCCCATCGGGCTGCTGGTACCCCTGCTGGCCCTGCAGGTGGTGTGGACCGGCTCTTCCGACGACATCCCGTTCATCGGGTTGCTACGCCACGTCACGGTACTGCTGATCATCGCCACGCTTACCTGGCTGGGCCTTCGCGCGGTGAGCGCGGTGCAGCAGGTCATAGTGCTGCTCAATCCGGTGGACATCAGTGACAACCTGCGGGCCCGGCGCATCCAGACGCAGACGCGCGTCCTGGTCAGGACGCTGTGCGTGCTGGTGATCATCTTCGGCGTGTCGAGCATGCTCATGACCTTCCCCGGCGCCAGACAGTTCGGAGCCAGCCTGCTGGCCTCGGCAGGTCTCGCCGGCCTGGCGGTCGGCTTTGCGGCGCGGCCGGTATTGGGCAATCTCATTGCAGGGCTGCAGATAGCCATCACCCAGCCGATCCGCCTGGATGACGTGGTGATCGTCGAGAACGAGTGGGGGCGGATCGAGGAAATAACCGGTACCTACGTCGTGGTGCGCATCTGGGACAGCCGGCGGCTGGTCGTACCGCTGACCTACTTCATCGAGAACCCGTTTCAGAACTGGACACGCCACAGCGCATCGCTGCTTGGCTCGGTGTTCTTCTGGGTGGATTATTCCCTGCCGCTGGAGCCCCTGCGCCGCGAGCTGGAACGCCTATGCGCGGAGGAGCCGGGATTATGGGACGGTGAGGTATGCGTGCTGCAGGTGACCGACTGTAACGAGCGAGCCATGCAGCTGCGCGTGCTGGCCAGTTCCGGGGATTCCTCTCGCAACTGGGACTTGCGCTGTTATCTGCGAGAGAACCTGCTCGCCTTCATCAATCACCATCATCCAGGGTCGCTACCGCGTCTGCGCGCCAACCTGGAAACCCGCGCGCAACCTTCGGACGCAGCGCAGCACACCAGCGAAGGACGCTTCACTGACCTGCAACCGCCGGTCTAAAAGTCGAGCATCTGGCGATGCCAGCGGGGAAGTTGCAACAACCCGTAACGGGCCGCTGCCCGGCGGACCTCGTTGCGACTCCCTTCGAAGTGCCGGGTTTCGCTGATGACCCTTTCCCGGCCGTTGATGATCGCGGCGCAACCGAAGCACACCACGCCGTCAAGCTCGTTATCGGCCTCGGCAGCACCGGTGTTCGATAGCGCCATGCTGGAGCCGCTATGGCGCAGCGCGCCGATGGCCATCTCCCGCGCTACCTCTTCACTGCACAGGCCAAACTCGTCGATCGTCTTGTAACTGACGTTAAGCAGGTCGTTCTTGGCCTCCGGCAGATAGACCACATACCCCCGCTCGAAGGCCGGCCCCACCCCGGACACATCACCCAACATCGCTGCCATCAGTCCTGCCGTACAGGATTCGGCAGTGGTGACGGAAATCTGGCGGTTAATCAAAAAACCGACTACATCTTCTATACGGACCATTGAATTTACCTCTGCCCTCTTTGCAGATTCAGAGATGGCGCGAAGGACCAAAGTTCCGGTCTGGAAAGACAGCTCCAAGGGCGACTGGCGCTGGAACTTTCGACGCGCCGGGCCGTCTGGAAAGTAAGCGAATATTAATTCGCAGCATCAGCTCTCCCTGTCCTAGACGCCCGCTTCAAGACGCCAGTCCCAGTGCTCAGCACCGGTCTGGCTCGAGTGCATGGGGTGCCCTCGATCGAGGTCGATTGCTGTTGGCGAGGTGTAAGTTTGGCGGAGGATGCTATGGGTAAAGTGGTGGCGACAGCGCAAACCGAAGAGCTGGGCGCAATTGCGTCTCGACCTCGACTCCATGTCGAAAGTCTGCAGACGGAAAAGAAAAAAGTATTGTTCGTCACGCCCGAGTTCACCGATCTGGTGAAGGTCGGAGGATTGGGTGACGTCTCGTCAGCCTTGCCCCGTGCGCTGGGTGAGCATCACGACATACGGCTTCTGGTGCCCGGTTACCGCGAGGTGATGGACAGCGGTATTCCGATTCGCATCGTCGGCTCGGTGCATGGTCACGCCGCGCTGCCGCCGTGCCGTATAGGCCGGATGGACCTGGATGACGGTCTAATCGTTTACATCGTGATCAGCCCCGAGTTGTACGAGCGCGATGGCACCCCGTATGGCGATAGTCAGGGCCGTGACTGGCCCGACAACCACATCCGCTTCGCCCGCCTGGGACTGACCGCAGCCGAGATCGCTGCCGGCAACGCGTCGATCAGCTGGTGTCCGGAGCTGGTGCATGCCAATGACTGGCCGTCTTCACTGGCGCCGGCATTCATGGCCTGGCGCGGCTTGCGGACCCCTTCGGTCATGACCGTGCACAATCTCTGCTACCAGGGGCTGTTCGACCCGAACTGTCTTCCGGAACTGGGACTGCCTGCCGAGCATTTCACCCCGGAAGGGTATGAATATTATGGTCAGATCTCCTTTCTCAAGGCGGGCCTGACCTGCGCAGATCACATCACCGCCGTGAGCCGCACCTACGCTCGCGAAATCACCCAGGCGGAACACGGCTGCGGCCTCGACGGCCTCCTGCGCAAGCGGGCGGAGGACGGTCAGCTCAGCGGCATCCCCAACGGGATAGACCATACCTGGGACCCGGCCAACGACCCGCATCTGCTGTGTGGCTTCCGTGAAGGCGAGTGGGAAGGCAAGCGCGAACATGCGGCCTACGTCGAGAAGACCTTCGGCCTTGAACCGGATGACGGCCCTCTATTCGCCGTAGTCTCCCGCCTCGTGCATCAGAAGGGCATCGACCTGACGATCGCCATTGCCGATCGGCTGGTTGAGGCCGGCGGACGCATGGCGGTGATCGGCCGCGGCGAACCCAAGCTCGAGGAAGCCATGCGTCAACTGGCCCGACGCCACCCTGGGCGCATCGGTGTGAACGTCGGCTTCAACGAAACGGACGCACGGCGCATGTTCGCCGGCAGCGATTTCCTGCTCATGCCTTCGCGCTTCGAGCCCTGCGGCCTGAGCCAGATGTACGCGCAGCGCTTCGGCTCGCTACCCATTGCCCGGCGTACTGGCGGCCTGGCCGATTCGATCGAGGACGGGGTAACCGGCTTTCTGTTCAGCGAGCCGACAGAAGCGAGTTACCTCGAGGCGGTGCTGCGCGCAGTCAACGTGCATCGCCACCCCGAACTGCTTAATGCCATGCGTCGCAAGGCCATGGGATCGCCGCTGTACTGGCAGGAGTCGGTGCAGCCCTACGACGAACTCTACAAAAGATTACTGCATGACAAGCTGCCAGCGGCGCTGGCACGTGAAGTCGGGAGACGATGAATGCCACAACAGCTGCCCAGGCACGGAGCCCATCTGCTTGACCCTCGCACTACCCGCTTCGCGCTCTGGGCACCGGATGCCCGCGAAGTATCCGTCGAACTGGACACTGGCAACATCAGCAACCTCCAACCCGGCACCGACGGCTGGTTCAGCGCGGAAGTGCCCTGCCCGGCCGGCACCGGCTATCGCTTTCTCATCGACGGCCAGCTGCGCGTGCCGGACCCCGCCTCTCGCGCGCAGATCGGTGATGTACACGGCTTCAGCAAGGTGGTCGATCACGCCGCGTTTGAATGGACTACGCAAGGCTGGAAGGGCCGCCCGTGGCACGAAACGATCATCTACGAACTGCATGCCGGCCTGCTGGGCGGCTTCTCTGGCGTCGAATCGTACCTGCCATACCTCAAGGAGCTGGGCATCACCGCCATCGAGCTGATGCCTCTAGGGGAGTTCCCTGGGGCGCGGAACTGGGGCTATGACGGGGTCCTGCCGTTTGCTCCGGAATGCTCGTATGGCTCACCGGATGACCTCAAGCGACTGGTCGACAAGGCCCACGCGCACGGACTGATGGTGTATGTCGACGTGGTCTACAACCACTTCGGTCCGGACGGCAACTACCTGCACGCCTACGCTGAAACCTTCTTCCGCGATGACATCCAGACCCCGTGGGGGCCGTCGATCGACTTCCGGCGCGCCGAGGTCCGGGATTATTTCTGCGAAAACGCGCTGATGTGGATCATGGATTACCGTATCGACGGCCTGCGCCTGGACGCGGTGCACGCCATCAGCGAAAAGGACTTTCTGATCGAGCTCGCGCGCCGCGTACGCGAAGCGGCTGGTCCGGAGCGGCACGTGCATCTGGTACTGGAGAACGAGGACAACAGCGCCAGCCTGCTTGAGCGCGGCTTCGACGCCCAGTGGAATGACGATGGGCACAATGTACTGCACCACCTTCTCACCGGCGAGGATGAGGGCTATTACGCGGACTTCTCCGGCGAGCCGACCTTGAAGATGGCCCGCTGCCTCGGCGAAGGGTTCATCTACCAGGGCGATAGCAATCGTCGCGGCCATGCGCGAGGTGAGGCCAGCGGTCATCTGCCGCCCTCCGCCTTTGTGCTGTTCCTGCAGAACCATGACCAGATCGGCAACCGCGCCTTCGGCGAGCGCCTGATAACGCTGGCCGACGCCGACGCGCTGCGTGCGGCCACCGTGCTAATGCTGCTGTCGCCCATGGTGCCCCTGCTGTTCATGGGCGAGGAATGGGGCTCACGGCAACCGTTCCTGTATTTCACCGATCACAATGAAGAGCTCGCCCAGGCGGTACGTGAAGGCCGCCAACGCGAATTCTCGGAATTCGCGGTGTTCGCCGACAGGCCGGGCGGCGCCACGGTGCCGGATCCGAACGCGGTCCAGACGTTCACCAGCTCGCGCCCGGATTACGCCGGTTCGGTCGGGCAGCCGGAGTTCGAACCCTGGCGCACCCTGTATCGAGAGCTTCTGCAACTGCGCCGCGAGCAGATCATCCCGCGGCTAGCCGAGGTGCGTTCCGAAGGTGTGAAAGTCCTCGCCGACAACGCCGTGTCGGCGCGCTGGCAGCTTGCCGACGGCCGCATATTGCGTATTGACGTGAACCTCAGCGAGGCGTTCGTGACGTCCGACCCGATGCCCGAGGGGGCCGAGCCGCTGTACCTCAGCCGGGTCGACCCCGACACCGGGATGCTGTCACCCCGCAGCGTGCTCGCGCTGCTGGAGGCCCGCGGATGAACGATGCGCTATTGGAGCAACTTACCCAGGCTGCCGGTCTGAGCATCGACTGGACAGACGCCTTCGGCAAGGCGCAACGCGTCAGCCCGGAAAACCAGCGCGCGTTGCTCGAAGCGCTCGGCCACCACGCAGCGACCGAGCAGGACATCCGTCAGAGCCTCAATCGAATCGAGCAGCAGCGCAACAATCCAACGCTGTACCCGTTGATACCTCACGACCAGGGCCGGCCGCTGTGTTTCGCCAGCCGTTTCAAAGCGGGCGAGCCCTATCAGCTCACGCTGGAAAGTGGCGAGGCGCTGGACGGCGCCCTGGATGACACTAGCTGCCTGCCAGCAATCGACACCTGCGGCTATCACCACCTGCGGATCGCCGGCCAGGAAACCACAGTGGCGGTTGCACCGCCGGCGTGCCCCAGTGTCAGCGAGCTGACCGACAGCGAACAGGCACGCATCTGGGGAATCACCGCGCAGGTCTACTCGCTGAGCCGTCACGGCGACGGTGGGCTGGGCGATACCGCGGCGCTGGCCACATTGAGCAGCGACGTCGCGCGCCATGGCGCCGATGCCATCGCGATCAGTCCGCTGCATGCAATGTTCAGCGCGGACCTGCACAACTACAGCCCCTACTCGCCGTCGAGTCGCATGTTCTTCAATATCCTGCATTCGGCACCCGAACAGGTGCTGGGCCGGCAGGCGGTCAGCGAGGCGATCGAGCAGTGTGGACTGCAGCAGGAAATGCAGCGGCTGGAGCGACTGGAACTGATCGACTGGCCGGCTGCCTCCGCCGCCCGTCTGCGCCTGCTGCGCCAGCTGCACGCCAATCTGCGCGACTCCAACAGCGAATCCCTGCGTGACCTGCGCCAGTTCATCGAGGAGGGCGGCGAAGCGCTGGAGCAGCACTGCCGCTTTGAAGTGCTGCATGCACATATGCTGGAGAACGGCGAGCCGGGGGACTGGCGTCAATGGTCCGCTGAATACCGCGACCCGCACGGTATCGCCGTGCAGCGCTTCGCTCGCGAACATCAGCAGGAGATCGACTTCCACTTCTTCGCACAGTGGCTGATGGCTCGCTGTCTGGAACAGGCGCAGCGCAGCGCCGTGAATGCCGGAATGAAGATCGGGCTGATCGCCGATCTGGCGGTCGGAGCGCACGGAGCCGGGAGCCAGACCTGGACGCGCCAGAGCGAATTTCTGCCGCAGGTAACAGTCGGTGCCCCACCGGACATTCTAAACAGCAATGGCCAGAGCTGGGGCATCTCCGCGTTCTCGCCGCAGGGCCTGCGCGAAAACGGCTACCGCGCCTTTATCGAAATGCTGCGCGCCAACATGGTCCACGCCGGCGGCATTCGTATCGATCATGTGATGGGGCTCAAGCGCCTCTGGGTCATTCCCGAGGGGGCGCCCTCCGACGCCGGGGCGTATCTGGACTTTCCGTTCGAGGATCTGTTGCGACTCATCGCTCTGGAAGCCTGGCGCAACCAGGCACTGATCATCGGCGAGGATCTGGGGACGGTGCCGGAAGGGCTGCGCGAAGACCTCGCGCGGCGCAATCTGCTGGGTATGCGGGTGCTGTTGTTCGAGCAGGACGACGGTCAGTTCATTCCGCCGGCACGCTGGCCAGCCGATGCGCTGGCGACCACCACCACCCATGATCTGCCGAGCATCAAGGGTTGGCTCAATTGCCGAGACATCGAAGCCCGGCTTGGTGCGGGGCATCGCTCCGCGGAGCAGTCCGATGACGACCGGGCGCTACGCGCGGAGGAAAAATCCGCGCTCGACCAACTACTCACCAGGGAAGGATTTCTCGACGCCGAGCAGGCCGATGACGACGCCAGACTGGAAGCCTGTATCGAATTGCTCGGCAGCACCCCCGCTCCGCTGGCACTTCTGCCGCTGGAGGATGTCATGGGTAGCATGGAACAGCCGAACCTTCCCGGGCCAGGCGACGAGCACCCCAACTGGCGCCGTCGCTGGCCGATGGAAGCTGGCGACATGCTCAGGGACGCGGCAATCACGGCCCGTCTGAAACGACTGGGCAAGGCACGTCAAGCGACGCGGAACAAGGCAACATGACCGATTTACGGGCGACCATCCGGCTGCAGTTTCATAAAGATTTCACGCTCGACGACGCGGTACCGCTGGTCGATTACTTTGCCAGGCTGGGTATCAGCCATGTCTACGCTTCGCCTCTGCTCACAGCACGGCCCGGCTCCATGCATGGCTACGACGTCCTCGATCCGACGCGCATCAATCCCGAGCTGGGCGGTGAGCCTGCCCTGGAGCGGCTGGTCAGCGAATTGCGCAAGCACAACATGGGGCTGATCCTCGACATCGTCTCCAATCACATGGCCGTCGGCGGCAGCGGCAATCCCTGGTGGCTGGATGTCCTCGAGTGGGGGCCGATGAGCCCGTATGCCCACTTCTTCGACATACAGTGGCAGTCCCTCGACCCGTTCATGCACGACCAGCTGTTGGTGCCATTCCTGCGCACCGACTATGGCGAAGTGCTCTCCAGCGGTGAGCTGAAGCTGCATTTCGACGCCGAGCAGGGACAGTTCTTCGCTGCGCATTATGACCATCGCTTTCCGCTGTTCCCGCCAAGCTATCCCGGAGTGCTGCGCGCCAGTGGCAACGAAGCGCTGAGCACAATGGCCGAGAAATTTCAGTTGCTGGATCACTCGGCCGGTGCCTGGAGCACTGCACGCGCGTTGCGCAAGGAGCTGGCCGAGGTCGTCAGTCGCGAGTCGTTGCAGGGAGCCATCGAACAGGCCCTGTCCCACTATGAGCCGACCGAAGCCAGCGGCCGCAAGGCATTGCACGCTCTGCTGGAGCGTCAGTATTACCGACTGGCAAGCTGGCGCACCGCGGCCGATGACATCAACTGGCGGCGGTTTTTCGATATCAACGAACTGGGTGGGCTGCGTGTCGAACTGCCGGATGTGTTCGAGGCAACGCACGCCAAGGTGTTCGAGCTGGTGGAAAACGGCAGCATCGACGGCCTGCGTATCGATCACGTGGACGGTCTGGCCAACCCGAGGGCCTACTGCAGACGGCTGCGCCGTCGCGTCGACAGCTTGCGCGGGGCGCAGGGCAGCGGGCACTTTCCCATTTATGTCGAAAAGATCATCGGTGAAGGCGAAGCCCTGCCGACCGGCTGGGGCGTCGACGGCACCACGGGTTACGAGTTCATGAACCAGGTCTCGCTGCTGCAGCACGACGTCGGCGGTCGCGAGCAGCTGGAAACGCTGTGGAATTCGCTCAGCGGACGCCCGGCCGATTTCCTCGAAGAGGTATACGAGGCCCGCAAGCTGGTACTGGCCGGCTCCCTCGCCGGCGACCTCGAGTCCGTCGCGCAGGGGTTGTTGCAGATAGCCCGCTTTCACATCGACACCCGCGACCTGACCCTGGGGCAGATCCGCCGGGTGCTGACCGAGCTGGTCGCGCATTTTCCGGTCTACCGCACCTACGCCGGTGCGACAGGTCGCTCGGCGGATGACCAGCGCTTCTTCGATATGGCAAAGGAAGGCGCGCGACGCATGCTGCCGGAAGCGGAATGGCCGGTGCTTGACCAGCTTGATCACTGGCTGGGCGGCGAACCGCTGCGCCGGCTCCCGCCGGGACACGAGCGGAGTTTGCGCAACAAGGTCCTGGTGCGGTTTCAGCAGCTCACCTCCCCCGCGGCGGCAAAGGCGGTGGAGGACACAGCGTGCTATCGCGCCGGCGTGCTGCTCTCGCGCTACGACGTCGGCTTCGATCCGCAACACCTCGGCGCCGATGCAGCGACCTTCCACGAGGAATGCCAGAACCGGGCGCAGACCTTTCCCGACTCGATGCTGACGACCGCCACGCACGACAACAAGCGCGGCGAAGACACGCGGGCACGCCTGGCTGTGCTGAGCGAGCGGGCCGCCTGGCTGGCAGAGAAGCTGCAGATCTGGCAGGGACTCGCCGCACCGCTACGTGGTGAGCTGGACGGCGCGCCCGCACCGACCCCGGGCGACGAGGCCATTCTTTATCAGTCACTGCTTGGCAGCTGGTCGCCGACCCTCGATGTCGACGATGCCGACGATGCCGACGGCATCCAGGCGTATCTCGAACGGCTGCTTGGCTGGCAAGAAAAGGCGCTGCGCGAGGCCAAGCTGATCAGCAGCTGGAGCTCGCCGAATGAAACCTACGAGCAGGCCTGCCGCGACTTCCTGACCCGGTTGCTGACCGCAGCCGAGGGCAGCGAACTGCGTCGGGAGATCGCGCTGGCGGTCCACTCCATCGCACCGGCGGGGGCGCTCAATGGGCTGGTACAGACCATGCTGCGCCTGACCGTGCCGGGGGTACCGGATCTGTATCAGGGCTGCGAGTTCTGGGACTTCAACCTGGTCGATCCGGACAACCGCCGCCCGGTGGATTTCGCTGCCCGGGTCGCCGCCCTGCAGCAGACACCGGCGATCGACGAGCTGCTTGGCACATGGCGCGACGGGCGGATCAAGCAATGGTTGATCCATCGCATACTGGCTATCCGTGCAGCGCAGCCGCAGCTGTTTCGTCATGGTGCCTATGTCCCGCTGGACGTCGAAGGTGAGCATGCCGACCGCGTGGTCGCATTCGCGCGTCGTTATGAGGGCGACTATCTTGTGACAGTAGTGCCACGCACGGTCAGCACCCTGCTCGGTGACAGCCCGGTGCCGCTCGTGCCTACAGAGCGTTGGGGCGACACCCGCGTCCGGCTGCCATCGCCGATGCAGGACAACCCGCTGACCTGCGCCCTGTCCTTGAATTCGATCAATCCGGTGGACGGCTGTATTGCGGTAGGAAAGGTACTCGCCGAGTTTCCAGTCAACCTGTTGTGTTCCACCCCCCATTGCAAGGAGTCAAGCGTATGACTATCAACCAGGATCGCGTGCGGCAGCTCGCTTACCAGATCTGGGAGTCGGAAGGAAAGCCCGAAGGGCAGGAGGCACGTCATTGGGAAATGGCGCGCAAGCTTGCCGAATCCGAGCAGAGCGAAACACCGTCGAAGCCCGCTCCACGCGCTCGACGCGTAAGCAAGCCCAAGGCAGCACCTGATGCTGACGTGGCTAAAAGCGACGCCGAGAAGCCCGCGGTGCTGAAAAAGCCCCGCGCTCCGCGAAGCACGAGCAAGACCCCGAAAGTCTGAACGGTTCCCGGCGCCGCCGGGACGAACGAGGTTCTATCAATGAGCAGGCAGCAAACCCCTTCCTCGGCGCCTGAGGTTACTCAGCGCTCGCGTGTTTCTGAAGGCAATCCCTTTCCGCTCGGCGCCACATGGGACGGGTTGGGCGTCAATTTCGCGATCTTCTCCGCGCATGCCACCAAGGTCGAACTGTGCCTGTTCGACAGCAAGGGCGAGCAGGAACTGGAACGTATCGAGCTGCCTGAGTACACGGATGAGATCTGGCATGGCTACCTGCCCGACGCACACCCCGGCATGGTCTACGGGTACCGTGTGTACGGCCCCTACGATCCGAAGGCCGGGCATCGCTTCAACCCCAACAAGTTGCTCATCGACCCCTACGCAAAGCAGTTGGTGGGCGAACTGATCTTCGATGAGGCCCTGTTTGGCTATACGATCGGCCACCCGGACGCGGATTTGAGCTTCGACCGGCGCGACAGCGCGCCCTTCGTGCCCAAGGCCAAGGTTGTCGACCCCGCTTTCACATGGGGCGAACGCAACTGGCAACGTATTCCCTGGGACAAGACTGTCGTCTATGAGACGCACATCAAGGGCATCAGCATGCTGCACCCGGCCGTCCCTGACCGGCTCCGCGGTACCTTCGCCGGCTTGAAAAATGGCTCGCTGCTGCACCATATCCGTTCGCTGGGTGTGTCGAGCGTCGAGCTGCTGCCGATCCACGCCTTCGTCAACGAGCCACATCTGCAGGACAAGGGGCTGTCGAACTACTGGGGCTACAACAGCATCGCCTTCTTCGCGCCCCACCCGGCCTATCTATCCAGCGGCAATATCAACGAGTTCAAGGAAATGGTCGCGCATCTGCACCATGCCGGCCTCGAGGTCCTGCTCGATGTGGTGTACAACCACACCGCCGAGGGCAACGAGATGGGGCCGACCCTCTCAATGCGCGGCATCGACAACAGCAGCTACTACCGGCTGATGCCGGACAACAAGCGCTACTACATCAACGATTCCGGCACTGGCAATACGCTGGACATGGGCCATCCCTGCGTACTACAGATGGTCACGGACTCGCTGCGCTACTGGGCGTCCGAGATGGGTGTCGACGGCTTCCGCTTCGACCTGGCAACCATTCTTGGGCGTTACGCAGATGGCTTCGACGAACGCCACGGGTTCCTCGTCGCCTGTCGCCAGGACCCGATCCTCAGCAAGGTGAAGCTGATTGCCGAACCCTGGGACTGCGGTCCGGGCGGATACCAGGTGGGTGGCTTCCCGCCCGGCTGGGCGGAATGGAACGACCGGTTCCGTGACAACGTTCGCGGCTTCTGGCGCGGCGATGACGGGCAGCTGCCCGAGCTGGCAAGCCGCCTGACCGCCTCTGGAGATCACTTCAACCAGCGCGGTCGGCGTCCCTTCGCCTCGGTCAACTTCATTACCGCCCACGATGGTTTCACCCTGCGCGATACGGTCTCGTACAACGAGAAGCACAACGAGGCCAATGGTGAAGACAACAACGATGGCAGTGACCACAACATCTCCTGGAATCACGGTGCAGAAGGCCCTACTGATGATCAGGAGATTCGCGAACTGCGGATGCGCCAGATGCGCAACATGCTGGCGACGCTGTTCTTCTCCCAGGGCACGCCCATGCTGCTGGCTGGCGACGAGTTTGGCCGTACCCAGCACGGCAACAACAACGTCTACTGCCAGGATAACGACATCGCCTGGATCGGTTGGGATCTGGATGAGGAGGCGCACAGCCTGCTCGAATTCACGCGGCGCCTGATTGCCCTGCGCCGCGCTTACCCGATCCTCCGTCGTGGCCGGTTCCTCATTGGTCATTACAACGAGGAACTGGGCGTCAAGGATGTAACCTGGCTTACCCCTGGCGGTGAGGAGATGACCGAGTCGCAGTGGCATGACGACAATGCCCGCTGTATGGGCATGATGCTTGACGGCCGCGCGCAGCCCACGGGCATCCGCCGTAGCGGTGCGGATGCGACCCTGCTGCTTATCATCAATTCGCATGATGACATCGTGAACTTTATCCTCCCGGAAGTTGCCCAAGGCTCAGGCTGGGTCTGTCTGATCGATACCAATCGACCCGAAGCCGGTTCACTCGGGCGCCACGCGTTCGGCGATGAATTCGCGGTAACCAGCCGATCTCTGTTGTTGTTTGAACTAGAACATCAGGACTCGAACTAGCGCTCCTTCATCCGCTGGTTCGCCAACCTGAGTACCCGGCGGGGGAGCCATACGGCTCCCCCGTCACGTAGTCGGTCAGGAGCGCAGTCGGCCGATGGTGAGATCCTAGGGAGTTGGGAGCGAATGAAGTTCGAAGATATCGGCCACAGCGGCACACCCCTGCACGCCTGGAAAAGTTCGGCGCGTCTGGCATCCTTGCCGGCGGTGAGCTGCGACGAGCTGGTGCCATCGCATGCGCGGGCCGTGGTTCTGGCGCCACATCCGGACGACGAGATTCTTGGGAGCGGCGGCATTCTGCAGCTGCTCGCACGGCTCAAACGCAACCTCATGCTCATTTCGGTCACCAATGGCAGCGCCAGCCACCCCGAATCGACCCTCTGGACCAGTGAACGGCTCGGCATCATCCGCCCGCAGGAAAGCGCCGAGGCGCTGCGGCGCCTTGGGCTCTACATGAACGGGCTGCAGTGGATTCACGGCGGATTCCCTGACAATCACGTGGCCGACCGCCTGGACGACCTGAAAAGCTTCCTGCGCACCTACCTGCGGCCTACCGATGTGGTGTTCACGCCCTGGCGCGGTGACGGTCATGTCGATCACCAAGCCGTGGCGGATGCAGCACTCTCGGTTGGCATGGAGATCGGCGCGGCCGTCTACGAGGTACCGATCTGGGCGTGGAACTGGGCCAGTCCCGAGGATCCCCGTCTTCCATGGGAGCGGGCACACAAGGTGCATCTTGATCGCTGGACGCAGGCGCGCAAGCGCCACGCCATCCAGGCCTTCGCCAGCCAGCTGACGCCTGACCCCTCCAGCGGCCAGACCCCGCCGCTGAATCCCGCGACGCTTGAACGTCTGCAACAGGCCTTCGAAGTCGTATTTCTCTGATCCATGCCTGCGATGCGACAACCCGCGTGGTCATCGCCGCAGCGGCCCATGTTCGATTTTCTTCCACCCTACGCCGCTGCATAAAAGTTGAACCGGCTCTGCTAGCAAAAGTCCATTTCTAGAGCACGCAGCAACTTCCAACCGAAGCACGATGCGAGGACACAGTGTATGAAGGCAGTCGTATTCCATGACGTAGGGGATATCCGCCTGGACGATGTTCCGGAACCCACCCTGCAATCGCCCACCGATGCGATCATCCGCGTGACCGCCAGCGCCATCTGCGGTACCGATCTGCATTTCGTGCGCGGCACCGTTGGCGGCATGAAGGCCGGGACCATCCTCGGTCACGAAGGCGTGGGCATCGTCGAAGAGCTCGGTTCGGATGTGCGCAACCTGCAGATCGGGGACCGGGTGGTCGTGCCCTCCACGATTGCCTGCGGCAACTGCTCCTACTGCCGGGCCGGGTACTACGCTCAATGCGACACCGCCAACCCCAATGGCAAGACAGCGGGAACTGCCTTCTATGGCGGCCCGACCTTCACCGGCTCGTTCGATGGACTGCAGGCCGAGAAGGCGCGCATACCCCACGCCAACATCGGCCTGGTCAAGTTGCCGGACGAGATCAGCGATGACCAGGCAATTCTGTTATCGGACATCTTCCCCACCGGGTACTTCGGAGCCGAATCGGCAGAGATCACCCCCGGAGACAGTGTCGCCGTGTTTGGTTGTGGGCCTGTTGGGCAGTTCGCGATCGCCAGCGCCAAACTGATGGGCGCTGCGCGCGTCTTCGCCATCGACCGCTTCCCGGACAGGCTCGACATGGCGCGCCGACAGGGCGCGGAGACCATCAACTTCGACGAAGAGGATCCGGTCGACGCCATCAAGCGCCTGACCGGTGAGATCGGCGTGGACCGCGCCATTGACGCAGTCGGCGTAGATGCCGAATGCCCGCATGGCCATGGCCATGCGCAGAAGGCGTCATCCGGCAAGCCATGGCAACCCGGTGACGCTCCCAGTCAGGCCCTGGAGTGGGCAGTGGAGGCGCTGGCCAAGGCCGGCACACTGTCGATTATCGGCGTCTACTCAGCTGACTCCAAGACGTTCCCCATCGGGGCGGCCATGAACAAGAACCTGACGATAAACATGGGTAACTGTCATCACCGCAAATACATTCCCAAGTTGATCGAACTGGTGGTCAGCGGGCGCATTGATCCGACCCGCGTGCTGACGCAGGTCAAGCCGATGAGCGGTGTGATCGAGGCCTTCGAAGCCTTCGATCGACGCGATACCGGCTGGATCAAGGTCGAACTCAAACCTGGCGCAGGCGCTCCGCAAGAGCAACAGTCGGAAGCGGCGCGTGCGACAAGCAATGAGCTTGATGAGGCGATTGACGAGTCCTTTCCTGCCAGTGATCCGCCGTCGATGACCCGACCCAAGAGCTGAGTCGCTCATGCCTGACGTGCGAATCGGCATCTCCGGATGGCGCTACAAGCCGTGGCGTGGCGATTTCTATCCCGATGGGCTGGTCCAGCGGCGTGAGCTCGAATTTGCCTCACGGGCAGTGAGCAGCATCGAGATCAATGGGTCGTTCTACTCGCTGCAGACCCCGGAGCGCTACCAGCGCTGGGCCGCCGAGACGCCTGAGGATTTTGTCTTCAGCATCAAGGGGCCTCGCTACGTCACGCACACCCGCCGGCTCAGGGACATCCATGAACCGCTGGCCAACTTCTTCGCCTCCGGTTTCATGAGCATGGGCCCGAAACTCGGCCCGATCCTATGGCAGTTCCCCGCCAATTTCCGCTACGACCACGAGCTGTTCGACGACTTTCTCTCCCGACTACCATGCGACACCGACCAGGCGGTAAAGCTCGCCGGCGACTGCGCGGAGCGGCTGAAAAAGCCCGGCTACCTCGACGCGCAAAAAGGTCGGAAGCTTCGCCACGCGCTGGAAGTCCGTAGCGATACCTTCGTCACCGAAGGCTTCGTCGAACTGCTACGCCGGCATGATGTGGCGCTGGTCGTGGCGGACACCGCAGGCAAGTGGCCCTACGCGGAGGATCTCACCAGCGACTTTGTCTACCTGCGGCTGCATGGCGACAAGGAGCTGTACACCAGCGGGTATGACGACCAGGCGCTTGAGCGCTGGAAGGAGCGGATCCGCACCTGGAGCAAGGGACAGCAACTTGAGGACGCCCGCCTCATAGCCGACAGCAAGGCCCCTGCTGCCAGGCAGCGAGACGTGTTCTGCTATTTCGACAACGACGTGAAGGTACGCGCGCCCTATGACGCCCGCACGCTGCTGGGCAAGCTGGGTCTGGACAAGGGTCTCAGGACCACCCCAGGCGTGCCTTACGAGGAAGAGGATCGCGAGGAGTAACGCAGTGAATCGGATGAGTCAGCTGGACCAGAAGGACATACACCTCGCCACGCCGGTGACCTCGTTGCGCGTCATGACGGTCAACGTGCACAAGGGTTTCACCTTCTTCAATCGCCGCTTCATTCTGCCGGAGCTGCGCGAAGCGGTGAGCACGCACGGCGCTGACATGGTGTTCCTTCAGGAAGTACACGGCGAGCATCACCAACACGCGCTGCGCTACGGTGACTGGCCCGACACGCCGCAGTACGAATACCTGGCTGACACCATGTGGCCGGATTTCGCCTACGGCCGCAACGCGGTCTACCCGCATGGCGACCACGGCAACGCACTGCTCTCGAAATTCCCCATCCTGCGCTATGACAATCGCGACGTATCGGTCAGCGGGACCGAAGAGCGCGGGCTGCTCCATTCGGTACTGGCCGTGCCCGGCCATGACGAGGTCCATGCCGTCTGTGTACACCTTGGACTGCAGGAGTCGCACCGCCGCGAGCAGCTGGAACTTTTATGCGAACTGGTGGACTCATTACCACCGGAAGCGCCCGTGATCGTAGCGGGGGACTTCAATGACTGGCGCAAGCGTGCCGATGCGATTCTCAATCGCTGCGGCCTCGTCGAAGCCTTCGTCAGCAGCCACGGCGCTCCGGCAAAAAGCTTCCCCGCACGATGGCCCCTACTCTGCCTCGACCGAATCTACGTTCGAAACGCGACGACCCGTGGGGCCCAGGTGCTTTCGCGCCGACCTTGGTCGCATCTGTCCGACCACGCGCCGCTTGTAGTCGAGGTGTGCTTATGAACTTCCAATGGCAGGAAGGCAATGAAGTCGAATTGCTCATCAATGGCGAGGGGTTCTTCCCCAGCGTCTTCGAGTGCATTCGCTCAGCCGAAAAGGAAATCCTCCTCGAGACCTTCATCATTTTCGATGACCGGGTGGGACGCGCGCTCAAGGCGGCGTTGCTTGAAGCGGCAGCGCGAGGCGTACAGATCGACCTGACGGTAGACGGGTACGGTACCGCCGAGCTCAACAGCGAATTCATCACCGAAATGGCCAAGGCCGGCATCCGCATGCACATGTTCGATCCGGCACCCAGGGTGCTTGGCATGCGTACCAACCTGTTCCGTCGGCTGCACCGCAAGATCGTGGTCATTGACGGCGAGATCGGGTTCATAGGCGGAATCAACTTCGGCGCCGACCACATGACCGACTATGGAGCGATGGCCAAGCAGGATTATTCGGTGAAGGTCCGCGGCCCGATCGTTGCCGATCTGCATCGTGCCGCTCTGGATCTGGTCCGGCGAAGCCCGGCGGTGGGTAGCGACCTGCCCGCCGTCAAGCCGGTAACGCGGCATGTTGGCGCAGTACGGATGCTGCTCGCCATTCGCGACAACGAGCAGCATCACACGGACATCGAAGAGCACTACCTCAAGGCCATCCGCTCGGCCAATTACCGGCTGGTGGTCGCCAATGCCTACTTCTTCCCCGGCTACCGGATTTTGCGTGAGCTGCGTAACGCGGCGCGACGCGGCGTGAAAGTCACGTTGATATTGCAGGGTCAGCCGGACAAGGCCTGGGTGAGCGCCTGCTCGCATCTGCTGTACAACTACCTTCTACGCGACGGCGTCACCATCCGCGAATATTGTCAGCGCCCCCTGCACGGCAAGGTTGCACTGGCGGACCGCGAATGGTGCACCGTCGGTTCAAGCAATCTCGATCCGCTCAGCCTGTCACTGAATCTGGAAGCAAACCTGTTCATCCGGGATCCGGCACTCAACCAGCAGCTGTACGACCACCTGATGGAACTCTCCGAGGCGCAGTGCCAGGCGGTCACGCAGAAGATTGCCTTGCGCGGGTTCTGGTGGCGGGCACCGCTGATTTCGCTGAGCTTTCACTTCATCCGCCGCTTCCCGGCCCTGGCCGGCATGCTACCCGCCCACACCCCCAAACTGCAGCCGCTCACGACTGAGGAAGCCGTGGAGCAGCTGCAAGAGACGGGCGAAATCCCCTGCAGTAACGAGAAGACCTGATGACCAAAACCGGCGCCGACAAACCCAACCACTGGATACGACGGCTCAAGCCGGTCCTGTCGCTGATCTTCTTCATCGGCGTCCCCGCCCTGCTGGTCTACATGTTGCGCGATGTGGACTGGCAGGAAGTCTGGAAATCGTTGCGTGCCTATGACCCATGGATACTGGCCGCCGGCGTCGGCATCGCTGCCGTCAGCTACATGACCTTCGCCTGTTACGATCTGCTGGGCCGGCATTACACCGGGCACAAACTAAGCGTACCGAAGACCATGGGCGTGGCCTTCGTATGCTACGCGTTCAACCTGAATCTGGGCGCCTGGGTAGGCGGTATGGCTTTGCGTTACCGGCTGTACACCCGCATGGGGCTGGACGCAGCCACGGTCACGAGAATCTTTTCCATCGCGCTGCTGGCCAACTGGGTCGGCTACATGCTGCTGGCGGGAACCGTGTTCTCGTTGCGCCTGGTCGATCTGCCGGAGAACTGGGCCATCGGTGCGACTGCCCTGCAGCTAATCGGCTTCGCACTGGTTGCTGTTGCCCTGGGGTATCTGGCAGCGTGTCAGTTCTCCAGGAAACGCAGCTGGACTATTCGAGGTCAGGAGATCGTGCTGCCGTCGCTGCGCTTTGCGCTGTTACAGGTCATCAACGGAATGGTGAACTGGTCCCTGATGGCCGCGATCATCTATCTGCTGTTGCCCGACGAAGCCTTCTACCCGTCCGTATTGGCCATTCTGCTGGTGAGCAGCATCGCCGGCGTCGTCACGCATATTCCGGGTGGGCTGGGTGTGCTGGAAGCGGTATTTGTTTCGATGCTTCAGCACAAGATTCCGACAGGCGCCCTGCTCGCCGCGCTGATCGGCTACCGGGCAATCTACTTCCTGCTGCCACTGAGCCTGGCGACCGTGGCGTACTTCGTCATGGAGAAGGTGGCCCGGGACCAGCATGAGGACATCATGCCGGACCAGGACCGTGCGGCAGATTCAGAGGCTGCGCGCGTCGGGGCGCAGAACGAGCGTGCCTAGCGGAGGCAGGCTGAGTGACAGTGACTGGGCTTCCCCATGGCCCACCACGTCCTCTGCAGTAACCTCGGACTGACTTCCAGCGTTGGACCCTGAGTAGCGTTCGGCATCGCTGTTGAGCAACACGGACCACACGCCACCCATCGGGACGCCCACGCGATAGTCATCGCGCGGGACCGGGGTACAGTTGTGTACCACGAGCACCGGCACACCATCCTCCCCAGAACGCAGCCAGGCAAATACGCTGTTGCCGCTGTCATCGCCGATCAACCACTTGAACCCGTCCTCGCGGCCATCCCACTGATGCAGGGCGGGCTCGGTGCGATACAGATTGTTCAGGTCCTTGACCAGCGTTTGTACGCCCTGATGCTCGCCGTAACGCAGCAGATACCAATCCAGCTCGGCGTCATGATTCCACTCGCGCCAAGCGCCGATCTCGCATCCCATGAACAACAGCTTCTTGCCCGGGTGGGTCCACATGAAGCTCAGGTACAGGCGAAGGTTGGCGAACTTCTGCCAGCGATCGCCCGGCATCTTGTCCAGCAGTGAGCGTTTGCCGTGCACCACCTCGTCATGCGAAATGGGCAGTACGAACTGTTCCGAGAACGCATACTGCAGGCCGAAGGTCACCAGATTGTGGTGATAGCGTCGATTGACCGGATCTTCGGCGATGTACTTGAGACTGTCGTGCATCCAGCCCATGTTCCACTTGTAGGAAAACCCGAGCCCGCCCTCGCGGGTGGGCTGGCTCACACCCGGCCAAGCCGTGGACTCTTCGGCAATCACCAGCGCGCCCGGCGCTTCGATGGCGACCACATCGTTGAGATGACGCAGGAAGTCGATGGCCTCCAGGTTTTCCCGGCCGCCGAAGCGATTGGGGATCCACTCATCGTGTTTGCGCGAATAATCCCGGTACAGCATCGACGCGACGGCGTCCACGCGCAGGCCGTCCACGTGGAAATGCCTCAACCAGTGCAGCCCCGAAGCGAGCATGTAACCATGCACTTCGGTACGCCCGAGATTGTAGATGTACGTGTCCCAATCCTGGTGGAACCCCTCGAACGGATGCTCGTATTCGAACAGCGCGGTGCCGTCGAAGCGGGCCAGACCATGTTCATCGGTAGGAAAGTGCGCAGGTACCCAGTCGAGGATGACGCCAATTTCGGCGCGGTGACAGGCATCGATGAACGCCGCAAAATCCTGCGGACTGCCGTATCGCGCGCTGGGAGCAAACTGGGACAGCAACTGGTAGCCCCAGGACCCCCCGAATGGATGCTCCATGATCGGCATCAGCTCGATGTGGGTAAAGCCCAGGTCCTTGATGTAAGGAATCAGGCGCTCGCCGAGCTCGTGCCAGCTCAGGGTACGCCCTTCGGCGCCACCGTCCTTCTGCCAGGAGCCGACGTGCAGTTCGTAGATCGACAGCGGTGCGTTGTGGGCGTGGCGCTGCTCGCGCTTGTCCATCCACTCCTGGTCAGACCAGGCGTAATTCAACGGGTCGGCGACGACCGAGCCGGTCTCAGGCGGGGCCTGGGTGCGCAGCGCGAACGGATCGGCACGCAACGGCAGGATGCCGTGCTGGCCGAGAATCTCGTATTTGTACACTTCGCCAGCTTGCAGGCGCGGGATGAACAGCTCCCAGACACCGGCGGGATGTCTCAGGCGCATGGGATGACGGCGTCCGTCCCAGCCGTTGAAACTGCCGACGACGGATACGCGCCGCGCGTTCGGCGCCCACACGGCAAACCGCACACCAGGCACGCCGTCGACAGTCATCAGCTGTGCGCCGAGACATTGACCCAGTTCTCGATGATTACCCTCTGCGAACAGATACAGGTCCATTTCGCCCAGCAACATCCCGAAGCTGTAGGGGTCTTCGGTTTCCTGTACGCCGCTGGCCCAGCGAATCCGGAAGCGGTATTTCTGCTTTACCGGTAGATACGCCACGAACAGGCCGGGGATCTGCGGCTGGTCCATCTCGCCGAGGCTTTCACCAGTCTCGGCGCTGATGAGCTCTACCCGCAGCGCGTTGGGTTGGTAGGTGCGGATGATCAGCCCTTCGCCGTCCCCATGGGGCCCGAGGACTGAGTAGGGATCGGTATGCTCGGCGCGCACAAGCGCCTGCGCATCCACTGCTGCGATACGCAGCCTGTCGTGTTCGATAGTCTGGCCAGCCGTCATTGCAAGGTCCCCTCAAGCAGTTGCTCGGCCAACTCCGCCAGCCCACGCAGCGGAACGCTGAGCCAGGTCGGGCGGTGTTCGGCCTCGTAGAGTATTTCGTATGCCGCCTTCTCGAGACTGAACAACATCAATGCTGCCTGTTCACCCTCGTCGGACTGCCATTGATGCGGTACGTTTGCGGCCTGCTTGTATGCGTCCATGAAGGCACGGGTTGCACCTTCGCGGTAGGCATGCACGGTCTGCATGCGGATGGTATCGGCTTCCTGAGTGGTATCCGTGCTCTGCGCATTGCGCAGGCCCATTGCCACAGCGTAGTCGAAAGAGCGCAATACGCCGGTGACATCCTTGAAGGGACTGTGCAGCGCCCGCCGCTCGTCCAACGGTCGGGAAGGTTCGCCTTCGAAGTCGATGAGATAGGCATCGCCCTGCACTACCAGCACCTGACCGAGGTGCAGGTCACCGTGAACGCGGATTCGCAGACCGCCGATCACCTTGCGTGCAAGCCCGTCGAGTGCACCGAGCAGCGCGTCACGTCGATCCAGCAACACCTTGGCCAGCTCAGCGGTGTCTTCATCGAACTCGCTGTCCGGCTTTGCCAGCGCATCCAGGGCCTGCCCGACCTGCGCGCGAATACTCTCGCTCCACGCGCTGGCCTGCTGCTCGTCGGTCTGCTGCGGCGCGAAGTCGGCGTTGCTCGTGTCACTGGCCAGTACCGTGTGCATCTCGCCCAGGCGCATCCCCAGTTGCGTGGAGAAGTCCTCGAGTTCGGATAGCGCGGTGAACTGGTTTTCAAGCTGAGACATGCCGCCCGCCAGCTGGTCGCGGATGGCACGCTCCAGCGTCGACTGCGTCCACTCCCAGGCGTCCCCCTGATTGTTGACGAAGCGCTGCAGCACCATCAAGGCATGCGGTTCGCCGTCTTCGGCCACACGGGTCATCTGACCGAGCATCTGTGCACAGAAGGCGAAGCCGTGCTCGGTGAGAAAGCTGCTCATCTCCAGCTCCGGATGGATTCCCGGACGCACATGGCGGATGAGTTTGAGTACCATGCTGCCGCCGACGATGACCGAGCTGTTCGACTGTTCTGCGGACAGATAGGTAATGTCCGGCTCATCACTCAATTCGATATCGGCCAGCCCGGAGAAGGCGCGGAACTGCAGCGTCCCGGACGGACCTGACAGATCCTTGTCACCCTGCATGTGGCGGACGACATTGCGTACGAAACTTTCCACCGCGAAGGCGTCGGTCAAAAAGCCAACCCGCGGTCCCCGACGCACGCGCGCCATGGCCAGCTGTTCGGACAGCACGCTGGCATTGTCTTCCTCGACCAGCCCGAACGGCAGCTGGTACAGCGCGGTGCCGGCCGGGGTCTGAACCTCGACCTCGCCCAGCAGACACTGATGCGAATCGTCGTCGAAGGGAATGCCGTAGAGCACCCGTGCCTTGGCCTGGTCGTGCCCGCCGAACCAGCGACGTTTGGGCAACCACGCAGCGAGGGTCTCGCGCTGCAGCACCTTGCTGCACTCGCCATCGAGGATCTCGGCAAGGCGGCGCTTGATGACTAGCGTGGCCATCTCGGGCATCCGCTGGGGCGGCTCCAGGTGCCAGCTGGGCATCCGCTCTTCCTCGGCCAGATAGAACCAGTAGAAGCCATAGGGAGGCAGCGTCAGCAGGTAGCTCAACGAGCCAATGGGCGGAAAGGCGCTGCCGCCGACCATTTCCACGGGTACCTTGCCGACGTAGTTGGACATGTCGAGCTCCACCGCCTGCGCCGCGCGTGACACGTTGGCAACGCAGAGGATGCTGTCGGTCCGGCCGTCCTCATCGGTGAATTCACGTACATAGGCAAGTATGCGCCGGTTGGCCGGCGCCAGCATTTTCAGCGTGCCGCGACCAAACGCCTTGAACTGCTTGCGCACCGTCAGCATGCGACGCGTCCAGTTCAGCAGCGAATGCGGGTCCTTCTCGGCCGCTTCGACGTTGATGGTCTGATAGCCGTAGAGCGGGTCCTGGATCGGCGGCAATACCAGGCTGGCCGGGTCGGCGCGCGAGAAGCCGCCGTTGCGATCCTGCGACCATTGCATCGGCGTGCGCACGCCATCGCGGTCACCCAGGAATATGTTGTCGCCCATGCCCAGCTCGTCGCCGTAGTACAGCGTCGGCGTGCCGGGCATCGACAGCAGCAGACTGTTGAGCAGCTCGATGCGTCGGCGGTCACGCTCTACCAGAGGCGCCAGACGCCGACGAATGCCCAGATTGATGCGCGCGCGGCGGTCGGATGCGTAGTAATTCCACAGATAATCGCGTTCCTTGTCGGTCACCATTTCGAGCGTCAGCTCGTCGTGGTTGCGCAGGAAGATGGCCCACTGACAGTTGGCAGGAATTTCCGGCGTCTGCCGCAGGATATCGGTGATCGGAAAGCGGTCTTCCTGGGCGATGGCCATGTACATGCGCGGCATCAGCGGAAAGTGAAAGGCCATGTGGCATTCGTTGCCCAGACCATTCTCGTCCCCGCCGAAATACAGCTGCGTGTCTTCGGGCCACTGGTTGGCTTCGGCCAGCAACATGCGGTCCGGGTAGACCCGGTCGAGCTCCGCACGAATGGCCTTGAGCACGTCGTGGGTCTCGGGGAGGTTCTCGTTGTTGGTGCCTTCGCGTTCGATAAGATACGGAATCGCATCCAGCCGCAGGCCATCGATACCCAGATCAAGCCAGAAGCGCATGACCGACAGTACTTCTTTCATGACCTGCGGATTGTCGAAGTTCAGATCCGGCTGATGCGAATAGAAACGGTGCCAGTAGTACTGGCCGGCAACCGGGTCCCAGGTCCAGTTGGACTTCTCGGTATCCAGGAAGATGATCCGCGTGCCGCTGTAGGCCTCGTCGCTGTCCGACCAGACGTAGAAGTTGCGTGCTGCCGAACCGGGCTTGGCGCGCCGGGCGCGCTGGAACCAAGGATGCTGATCCGAGGTATGGTTGATGACCAGTTCGCAGATCACCCGCAGACCGCGCTTGTGCGCCTCGGCAATGAAGCGCTTGGCGTCGGCCATCTTGCCGTAATCCGGGTGCACGTTGCGGTAATCGGCAATGTCGTAACCGTCGTCGCGTCGGGGGGACGGGAAGAATGGCAGCAGCCAGATGGTGTTCACGCCGAGCCCGGCAATGTAGTCGAGCTTCTGGATAAGACCGGCGAAATCGCCGATGCCATCGTTGTTCGAGTCGAAGAACGATTTGACGTGCACCTGATAGATGACCGCATCCTTGTACCACAGCGGATCATCGATGAACGCCGCGCTCCTGCTCTTTTTAGTCTTCGCCATATTGAAGTGCCTCAGCCGCTCAAGCGGCAATTATTGGGTGCGAATGCGCCAGATACCGAACGGCAGATTCCAGGGCTCAATGCGCATGAACTGGGTCTTTCCGTACCACGTCCAGGTGTGGCCGGTCATCAGGTCTTCGCCCTGGGTGGCAGCATCATCGGGCAGACCAAGCTCCCAGAGCGGCAGATCGAAATGCGCTTCCTGGGCGTTCCATGGGTCCAGACTGATGGCCACGAGAATGAAATTCTGCAAATCGTCGGTGCGCTTGCCGAAATAGAAGATGTTGTCGTTCCAGGCGGTGTACGCCTTGAAGCCCAGATGCGTCTGCAGCGCAGGATTCTGCCGGCGGATGCGGTTGAGCTGGGTGATTTCCGCCACGATGTTCCCGGGCGCGTAATAGTCCCGAGGGCGGATCTCGTACTTCTCCGAGTCCAGGTACTCTTCCTTGCCTGGCACGGGCGCTGCCTCGCAGATCTCGAAACCTGAATACATGCCCCAGGACCCGGCGCCCATGGTCGCCAGCGCCGCGCGGATGAGAAACCCGGCGCGGCCGGAGTGCTGCAGGAAGTACGGGTTGATGTCTGGCGTGTTGACGAAGAAGTTCGGCCGATAGCAGTCTCGCCACGGCTCCTCGTTCAGCTGCGTGTAGAACTCGGACAACTCATGCTTGGTGTTGCGCCAGGTGAAATAGGTATAGCTCTGGCTGAAGCCCAGCTTGCCCAGCCGCGCCATCATCGAAGGACGCGTAAAGGCTTCGGAAAGGAAGATGGTATCGGGATGCTCTCGGCGGATATCGGCAATCAGCCATTCCCAGAACGGCATCGGCTTGGTGTGCGGGTTATCCACGCGGAACAGCGACACACCGAGCTCCACCCAGCCTCGCACCACGTCGCGCAGCGCCAGCCACAGGTCGGGCACGGCCTCGTCGGCGTAGAACTCGACATTGACGATGTCTTCGTACTTTTTCGGCGGATTTTCCGCGTGACGAATGCTGCCGTCTGGCCGCCAGCTGAACCAGCCCGGGTGTTCCTGCAGCCACGGATGATCCGGCGAACACTGCACGGCAAAGTCCAGGGCGATTTCCAGCTTGTGCGTGCGCGCCGCACTGACCAGCTCCCGGAAATCATCAAAGCTGCCCAGCTGCGGATGGATGGCATCGTGGCCACCCTCGTGGCTGCCGATGGCGTAGGGACTTCCCGGATCATTCTCGGTGGCCACCAGCGAATTGTTGCGGCCCTTGCGGTGCGCTCGACCGATAGGGTGGATCGGCGGAAAGTAAAGGACGTCGAATCCCATCGCAGCGATATCGGGCAGACGCTCCATGACGTCACGGAAGGTGCCATGGCGCTCCGGGTCGTCGGTTACCGAGCGCGGAAAGAGTTCGTACCAGCTGGCAAACTCGGCCTGTACCCGCTCGACATCCAGCGGATACCAGTCACTGCGCACCACATGGGGGTGGCCTTCGCCGGCGCGCACGATGCGCCGTACCTCGAGATCAAGGATGGCATACACCCGCTCGTCCAGACTGCTGCCGCTGCCGAGCCGATGCAGCGCCTCTTCCAGTCTCGAGCGATTCTCAGGCGAGGCGTTGTCCAATGCCTGACGCAGCAGCCCTTCGCCTTCCTGCAACTCCAGCTCCACCGGGACACCGGCGCCGAACTTCTTCTCCAGCTCGTCGCAGTAGGTGGCGAACACATCGAGCCAGGCTTCTATGGCAAACACCATCCGCCCGGCTTCCTCCGGCACGAACTCGGCGCTCCAGCGATCATGCCCCAGGCTCTCCAAGGGGCATGATTGCCACTGTTCGGCGTCAACGCTGCGCCACAGAAGATTGCCGGCGAGCTTGTCGTGCCCGTCGGAAAACACGACCGCACTGACCGTGACGGCGCGGCCGGCCGTAGCCTTGGCCGCGAAGCGGCCGTTTTCGACGACGGGTGCCACGGACTCGATGGCCAGGCGCGGCAATGCCACAGCCTGTTCGATCGACAGTCCATCGGGCGAGGCGTGAAATGAAACCGCTCGGGTTGGCTCGGACATGACCTTCAGTTCCTCGGTATTCGTTGACCTGCAAAAGCGAAGGCCGGCAACTGCCGGCCTGTGCGCTCAACCGTTGATGACGCTGCCGCCGTTGACGTGCAGGACCTGCCCGCTCATATAGCTGGAGTCCTCACTGGCCAGATAGACGTAGGCCGGGGCGACCTCCGCCGGCTGGCCGGGCCGACCCATAGGGGTGTTGCTGCCGAAGGACGAGACCTGATCCTCGGTAAATGTCGAGGGAATCAGCGGCGTCCAGATAGGACCGGGTGCGACGCCATTGACGCGGATACCTCGCGAGGCAAGATTGATCGACAGCGAGCGGGTGAAGCCGACGATTGCGCCCTTGGTAGACGAGTAGTCGATCAACATCGGATTACCCTTGTACGCGGTCACCGAGGTGGTGTTGATGATGCTCGCGCCTTCATTGAGGTGCGGCAGCACCTTTTGAGTCAGCTGAAACATGCCGAAGATATTGGTGCGAAAGGTGTGCTCCCACTGATCTGCGGTGATGTCTTCGAACTGCTTCTGCGGATGCTGCTCGGCGGCGTTATTGACCAGAATGTCGATCCTGCCCCACTTGCGCAGCGTCTCGTCGACCACGTGCTTGCACAGGTCTTCGTCGATGATGTCACCGGCGAAATACAGCATCTCGGTACCGCAGGCTTCCACCAGCCGACGGGTTTCCTCGGCATCGGCGTGCTCTTCGAGATAGACCATCACGACGATGGCCCCTTCCCGGGCGAAATGAACTGCGATGGAACGGCCGATTCCACTGTCGGCGCCGGTGATCACTGCGACCTTGCCGGTCAGTTTGCCTGCGGGGCGGTAGCTGTCACGGTAGTAAACCGGTTCCGGATCCATCCTGTACTCCCGTCCTGGGCGCTGCTCCTGGTGCTGGGGTGGTAACGTCTGGTCGGACATGCTCGCCTCCGTTAAACAGAGTGTGTGCTGGGTGTGACAGAGCTGTCGAAACATTGGTTCCAGCGTATCGGACCGCTTGCGCTGAGCCTTGGCGGGGGATATCAGCCGGCACCATCGGGCGGGGCGCCACCGAGGGTGGCCCACATGCTCCCTGTGATGCGCTGGCGATTGGCGTACCCGGCCCACGGATCACGCTGCAGTCCGTCGAGCCGTTCGCCAAGGTTGGCGACAGTCCATTGGGCGGCGCCCTGCAGATGCTCGAGCTCATCGCGGCGAATCGGCACGGAGACCGGCAAGCCCGGGCGGGCACGCACCGAATACGCAGCGACCGTACTGGCGCCACGCTGATTACGCAGATAGTCGATGAAGATCTTGCCGACCCGGTTCTTCGGGCCCATGGTGGCGGTTAGCCGATCTGGTTGACGCTGACAGGCGTATTCGGACACGCACCGTGAAAACGACTTGACGTATTCCCAGTCATGGAAGCGCCCAAGCGGCACGACAATGTGCAGGCCCTTGCCACCACTGGTCTTGAGATAGGCATCGAGCTTCAACTGATCGAGAATCTCCAGCAGAAGCCCGGTGGCCTCGAGCATGCGTGTCCATGGCAACGCAGGGTCCGGGTCGAGGTCGAAAACGATATGGTCGGGACGCTCGATGCGATCGGTGGTCGCGCCCCAGGTATGAAACTCGACCGCCCCCATCTGCACAGCACCCACCAGCGCCTTCTGGGTATCTATTTCCATCAATGGCGCATGGTCTGGATCGAGTGATTGATCGAGGTGCTTGATGTCGGGGATGGCCAGTCGTCCAGCGTGCTTCTGGAAGAACTGCTCGCCCTCTATGCCTTCCGGAGCGCGCAACAGCGATACCGGACGGTTATCCAGACCGGGCAGGATCCAGTCCGCGACGCGACAATAGAATCGGGCGAGATCGATCTTGTGCAACCCGCTTTGCGAATCGATGACCCGCTCCGGACTGGATACCGATACATCGGCCACGTCGATGCGTCCGGAGGAACGCTCGCCTGTGCTTCGCCCGCCTCGGCTGCGCGGTGTCGCCGCGGACTTATCGGCCATTGGGGACGCGCCCGCGCATCAGCCGCCGGAAACCTTCTTGCGTGGACTGGCGGCGGGTTTCTCCGCAGATTTGCCGGTCGACTTTGCGCTGGTCTTGGCCGCAGGCTTCGATCCAGCTGCCGAGCCGCCGGACTTGCCGCCCTTGGCGGGCGCCTTGCCGGCCAGGCTGCGCTTGAGCAGTTCGGTGAGGTCGGTGACGTTGGAGGCTCGACGCTCGTCCGGCGACGTCTCGTCCTTGTCGACGGATTCGATCTCGCCCTTTTCGGCCTTCTCCTCGACCAGCTCCATGATGCGCTCCTGAAACGAGTCGCGGTATTCCTCCGGCTGCCACGAGGTGGTCATGTCATCCACCAGGCGGGTGGCCATGTCGAGCTCGCCCTTGGACAGTTTCACGTCCTTCACGGCATCGGTGAGATCAAGATAATCAATGCCTCGCACCTCCGAAGGCCAGCGCAGCATGACCAGCATCAGCGCGTCGTCGAGGGGCATCAACGCTGCGAGCTGCTGGCGGGTACGTACGACGACATTGGCCAGCGCCACCTTGCCGGTTCGGACCAGCGTTTCGCGCAGGAGGGCATAGACCTTCTCGCCGCGCTTGTCCGGGCTGAGGAAATAGGGTTTTTCGATGTTGGGCAGCGGTATCTCACGGCTTTCGACGAAGGCAAAGATGTCGATGGTCTGAGTGGCCTTCGGATGTGCGGTGCGAATCTCGTCGTCGCTGAGCACCACGTACTGACCGCGTTCGTATTCGACGCCCTTGACGATGTTGTCCCGGTCGATTTCCTTGCCCGTAGCCTTGTTGATGCGCTTGTACCCCACAGGGTCCATGCTGCGCTTGTCCAGCCAGTCGAAGTTCACACCCTGAGAGGAAGTGGCCGACACCAATCCCACCGGTATATGCACCAGACCAAAACTGATTGCGCCCTTCCATATCGACCGTGGCATCGTCGTTCACCCTGTTGAGAACTGTCTACGGATGACACGGGCGTCACCTGAAAAGTTTCCGCCAGGCCTGCTCAGTGGTCGCTCTTGTCGGTGCGCTGAAATACCAGGGGAAGAACGTGCAATACGATCAGCGCAAGGCCGGTACTGACCAGAGCGGTAGCCTCCTTGCCCAACCCCACGGCGACGCCTATCGCCGCAGTAAACCAGATGCCTGCTGCCGTAGTAAGGCCGCGGACATTACTCAGATGCTCACCCTTTATGATGGTGCCCGCGCAAAGAAAGCCGATACCCTGAATGACCCCCTGGACCACACGGCTCATCGCATCGTCCATACCCCCGGACAAGTCGGCAGCCACGACGAACAGGCATGAACCCAGGCAAACGAGCATGTGTGTCCGCAACCCCGCGGCCTTGCCCTGCTGCTCCCGCTCAAAACCCAGAATGCCTCCCAGCATCGCCGCGAACAGCAACCGCAGCGTGACCCGCGTCGCCTCCTCGAGATCGCTCAGGTCGCTGAATTCGTTAAGGGTCGTGGCCAGGATCAGTTCCCAGTTACTCATCTTTGCTCCTTGCTTGCGCACATGAGCCGTGAGACCACGGGTGCCAGAAAGAGTTTGCCATCACCGCTGCCTGCCGGGGCCGCCGGTGCGGGATGGACGGAACTAAACAGCGGGGAACAGGGGTCTATACAGCTACACGCTGCAGCACCCGGAGACCGTTCATGTCGAAGAAACACGTTTTTCTTGTCGGATACATCCTGGATAACGACCCGCGCTCCATGGAGCTGGAACTCGACGAAGACAGCCTCACCGACGAACAGGCTCGCCAGTACATCCGCACGCATAACCCTACTGCGAATGACCAGCATATTACCGACGTACGCATCACCCAGATTCAGAAGCCCAAGGGTGAGAGCAATGACCCCGGGCATAACCTGCAGCATTCGGACCTGTAAAAAGCGATTCCGGCCGTCCCCGGCGACACTCACTGTCGGCCGGGCAGGGAGCAGAACATGAAGGAGCAGGAATGCGCGCGCTGACCTACCACGGCAACCACGACGTTCGCATCGAAACAGTAGACGATCCGACCATTCAGCATGCCGACGACATCATCGTCAGAGTGACCGCTGCCGGCATCTGCGGGGCCGACCTGCATCTGTACCGCGGACGAGGTCTGCCGATGAAACTCGGAGACATTCCGGGTCAGGAATTCATCGGCGAAGTGGCGGAGGTCGGGGCGGACGTCACTCGAGTACGCAAGGGC
This sequence comes from Halopseudomonas nanhaiensis, assembly GCF_020025155.1. Classification (NCBI taxonomy): domain Bacteria; kingdom Pseudomonadati; phylum Pseudomonadota; class Gammaproteobacteria; order Pseudomonadales; family Pseudomonadaceae; genus Pseudomonas; species Pseudomonas nanhaiensis. The sequence continues at coordinate 2,937,547 of NZ_CP073751.1, forward strand.
GAACGGGTGGTGGTGCCTGCAGTGATTGCCTGCGGCGAATGCTTTTTCTGCAAGCGCAATCAGCATGCAGCCTGTGACGTAACAGCCGTATCCCCCAAGGCATTACGCGAGACCGATCTGCGCCCCGGGGCAGCTCTGTTCGGCTTTGGCCATGCCCATGGTCTGGTCGCCGGTGGCCATGCCGAATACGTTCGCGTGCCCAGGGCCAACGTCGGCCCGCGGTCGCTCCCGGACACGCTGAGCGACGAGCAGGCGGTCTTTCTCGGCAGCAGCCTGGCTGCCGCCTATCAGGCTGTGATCCAGGCTGGAGTTGGTCCTGGCCAGAGCGTGGCAATTTTCGGGGCCGGCCCCCTTGGCCTGCTCATCGCCGCCTGCGCACGCCTGCTCGGTGCCGAGCAGCTGCTGATGGTTGACCATCATGCCTACCGCCTCGCCTTTGCCCGTCAACACTTCGATGCCATTGCGATCAACTTCGATGAAGTAGATGCCCCTGAGCAGGCGATTATCGAGCACAGCCCTGAAAGGCGCGGTGCCGATGTCGTCATCGATGCGGTCGGTTTCGAGGCACGGGGCAGCACGCTGGAAACCGTACTGAATCGAATCAAGTTCGATCCAGGCAGCAGCATCGCGCTGCGCCAGTGTATCGCTGCCGTACGCCGCGGGGGTCAGGTGAACATCACCGGCGCCTACTGGGGCGCGACGTCGAACGTTGCATTGACCGAAGCCTTCGACAAGGGTGTCACGCTGACCATGGGTCAGGCCCATGTTCACCCCTACCTGGACGAACTGGTCAAGCATCTCGAACAGGGCAGTTTGCAGCCGGAGAACATCATCAGTCATCGCATGTCTCTAGAGGAGGCTGCGGCCGGGTATCTGATTTTTGACAAGAAGCAGGAGGAATGTCGCAAGGTCATATTGCGGCCCTGAAGTAATGAACGACAACGCCGTAAACGCAAAAAGGAGGCGTATATGAGCCCCGAAAGCTATGTTCTTTTATTGATTTCCTGCTGGCTGTTGCTGGCAGCCGCCCTGCTCTGGGGAATGCTGAGAATCGCGCGCAGGCACTATGCGACGAACGGTCTAGAAGATTGCGAGGCTGAGACGCGATCCGAGCGCCCCACGATGTACGCCATCACCACCCGCCCGACCCGATCGCGACTAGGCACGGCATCACAATTCCTTCCTGTACCGTTCGCCAACATGCTCTGTGCGCCAGGTAAGACGCGCGGTTGAGCCGGGGCACGTGCGACGTCCCTGGTCTGGCCGAAGACCGCAACGCGCGCGCGGGATGGCTCGGCCCCGCTTTTTAAACATCCATAGATGTCATCAGGGCTCACTCGGCGATCGCGGGCGAAATCGCTGTTTAACGGCCATTGACTTGCTTACAATCGATCTCGCTGCTATCACTTAGGAACTACCAGTGGCCGCTCTTGCGGCCCCACCGGTACTGTTTGTCAGCAGCAAGTCCGAGATTACCTCCGGTCGTTTGTCATGCTTAGTTGCCACAATAAGCACTACAGCTATTGGCGGCTCATTCAGGCTGTTTCGCAGCCCATGAACGTTTGACAGGATTGAGCATGAGGAAATCGTCGCTAAATGCCGAAGATGTGCAGCGCATCCTCGACGCGACCATGAAGATCGCTACCAACCACTGCAACATCGAATCAGACGGCACCCTTACCGTACAGCTGTGTTGTCGTGAAGAACGGTTGACCGTGGTGGGCATCAAGCCGGTGGAGTATTACAACACCGACGCCGTCGAGCGCCTGGGCCTGAGTCTTCTGGATGAGCTGGAGGCGACGCTGACGATCAGCGGACCCATGCAGACGCCCGCCGAAGATTTCCATCAGAAGGCCTGACCTGCCTTGCTCGGAATGCCCGCGGAACCGGGCACAGTCTGACGTCAGCCCTTGCTGTGTTCCGGTGACTCCGGGACCTGAGCCATGCCCCTCGGGCCGAAGCGCCCCCAGAGAATCCAGCCGATTACCGGTAGCAGCACCACCACCAGTGCCCACCCTACTTTCGCCTGCTGGCTCTTGCCACTTTTGGAAATGCTGGTGATCAGCCAGAGGTCGATGCAGATGATCAGCAAGCCGGCAATGGCAATCAGGAATACAGGTTCCATCGTCTAGCCCTTTTCAACGTGTCTAGCAGTTATGTCTCCCTTCCTGCAGCAGAGTTCCGGGTGCCCCGCAAATGCCCCAGCCATTCATCCGTATGGCTGAACTAGCCGCACTATCGCCAGTCGTTATTCACAGACAGCCAGTAAACCGGAGGTGATTGCCATGCCCCGTGGAAGCAAAGAGAAATACACCGACAAGCAGCAACGCAAGGCCGAGCACATCGAAGAAAGCTACGAAGAGAAAGGCGTACCAGCCAGGGAAGCCGAAGCGCGAGCCTGGGCGACCGTCAACAAGCAGTCCGGTGGTGGTAATCGCACCGGCGGCTCCGGCCAGAAAAAAAGCGAATCGGCCAAGCATCGCGACGCCAGCCAGTCTGCCCACCGGGCGGTCAAGACGCGCCGCGGCGAACCCCGGTCGGACCGCTCACTGGAATCCGAAACGAAAGACGAGTTGATGCGCAAGGCAAGGGCCAAGGACATCCGTGGCCGTTCGAGCATGCGCAAGCAGGAACTGGTCGACGCCTTGAAAAAGGCGTCCTGATACATCCATTCACGAGGAGGATTTCATGAGCAAGGTTCGTATGTTGGCCATGGGCCTGGTTACCCTGGGGGCTGCTGCCGCAGCCTACCGCGTCATGGCGGATCGAAAATATTTCGGTCCTGCGCGCTTTATCGACGCGGCATCAGCCAAGGGAATAGGCGAGATCGAAGCCGCTCGGCTTGCTTTGAAGAAAGGCGAATCGGAAGCGGTCCGCAAGTTCGCACAGCAGATGATCGAGGAGCACACCACGATCAGCCGTGAACTGCGACAGATCGCCCGCAACAAGGGCTACGAAGTGGCCGAGGAAGCGGACCTGCTCAGCAAGACCGAGGAAATGCTGCTCAACCTCCGCGAGTCGGCGGCATTCGACCAGTCCTACATAAAACTTCAGATAGCCAGTCACGAACACGCCCTGTCGCTGTATCGACGGGCGGCTGATTTCGATGACTTCGAGGTCAGCAACTTCGCAATCAAAACCCGTCCAAAACTGGAGCAGCATTTGACCATGGCCAAAGATATCCAGAACGACAGCGAGCAAGGCAAGCAGTCTTCCGGCGCGAGCGCGCAGCGCAGCGGCGCAGCGGCTGGCTCGGCCAGCGCTACCGGCGCCACTGCAGAGAAGGATGTCGCCGCCGGCACGGCCAACAGCTATGCCAGCAGCGATATTGGTGGTACCACTCACAACAGCAGCGGACCCAACCCGGGTGGTGGCATGCCGCCCAACAGCGCCGCAGGCAGTTCGACCGGTAGCACCCAGGGCGGGGCTGCCGACAGCCCCACCAGCATTCCGGGGAGCCCTGACAAGGGTCCGGCAGACCAGGCCTCGCGCAACCTGCCCGGGCACACCGGCGGCGATCGTTGACCTTCAGGTCACCTAGGCGACAGCGCTCAGTATCCGCTCCGGATGGGAGTAGATATTGAAGCGCCCTTCGCGCAGGAAACCCACCAGTGTGATGCCTGTCTGTTCCGCCAGATCCACCGCATAGCTGCTGGGAGCAGAAATGGCGCATACGACAGCCGCACGCGACATGACGCATTTCTGAATCAGTTCGAAACTGGCCCGGCCGCTCAACACCACGATGCGGTCGGTCAGCGGTAGCTTGCCTTCGAACAATGCCCAGCCGTTGAGCTTGTCCATCGCGTTATGTCGGCCAACGTCCTCGCGCAGCGCCAGGAGTGTCCCGTCCAGGGTGAACAGTGCGGCCGCATGCAGCCCTCCAGTACGATCGAAGACGGCCTGATGCTCGCGCAACCGAGCCGGCAGCGCTGCCAGCAGCTCGGCGCTGACCGGTTCTCCCTCTGACAGGCGCGGCAGCCCGCTCATCGACTCCAGATTCAACTTGCTCTTGCCGCATACTCCGCAGGCGCTGTTCGACAGCGACGAACGCTGCAGGACCCGACCCTGCTCACCGCCCTCGCCGGACAGGACCACCTGGACGATGTCGGGCTGGTCCACCAGCTGCGTGAGCGTGTGAAAGTCCGCCGGGTTGCGCACCAGCCCCTCGCTGAGTAGCAGTCCAGCCGCCAGTTCCAGGTCGTTTCCCGGCGTGCGCATGGTGATCACCGGATCAGCGCCTGCGACGCGGATCTCCAGTGCCTGCTCCACGGCGACCCGGTCGCGTCGAGCGGTGAGGGCGTGATCCTTCAGCGACACCACCTCAACTTCGACCGCGCGGCGCACCGGCGTGGCAGAAACAAAATCGGCGGGCATGGAACTCTCCTGCGATGGGCTATGAGAGTCTGACGATGGCCTGCCGGTGAAGTTCTTCGCACATTGCGACAAGCTGTGTGTGTGCTGGTATCGTCGCAAGCCAAGCCAGCCAACGGAGTTCTGCATGCCCGCCGCCCAACCATTGTCCGGTCTGAAAGTCGTCGAGCTCGGTACGCTTATCGCCGGCCCGTTCGCCGCGCGTATCTGCGCCGAATTCGGCGCCGAGGTAATCAAGGTCGAGTCGCCGGACGGCGGCGACCCACTGCGCAAATGGCGCAAGCTGTATGAAGGCACGTCTCTGTGGTGGTTCGTGCAGGCGCGCAACAAGCGTTCGCTGACGCTCAACCTCAAGCATGAGGACGGCGTTGCCATTCTCGAACGGTTGCTGGCTGACGCGGATATCCTGATCGAGAACTTCCGGCCGGGCACGCTGGAGAAGCTGGGCATCGATCCGGTCAGGCTGCGAGCGCTTAACCCGGGCCTGGTGATCGTGCGCCTGTCCGGCTTCGGTCAGACTGGTCCGATGCGCGATCAACCCGGCTTCGGCGCGGTGGGCGAGTCGATGGGCGGGCTACGCTACATAACCGGGTTCGAGGACCGGCCTCCGGTGCGTACCGGCATTTCCATCGGCGACTCGATCGCTGCGCTGTGGGGGGTCATCGGTGCGCTGATGGCGCTACGTCACCGGGAGGTAAACGGGGGCCAGGGGCAGATCGTCGACGTCGCGCTCTACGAAGCTGTTTTCGCGATGATGGAAAGCATGGTGCCGGAGTTCGAAGTACTCGGCTTCGTACGCGAGCGTAGCGGCAATATCATGCCTGGGATAACCCCATCATCCATTCATACCTGCGCCGACGGCAAGTCGGTGCAGATCGGGGCCAACGGCGACGCCATCTTCAGGCGCTTCATGCGTGCCATCGGCCGCGATGATCTCGCCGAGGACCCCGACCTGGCAGACAACGCCGGGCGCGACGCCAGACGCGACGAGCTCTATGGGGTGATCGACGCCTGGGCGGCTTCCCGGACCCTGCGCGAGGTGCTTGACATTCTCTCGGCCGCCGACGTCCCGGCGAGCAACATTTTCTCGGTGGAAGACATGTTCCGTGATCCGCAGTATCTGGCCCGGGACATGTTCCTTCAGGGCGCCCTGCCCGACGGCAAACCGTTCACTTTGCCGGGAATCGTACCGAAGCTGTCCGATACACCCGGCAGCATGCGCTGGAGCGGTCCCGCATTGGGCGAGCATACAGCGGCGATTCTGGGCGAGCTGGGGTTTACAACAGATCAGATCGAGGCGCTGCGCAGTGCGGGCGCGATCTGAGGAATGCAGCGGGGCAGAACAGGAGGGTCAAGCAGCGATCAAGCGGGCGGCGCCGTGCAGGAGCTGTCACGACGCGACCGCGTACCGAAGGCGCTTACGCGCCGCCGTGCTGGCTGATCAACGAAAGCCCAGGAACGACAAGATAGCGAGGACAATGACGACTGCGCCAACGATGTAGACGATATTATTCATGGTAACGACCTCTCTGCGTTATTGGATACGGACCGCCTCGGCGACCCTCAAAACGGACCTGCTCCCCCTTGGTGCGGTCAATCAGCTCCGTTGCCTCGTTGGACATCACTTATTGCAAAAAATTTGCTCGGATTTGCATCCGCTTCGCTTCAGGCTGAACGCCCCTCATTCACCGCCCATGCACAGGTACTTGATTTCCGTATATTCATCGAGCCCATGGCGTGAGCCTTCGCGGCCCAGCCCCGATTCCTTCACGCCTCCGAAGGGGGCGGCGGCGTTGGAGATGGCGCCCTCGTTGATACCGATGATGCCCGCGTCCAGAGCATGCGCCACGCGCCAGACACGATGGACGTCACGCGTGTAGAAATAGGCGGCCAGACCATAGGGCGTATCGTTGGCAATCTGCAGCGCCTGCTCTTCGGTGTCGAAGCGAATGACCGCAGCCAGCGGTCCGAAGGTTTCCTCCTCGCACAGCTGCATGTCGGCGCTTATATCGGTCAGCAGCAGAGGATGCACGAAGTTGCCGTTGTCTGTGGTCGGTTCCGGTCCGCTGACCCGTATTGCGCCCTTCTCGATCGCGTCGCGGTAGTGAGCATTCACCTTCTGCACGGCATCGTGGTTGATCAGGGCAGACTGGTTGACCCCTTCCTCGAAGCCATCGCCCACCTTCAGATCAGCCATTGCCTGAGCCAGCGCGGAGACGAAACGGTTATGGATGCCTGACTGCACCAGAAAGCGGTTGACGCAGACACAGGTCTGCCCGGTATTGCGAAACTTGCTCGCCATCGCACCGGCGACCGCCTTCTCGATATCGGCGTCGTCGAACACGATGAAGGGAGCATTGCCGCCCAGCTCCAGCGAAATCTTCTGAATGTGTTCGGCGGCCTGCGCCATCAGCTCCCTGCCCACCTCGGTGGATCCGGTAAAGCTCAACTTGCGCACCAACGGACTGCTGGTGAACACCTTGCCGATCGCACTCGACTTGCCCGTAACGACGTTGAACACGCCGGCGGGTATACCCGCTTCCTCGGCCAGAAGAGCCATAGCCAGGGCAGTGTAAGGCGTGGCATTGGCCGGCTTGACGATCATGGAGCAGCCAGCCGCCAGGGCCGCGCCAGCCTTGCGCGTGATCATCGCGGCAGGGAAGTTCCACGGAGTGATGGCCGCGGTGACCCCGACAGGCTCGCGGACTACGACAATGTGCTGGCCCGGTTTGGCGCCTGGGATGGTTTCCCCGTACATGCGCCGGGCCTCCTCGGCGTACCAGCGGACGAAGGAGGCAGCATAGTCCACCTCACCACGTGACTCGGCCAGCGGCTTGCCCTGCTCGAGCGTCATGAGCACGGCAATGTCGTCCTTGTGTTCGATCAGCAGGTCATACCAGCGAAGCAGCAGATCGGCCCGCTCCTGCGCGGTACGCGCCCGCCATTGAACAAAGGCTTTCTGCGCGGCGTCGATGGTGGCGGTGATCTCCTCGTCGGACAATAACGGCACCGTACCGATGACCTCGCCGTTAGCAGGATTGTCGACGGGGATGGTCGCTCCCCCGCGAGCGTCAATCCACTCTCCATTGACGTAGCATTGCTGGCGGAACAGCCGTGGGGAATTCAGGCGAGAGAGTGACATGGAGCCTCCTGTCTGGGTCCGTACAAGGGGTAGCGGCTCTTCCAGCGTCGGATCAGACCGTCTGGCAGAGCCTCGATTTCCCAATGGACAACATCAGCCGAGGTTTATTCGGGTTCGGATCAAACGCCCCCACGGAGAGGATGGCGGTGCGTTCCAGGCGCGCTCGTGCAGCCACATGAGAGAGGTCGAATCCTTCGCAAGACGGCTCTGATCTACCCGTGAAATGGCCTTTGGTCCCTTCTCCAGGCAGTCATGACAGAGCTGCTCGAGCCGTTCGCGGCGGGGGCCCCGTCGGCAGTCGCGGGCGAGCGATGCGTGCAGCAGGTTGACGCGCGGGTTGAGCACCGCTTCACAGAAGGCCGGATATTCGTCGTCCAGTCGGTCCAGAGGCCGCCCGGTCTGGAGATCGTCGATCAGCGGAGAGCCGTCTATTTCTTCCGGGACTGCCAGCCAACGGCGCTTGCGGAGCCAGTCGCCGAGGCCGGCGCCGCTAAGCATGACGAAGATCGGCGCAGCGAAGATCAATGGCAGTGCGACGGGCAGCGACCAGAGAAAGAACATCGGATCCAGCCACAGGGCAAACAAGGCCCATCCCAGGGCGAGCAGCGTCCCGAGCGCCTGGTTGACGATCGCCCTCCCCCAGCGCACTTCAGCGGTGCGATTCTGCCCGGCCCATTTCAGCGTGAAGTTGAACAACGCCTCGACCACGTAACGCGCCTGGGTGAGCATGCGGATGGGCGCCAGCAGCGCCGAGATGAGCATTTCCAGCAGCACGCTGCCGATCAGCCGCGCGCCGCCACCGTATAACCGAGTGCGACGTTCAAGCATGGCGTCCAGCGCGGCCAGCAGCTTGGGAAAGAACAGCAGCGAGAACGTCACACTGACCAGCACGATCGCTCGCTGCGGTCGCCACTCGGGCCACTGCGGGTAAAGCTGGTGCGGATCAGGAAAGTACTCGATCGGCAGCAGCACCAGGCGAGCGGTTTCGATGGTGGTGAGAATCAGGAAGATCAGCCACAGTGGCGAAGCCAGGTAGGACATGATGCCGTTGAGCATGGCGAACCGATGCGCCATGCGCAGCCTGCGTCCGGCGAACAGCAGCCACAGATGCTGCATGTTGCCCTTCGCCCAGCGTCGGTCCCGGGTCAGCTCGTCGACCAGCGTCGGCGGTGATTCCTCGTAACTTTCCGCAAGCCCTGGCTCAAGCCACACCTCGTGACCTGCCCGACCCATGTACGCTGCCTCGACAAAATCGTGACTGGTGATAGGCCCGCGAAACAACCCCCATCCCCGCAACTTGCGCAGACCGCAATGACGCATGAAGGGCTCGATGCGCAGAATGGCGTTGTGCCCCCAGAATGCGGCTTCGCCGAGCTGCACCGAGGCCAGTCCGGTGGTGAACAGCGGGCCGTAAAGCTGATTGGCAAATTGCTGGACCCGTGCGAACAGGGATCGGCCGTTGATCAGCGAGGGACTGGTCTGCAGTATGCCCACCTGCTGGTGGCGTTCCATCAGCTGGACCATGCGTACCAGCGCGCCGCCGCCCATCAGGCTGTCGGCATCGAGCACGGTCATGTATTCGTAGTGGCGGCCCCAGCGACGCAGGAAGTCGCCGATGTTGCCGCTCTTGTAGTTCAGGTTCAGCGTGCGCCGTCGATAGAACAGCCGGCCTTCCGCGCCCAGCTCTTCACACAGCTCAGCCCAGGCGGTCTGCTCGCGCAGCCAGACGTCGGGGTCGCGGCTGTCCGAGAGAATGAAAAAGTCGAAATGCTCCAGCGCCCCGGTCCGCTCGAGACTCCGATAGACCGAGCGCAGGCCGCCAAGGGTTCGATCGATGGGCTCGTGATAGATCGGCAGGAGGATCGCGGTGCGCCGCAGTGGCGTCTGGCCCAGTGTCTCGGCGCTCTGCTGGCTGAGCAGCGCGTGCCGGTCGCCGATACGGCGGAACCAGAAGCCGAATACGCCAATCCAGAAGCCCAGCGATATCCACAGAAACAGCACCGCGAAGATCGCCGTCATGGCCACTTCCAGGCCGTTCCCGCCATGGTAGGGCAGGACCGACAGCATCAGCCAGGTGGCGGCGGCGGTCTGGGTCAGCACGATCACCAGCAGCAGCAGGCGGCGAATCAGCGCAGCCAGTCGCCAGCGCGACCTGGCACGGGGCATTTTTCGGCTGGTAGCCCCGGACGGACGCGTGACCATCAGCGCTCTCCGTAGCCGAGACTACCGCGGAGCATCGGCGGGGCTGGCTGGGGGCGCGCCGCACGTGGAATCTCCAGGCGCGGTGCCAGGCGCTGCAGGCAACTTTGAAATGCATCATCGCCGGTGCCCAGCACATCGGCGATCACCAGCAGGGCTTCGCGCTCGATTTCGTCAGTGAGCCGTACTCCGGACCAGGCCAGGTAGGCCAGCACCCGGGCTACCAGATCTTCGGCATGTACTGCAGGCATGGCCGGCCTCAACGGTTGACCACGCCGAGAATGTCGGTACCCGGCGGCAGTTCGTAGGTCCAGGTTTCGCTGAGCGTCTCCTCGCCCTCGCGGAGGAAGGCTCTCAGTCCGAATGGCTTTTCCTGAGCGGGGCGTGCGAGGATCGACAGACGCCACCGATCCAGCGGTTCGACATATTCGACGAAATGCTCGAGCACCTCGGTGTCATTCAGACCGGATACCTCCGCCACCACCGGCGCTCCGGCCTCACGATCCTCGAGCGGACCATCGACGAAGTCGACAATGACACGCACCGCACCTTTCTCCGCTCCGCCGCCCACCCTGCCGCCATCTCCCAGGTAGCTGTCGACCGTCCTGGCCAGGGGCTCGCTGGCGATATGCTGGTCTCCAAAGCGCACCTTATAGTTGAAGTGCAGCGATTGCTCCGGGCGGATCTCGCCGTCGGTGCGCCAGAAGGAAACGATGTTGTCGTTGGTCTCATCGGGCGTCGGTAGCTGCACCAGTACGACCTGACCACGTCCCCAGTCGCCCTCCGGCTCGATCCAGGCGCTTGGCCGTGAGTGATAGTCGGCTTCGGCGTCCATATAGCTGTCGAAATCGGCATCCCGTTGCAGCAGGCCGAATCCGCGCACGTTGTCGGTGGCGAAGTAGTCGATATTCAGGGCCTGGGGATTGCGCAGCGGACGCCACAGCCATTCATCGCTTGCGCCGTTATGAATCAGCAGCCCATCGGAGTCATGCACCTCGGGGCGCCACTCACCTTCCGGCTTGAGGGTGTTTTCACCGTAATAGAACATGCTGGTCAATGGCGCGAGACCGAGCAACTGAACGGGACGGCGCGGGAAGATCACGCTGCGCACGTCCATTTCGGTGGCCTCGCCCGGCTTCACCGTGAACTGATAGGCACCTGTCACGCTCTTGCCATCGAGCAGCCCGTACAGTCGCAGGGTGTCGTCACCGGGCTTGGGCTCCTCGAGCCAGAATTCGACGAAGGCGGGAAACTCTTCCCCACTGGGCAGCCCGGTATCCACCGCAATACCACGCCCCGATATACCAAAATTGTTTTCCTTGCCGACCGCGCGAAAATAGCTCGCCCCGGCAAATACCAGGAACTGGTTCATCACGTCCGGCCCTTCGAAGGGGAAGGTCACTTTCAGACCGGCGTAGCCCAGGTCGGCTGGCACCAGCCGCTCGATTTCCGGGTTGGGGTAATCGAACTGACTCTTGTCGAACGCCAGGGGTTGCGCATCACCCTCCTCGACAATATTGATCTTCACCGGATGGGTGTAAAACAGGCCCGGCGGCACCATCATCACCTTGAACATCGAATCGCTGTCATGCCAGAGGCTTTCCCCGGTCCGGAAGCGGATGCCCTGGTAGTCGTTATAGCTCAGCTCGCGCATGAACCGCGGCACCGGCGTAGGCGCGGAGTAGGCGCTGCCAGCAAGATCCCGGGCCCGAGTGATGACGGTTTCGAAATCGAAAGGCTCCGCCTGGCTGGCGAATGACGCCAAACCCAGCAGCGGGACGGCGAAGGCGGTGATCCGGGATGACATGCTTGAAGCTCCTTGCGGGTGACGCACGTTGCGGGAACGGTTGCGCGGGGGCAAGCCTGAATGCTTAGGCTATTGCACCCCGCTTCGGTTCCCTGCATGGCCATCGGCGGGTTCCGGCAGTTCAGTCCCCGGCAAAAGACGCGCGATCCGACCGCCCTGCCGGTATTCGGATATCGAACTGAACTCACATGGCCAGCGGCTTTCCAAACGTTGAATTCTTTCCCTGGAGGCCCGAGCCATGCTCGGCATTGTCACATTCATAGTTGCGCTGATAGTGTTCGCCGCCACCTTCCTGTCGCAGGTGCGGGTCCATGACTGGTGGATACGCGCCTGCGAGTTTCCCCGTGTACAGATCGCCGGAGTGGCGTTCCTCGCCTTGCTCGGCGCGGCCTCTGCGGATGCACCGCTGAAATGGCTGACGATCGCCATGTGCCTGGTCGTGATGGTCGTGCAGATTCGCTACATCCTGCCCTGGACACCGGCCTGGGAAGTGCAGATGCCGGCAGCCGAGTCCAGTGAGGACAGCCGCTGCGTAACCATTCTTATCGCCAATGTGCTGACACCCAACCGCAATTTCGCCGGACTCACCAAGCAGATCATTTTTCGCAAACCTGACGTGATCCTGACCCTGGAGAGTGATCAGTGGTGGGGAGACCGACTGGACGAAGCGCTGGGCGAGGAATGGCCCTACTCGGTGAAGATACCGCTGGACAACCTGTATGGGATGCACCTGTATTCGCGCATGAAACTGACCGACGTCGAGGTGTCGTACCTGATACAAGACGACATTCCGTCCGTTCACGGTACGCTGCACCTGCGAAACGGAGCCACCGTGGCCTTGCACGCGGTGCACCCTCGGCCGCCGGCGCCGCAGGAGAGCGACGAGTCACTGTGGCGCGATGCCGAACTGCTGTTGGTTGGCAAGCGCATACGCGAGCGCGGCGGCCCGACCCTGCTGATCGGTGATCTCAATGATGTGGCCTGGTCGCGCACCACGCGCCTGTTCGCCGAGGTCAGCGGCATGCTCGATCCGCGCCGCGGGCGCGGCATGTTCAGCACCTACAATGCAGACCACTGGGCGCTGCGCTGGCCGCTGGATCACATCTTCGCCAGCGAACACTTCTCGCTGGGTGGCATCGAGCGCCTGAACAAATACGGCTCCGACCACTTCCCGATCCTTGCCACGCTTTGCTACAGCCCGGAGCACAAGGACGAGGTGGAGAAGCCTGAAGCTGAAGAGGAACAGCAGGAAACTGCCGACGAGGTCATCGATGAAGCGAAGGATCGCGCCGCGAACGGCGAAGACCCGCACTAGAACGCCGGCTGCCCTACCATCCCAGCTTTCGCTGCATCATCGACAACCAGCGCCAGCCCAGCCAGCCCGCCGCGGCCAGGTAGGGCACCGCGCCGAGGACCCACATGATCAGCCCGGCCAACTGCTGATCTTCCAGACTGCGCGCCTCGCCATACAGCGGCTCGCGTGCGAATGTGAGCAGCGCACCAAGAAACCCCGTGTGCATCAGCGTAAACAGCAGTGCCAGGAGTGCCCAGGGCGCCACCGAGCGCGCCCCGCGCAATACCGCCCACCAGAACAACCCGGCGCTGAGGATGAACAGCAGATGCTCCACCGCATGCCACCAGGGATGCTCGACCGCCAACATATAGAATTTCGGCATGTGCCAGAACCAGACAATGAAGCCATGCAGGTAGGCGAGCAGCATCGGGCGCTGGGTCAACCGCAACAATGGATCCCATACGACCGAGAGTCGCCTGGCACCGCCGGCCGACAGCTGCGGCAGTGGACGGCTGAGTACGAACAGCGGCGGGATGATCACCATGAACAGCATGTGCTGGGTCATGTGGGCGGACGTACTCGTTTCCGCCCACTCGTCCAGCGGGCCGAGAACAGCCAGTCCCGCCAGGGCCATTCCCAGGTGAAACAGCAGTACCGCAGCGATGCCAGGCCGGACCCGTGCGCAGCCGTAGAGGTAGCAGGCCCACAAGCCCAGCAATAACGCCGCGCTGAGCCAGGCTGGAAGTTGATCGTCAGTGGTTGCGGTGAAGGGACTGTGCGCTGATGCCAGCGGCGCAGCCAGCATCAGCAGTGCCCCGGCCAGCGACGCGCCCGCGTGAGTCATACGCATGGCGGCAGAAACAACGCTGGCAGTGCCAGCCCGAACGAGGCAATCGCAGCGACCAGATATACGCCGCCGGCCACCCTTCCCAGAAACCGCTTGTCGGGCTTGCCTACGTCATAGTCTGGCGTCGCCTTCCAGCAGCGCCACGCGTTGAACAGCAGAAAGGCCCCGACCAACGCGCCCAGAACCAGCACCAGCGCGTTGACCCAGGTTTTCATGTCTGCATCAACCGGCGGCGGTGCCACGGCACAAATGACGCCCGTACCACCGTACACCAGTACGAACCAGCCACTCCATACCAGCAGACCGAACACCAGCTGCAACGGGTGCAACGGATGCAGCATAATCTTGCGCATCAGGCGTCCGATCATGTGCCGCTCCAGGTCATCGGCAGCAGGATGAAGGCGGCAAAACTCACCCAGTAGACCCAGACGCTGTAAACCCAGATCGGTAATACTACGACCGGCTCGTACGGCAGCGTGCGATCAACGTAGCCGAACCGTACCCTGAGTGCCTGCAGTATGGTGGCCAGCGTCGACAGTCCACCATGCAGCAACAGGTACCAGAGCATCACACTGAGCACCGAATCGTGTGCCAGGGTCGTGGGGGTCAGCGGCGCACGGATCGCTTCGTACAGAAGCCAGGCAAAATGCGCTACGCCCAGCGCGGCGGCCAACCAGAACAGCAGTCCCAGCGAGGCATCGTTACCCTTGCGCAGACGGTTCACAGCCCAGCCGAACACGCCGGCTCCCAGTGTCAATAGCACGCCACTGCCTACCAGCGAGATCAGACTGAGCGGTCCCTCTGCCGGGGTAGTCCAGAGCGGTGCGGAGGTCCACAGGTAGAACCAGCCGAACAGCAGTGAGGCGAACAGCGTTCCGTTGGCCAGCATGGTAACCAGCACGCCCCAGAGGCCGGGCCCGCTGAATGTTCGCGAATGCAGCGGAGGATCGGTGTGTTCCCAGTCCGGGGTTTTCGGGGCGGCGACCGGATGGGCCCCGTTATGCCAGCTCCAGCGAACCAGGCACAGCAATGCCAGCACCGCACCGGCCAGCGCCACCCAGTAGTACTTGGTCAGCAGGCCGAGGCAAACCACACCGATCATTGATGCCGCCTGCAGCGGAATCCAGGAGTTGGTCGGCAGGTGGATTACTTCCCGGATCTCGCCGGTGACCGCATCGGAGCCGTACAACTCGCGGCGGCCATGGCCGATCTCCGGTAGGCCGTGCTCGCCATTGGCGATGGTTTTCGGCAAATCGGGATTTTCCCAGAGCGGATGGCGCGACGTAATCTCCGGCAGGCTAGCGAAGTTGTAGGTGGTCACCGGCATCTCCACCGCCCATTCCAGGCTGTCGGCGTTCCACGGGTTCTGCTCGGCCTTGCGGCCGAAGCGGAAGTGCAGCGCGATATCCACGATGATCACCGCTACGCCCATCGCCATGATGAAGCCGCCGATGGAGGAGACCATGTTCATCCACTCCCAGCCCAGCCCGGCCTCGTAGGTGTAGACCCTGCGAGGCATGCCGAACAGGCCGGTGAGGTGCATGATCAGAAAGGTCAGATTGAAGCCGATGAATACCAGCCAGAAGCCCCAGCGGCCGAGGATCTCTGACGGCATGCGCCCGGACACGTGAGGCAGCCAGTAGTAGAACCCGGCGATCAGCGGAAACAGCATCCCGCCGACCAGCACATAATGCATGTGCGCGACCACGAAATGCGTGTCGTGGACCTGCCAGTCGAACGGCACCAGCGCGAGCATCACGCCAGTGAGGCCACCGCAAACGAAAATCAGCAGAAAGCCGATGATCCAGAGCATCGGCAGCTTGAACACCACCTTCCCGGTCCAGAGCGTGGCAATCCAGGCAAATATCTGGATGCCGGTAGGGATCGCCACGATCATGCTGGCGACCGAGAAGAACGCCAGTCCGAGCTTGGGAATACCCACCGTGAACATGTGGTGTACCCATAGCCCGAAGCTGATGAAGCCGGTGATGATGATCGCCAGCACGATCCAGCGATACCCGACCAGTGTGCGCTGGGCGAAGACCGGCAGCAGCGTGGAGACGATGCCCGCCGCCGGCAGGAAGATGATGTATACCTCCGGGTGACCGAACAGCCAGAACAGATGCTGCCAGAGCAGAGGGTCACCGCCACCGGCGACCTTGAAGAACACCAGATCAGCCGCGCGTTCCAGTTCGAGCAGGATGGAGCCGAGGATCAGCGGCGGAAAGCCGAAAATGATCATCAGCGCCATCGCCAGGATGTACCAGCAGAAGATCGGCATCTGCCGCAACGACATGCCGTTGGTGCGTGTGCGCAGGATCGATACGACCAGCTCGACCCCCGCGCTGATGGCAGAAATCTCCACGAAGGTGATGCCCAGCAGCCAGAAGTCCGGCCCCCTCCCCGGCGAGTATTCACTGCTGCTCAGGGGGGTATACATGAACCAGCCGACCGCTGGTGCCATGTTCAGCAACATGCTCGACACCACGATGATGCCGCCGAACAGGTAGCAGTAGTAGCCCAGCGCGCTCAGTCGAGGAAACACCAGATCCCGGGCGCCGATCAGCTTGGGAATCAGGTACATCGCGCCGCCTTCCAGGATCGGGATGGCGAACAGGAACATCATCACCGTGCCATGCATGGTGAATACCTGGTTGTACGCATTCGCACTGAGAATCTCCTGATCCGGCAGCGCCAGCTGCGTACGGATCAGCATCGCCAGCAGGCCACCAATCAGGAAGAACACCGTACCGGTGACGATGAAACGCAGGCCGATGGTAGTGTGGTTCACCGCTGCCAGCTGGCCCCAGCCGGGCAGGTTGCCCCAGACCCGATCGAATTCTTCGCGCCGGTCTGAATGCTGTGGTGTGTCAGTCATCGGTCTGCCCGTCCTCTAGCCAGTTGTCGAACTCCTCCTGCGGCACTGCTTCGACGACGAATTTCATGTGGGTGTGATCGGTGCCGCAGAACTCGGCACAGTGACCGCGATACCGGCCGGGCTTGTCCGCCTGGATGCGCAGGGTGTTGACGTGTCCCGGGATCGCATCCATCTTCCCGGCGAGCCGCGGAACCCAGAACGAATGAACGACGTCGCGACTGCTCAGATGAACATCTATCGGAACCCCCACGGGGATCAGCATGTAATCTTCGAGGGTGTGGTCGGTCCCCGGATAAGTGGCCTCCCATGACCACTGCCTGGCGTTGACATGCACCGCGACCGCCTCGCCCGATTCTGGCGGCAACGGCAACATGACGCGGCCGACCGGTAGTCCAAACGCCAGAACCGCGGTGACACTGACGCTGGGCAGGACCAGGCCGCCCCAGAGGATCCAGCGGTTCTGGACCCGCTGCGCTTCCTCGTCGGAGATCTTACCGGGATCGCGCCTCATGCCGAGGAACCAGAGGATGATCACGCCGACATAAACCAGGGTGAAGAAGCCAAACATGCCCCACCAGAGCCATGCTGCGCCCGTCGCCTGGGGACCGGCAGGATCGAGTGTGGAATAAGCGCCGCCACACGCTGTCAGAAGCATGCAGCAAGCCATCAACGAAATGCCGCCCAGGCGTTTTGCTAGAGTTACCGGAGCGCGCAGGCGCGCCCAGACACGACGAGGCGTACGATGATCCGAGGCACGATCAAGAGCAAGATGTCCATAATGGGCCACCCTATCCACCCGATGCTGATCCATTTTCCGGTGGCAGCCATGATCGGCGTGCTCTGCACCGATCTGGCGTACGTCTTCACGCTGGACGAATTCTGGGCCCGGGCCAGCGTCTGGCTGGCGGGCATCGGCGCGGTCGGTGGACTGATATCGGGCGGCGTGGGCCTGATGGACCTGATCAGCGTGCCGGAAATTCGCCGGCTGGTAACCGCCTGGTGCCATGCCATCATGGCCGTCACGCTGTTGTCGCTGGCGACCCTGAACTGGCTGCTGCGTATCGTCGAGGGCGGTCCTGACGTGCTGCCCTGGGGCGTTTACCTGTCGCTGCTCAACGGCGTGATGATCTCCATCACCAGCATGCTCGGCGGGCAACTGGTCTACGACCACGCCATTGGCGTGTCCCAGGAAAAGATCAAGGAGCGCCGCGCGGAGCTGTAACACGCGGGCGCGCCCAGCATGCCCCCAGCCGGTCACAGCAGCTGCTCCATGTCCGGCTTGGCGAGCACCAGCCAGAAGATCGCGCACATCAGCAGCGCGACCACCAACATCAGAAAACGGCACCAGCCGACGACTGATTTGCCGTTATCGGTCTCCGATCTCAGAATCATCAACCCCACCAGGGTGTGACAGACCGCCAAGGCGGCAACCAGCGTCAGCTTGGCGATCAGCCACGTATCGACGGTCTGGTTGACGATGAACACCCAGGTGCCGGCGATGATCGCCACCAGTGCGGCCGGCGTAGCGATGTGGGTAAACATGAAACGCGGGATGGAGTCGAATCGATCCCTCGGTTCGTACACCAGGCTCTTATGAGTAATGCTGCCTATGATCAGCGTCGGGAGATAGAAAAGCGATGCCGTCCAGATCAGCATGGCAGCGATGTGCGGCACCAGGAACCAGAGCATCCGGCGGGGTTTCCTCTTACAGCTGGGATGGGCGAATCACAGTATGTTGACAACGACGAACGTGAAAGTTGCGCCAAAGACCAAAAGCGCCAGCAGCACCAGCAGCCCATCGTGCACCACCAACGCCAGCCCCAGAGCCAGTAATGCCAGGCCTGCCGCCGACGACGAAAAAGGCACCAACTCCATGAACGGCATGCACAGGCCGATGACCACGCACACCGCGGCTACCCCGTAACTGGCGCCGTTGTGTACGAGGAAGGTCAGCCGTGGCTTGAGCACCTTGTCTATGCCCCGGGCCGGCTTGCTGAGCCAGCTCAGCGCCTTTTCCAGCTTGCCGTGTTCGACCGAGCGGTCGAGGATGAAATGCGGCAACCAGAACTGCTTTCGGCCCAGCAGCATTTGTCCCGCAACGAGCAACACGAACGACGCCATGAAGAACGACATCCCGGGCACGCCGCTCAACGGGGAAAACAGCGTAATACCGATCAGCATCAACAGCGGGCCGAAGGACCGGCTTCCAATCGACTCGACCACCATACCGATCGACACTTCCTGGTTGTCATGCGCCAGCTGACCGATGCGGTCGAGCAGTTCTTCGAGGTTGTGTAACGGCTGGTTCATCGAACGTCCCTTGGCTGATCCGGCGCCCCCTTGAGGCGGTCTCTAGGGGCTTGGAGGCGTGTGGTTCCGGGAAGTTCTCCGACGCACCCTGTTCAACGGGCATAAAAAAGCCCGGCAGGTGCCGGGCTCGGAGGGCGTACCGCGCAGTATCAGAGCGGCTTGCCGCGATTGCCATGTGCGGCGACGAACTGCTGCACGTCACGCAGGTGGTTTGGCAAGACGGTGCAACGTTCGTCGCGCTCGAACAGATCCGCCAGGTGCACCGGCAGTTCGGGTTTCTCGTCAACGGCCGAGCGGAGCACCGCTTCCGGAAACTTGACCGGGTGCGCCGTGCCCAGCGTGATCATCGGCAGGCTCATGGAGCGACGGCATTCGCGCGCGGCACGCACGCCAATGGCCGTGTGCGGATCGAGCAACTCACCGCACTCGGCATAGACCTTGGCGATGGTGTCGCAGGTCGCCTGGTCATCAACTGCCAGCGAATCGAACAGACGGCGCGCTTCGGTCCAGCGCTCGCTTTCCACCGATAGCTTGCCGGTCTCGCGGAAGTCCGCCATGAGCTGGGCTACCGCCGGACCGTTGCGACCATGCAGGTCGAACAGCAGACGCTCGAAGTTGGACGACACCATGATGTCCATCGACGGCGACAGCGAAGCGTGCAAGGTGTCCTTGTCGTACTGGTTGCCGCTCATGAAGCGATGCAGGATGTCGTTGCGATTGGTCGCAACGATCAGCTGACTGATCGGCAGACCCATGTTGCGCGCCAGATAGCCGGCGAAGATGTCGCCGAAGTTGCCGGTCGGCACGGAGAACGCCATTGACCGCGCCGGAGCACCCAACTGCAGCGCTGCATGGAAGTAGTAGACGATCTGCGCCATGATGCGCGCCCAGTTGATCGAGTTGACTGCTACCAGACGGGTGCCCTTGAGGAAGCCCTGATCGGCAAAGCTGGCCTTGACCATCTCCTGGCAGTCATCGAAGTTGCCTTCGATCGCAATGTTGTGGATGTTGTCACCCAGGATGGTGGTCATCTGGCGACGCTGCACCTCCGAGACCCGCTGGTGCGGATGGAGAATGAAGATGTCCACGTTCTCGCAGCGGCGGCAGCCTTCGATGGCAGCCGAGCCGGTATCTCCCGAGGTGGCGCCCATGATCACAACCCGCTCGCCGCGCTTGATCAGAAAATAGTCGAGCAGCCGGCCCAGGAGCTGCAGGGCGAAGTCCTTGAAGGCCAGGGTCGGGCCGTGGAACAGTTCCAGCACCCACTCATTTGCCCCGAGCTGACGCAGCGGTGCAACCGCCTTGTGCTCGAACACCGCGTAGGTGTCGGCAAGAATCTGTTTGAAATCGGCATCCGGAATGCTGCCGGAAACGAAGGGACGCATCACGTGGAAGGCCAGCTCGTGATAGGGCAAGCCGGCCCAAGACGCGATCTCCTCCTGGGTGAAGCGCGGCAGATTCTCCGGTACGTACAACCCACCATCGGTTGCCAGACCAGCCAGCAGCACGTCTTCGAAATTAAGGGCCGGTGCCTGGCCGCGAGTACTGATATAGCGCATGTCGTCAAACCTTCGGTTTGAGCCGCAAGCTGCGAGCCACAAGCGGCAAGCTGTCCGGGTGGAGCTTGCCGCGTGCAGCGTGGCGCTTGCCGCTGAGTTAGTTCAGTTGTTCCACCCGGATCCGCATGACCGGACCGGCGATGTGATCCAGGGCTTCGAGTGCGGCGATGGCATCGTTCATGTGCTTCTCGAGCACGCGATGGGTCATGAGAATGATCGGCACCAGTCCATCCTGTTCCTCGACTTCCTTCTGGATGATCGATTCGATGTTGATCCCGCGCTCGGACAGGATGGTCGCGACCTTGGCCAGCACACCCGGGCGGTCCTGGGCCTGCAGACGCAGATAGTAGGCGGTCTCGACCTCTTCCACCGGCAACACCGGCAGATCCGACAACAGGTCCGCCTGGAATGCCAGATGCGGAACACGGTTGTTCGGGTCGGTGGTCAGCGTGCGGACGACATCAATAATGTCAGCGACAACTGCTGACGCCGTGGGCTCGGCGCCGGCGCCGGCTCCGTAGTACAGGGTCGAGCCAACGGCGTCGCCATTGACCATGACCGCATTCATCACGCCATTGACGTTGGCGATCAGCCGGTCTGCGGGAATCAGCGTCGGGTGCACGCGCAGCTCGACGCCGTTGTCGGTGCGCCGCGCGATACCCAGATGCTTGATACGGTAGCCAAAGGCTTCAGCATAATTCACATCCGCGGTGGTCAGGCGGGTGATGCCCTCGGTGTAGGCGCGGTCGAACTGCAGGGGGATGCCGAAGGCAATGGACGCCAGAATGGTTAGCTTGTGCGCCGCGTCGGTACCTTCCACGTCGAAGGTCGGATCGGCCTCGGCATAGCCCAGCGCCTGCGCCTCGGCGAGTACGTCTTCGAAGGTCCGGCCCTTCTCGCGCATCTCGGTGAGGATGAAATTACCGGTGCCGTTGATGATGCCGGCGACCCAGTCGATCTGGTTGGCAGCCAGGCCTTCGCGCAACGCCTTGATGATCGGGATACCGCCGGCAACGGACGCCTCGAAGGCGACCACTACGCCCTTCTCCACCGCAGCGCGGAAGATCTCGTTGCCATGTACGGCGATCAGTGCCTTGTTCGCGGTCACCACATACTTGCCGTTGGCGATCGCCTGCATCACCACGTCCTTGGCCACCCCGGAGCCACCGATCAGCTCGACGATGATGTCGATTTCGGGGTTGTTGACCACTTCGAACACGTCATCGGTGACAACCGTTGAACCCAGGTCGCAGGTTGGGTTGACATGGCGTGCGGCAATCTGCGCAACCTCAATGCCGCGCCCGGCGCGGCGGGCAATTTCAGCGGCGTTGCGCTGCAGGACATTGAACGTGCCACCGCCTACGGTGCCCAACCCACATATTCCAACTTTGACCGGTTTCAACCTAGCCCCCACTCGTTTCGTTGCTGTTAGTCTCGCCACCGGCGGTTCCGCTTGCGCCGGGGCGTTTTATGTCGCCGGATTCGGCGATTATTCGTACGCCATGGCTTCGGCAGCAAGTACCTCGGCCGGCTTGTACCCCGGCAGCATGATGCCGTTGGCCAGGAAGATCGCCGGCGTACCCTGTACACCGAGCTTCTGGCCGAGCTCGAACTGCTTAGCCACCGGATCATCGCACTTGGCAGACTTGACCGACTTGCCCTGCTTGGCGCGGGTCATGGCAGTCTGCTTGTCGTCGGCACACCAGATCGACTGCATCGTGTCGGCAACCGGGTTGCCCATCCCCGAGCGCGGAAAGGCCGCATAGCGCACCTCGATACCCAACTCGTTGAGCTCCTCGATCTCGCTATGCAGCTTGCGGCAATAGCCGCAGTCGACGTCCGTGAATACCGTCACATGGGTCTTCGGCTTGTCCGGCGCAAAAATGACCAGCTCTTCCTGTGGAATCGCGTCTATCGCCTGTTTGGTTCCGCGCGCCTCGGCTTCAGCGGCAGCGGTCAGGTTGCGCGGCTGCTCGGTCGACACGTCGAACAGCGAGCCCTGCATCATGTACTTGCCATCGTCGCTGGCATACAGCACGCGGCCATTTTCCAGTTCGACCTGGTACAGCCCGGCGATCGGCGTCTGACTGACAGCGGACACCTTGGCGGGAAACTGCAACCGATCGAGCGTCTGCTGGATAGCTTGCTCGGGGTCTGCCGAAGCGTTCATGGCGGCCAGCGCCAGAGCGCAGCCTGCTAAGCGTTTGAACAGCATGATTCGGTTCCTCCTGAAGACGCGCAAGCTTAGCATGAAACCTGCGCCTCACCCACGTGGATGATGGCTCGCGTGCAGGTCGCGCAGACGGTGCCGGGCGATGTGCGTGTATATCTGTGTCGTCGACAGATCGCTATGTCCGAGCAGCATCTGCACCACCCTCAGGTCGGCACCGTGATTGAGCAGATGCGTTGCGAAGGCATGGCGCAGCGTGTGCGGCGACAGCTCGCTGCGAATGCCGGCCTGCTGAGCATGCAGCTTGATACGGTGCCAGAAGGTCTGACGCGTCATCTGCCGTGCCTGGCGGCTGGGAAACAGCACGTCGCTGGGCTGGCCGGCAAGCAGAACCGGGCGAGCCTCCCGCGCATAACGGTCGAGCCAGACCAGCGCCTCCTCACCCAGCGGGACCAAGCGCTCCTTGTCGCCCTTGCCGGTAACCCGGACCACTCCCTGGCGCAGATTCACCTGATCCAGCCGCAGCCCGACCAGCTCGCTGACCCGCAGACCGCAGGCATACAGCACTTCTAGCATGCAGCGGTCGCGCAGGCCCAGCGTATCCTCGACATCAGGCGCACCCAGCAGCGCCTCGACGTCCGCCTCACTCAGTGACTTGGGCAATGGCCTGCCCAGCTTGGGCATGGCGACATCGAGTGTCGGGTCTTCGGCGATCAGATTCTGGCGCAGCGCATGACGATAGAACCCGCGTATACAGGATAGAAAACGTGCAGTGGAACGTGCCTTGTAGCCGTCGCCAATTCGCCAGGCCAGGTGTTCCATCACGTTGGCGCGACCAAGCTTGAGCAAAGACAAGCGCCTCCCGGCCGCCCAGACCGCGAGCGTTTCGAGGTCCGTGCGGTACGCCTCAAGGCTTTGCCGCGCCAGTCCCCGCTCAAGCCACAGGCTATCGAGGTAGGCGGCGATCAGTCGCGTCTCGGATTCGGGCACGGAAGGGGCGTCGGGGCTGGCTGTCATCGATATCTCGCGGGGGAAAAGACGAACGTACAAGCGCTGTCGCAACCACGCAAGCCACTTGCATGCTCGTCGGTTAAAGCTGAGCTCCGTGCTGGTAGCGTTTCCGCGTTCGCGCCCAGGTGCGCGCCTACAACTCAAGCGCTCCGTAGGAGCGGGCATGACCGCGAAGGGGTGGCATCCAAGCCAGGCCCCCAGGCATAAAAAAAAAGCAGCCCGGAGGCTGCTTTTTCGTAGCGGGCGGTGATCAGCCCAGCTTTTCCTTGATACGTGCTGCCTTGCCGGACAGTTCGCGCAGGTAGTACAGCTTGGCCTTGCGCACGTCACCGCGACGCTTGACGCTGATGCTGTCGATCAGCGGCGAGTAGGTCTGGAAGGTACGCTCTACACCCACACCGCTGGAGATCTTGCGAACGGTGAAAGCCGAGTTCAGACCACGGTTACGCTTACCGATAACCACGCCTTCGAAAGCCTGCAGACGCGAACGCTCGCCTTCCTTGACCTTTACCTGGACGATGACGGTGTCTCCCGGGGCGAACTGGGGGACTTCCTTGCTCATCTGTTCCGCTTCAATCTGGGCAATAATGTTGGACATTTCTAACTCCTGCTCAAGCCGCCGGACTTGCTTCAATGGTTATCGGTTGCCTGTTCGCGAATGAATTCCGCCAACAGCTGTTGCTGTTCTTTGCTCAATGTCAGGTCCTCCAGCAGTTCCGGCCGGCGTTGCCAGGTTCTGCCAAGGGACTGCTTGAGACGCCAGCGCCGGATCAGTGCATGATTACCACTGAGCAGCACCTCCGGTACGCGCCGCCCCGCAAACTCTTCCGGCCGGGTGTAATGCGGACAATCCAGCCACCCTTCCGTAAACGAATCCTCTGCCGCCGAATCGGCGTGACCCAGAACCCCGGGAATCAGCCGGGCTACCGAATCAAGGAGCACCATGGCTCCCAGTTCACCACCGGACAGAACATAGTCCCCGATGGAAATTTCCTCATCGACACACATGTCGATGATGCGCTCGTCGATACCTTCGTACCGACCACACAGCAGGACGATGCTTTCCAGCTGCGACAGCTCCCGAGCACGCTGCTGCGTCAGCGGGCGGCCCTGCGGTGACAGGTAAATCACCCGTGGCGGCGCGGGCGCCTGCTCGCGAATCGCTTCGATTGCTTCGAGCAGTGGCTCAACCTTCATCAGCATGCCGGGACCGCCACCGAAGGGCCGGTCATCCACCGTGCGATGCCGATCATGGGCATGATCACGCGGGTTGCTGAAAACCACCGTCATCTGTTCGCGGCTCACGGCACGGCCTGTTACGCCGTATTCGGTCAGAGCCGAGAACATCTCCGGAAACAGCGTTACTACACCGGCCCACACCGGTCAGAACTCCGGATCCCAATCGACCTGCATCAGGCCGGCCTGCAGATCGATGTGCTTCACATACAGATCCGGCAGGTAGGGCAACAACCGCTCACGCGTGTCGACACTCCCCTCGCAGGGCTTGACGACCATCACGTCGTTCGAACCGGTCTCGAGCATATGGTCGATGCGACCCAGCAATTGACCTTCCAGCGTCTCGACCCGCAGGCCTTCGAGCTGATACCAGTAAAACTCGCCGTCTTCGAGATCGGGCAGAGCGTCGTGCGCCACGCAGATCTCGAAATTCACCAGATCCTCGGCCTGATTGCGGTCGTCCACGCCCTTGAGCTGAACGATCAGGACGCGACCCTGCACGCGAGCACCGGTGACAGATACCGTACGCTGTTCCGCGCCCCGGCGAAGGGACCATTGCGGATAGTCCAGCACGTTATCCAGCGGGTCGGTATGCGACAGCACCTTCACCGCCCCACGAATGCCATGCACCGAAACGATCTTGCCCAGGACCAGCATGGGCGATCCGGACTGTTCCGGCGAGGAGGCCATATCAGGCAGAGGCCTGAGCTTCCTTCAGCAGCGATGCAACGCGGTCAGACGGCTGTGCACCCTGGCTCAGCCAGTAGCTGACGCGCTCCTGGTTTACCGACAGGCGCATCTCACCACCCGCAGCGACCGGGTTGAAGAAGCCAACGCGCTCGACGAAACGGCCATCACGGGCGTTACGGCTGTTGGCTACGGTCAGGTGATAGAAGGGGCGCTTCTTGGAGCCACCACGAGCAAGACGAATGGTTACCATGTGAACATCGTTTCCTGTGTTTGAGTCACGCTTCAAATAATTCATCACGGGCCTATAGCCCGAAAGGTCGCGTATTCTACGGAATATCCCGACTGATGAAAACTGTTTTTTCGGCAGAGCGCCGGGCCGGGGCGACGAGTGCCCCGCCCCGGCATCGAATCAGAACTTCGGCATACCGCCGCCCGGCGGCATCATTCCGCCACCGCCGCCACCGCCAAGGCCGCCCATGCCGCGCATCAGCTTGGCCATGCCACCCTTGCCACTGACCTTCTTCATCATCTTCTGCATCTGCTTGTGCTGCTTGATGACACGGCCGATATCCTGGATCTGGGTACCCGATCCGGCGGCGATCCGGCGCTTGCGCGAGCCGCTGATGATATCAGGGTTACGCCGCTCGCCGGGGGTCATCGAGTTGATGATGGCCTCCATCTGCTTGAACTGCTTTTCCGCCTGGGTCTGCGCCGTTTCCATCTGGGAGGGGCTGATCTTGCCCATCATCGGCAGCTTGTCCATCAGCGAACCAAGACCGCCCATGCCGCGCATCTGCTGCAGCTGGTCACGGAAGTCCTCGAGGTCAAAGCCCTTGCCCTTCTTGAGCTTCTTGGCCAGCTTTTCAGCCTTGTCCTTGTCGAGCTTCTGTTCGGCCTGCTCGATCAGGCTGAGCACATCGCCCATGCCCAGGATGCGCGAAGCAACACGATCCGGATGGAACACCTCCAGCGCGTCGGTCTTCTCGCCCATGCCGAGGAACTTGATCGGCTTGCCAGTGATGTGTCGCACGGACAACGCAGCACCGCCGCGTGCGTCGCCATCGACCTTGGTCAGGATCACGCCGGTGAGCGGCAGGGCCTCGTTGAACGCCTGCGCCGTCGTTGCAGCGTCCTGACCGGTCATCGCGTCGACCACGAAGAGCGTTTCGGCCGGCTTCGCCGCGGCATGCACCGCGCGAATCTCGTCCATCATGTCGGCGTCGATATGCAGGCGGCCTGCGGTATCGACGATGAGCACGTCCATGAAGCGGTTCTTCGCCTCACGCAGCGCCGCTTCGACAATCGCCACCGGCTTCTGCCCGGCATCCGACGGGAAGAAGGAAACGTCGACTTCCTTGGCCAGGGTCTCGAGCTGCTTGATCGCTGCCGGACGATAGACGTCGGCGCTGACTACCATCACCTTTTTCTTCTGGCGCTCTCGCAACGTCTTGGCCAGCTTGGCAACGGACGTCGTCTTACCTGCACCCTGCAGACCGGCCATCAGGATGACCGCAGGCGGCGATACTGCCAGGTTGAGCCCGACAGTCTCGCCCATCACCGCTTCCAGCTCGGCGCGAATGATCTTCACGAAGGCCTGGCCTGGGGACAGACTGCGCGACACCTCCTGACCCACGGCGCGCTCGCGTACCTGGTCAACGAAGCTCTTGACCACCGGCAGCGCAACATCCGCCTCAAGCAGCGCCATGCGCACTTCGCGCAGGGTGTCCTTGATGTTCTCGTCAGTCAGCTTGGCCCGGCCGGTGACGCCGCGCAGGCTGTGCGACAGGCGATCGGTAAGATTTTCAAACATCGGTCATCTCCTCTGCTTCGCGTACCCGGACGGGTGGAAGCCAACAAGCCGGCAAGTATAACGCCGCAACGCGGCAGATTACAGGCAAGCGCTTTATCAGCTTCGCGGCTTATGCCACACTGCGCCTTTATTGATAACCTTTCTCAAGGACGTATGACCGCTCTGATTTCCAGCGTGCTGGCAGCGGCCCTTTACCTGGGCGCGGCTTATTATCAGATGCACTGCATGGGCAAGCGCCTGGCGGTGAACGGCAATCTCCTGCGCGGCCTGGGACTGGCCGCCCTTCTGATTCATGCGATCAGCCTTTACGTCGAGCTGTCGAGGGGCCCCGGGCTATCGCTCGGGTTCTTCAATGCCGCGTCGCTGATCGCCTGGCTGGTGATTGCGCTGACCCTGGCTTCCAGCCTGCGCGCGCCCACCGCATCGCTGCTGCTGGGCCTGTTTCCGCTGGGGGCGGTTACCGCCGTACTCTCGTCATTGCTGCCCGATCATGGCGCGATTCGCATCGCCGGCCAGGAAGGATTGCTGACGCACATCCTGCTGTCGATTCTGGCTTACGGGATCCTGACCATAGCGGCATTCCAGGCCGTGCTGCTCGCGGTGCAGAACTACCAGCTCAAGCACAAGCATCCGACCCGCTTCATTCGTACCTTCCCGCCACTGCAGACGATGGAACGGCTTTTATTCCAGTTCCTGACCTGCGGCGAGGCGCTACTGACGCTGGCCCTGATCTCCGGATTCGTCTACCTGGACAACATGTTTGCCCAGGACGTGGCGCACAAGACCCTTCTCTCCTGTCTGGCCTGGGTGGTGTTTGGCATTCTGCTATGGGGCCGCTACCTTAGAGGCTGGCGAGGCAGCAATGCGATCCGCTGGACACTGGCAGGTTTCCTCCTGCTCATGCTGGCCTACTTCGGCAGCAAACTGGTCCACGAGTTTGTTCTTCCGCTGTGAAACTCCGCCTATTTCGGTCCCTTGAGGTAACACCTTGAACGACACCAGCACAGGCGTTCTGTTGATCGTCCTGCTCATCCTCATAATTCTCTCGGCGTTCTTCTCAAGCTCCGAAACCAGCATGATGAGCTTGAACCGCTACCGGCTGAAACACCTCACCAAGGAAGGACACAAGGGCGCGCGACGCGCATCCAGATTGCTCGAGCGCCCCGACCGGCTGCTGGGGACTATTCTGGTCGGCAACAACATAGTGAATATCCTGGCCGCATCGATAGCGACAGTCATCGCCGTGCAGGTATGGGGCGATGCCGGCATCGCCATCGCCACGGTGGTGCTGACCGTGGTAGTGCTCATCTTCGGTGAAATCACTCCCAAGACACTTGCGGCGCTGCGGCCGGAGTTGATCGCGTTCCCAGCCAGCGTCGTGTTGTCCGTACTGCAGAAGCTCCTGTATCCCGTCGTCTGGCTGTGCAGCGCCATCAGCAGCCTGCTGCTGCGCATGATCGGGGTGAACCCGAGCGACACAGGTGCCGATCAACTGACCACCGATGAGCTACGGACCGTTGTCCGCGAGGCCGGCCTCGGAATGAGCCGCAGCCGGCAGAGCATGCTGTTGGGAATTCTCGACCTGGAAAAGATGACGGTCGACGACATCATGGTCCCGCGCAACGAGGCGGTCGGCATCGATCTGGAAGACGACATGCCGGTGATCATCAACCAGCTCCGCGCGTCCCATCACACCCGGCTGCCGGTCTATGAAGGCGACATCAACAACATCAAGGGCATCGTGCACATGCGCTCCATCGCGCGGCTGCTCAGCCGTGGGGACCTGACCAAGGAAGCGCTGGCCAACGCATGCAGGGAGCCGTATTTCGTTCCGGAAAATACGCCGCTGCACACGCAGCTGTTCAACTTCCAGAAACAGAAGCGACGCATTGCCATCGTCGTCGACGAATACGGTGACGTGATTGGCCTGGTGACGCTGGAAGACATCCTCGAGGAGATCGTCGGCGAGTTCACCACCGACATGTTGCTGCCGAGTCAGGATATCCATCCGCAGGAAGACGGCAGCTACGTCATCGAGGGCGGCGCCGCGATCCGCGACATCAACAAGCAGCTGCAGTGGAAGCTGCCTGCAGACGGTCCCAAGACGCTCAACGGCTTGATTACCGAACAGCTGGAAAGCATTCCGGAAAGTCCTGTGTGCCTGACCATCGGCATGTATCGCCTGGAAATTCTTCAGACCAAGGACAACATGATCAAGAGCGTGCGCGTCTCGGCGCGGACCAGCGAAGCACGACACGCCGATCGCGCTCAGACATCCTGACCGTCCGGGGCGACACGGTCAGCGACGCCGGCTGCCCAGGCACGGTAACCCTCAGCGGACGGGTGATAACCATCGCGCGCCAGCATGTGTGGGGCGAACACCGCAGCGAACGGCACGTGCACCGCAGCCTGCGCCTGTGCAATTGTGCGAAGATCCCGATCGAGCAGACCGGCGCGCAGGCCGAGCCAGGCCCGCAGGGGTTGCGGCAGCGCTGTGAACGACCCTAGTGGCGGCACCGCGGTCAACAGCACCTGCTCGCTGCAGCAGGAAAAACGTCGTACCAGTTCCCTGATGCTCCGCCTCCACCGCCAGCGCGGCGTCAGATGCGTCGTATCATTCACGCCCAGCACGATGACGACCGCATCCCACCGCGCGTCAGGCATTTCGAGGGAGGCGGCAAGGGTTTCGGCGGCCGTGGCACCGTTGCGACCGCATGCCTGCCAGCAGACCGTTCGGCTCAGGCGGACGGCTAGCTGCACCGCGAGCTGACCGCTGAGCGCATCGGCCTGGCGCTCAACGCCCACCCCGGCAACCGTCGACTCACCGACCAGCAGCAGACGGAAGGGCTCTCCCTGCGCGACCGCTTTCGCGCAGGCGACTGTGCCGTGCCAGGGGTCGGCTGCATCGGGCAGGCGCAAGGCAGTGCGGCGCACCCACATTGCCTGAGGCAGCAGCAGTGGTAATGCAGGCGCCGCCAGATACCACCACCGACTCAGAGCGTAATCTCGACGGCCTGCGCGACGCGCATGGCACGGGCGCGGGCGGCCTCGACGGTCTCGTCGCGGGCCAGAGCGACACCCATGCGCCGCTGACCATCGACGTCCGGCTTGCCGAACAGACGCAACTGGGTATCAGGCTCGGCCAACGCCGCGGGCAGGTTGCCGAAGGTGACCTGTGCGGATTGACCAGTGACCAGTATCACCGCCGATGCCGATGCCCCCAGCTGCCGGATCTGCGGGATCGGCAAGCCGAGAATCGCTCGGGCATGCAGCGCAAACTCGGAGAGGTCCTGCGAGATCATGGTCACCATGCCGGTGTCATGCGGGCGGGGAGACACCTCACTGAACCAGACCTGGTCGCCCTTGACGAACAGCTCGACGCCGAACAGGCCGCGACCACCCAGCGCATCCGTCACCTCCAGCGCCACCCGCTGGGCTTCGGCCAGTGCCGCGTCGGACATGGGCTGTGGCTGCCAGGATTCCTGATAGTCCCCGCCTTCCTGACGATGGCCGATCGGCGCGCAGAAGTCGGTCCCGCCCACATGGCGCACGGTGAGCAGCGTGATCTCGTAATCGAAGTCGACAAAACCTTCCACGATTACCCGGCCCTGACCTGCCCGACCGCCGGCCTGGGCATATTCCCAGGCTGTATCGATCTCCGCGTCGGACCTGATCAGGCTCTGTCCCTTGCCTGATGAGCTCATCACCGGTTTCACCACGCAAGGCAGGCCGATGTCCCTGACGGCGTCACGGTACTGCTCGAGGGTATCGGCAAACCGGTAGGCAGAGGTGGGCAGGCCGAGCTGCTCGGCCGCCAGTTGACGAATGCCTTCGCGGTTCATGGTCAGCCACGCGGCATTCGCGGTCGGCACCACGTTGTAGCCTTCCTGTTCCAGTTCAAGCAGCGTTGCCGTAGCGATGGCCTCGATCTCAGGCACTACATAATCCGGCTGCTCGGCTTCGATCACCTCGCGCAGCAGACGGCCGTCGAGCATGTTGATCACGTGGCTGCGGTGGGCAACCTGCATGGCCGGCGCGTGGTCATAGCGGTCCACTGCAATCACCTCGCAGCCCAGCCGTTGCAGTTCGATCACCAGTTCTTTGCCCAGCTCGCCGGAGCCGAGCAGAAGCACGCGTGTCGCCGTAGGTGAGTACGGCGTGCCAATCGGAGTCATGTTCTCAGTTTCCGTTCGATTCGTTGGACATCCACAGCCCCTGGCGGCGGGCGCGCTGCTCGCACAGCGCCAGCACCTGCCGGCGCTCGTCATCGGTCATGCGCCCCCAGCGGACGATTTCGTCGCCGGTGCGCTGGCAGCCGGTACATACGTCATCATCGTCCAGGCAGCACACGGCCACGCAAGGCGACCGCACCGCTGGGGTACTCATTCAGTCGTCCTGCGGCTTCAGATCCCGACGATAGCGCTGGGCATTGTGAACATAGTGCGCGGCACCCGCCTCGATCATCTTCTTCTGCTGGTCGTTGAGTTCGCGCACCACCTTGCCGGGCGAGCCCATGACCAGCGAACCATCGGGAATTTCCTTGCCTTCGGGTATCAGCGCATTCGCGCCGATGATGCAATGCTTGCCGATCTTCGCCCCGTTGAGCACCACCGCGTTGATGCCGATCAGGCTGTAGTCGCCCACGGTGCACCCATGCAGCATGGCATTGTGGCCGACCGTCACGCCCTTGCCGAGCGTCAACGGAGAACCGGGGTCGGTATGCATGACCGCGCCATCCTGTACGTTGCTGTGTTCGCCAATCAGGATGAGTTCGTTGTCGCCGCGGATCACCGCGCCGAACCAGACGCTGGCACCCGCCTCCAGCCGCACCTTGCCCACCACAACGGCACTGTCGGCGATCCAGGCATCGGCGGCCATTTCAACCCGCGCATCTCCAAGGCTGTACTTCATGTTCACTCCTTCTCGTGATCGGATTCATAGGGGGTGTGCAGCGGGATGCGCGCGTCGAATGCCACGTTCATCAGCTCGGTCAGCATCAGCGCGGTCAAGCCCCATATCTTGAAGCCTTCGAAGCGATAGCTGGGCACGTACCAGCTGCGGCCCTGGTAATCGATACGGTGGGTCATTTCCCGCGGGTCGCCGATGAAGTAGCGCACAGGAACACGGAAGACCTCTTCGATTTCACTGGGATTGGGTTGCAGATCGAATATGTCAGGCACAATGCCGACGTAGGGGGTTACCTTGATGCCGAAACGCGACACCAGGCTGTCCATGGGACCGATCACCTCCACCGCTTCCGGCGGCAGACCGATCTCCTCATGGGTCTCACGCAAGGCGGTGTAGCGCAGATCCACATCGCCCGGATCACGCCGTCCCCCCGGGAAAGACACTTCGCCGGAGTGCGTAGACAGGCGCCGCGAGCGCAGCGTCAGAATGATCTCCGGTTCGTCGTTCACGCAGGTGACCGGAATCAGAACACCGGCTTCCGGCAAGCCCGCCGCCTCGATCTCGCGCGGCGTGTGTCCCAGTACCCGCGTGCGCATCTGGTCCAGCATGCAGCACACCCTCGAAATTTTTCCCAATCATGGCACGATCATCGGTACCGGACCATAACCGCCCGAGCGATGAATGACTATTCATAGGCATGAGCCTATAGCGCGCCGCCACCCTTGCCGAGCCCGCAATTGCGCCGCAAGATAAGGCGAAAGTGAACCCGCCAGCCACGCAGGGATCCGAACCAGCATGAATTATTGCAGTCATTGCGGCGAAAGCGTCGAAGAACGTGTCCCCGACGGCGACAATCGCCTTCGCTATGTATGCGGACACTGCGACACCATCCATTACCAGAACCCGCGGATCGTCGCCGGCTGTCTGGCCGTCCACGAACAGCAGGTTCTGCTCTGTCGCCGCGCCATCGAACCACGGCGCGGCTTCTGGACGCTCCCGGCCGGTTTCATGGAAAACGGCGAAACCACCGAGCAGGCTGCCCTGCGGGAAACCTGGGAAGAAGCGCGCGCACGGGTTCGGGCACAACAGCTGTACATGCTGTTCAACCTGCCGCATATCAACCAGGTCTATATGTTCTTCCGCGCCGAACTCAGTGATCTGGACTTTGCCGCGGGGGAAGAGAGCCTGGAGGTGCGGCTGTTCCACGAGCACGAGGTGCCCTGGAACGAGTTGGCCTTCCCCACGATCGGCAAGACGCTGAAGCAGTATTTCATCGATCGCCAGGTGCGCGACTACCCGGTACGCATGACCGACATCAATTTCCCGGCGCGAGCGCCCCGCCAGGCCGTATGAGCCGACTGGCGGTCTGGCTGCTGAGTCTGCTGCTGGCGTTTCCCGCTGCGGCCGGCCCGCTCGTCGACAAGGTGCTGGTGCACAAGTACGAGCGGCGTCTTGAGGTCATCAGCGAGGGCGAGGTCATCCGCAGCTACCGCGTTTCGCTCGGCAAGCAGCCGACCGGCCACAAACAGCGGGCCGGCGATCAGCGCACGCCTGAGGGCCTGTATACCATCGACTGGCGCCAGGAGAGCGAGCGCTTCAACCTGAGCCTGCATCTGGACTACCCGAACCTCAAGGACCTCACGGGGGCATGGAAGCGCGGCGACGACCCCGGTGGCATGATCATGATCCACGGCACCCCGATCGATGAGGAGTACCCGGAATGGTTCTTCGAAGGGCTCGACTGGACCGACGGTTGTATCGCATTGAAGAATGCCGACATGCGCGAGTTGTGGAAGCTCGTGCCAGACGGTACCCCCGTCGAGATACGCCCTTGATCTGAATCAACATCCCCCTCATTCCCCTGGTCCACACTGGTCCCATCAGATTGCGCGGTCGGCGAGCCACGCAACGATCCGTGGACAAGGAGACTACCGATGAAAAAGAGACTGATACGGCTGGCGCTGGCCGCCGGGCTGTTTCTGCCTGCGACTCAGGCTCTGGCAGACCGAGCCGCCAACGAACCGATTCAGCCCATCGAGCCTGCACAGATCACCGAGCCGGAGAAAGTGGAGCTGGGCAAGAAGCTGTTCTTCGATCCGCGGCTATCACGGTCCGGTTTCATCTCCTGCAACTCCTGTCATAACCTCAGCACCGGCGGGAGCGACAATCTGCCCACCTCGATCGGTCACAACTGGCAGGAAGGCCCGATCAACTCGCCGACCGTGCTCAATTCGAGCATGAGCGTGGCCCAGTTCTGGGACGGTCGCGCCAAGACGCTGGAGGAGCAGGCAGCCGGCCCCATATCCAACCCAAAGGAAATGGCGTTGACGCATGCCGTGGCCATCGACGTGCTGCGCTCCATCCCGCAGTACCGCGCAGATTTCTCGGAGATCTACGGCACTGAAGAGATCTCGCTGAGCCACGTGACCAATGCCATCGCGGCATTCGAGGAAACGCTGGTGACGCCGAACTCCCGATTCGATCGCTGGCTGAAGGGGGATGATGACGCCCTCAGCGAGCAGGAGCTCGCCGGCTACAAGACCTTCAAGGAAGTAGGATGCACCGCCTGCCACAACGGCGCGGCGGTCGGTGGCACCTCGTTTCAGCGCATGGGTGTGGTCAGGCCCTACGTGACCGACAACCCGGCGGAAGGACGCGTAGCGGTCACCGGCGACGATGCCGATCGCTTCTCCTTCAAGGTGCCGACCCTGCGCAACGTGGAGCTGACCTACCCCTACTTTCATGATGGCGCGCACTGGAAACTGGAAGAGGCGGTGGATCTGATGGCACGGCTTCAGCTCGGCCGCGAGCTGCCCAGGAGCGACATCGACAACATGACCGCCTTCCTCAAGACCCTGACTGGCGATCAGCCCGAATTCGCGATCCCGCAGCTGCCTCCATCGACCGGCGATACGCCAAAACCGATTCCCTTCGCCAACTGACAGACAAAGGGCGTGCCCCGCACGCCCTTCTGCTCACATCATCAGTTCCTGGGTCAGCGCCCAGACATCGAAGGCCGGCTCCTCATAGGGATGTGCCTCGCGCAGCGCCGTTACGACATCGCGCACCACGTCCCCATGACACAACGTTTCGACGCGATACTCTTCGACGTACTCCAGCTGGCCGACCTTGCCGATGTGCGGATCGGCGCCCTTCAGCGGACGGAACTGGCCCTGTCCGAGGGTCTGCCAGCAACAGGAATCATAGTCGCCCATCCTGCCGGCACCGGCATCGAACACGGCGCGCTTCACCGACTCGAGATGCGACTCGGGGACGAAGAAACAGAGTTTGTACATTGCAAAGGCTCCGGCAGCCCGAAGAGAACGGGTTGCTACAACGTGACGTTCGAGAGCGAAGGGAAGAGAGAACAGGAAGCTGAAACGAAGAAGCCGCCGTCCTGGCGTCAGGCTCGGCGGCTTCTTCGTCAGGCTTCGATCACTGCGCCTGGCGCTGGATCGCTTCACCGCCTTGCTCGATATCCTGACCTGCGCCGTCCATCGTGTTACAACCGGCGACACCGAACATGAACAACATGCTGAGCAGCATAGATTTCATCGCAAGCTTCATAATCAACTCCAGTTGGGGGACTCGTTGCTTATGAGTGCAGCGAAGCGCTGACAGTTCCGCGATGCCCTCTGCAAATTGCGCGAAGGCGTTATGCGCCGGGGGATGACGGGCTCTCTGCTCAATCCTCTGCTGTGGCGCGGACCGCCGATTCCGAGGTCGGCCAGCCCTCGAACTGCGGCAGCCCGTCACAGATGTCATACCAGGGTGCCTTCGAGCCGACGAAGATATTCGCGAGCGGGCGCAGGCCGGGATCGCTTTCCAGCCCACCCAGTGCGATGCCGACAATATCCGGAAGGTCCGCGTAGAAGCTCGCCAGATTCGAGCCGCAGACCGAACAGAAGGTCTTGGTCACGGTATCGGATGACGTGTAACGAGACAGAAGATGTTCGCCTGCGAGCCAGCTGAATTGTGAACGTTTGATCGAAGCGCGGGTACGGAACGCAGCGCCGTGCCAACGGCGGCATTTAGAACAATGGCAGTTGAATACCGGCCCAAGGTCACCCTCGATACGGTAGACGATGGCCTCGCACAGGCAACGCCCGGTGATGCTGTTCATGCTTTATCTCCCTGATTCCAAACCGTCCCTAGCCCCACCTATTCTCTGTAGGAGCAGGCATGACCGCGAACAAGTCGGGCTCCGCTTTCGCGCCCAGGTGCGCTCCTACATCAAACCAGTGCCTTCCTCGCCGATGTAGGAGCGGGCATGACCGCGAACAGGTCGGGCTCCGCTTTCGCGCCCAGGTGCGCTTCTACACAAAAACCATCGCACCACCGCCCTGTAGGAGCGGGCATGACCGCGAAGGGTTTGGGTGGCGCTCTGTCAGTACAGCGTTTGATGCAGATGCGCAGCCACTTGCTCGTCATACACCTGCGCATCGACCTTACCCTGGGTATGGGCCGCGAGCATCGTGCCGATCGACGGCACGGCGGGCGGTTGGGTCCGGGATTCCCAGAGGCCGGCGCGCACCAATGCGCGACCACAGTGGATATATGCTTCATCAACCCGGATCGCCAGTACCGTGACAGGCAGCTTGCCGGTCACGCCGAACCTGGCCAGCAGGCCCGGATCGCGGCTGATCTGCGCACGGCCATTGACGCGCAATGTCTCGTTCAGACCGGGGATCAGGAACAGCATGCCCACCGAGGGGTTGTCCAGAATGTTGCGCAGGCTGTCGAGCCGGTTGTTGCCGCGGCGATCCGCGATCAACAGGGTATGCTCATCCGCGACGATGATCGAACCCTCCGCATCGCCACGCGGTGAACAATCAGCCCCTGATAGGCCGCAGGTCGACAGCGCGAAAAACGGCGACGCCTCGATGAACGCACGGCAATTCGGATCGATATGATCGATCTGCTTGAGCCGGGCGCGCTCGCTGGGCGCCGCGTACAAGGCTGCGAGTTGTTCTGCACTGGTCACCAGTGCTGCGGAATCAAGCTCCATGCTGCTATGTCCTCCTGATCCTGCGGGCTCGCCAGAGCCCGCGCCGGAACGCGCTGCACATATAGCCGGGGCGCCAGCAGGCAGCGGCAATGCGCGCCGACGCGACCGTCATGCACTATCTGCCGTGGCGCAACGGCGACACAGGCAGGCGATGCCCCGGTCCGCCTCCGGAAGCGCCTGCAGCACCGCCTCGTCGATCGAGACCTGCCGGCACCAGCAATCCGTATCGAAGCTGCCGCTGCGGGCCGGCTGGCAAGCGTTGTCAGCTCCGCAGCGCGGGCAGCGATGATTCGCCAAGGGCCTATCGGACGCGTTCATCCTTCACTCCTGCATAGAGAGGATCGGCCTCGCCCTCACCCACGCGATTCAGGTGACCCGATCCGGTCGACTGCGCTGCGCAGACGAGATGCTTGCGCATGTAAACCCGCGAAAAACCTTGCTCGATTCGCCTGTCGAACTCGCGGTAACCAATGCGCGAGTAGAGATAGCGATTCTCCACCATCAACTCGTTGGTATACAGGCAGATGGTGTCATATCCGGCGCCAGTGGCGCACCGCTCGGCATGCTCGAGCAGGAGTTTGCCAATCCCTCGGCGCTGCCAGGCGGGATCGACTGCGACATTCTCGAGGACACAGTCGTCGCGGGTCTGCTGCAGGACAAGCAACCCGGCGATCGCGATGCCGACCGACGCTACATAGACCGTTCGATGATGGATAAGCATGGAATAGTCATCGCGCATCGGTCCTGGCGGCTGGCCGATGCGCGCGACGAAGTGTCTGTAGGCCGCCTGCACGCATTGATCTATCGCCGGCACATCGGCCTGGACCGCCAGTCGAAGTCTTATTTCGCCTACAGGAGCGCTCACGGGCGGCCCCACTCGATGTCGCGGACCACAGGTTGTCCATCGTGCTCGGCGACGACCACTGAGATCGCCTCGGCAAAATCGTCGCCTGAAATGGACACATAGGCCCAGCCAATATCCCGTGCCTCACGCGCGGGCCAATCCGCCATGAACTGCAAAACCCCGTCAACCTTCGCCGGTCCGCTTCCATAGGCGACCATTGCCCGGTAGTCGTTGCGCAGCTGCGCGGCAGAGTAGTCGCGCTGAGCCTCGCTGCTTAGCAGTTGGCCGGCCTGTTCATACTCGCCTGCCACCAACGCCTCGGCAAAGCGCACCGCGACCTCCCGAGTAAGCGCCTCGGCGTCGCTGCGTCGCACATCAGAGCCGCCACAGCCAGCCATCAATACGGCCCATGCGGCCAACCACACCCATGACTTGCGCATCATCATCCCTGACATGTGGTTTATTCGATGACCACAGCCGTGCCGCTGGCCGACACCATCAGCATCCCGTTGCGCTCGCCGAGGACCTCATAGTCGATGTCCACGCCCACCACCGCGTTGGCACCGGCCTCGGCAGCTTTCTCCTCGAGCTCTTTCAGGGCAATGTCGCGCGCCCGGGTCAGCTCCCGCTCGTAGGTGGCCGAGCGTCCGCCCACCATGTCGCGAATGCCGGCGAACAGGTCCTTGAACAGGTTCGCGCCGAGAATGGCTTCACCGGCTACGATGCCGCAATAGCGAGTGATCTTGCGGCCTTCAATGCTGGGTGTGGTCGAGACGATCATGGTGTGCTCCCTTGAGTGTAGAAACTGACGTTGGCACCTCTGGCGCTTCGTGTCGAATGCGCATGTATCGGGCAAAGCGTGGCAAGCCGGTCGAGGTCAGACCGTTATAGCGGTAGGTGACCCAACTGCCAATAGCCGGTGGCGCATCGCGGTCGGCATCGGTCAGACCGCTACCGAGTCGAAACCGCCTTCCCGCGTCGTCCTCAACGATGAGCGCGCCGACCTTGCCAGCGTACTTGCCCTTACCTTCCGTGTATCCGACGACCCACGCCTCGGCATCGTCGTATTGCTTGTACTTGAGCAGGTCATCACTCCGACCGGAACGGTAGAGTGCCGCCTGATGATGCAGCATCAGTCCTTCACCACCAGCCGCGACCACCGCTGCAAGCCGCCTATCCAGTTCCTCGGCGTCGTTGACCTTGTACTGACGAATCGGCCGCAGGTTCTCATGTGCCTTGCCACTGAGCCCGTTCATCACTCGCACACGCTCAGCAAACGTACCCCCGTGCGCCGGGAGGTCGAACACCATGAATCGGACGCTGCGCCAGGCCTCATCGGGCGCAGCGGCACTGCGCACGATACCGCTCACTTCGTCGAAGCGCCCGCGGCCAATCCATAGCTCGCCGTCCATAGGCGTGCCGGGCCACGCTTCAGTGAACCACTCCGGTGTCGCAATAGCATAGCCACCGCGCGTCCACAGTCTGGTGCCATCCCAGTGCCCGCGCACCCCGTCGAGCTTTTCGCTGACCCAGTACTCCGACACCGACGCTTCACCCTGATAGAGACTTGCAAGCATGGGTTGATGGGGCCGGCCGGAATCGGCCCAGAGAAGCGAGAAAGGTAGAAGTGCAAGCAACAGAGCAGGAAGCAGGCGCATTCGACGTCCTTGTCGGGGTTGATGAAACGCGAAGAGAACAGCAGAAATGTGGCAACGCAACCCGGACGCTACACCTGGTCGGTCCGAGGCCATAGGGACTGAACGTCATCATTGAAAATCGTCAGTACCTGACGGAAGGTCTCATCCGGCTCGGCATGAAGCGTCATCGGCTGGCCGGTGAACGGATGCGCGAAGCGCATGGCGGTGGCCGCCAGCATCAGCCGGCTGCAGCCGAAGCGTTCGGCAAAATAGTGATTGTGACGGGTACGGCCGTAATTGGTGTCGCCAATAATCGGGTGCGCGATGTGCTGCATGTGCCGGCGCAGCTGATGCTTGCGGCCGGTGTCGGGACACAGCTCGACGAGACTGTAGCGGCTTGATGGAAAGCCTTCGATCTGTACCGGAATCTCGGTGGTGGCGAGCCTCGCATAGCGCGAGCGCGCTTCGCGGGTCGGCTGCGGATCGTCCTTGCAGCGCCTGTCAATGGCGCGCTCGCGCAACGGATGGTCGATCAGCCCTGCTTCCTCGGTCCAGCCGCGTACCAGCGCCACATATGTCTTGCGAACCTCGCCGGCCATGAACGCCTTGCCCAGCGAGCTGGCCGTGTCCGGATCACGCGCGAACAACAGCAGCCCCGATGTCGGACGATCCAGCCGATGCACCGGGTAGACATGCTCTCCCCCGTTCAGCGCCCGGGCATGCTGCAGGGCGAATTCGGTCTCGTGACGGTCGATCGGACTGCGATGCAGCAATAATCCGGCGGGTTTGTGCACCGCCAGCAGATGCGCATCTCGGAAAATCTCGGTCAGGGGATTGCCTTCAAAGGCGGTGTTCGAACAGGACAGCACGACAGTGAAATTCCGCTAATGGGTGAGCACCACCACGTCAGAGACGCGGTATGCTCCATAGCTTGCCTGCTTGCAGCCACCGCGGCTACTGCAAAACGGAGCGCGCCCTACTCGGACGGTGGCGTCATGTCCGAGGCCTGCTCAGCGATTTCCTTGCAGGCCTGCTCCTGTTCCTGCGTCGACAAGCCTTTCCAGCGCTCCGCGGCCTGCCGGCGACCGGCTGCGAACGCTTCGTCAAAGGTCTCTTCGTCCATCCCCTGCTCTTCCATCCTTTTTTGCTGCTCACGCTTGTACTCCAGCAGCTTCTCCTCCGAATACGCATCGCAGGTCAGCGAGGTAGCATGCATTGCACCAGCGAACTGGACCACCTCCAGGGATGTCTCCGAACTCATTTCGTCCTGCGACTGCGCGTAGCTGAACGAGGACGCGGCCGTCAGAGTCAGCAGCGACAACATGGCGGCGGTTGACGAGAGCGTGTTGATATAGCTGAGCATTGCAGTTCCTCGCGATGGCTGTGGTCATTCATGTTGAAGCGCAAACGCTGCACAGCAACGCAACCACCGTGGGCACAGCGAAAGCCGGTGTGAGGCAATGGGCCTCCCCTCGCGATACTGCTGTCGTTGCGGGTTATTGCACAAACCGGCAGAGCGGCACGTCAAGCGCCGGGACGTCCGGCACCTCCATATGACAGCGCTGGGCGTCATCCCGTTGCAGGCAACGCACATCGAACGCACGCGTCGGCAGGCTCACTTGCTCTACGAAAGCGCAGGACGCCGCCGCGCGCTCGTCCGCACAGTCGACCGAATAGCCCATCAAGGCGGCCTGGCTCCAGCGTTTGAGCAGTGGCAGATGCGCGTGCAGATCGGCCGGCGCCTGAACGAACAGCGCGACGGACGGATGGCTGCCCCAGCGAGCCTGCCTGTCCAGCAGAGCCTGATATTCATCGAGGCTGGTCACCCCACGGTTCGAACGCGAGTCGTACACGCGCGGCAGATCGTCTACCGCAGCGAGCAACTTCAAATTATCGTGAGCATCGTAAACGGCGACCGACTGGACGAACGCCTGCCCTTCCTGCCAGCCCCAGTACACCACTCCGCCACCAGCAACATTCGTGCGGCGCACCGGGTCCTGCTGGAAGCCGGCGATAAGCCGCTCTTCGACTCGCACCGGCGAGGATCCGCTCAACAGAGTCGCACGTGCGGCGCCCGCAAATGCAGCGATATCGGCTTTCAATTCTTCCAGCGTCCTGGCCTGACCGAGCGCGGGTGTTGCGCACGCCGTCACCAGCACAACGAGCCAACCGAGCAAGCTCCATCGTTTCATCAGCGCCCCCCCGTGTATTGACGACGAACCGGTCCCTCGGTGAAGGAAAAGGCCCAGTCAGATCAGGTCGGCCATCTCACTGTGTCCGTCCTGCGCCAGTCCGGCTTTCACGCCGGCACGGTTGGCCTCCGGCTGGTTCTGGCTCGCCTTGAGCTTGCCGGTGAGCCTGTCGATACGAATCTCGATGCCGACGATCGCGCGGATCAGCTTGTCAGTGTAGTCCCGCGGGGCGTCGTCGACGCGCCACGGTTGTGCTTGGCGCGCTTCATGCTGGTTGGTCAAGGCGCGCAGATGCCGGCCTAACCAGTCGTGATCCTCGACCACCCGGGCCTGCCCCTCGGCATGCACCGCCAGATAGTTCCAGGTCGGCACCACCCGGCCATGCTCAGCTTTGGTGGCGTACCAGGACGGCGTCACGTACGCATCCGGCCCCTGAAAAACGGCCAGCACCTTTGCACCCTGCACCAGGCGCTTCCATACCGGATTGGCCCGCGCGAGGTGACACTGCAGCACCCCCAGCGCACCGTCTGCTTCGCCCAGATGAAACGGCACGTGGTTCGCCTCGATACCCTGCTCATCGGCGATGACCAACAGGCCGAAGCTGTACTCGCGGACGTAGCGCAGAAGCGTTTCGGTGTCGTCCTGGCTGAAGTGGGTTGGCACGTACATTCGCGTACTTCCTCTGCGAGTTAGGTATCCCGGTGACGGCCCTGCATCACACGGCACAATGATCGTCGTCACATCAACGCTGTTGTGAAAGCGCACGAATCTCCTCGCGCAGCGCAGCCACTTCGTCTCGCAAGGCAGTCATTT
This sequence comes from Halopseudomonas nanhaiensis, assembly GCF_020025155.1. Classification (NCBI taxonomy): domain Bacteria; kingdom Pseudomonadati; phylum Pseudomonadota; class Gammaproteobacteria; order Pseudomonadales; family Pseudomonadaceae; genus Pseudomonas; species Pseudomonas nanhaiensis. Next base: position 2,980,273 of record NZ_CP073751.1, read on the forward strand.
GCCTGGCGCCCGCCACTTCCGCATCGGCGCTGTCGGCATCGCGGCCGACGAAGAACGTGGCCAGTGCTGCCGTGACATAGCCGAATACACCGAAGGCATATAACGCCAGAAATATGCACAACACCCGCCCCTCGACCGTCTGCGGCCAGTGTTCCGAGCCCAGGGTGGTCATCATCATGGCAGTCCACCACAGTGCTTCGCCATAACTATCCAGCCCGTCGGTCACCTCACTTTCCAGCGCGTACATGCCGGCAGCGCCCGCAAAAGTGACCAGTACGGTAAGCGCAATGATATAGCCGAAGCCCCGCCGACTCAGGCTCGCGCCCAGAGCCTTCATGCCCCGATTCAGCGAACTGACCACTCGGAACAGCCGCAGACCGCGTCCGGTCGTCGCCAGTCGCAGCGCGCGGACGGCACGAAAGATGCGGAACATGCGCAGTGCGGGAATGACCAGCGAGACGGCCGTCAGCCAGTTGGTCTTGAGGTACGCGCTTCTGTCGGTCGCCAGGACCGGTTTCAGTGCGAAATCGAGAATGAAGATGACCCAGACGGTGGTGCCAAGAACGGAGAACAGCGAACTCTGCCCCTGCACCAGTTCCAGCACCAGCAACACCAGCCACACGAAGGCCAGAACAACCATCGGTGTCTCCAGCCATGCTTCCAACCGCTGGAGCAACTCGTAACGCTCACGCGTCAGCTCGTCCTCGTGGGTGACGTCTGCGCTTGAATCGTCGCGCTTTGTTTCCTCGCTCATGCCCGACCTCGCTTTCTGTGGGACCCCGGCTCCAACCCTCGACTGACGGGGTCGCCGTTTTCGAGGGTAAGTGTGGCATGTCCTGAAGAAAGGTCGGACTGCAGCGGTCCGATGCCGTTTGCGAGTTCAGGGACTGTGATCTGATCAGCTCAGCGGCCCAGGGCGAGTTCGACAGCCCGCCGGGCATGAATCGCGGTGGTGTCATAGAGCTTCACTGTGGTGTCTTCGTCTCCAATCAGCAGCCCGATTTCCGTGCACCCGAGTATCACCGCCTGCGCGCCACGGGCCGACAAGGACGACACCACATCAAGATAAGCCGCCTTCGAGCCGGCGTCGATGATGCCCTGACACAACTCCTGGTAGATGATCGAGTGGACTGTCTCGCGCTCGGCTTCATCCGGCACGAGCACCTCCAGCCCCTGGAGCTCGAGTCGCTCCCGGTAAAACGCTTGTTCCATCGTAAAGCGCGTACCGAGCAGGCCTACCTGTGAGACGCCATCGTTTTTCAGCGCCTGGGCTGTAGCGTCGGCGATGTGCAGCAACGGCACACCCGCAGCCCGCTCGATCTGCTCCGCTACCTTGTGCATGGTGTTGGTACACAACACCAGGAAATCAGCGCCAGCAGCCTGAAGCGACGTCGCGGCCTGCCCCAGGATTCTCGCTGTCGCGTCCCAGTCTCCCCGGTGCTGCAACGCTTCGATCTCGGCGAAATCAACGCTGTAGAGAACGAGCTTGGCCGAATGCAGGCCGCCCAACCGCTCGCGAACCATCTGGTTGATCAACTGGTAGTACGTCTGTGTCGATTCCCAGCTCATGCCGCCGATCAGTCCGATCGTTTTCATTCGTTACTCTCCTTCGCCGCGGCCTGCGCCAAGCGCGGCCCCACGGTTGCTAGCTGCCGACATTTCCGTCTGGGAGGTCGCCGGACCGGCTTAGCCTATATTCAAGATGCGCCCTCACCTCGGGCCACTCTCCCTTGTGCACGCTGTACATCACCGTGTCCCGGATCGTCCCGTCGCGGCGCATGCCGTTCCCGCGAATCACGCCGTCCTTTCGCGCCCCAAGCCGCTCGATCGCGCGCTGGCTGGCAAAGTTGAAAACGTCGGTCCGCCAGCCGACGACGTTACAGCCCAGCGTATCGAACGCGTGCGTCAGCAACAGCAGCTTGCAGGTGGTATTGATGTGCGTACGCTGTGCTCGTCTGGCGTACCAGGTGTAGCCGATTTCGACTCGCTTCACCTCCGGCAGAATGTCGTGGTAACTGGTCGAGCCAAACACCTCTCCACTCGCCTCATCAACGACAGCGAAGGCGAATCGGTGTCCCTCCGCCCGGCTTTTCAGCGCAGCGTCGATATAGCCGCGCGTTTGCCCGGGCTCTGGAACCGATGTCACACGCAGATTCCAAAGCTCCCCGTCCGCAGCGGCGGCGCGCAAACCGGATTCGTGTTCGAGCGCAAGCGGTACTAGCTGTATGCCGCGTGCGGCCAGGGTGATGGGTTCAATAAAGGCCATGGTTGCCGTCCGAGGGTGGGTAGGTATCTACGTTGCGGTAGTTGACAATGCAATGCGCAGAGTCGCTTCAGCGTGCAAGCAAAGCCGTGCGCGCTTGCTGGGATATCTCTCTAGTGAGATTGCCTTAACGCGGCGTACGCGTGAACCAAAAGAGACCGGCCGCGATGCACAGCGCAACCAATGCCACGAGATCGGCGATGAACACCTTGCGTATCGCCTCGTTGTATCCACCGACAGACCAGGCGATAAGCAGAAAGGAGATCACGCTGACCAGTCCCGCAAGAATGGCGACAGGCTGCAAGTCGGGCTCGAACGCGGCATAGGCCAGAAACAGACCCAGCAAGCCAAACAGAACCGCCCGATGACGCATCAGGATTTGAAGATTCGGGTCGTTGATCGCGACGCCGTACAGCGAGGACAACCGTTCGGCGCCAATCACCCCCGAAACCGGTAGCAAATGGATTAAGCTGGCAAGCAACAACATCGCGGTGATTGTTTTCTGCATGAGGGGATGTCCTTGTCGAAGTGAAGCAGAAGGGCTGACCCGCCGGACGGACCGGTAGCATCCCTAGTGACTTGGCCGGTGATTCAGGTTGCGGCGCCGGTAAGAGAAGGGTCGCCACGGCTCGCGTTATCAGGCCGCTGACCAAGACATATGGATATGTGTAGCACTATCATGCGTTCGAACGAAGCCTAATCGTTCATAGAACCGCCTAGCCGCAGCATTGGTTCGAAATACGCCGAGCTCAACCGAGATGCCGGAAGCGGCAGCTCGTTTCTGGACGTCTTTAATCAGCAGAGCACCGATTCCCCTGCATTGATATTGAGCTGAGAGGGCAATGTTCCGGATGTAAATGCGATCGCCCTCTTCGCAGCACTGGAGATAGCCAATGACCCGGTCGTCAACCGAAACGGTCGAGGTTATTGAAGACTCGAGCTCCCGGGAAAAATTGGCTTTTTGCCACTGTTCGTCCCATCCCCAGAGCTGATCGATATGCGAGCGGAAGACCGCTCGATGTATTTCAAATAAATCCGCTGCTTCGTCGTTTCGCACCGGCCGTATGACTAGTTTCATTTAGCAACCGAGCGCGTTGGTTTGCATTTCAGGCAAGATGACATCCTGAACTTCCGGCATCCCGGTCTCGACACTTTCAGCATGGAACCCCGTCCGACCTCTTGATTCTGCACATGCCCTAGTTGAGATTAGCGAAGGCTTTAGGGGATCAATCAAGCGGCACCCAACCCTGAAGCTGCCAGCCAAATCGGAAGGATGACCCAGGCCAGCGCGCCGACAAACAAGATAAGCAAATAGACAAGTACGTTGCTGGAGTACCGCGCGATCAGATAAAAATAGGCAGTGGCGAATCCCAAATTTACCAACGCTGTGATCGCACTCTGCGCTGCATCGGCTGATAGCAGACCCAGCAGAAAAGTAAGCAGGGCGAACGCTGCCGCAAAGCGCACCGGCCGTCCGTATACGCTGACCGCCCAGCCGAAAGCGAGTAGTACGACTACTCCCATATCGCTATCCCTGCTAAATACAATGGTCCGCTTGCTCGAGTTTGCATAGCCTTATTCGTGCGTAATAATCCCGAGAGTTTTTCCCAAAAGCATAAACGGCCAGCCACCATAAATACAGCAGCAGAGATATGGTGAAAGCTGACAATTGAAAAAACTGAAATTCGTTGGAAAATGTCATAACCAACCAATACAGCACTCCCAATATCGCAAGAAGTGCAGAGATAACTACGGCCAACACACGCCCTAATCTCGCGTCCGCCAAGAGTCCAAGGAATGCAATATTGACAGGTATAGCCAGTGCAAGCGGCAGTAGTATTTCGATTGACTCAATATTTTGAGTGGCGACATCAAGCCAGGATTGAAATGCCAAGATTCCGAATAAAAATATTGCAGCTCTTACGGCTAAAGGCCTGGACACGGTATTAAACACTCTTAGGTAAAGGGTCAGTGGTGCAGAGCCCCTACGCGGCTAAGCTTCGGAGTGACTGCCTGTTGGGCGCGTGGTTCGGCTGTACGGTCGCATCTCTTCGATCCGCCGGTTTGCTGACGATAAGCTCGAAGCGGTGCCAGTGAGGCGGCACGTGTCCGCCATCTCCCTCGGCTTCGCGTAGCAGCTCGACATTCAAGCCGCTGCAAGGCTGCCACCTCGTCCTTTGTACGAAAGCTCGTTTCCGAGTCTCCGGCCCAATCGTGTCTGTCTCCAAAGAAGTGGGCCGCGAACTGTACGCCGGGCTCGAGCGCAGAAACGATAAGCGCCCACAATCGCGGAAAGTTGGCCGGCGTACAACAAAAGGCCAAGCTAAGCGCTGCGTGAATGAGTGTCGAAGGCGCCAGCTCTCCGAGCTCTTCGAAGCACGATATAACCGCATCCGCGCGTCCAGCGGGCGGATCGGTAGCCGATGCTGCGACACGCGCGATGGCCCGAGGCTCCCTGTCGATGGCTAGAACATTCCACGCTGCGTTCAGCAGCATCTTCGCCTATACACCGGCCCCGCAACCGAGGTCGACCGCGTGACGATTGCCCCGTGGCAGAAGCTCTGTTCCTAAGAGCACGACGGAGAAGCGGAGATAAAACGCGATCTTGATAGGTGCGACAGTAGGCCTCCCACCCATTCTCTACATCTGTGTCCGGCATATCGGCTGACCCGTGCGTCTAACGCGAAGCTATGCGGCAACCCGTCAGGGACGTCCGGTAGAGGGTCGCCAGGCCGGTAATTTATTTGAGCGATTGGTTAGGCATTTTTCAGTTCACACCGCACGGAGCTGCGGGTAATGCTCCTACAAGAGTTCGCTGCCATGCTTTGGCACTCTCCAGGGAGCTGAACTTCCCACGTAAGGTTCCGCTAGGAACTGGCGTCGATATCGTCGCTCTCAAAAATACGCGACCACCGACAATAATACGGGTCATCCTGCCAATGTTTGCATCAGTGAAACGCTCAAAACTTGTGGTGCCAACCTCTGTCAACTTTAGGTTAATCGGCCATTCATTTTCGATCTGGGTACCTACTGTAGATTGCTGCACGTAAGCCGAACACAGGTGAAAGTCTAGCTCAGTCTCTGCTAGTACGGCACCGGGGGTAACCAGCAAAAGGGTCGCGACCCATTTCATCATCACGATTGCCTAACGCCCGCGTAAAGCGCGCGAGGTACGAGCGTCGCCTTTGACGCGATTGTTATGCGCATTTAGAAAGTGGGAAATGATGACAGTGATTGTCATAAAGCTGCTATCCGCTCAGGCATTAAGATAAACCTTGCCCATGCTACGACGAGGATAAGAAGCGTCATCCCGATTACGCATTGCCAGTAGCTGCTAGGCTCCAAATCTCTCGAATGCCATCTTCCCACAGCAAATATCTTTCGTTTGAACAAGCCAACCAACAGCGAAGCCGCGTAGACGAGTAAGGCTACCTCTAGCAAACGGTAGACTACGAAGATCAGCGTTTCGTCAGACAATTAGGTCTCCCTTTGGCACCCCATAACAGTGATTAGGTGGAATTCCATCATATTGCATATTGGTTGCTTCCATATAACTCCGCTCCCGACCGTCTGACCTGCTGGCAATACTTATTACAAATCAGTCACTTGCGAAGATCCCGACCTCCCACCCGTAATCGCGTGACTTCCACATTTCGTGATTTTTTTATACTAGGGCGCTGCCGCGGCGCGATCAGCGTGAGCGCTTTCGCGGGCACGCTACCGCCCTACCTTTCGCGCACAGGCATGGCGGTATGGAGCGATTAAGGGGAAAGAGACAGCTGTCCGTGCCGCCAGGCGGGTTGGTTCAGGCATCCTTTGCCGAGTCCGAGCATATTACAGCCGGATGGCCTATTCCAATCGGGACGGGGCGCACAAAACAGAAACCCCGACACGTGGTCGGGGTTTCTGTTTGCGCTGGTCGCGTATCAGCCGACCCACACTCGCGCATTGCGGAACATGCGCATCCAGCCGCCGTCTTCGCTCCACTCTTCGGGAATCCAGGAGTTCTGTACGGCGCGGAAGTTGCGTTCCGGGTGCGGCATGAGAATGGTCACGCGGCCGTCGCGGGTGGTCAGGCCAGTGATGCCGCGCGGCGAGCCGTTGGGGTTGGCCGGGTAGCGTTCGGTCATGCGGCCCCGGTTGTCGATAAAACGTACGGCAACGCTGTTGCTGGCTTCGCAGGCGTCGACGGCCGAGGTATCGGCAAACTCCGCATGACCTTCGCCATGAGCGATGGCGATGGGCATGCGCGAGCCGACCATGCCGGCGAAGAAGATCGACGGCGATGGCTGAATTTCAACCATGGCCACACGGCCTTCGAACTGCTCTGAGCGGTTGCGCACGAAGCGCGGCCAGTGATCGCTGCCGGGGATCAATTCGCGCAGGTTCGATAGCATCTGGCAGCCATTGCACACACCCAGTGCAAAGGTTTCCGGGCGCTGGAAGAAGGCGCTGAAGGCTTCTCGGGCCTGTTCATTGAACAGGATCGACTTGGCCCAGCCTTCGCCAGCACCGAGCACGTCACCGTAGGAGAAGCCGCCGCAGGCGACCAGTCCGCGGAAGTCAGCCAGATCGACACGGCCTTCGAGTATGTCGCTCATGTGCACATCGACGGCGCAGAAGCCGGCGCGGGTGAAGCCCGCAGCCATTTCCAGCTGACCGTTGACGCCCTGCTCGCGCAGGATGGCGATACGCGGGCGGATGCCGGTATTGATATACGGTGCGGCGACGTCTTCATTCGGCTCGAAGCTGAGCTGCGCATGCATGCCGGGGTTGGCATCATCGGCGATGGACTCGAATTCCTGGTCAGCGCCTTCCGGGTTGTCGCGCAGGCGCTGAATCTGCCAGCTGGTCTCGGCCCAGGCTTGCTGCCAGGCAGCGCGGGTGCCGCTGAGCACGGTCTGATCATTGAAGCTGAAGGTGAGCGTCTGCTCGGTAGTCGGCTGGCCGATCACGGCGCTGCAGTCACCCAGGCCGGCCGCGGCCAGCTGGCTGAGCACGGCTTCGGTATCGCCCTGGCGGACCTGGATCACGGCGCCGAGCTCTTCGTTGAACAGTACGCCAGCCAATTCGCTGCGCTCGTCGGCCAGCACGTCCAGGCGAACATTCAAGCCGCACCGACCGGCGAAGGCCATTTCGGCCAGAGTGGTCAGCAGGCCGCCGTCCGAACGGTCATGGTACGCAAGGAGCTGACCGTCGGCGTTCAGGCCCTGGATGACTGCAAAGAATGCCTTGAGGTCTTCGGCATCATCCAGATCCGGACCCTGCGCGCCGATGCGGTTGTACACCTGCGCCAGCGCCGAGCCACCCAGGCGATTCTGCCCGCGGCCCAGGTCGATGAGGATCAGATCGGTCTCGCCCTGGTTGCTGCGCAGCTCGGGCGTCAGAGTAAAACGAATGTCCTGCACAGGGGCGAAGCCAGTGACGATCAGCGACAGCGGCGAGGTGACGCTCTTGTCCTGACCCTCTTGGCTCCAGCGGGTCTTCATCGACATCGAGTCCTTGCCGACCGGCACGGTGATGCCGAGCTCGGGGCACAGCTCCATGCCGACTGCCTTGACCGTTTCGTACAGACGCACATCTTCGCCGGGGTGGCCGGCAGCGGCCATCCAGTTGGCCGAGAGCTTGATGTCCGACAGCTTGTCGATACGTGCCGCGGCCAGGTTGGTCACGGTTTCCGCAACGGCCATCCGGCCCGAAGCCGGGGCATCGAGCAGCGCCAGCGGCGTACGCTCGCCCATGGCCATCGCTTCGCCGGTGTAGACGTCGTAGCTGGCCGCGGTAACCGCGCAGTCAGCTACTGGTACCTGCCACGGGCCGACCATCTGATCGCGCGCGACCAGACCGGTGATGGTGCGGTCGCCAATGGTGATCAGAAAGCCCTTGCTGGCCACCGACGGCAGGCGCAGCACGCGGCCAACGGCTTCGTCCAGATCGAGCTGAGTGGCGTCGAAGTCATCGCTCGGCGAGGCTTCACGCTCGGCGCTGCGGTGCATGCGCGGCGGCTTGCCGAGCAGCACGGAGAGCGGCATGTCGACCGGCTGGTTGTCAAAGTGCTGATCGTTGAGTACCAGCAGCTGCTCTTCGGTCGCCTCACCCACTACGGCATAGGGGCAACGCTCGCGCTCGCAGAGTGCAGCGAAGCGCTCGAAGTCGGCGTTGTCCACGGCCATCACATAGCGTTCCTGCGACTCGTTGGACCAGATTTCCAGCGGGCTCATGCCGGGCTCGTCGTTGGGGACGTTGCGCAACTCGAAGCGCCCGCCGCGCCCGCCGTCGTTGACCAGCTCGGGGAAGGCGTTAGACAGACCACCGGCACCTACGTCATGGATGAAGCGGATCGGGTTCTTGTCACCCTGCGCCCAGCAACGATCGATGACCTCCTGGCAGCGGCGCTCCATTTCCGGGTTCTCGCGCTGCACGGAGGCAAAATCCAGATCTTCTGCGCTGGCACCGGTGGCCATCGACGAGGCAGCGCCGCCGCCGAGGCCGATCAGCATGGCCGGGCCGCCCAGCACGACGAGCTTGGCCCCAACCGGAATCTCGGCCTTTTCAACGTGACCGGCGCGAATATTGCCCAGGCCGCCGGCGATCATGATCGGCTTGTGATAGCCGCGGATCTCGGCGCCACGCGGGGACTGCACGGTCTGTTCGAAGGTTCGGAAGTAGCCTGTCAGGTTGGGACGGCCGAATTCGTTGTTGAACGCGGCGCCGCCGAGCGGGCCTTCGATCATGATCTGCAGCGGCGTGACGATGCGATCCGGCTTGCCATTGTTCTCTTCCCAGGGCTGTTCGAAGCCCGGAATGCGCAGGTTGGACACGGTGAAGCCGCTCAAGCCGGCCTTCGGCTTGCCGCCGCGGCCGGTGGCGCCCTCGTCACGAATCTCGCCGCCCGAGCCAGTCGCGGCACCCGGGAACGGGGCGATCGCGGTCGGGTGGTTGTGGGTCTCGACCTTCATCAGAATATGTACCGGCTCCTCGTGGAAGCGGTACTCGTGACTGCCCGGCTGAGGAAAGAAGCGACCGGCAACAAAACCTTCGATCACCGCGGCGTTGTCCTTGTAGGCGGACAGCACGCCTTCACGGTGCAGCTCGAAGGTATTCTTGATCATGCCGAACAGGCTCTTGTCCTGCGCCTGACCGTCGATGTCCCAACTGGCGTTGAAGATCTTGTGCCGGCAGTGCTCGGAGTTGGCCTGGGCGAACATCATCAGCTCGACGTCGCTGGGGTTGCGCCCCAGGTCAGTGAAGCTCTGCACCAGATAGTCGATCTCGTCCTCGGCCAGTGCCAGGCCCAGTGACTCGTTGGCCTGCTCCAGCGCAGCGCGGCCGCCGGCGAGAATATCCACCCGATTGAACGGCTTCGGCTGAGTGTGCGCGAACAATCCTTCGGCCGCATCGAACTGCTCCAGCACCATTTCGGTCATACGGTCGTGCAGCAGAGCGGCTACCCGTTGACGTGCGTTGGCGTCCAGATCACCCTTCACATAGTAAGCGAGGCCGCGCTCGATACGGGCCACCGACTGCAAACCGCAGTTGTGGGCAATGTCGGTCGCCTTGCTCGACCAGGGCGAGATGGTGCCGAAGCGCGGGACGACCAGGAACAGCGTGCCTTCCGGCTCCTCCACCGCGACGGACGGGCCATAGCGCAGCAGGCGTGCGAGCACGTCGTGCCCCCGATCATCCAGTTCGGCGGAAAGCTCGGCAAAATGCATGAAATCGGCATACAGTCCGGAAACGGCCGGCACTTCGGACTGGATACGCGACAGCAGCTTGTTGCGACGGAAATCGGAAAGGGCTGGGGCTCCACGCAGGATATGCATGTCGGTAACGGCCTCGGAGAAACAGGGATGGAAAAATGAAGGCGCATAGGATAACCCAAGGACGGCGTGACGGCCATGCTGGCTAACCCGCGCCGAGCGGCGCATCACGGCGTGTCGGTGCTGAAAAACCCGGCTACATGCAGTAACTATTGCCGCGGACCGCTTTTCCTTATACTGGCTCGCATGTCACCCCGCCGGCCCCTGCCCTTCTCCCTGCCCGCCCTGCTCCCGCTGGTCCTCGCGACGCTGCTGGCAGGCTGCGGCGAACAGCCCAGCCGTCTCGAGCAGATCCGCGACGAAGGAACCCTGCGCGTCGTGACCCGCAATACGCCCACGACCTATTACCAGGATCGCCACGGCGATACCGGGCTGGAATACGAGCTGAGCAAGCGCTTCGCACAGAGTCTGGGCGTGACCCTTGAAATTACCACCACAGCTACGCTGGACGACCTGTATCACCAGCTTTCCAGCGAAGATGGCCCAGACCTGGCCGCCGCCGGCGTCACGGTCAATCCGCAGCGGGCCGATCAGGTGCGCTTCGCGGAGCCCTATCTCGAGACCACCCCCCAGGTGGTCTACCGCCGCGGCAAGCGCCAGCCGCGCAACATCGAGGAGCTCTACGGCAAGCGCATCATGGTGCTCAAGGGCAGCACGCTGGCCGACATGCTGCGAGACCTGCAGCAGGAACATCCCAATCTGGTCTTCGAGGAGTCCGACAGCCTCGAAGTGGCCGATCTGCTGCGGCTGGTCAATGACGAGGAGATCGACCATGCGGTGGTCTACTCCAACGAACTGGTGGTCAACCAGGCGTTCTATCCGGCGGTGCGTGTGGGGTTCGATCTGGGCGAGCCACGGGCGATGGCCTGGGCCTTGCCGCGCGAGCCTGACGACACCCTGCTCGATGCGGTGCGCGAATTCTTCGCCGGCATCAAGGAGGACGGCACGCTGGACCAGCTCATCGAGCGCTTCTACGGTCATTCCGACGTGCTCGACTATGTGGGTGCACGCGCGTTTGCGCGGCATATGACCCAACGCCTCCCACGGTTCGAGACCCAGTTCCGCCAGGCTGGCGATCAGTACGCACTGGACTGGCGCCTGTTGGCGGCCATGGGGTATCAGGAGTCCCTCTGGGATCCGGACGCCCGTTCGCCCACCGGCGTGCGCGGGTTGATGATGCTGACGCTGCCCACCGCCAAGTTCGTTGGCGTGACCAACCGTATCGATCCGAAGCAGAGCATCTTTGGCGGGGCGCGTTATCTGATCTGGGTGCGCGATCAGTTGCCCACCGACATCCCCGAGCCCGACCGCACCTGGTTCGCCCTGGCCGCTTACAACGTCGGCCTGGGGCATCTCGATGATGCCCGCACCCTGACACGTAACAACGGCCGCGACCCGAACCGCTGGATCGATGTGAAGGATCATTTGCCGTTACTGCAGAAGAAGCAGTGGTATACCCAGACGCGCTACGGCTATGCCCGCGGCTCCGAACCGGTGCATTACGTGCAGAACATCCGCCGCTACTACGAGATCCTGCAGTGGGTCACCCAGCCCCAGGCCGAGACGGCGCGGATTCCCGAAGGCGAGTACCACACGCCCGGGATTCTCGAGCAGTTACCGCAGGGGATCTAGCGCCGCCTTCGGCGGCGCAGCGGTAAGCTGTTAGCTTCAAGCGACAAGCTGTCCGAGTGGAGCGGGAAAAGGGGGGTGTATCCGCGGTTTGTTGCAGTCGCAAGTCTTGCTAAGCACGGGCATGGTTTGGTTTTAAGCTTGAAGCTTGAAGCTTGCCGCTTGCCGCTTGCCGCTGCGCGACAGCTAGCTGTCGCGCCCCCGCCGCTGCCGAAAAAACGCCTTGAGCATCGCTCCACACTCTTCTGCCAGCACTCCGCCTTCCACCTGTACGCGATGGTTGTACCAGGGCTGGTCGAGGGTCTGGCTGCGGCTGAGGATAGCGCCGGCGCGCGGTTCACTGGCTCCATAGACCAGGCGGCCGATACGGCTGTGCACCAGCAGGCCGGCGCACATGGTGCAGGGTTCAAGCGTGACGTAGAGGGTAGCGCCGGGCAGACGATAGTTGCCGAGGGCTTCGGCCGCCTGGCGGATGGCGACCATTTCCGCGTGGGCGCTGGGATCGTGACTGCTGATCGGCTGGTTGAAGCCCTTGCCGATCACTGCACCGTCCAGCACCAGCACGGCGCCGACCGGTACCTCGCCGAGCAGGGCACCCTGCTCGGCTTCGGCCAGCGCCAGCCGCATGAAGTCGATATCAGCTGGCTTCATGGCCGGCTCCGATCAGATCAGACCGCGTTGGCGCAGCAGACCGATCACCTTGTCGACACAGCTGTCCAGATCCGAATCGGCGGTGTTGAGGACCAGATCGGCATTCTCCGGCGCTTCGTACGGATAGGACACGCCGGGGATAGTGCCGTCCACATTGGCGGCATACAGACCGGAGGGATCGCGCGTCTGGCATACGTCCAGCGGTGCATCGAGATACACCATCAGGCAGCGTTCGCCGAGAATATGCCGGGCGGTGTCGCGGCTCGCCTTGGTCGGTGCAACGAAGGCGCCCAGCGCTATCAGACCCGCTTCGTTGAGCTGACGGGCGATCCGCACGCCCTTGTGCAGGTTCTCGGCACGGCCTGCGGCGTCCTGCGCCAACCCTTTCGACAGGTCCTGACGCATCGCCTTGCCATCGAGCACGTAGCAGGCACGTCCCTGGTCGAACAGCTTGCGTTCGACGGCGTAGGCAATGGTGCTCTTGCCGGAACCGGACAGACCGGTGAACAGCACGGTGACCGGATCCTGGCCGAAGCGTGCGGCGCGCTCGGACGCAGTCACATGGGCCAAGCGGCCATGATGGCTGTCGCTGCTGTTCTGGCCCATCAACCCCTTGGCGACGATCATGCCCGCACCCACGGTGCCGTTGGTCATGCGGTCGATGACGATGAACGCGCCGGAGGTGCGGTTGTGGCGGTAATCGTCATAGGCGATCGGGCGCTCGAGCGACAGCTCGACCCGGCCGATTTCGTTCAGTCCGAGCTGCGGCGCTTCCTGCTGCTCCAGCGTGTTCACATCGATGCGATGCACGATGCGCGTGAACGAGCCTGGACTGTAGCTGGTCGCGCGCTTGATGTCGTACTTGCGGCCGGGCTGCATGGGCTGCTCGGCCATCCAGACGATATTGGCTTCGAAGTGATCGCCGATCAGCGGACGATTGTCCACATGCGCGAGCATGTCACCACGGGAGATGTCGATCTCGTCTTCCAGCGTCAGCGTCACCGCCTGGCCCGGGCCGGCTGTTTCCAGCTCGCCATCGTAGGTGACGATGGACTTCACACGGCTGGTCTTGCCTGACGGCAATACGACCAGCTCATCACCCTTGTGCACCACGCCGGCGGCGATGGTGCCGGCAAAGCCGCGGAAGTTCAGGTTGGGCCGGGTCACCAGCTGCACCGGGAAGCGCAGGTCCGTGAGGTTGCGATCGGCCGCCACTTCGACGTTTTCCAGAATTTCCATCAGCGTCTGGCCGGTGTACCACGGGCTGCGCTCGCTGCGATTGACGACGTTATCGCCCTTCAATGCCGACATCGGCACGAAGTGCACGCTGTTGCCGTCGAGCATTTCCAGGCCCTTGGCAAACTCGCGGTAATCGTCACAGATCTGGTTGAATACGCCCTCGTCGAAGTCCTTCAGATCCATCTTGTTGACCGCAACGACGATGTGCTTGATACCCAACAGCGAGGCAATGAAGCTGTGGCGCTTGGTCTGGGTCTGCACGCCATAACGCGCATCGATCAGGATGATCGCCAGGTCACAGGTCGACGCGCCAGTGGCCATGTTGCGGGTGTACTGCTCATGGCCAGGGGTGTCGGCGATGATGAACTTGCGCTTGGCGGTGGAAAAATAGCGGTAGGCGACATCGATGGTGATGCCCTGCTCACGCTCGGCCTGCAGACCATCAACCAGCAGCGCCAGGTCGATGTCCTCGCCCGTGGTTCCGACCTTCTTGGAATCACGCGTGATGGCTTCCATGTGATCTTCGTAGATCATCTTGGAATCATGCAGCAAACGCCCGATCAGCGTGCTCTTGCCGTCATCGACGTTTCCGCAGGTGAGGAACCGCAACAGCTCCTTACGCTCGTGCTGTGCCAGGTAGGCCAGGATGTCTTCGCTGATTAGTTCAGACTGATGGGACATGATCTTATCTCGATGCTATAGGCTGAAGGCTGAAGGCTGGACGTAACTGCTCCGTGCCCAACGAGATCACTGCGCCTGCCTCAACAGGCGCTGCAGGCCGGAAAGCATTGATGCGATGCGCTTGCAACGCCCTACCCAGTCTGCGCTGATCTCGCGAGGTATAAACCCTACCTCCGAGCCAATGTAAATTTGTGTTCTCAACTCCGAGCATGAACTCTTCGCCACGCTCAGGTAATGGTGCTTTTCCCGATCACCTTCGCGCGTCATTCCTTCCGCAATATTGCTGGGGATCGACAGTGAGGCGCGTGTAATCTGATCTTTGAAACCGTAATCCCTGCTATCAGCAAAATGCTTGTATACGTCTACCGAAAGCCGGGCTGAAAGCTTCCAAACTTCCAGCTTCTCGAAATCCATTTCTTCCAGCCTCCAGCTTCGCGCCTCCAGCCATCCTTAGAAGTACCCCTGACGCTTCTTCTCTTCCATCGAGCCGGCTTGATCGTGATCGATCACGCGACCCTGACGCTCGGACGTACGTGTCAGCAGCATTTCCTGGATGATATCCGGCAGCGTCGCAGCACTGGACTCGACGGCACCGGTCAGCGGATAGCAGCCCAGCGTGCGGAAGCGGACCATTTTCATTTCGGGCACTTCGCCTTCGTTCAGCGGCATGCGCTCGTCGTCGACCATGATCAGCGAACCGTTGCGCTCGACCACGGGCCGCTCGGCGGCAAAGTACAGCGGTACGATCGGAATGCTTTCCAGATAGATGTATTGCCAGATATCCAGCTCGGTCCAGTTCGACAGCGGGAACACGCGAATGCTTTCGCCCTTGTGCACCTTGCCGTTGTAGATGTTCCACAGCTCCGGACGCTGGTTCTTCGGATCCCAGCGGTGATGCTTGTCACGGAACGAATACACGCGCTCCTTGGCGCGCGACTTCTCCTCGTCACGGCGAGCACCACCGAAAGCGGCGTCGAAGCCGTACTTGTCCAGCGCCTGCTTCAGGCCCTGGGTTTTCATCACGTCGGTATGGACTGCGCTGCCGTGGGTGAACGGATTCACGCCCTGGGCGAGACCTTCGGGGTTCTGATGAACCAGCAGGTCAAGATCCATCTCGTTGACCATCTTCTCGCGGAACTTGTACATCTCGCGAAATTTCCAGCCGGTATCCACATGCAGAACAGGGAACGGCAACTTGCCTGGATAGAACGCCTTGCGGGCCAGATGCAGCATGACTGCCGAATCCTTGCCGATCGAATAGAGCATGACCGGGTTCTGAAACTCGGCTGCCACTTCACGAATGATGTGGATGCTCTCCGCTTCAAGCTGCTTCAGGTGAGTCAGTTTTTCCAGCATGGCTATCTCGCAACGATAAGGGGGACGCCGGGCATCCCTAATTCGAATTGGCGGCATTGTAACAAAGCAGGTTGCTTATAATAAGCGCACCGACAAGAACCTTGAGCTATAACGATATTCGAAAGCGCAATGCGCTTCCGAATACAGCGGCGAGCTGAAAGCGGCAAGCCATAAGCTACTTGAGCGATGACATGCGTTGCTCGGTTGGCCGACAGGTTTTGCTTGAAGCTTGTAGCTTACAGCTCCCCGCTGGAGCCGCTGCGCGGCTCACGCCGGGTTATCGATGTCGACAAACTCATGTTCGATGCCGAAGCGCTCTGCCAGGTGCTCGCCCAGGGCTTTGACACCGTAGCGTTCGGTAGCGTGGTGCCCTGCCGCGAAGAAGTGGATGCCGTGTTCACGCGCAGCGTGCACGGTGGGCTCGGAGACTTCTCCGGTAATATAGGCATCGACGCCGAGGGCGACAGCTTTTTCAATGTAGCCTTGCGCGCCGCCGGTGCACCAGGCGATGCGCCGGATGGGCCGGTCGCTGCCTGCAATGTGCAGCGGTGCTCGGCCCAGCCCCTGTTCCAGTGATCGGGCGAAGGCCTCACCGGAGCACGCCTGACGAACCCGCCCGGCGAGCCCGACGGAGCGCGGGTTGCCGAGCTCGAGGCCACCGTCGATTTCCCAGCCCAGCAAACGGGCGAGCTGAACGTTATTGCCCAGCTCGGCATGTACATCCAGCGGCAGGTGATACGCCAGCAAGCTCATCTCGTTGTCGAGGAGAGTCTTGATCCGGCGGTAGCGCATGCCTGTAATCGGTAAAGGTTCTCCCTTCCAGAAATAACCGTGATGCACCAGGACCAGTTGCGCCTGGCGTTCGGCTGCTGCGTCCAGCAGAGCCTGGCTGGCAGTGACACCGGTGACGATGCGCTGGATGCGCGGCGTACCCTCCACCTGCAGCCCATTGGGGCAGTAGTCCTGGAATGCCTGCTTTTCCAACAGCTCATCGCAGTACTGCACCAGCGCTGTACGCTCTATCATGGCAATCTCCGGGACGCGACAAAGCCGTCATTTTCGGCATCCCGCCGCTGCATTTCAAGGCCAGCCCTCTACACGCCGGATGCCGCGACCTATAATGCGCGATTGGCTCGCTCTGCACCCGGTAACCGAAGGAACACACTGATGAAGGAACACTTGCGAAGCCTCGGCTGGCCCATCACCTGGGGGCTGCTGTTGTCGCTGCTGGTCATCGAAGCCTTCCCCCAGTGGCTGGGGATTGCGCCGGGCGGCAACGTGGAAATTCAGATGCTCCCCGAGCCTGAGCGCGTTGCGAACACCTCGGGACCTGTCTCGTACAGCTCGGCGGTACGCCGTGCTGCGCCCGCGGTAGCCAGCATCTTTACCAGCAAGGAAGTTACCCCACCGCAGCCTGATCAACAGAATCCCACACTGCGCGACTATACCGACAACCTTCCAGGCGCCGCCCGGCGACAGTCAAGCCTGGGATCGGCGGTAATTCTCAGCAGCGACGGCTATCTGCTGACCAACAATCACGTGATAGCCGATGCCGACGAGATCCTCGTCGCGTTGCAGGATGGCCGTGAAACCATCGCCCGACTCATCGGGACCGATCCAGAGACGGATCTTGCGGTGCTAAAGATCGATCTGCCGAATCTGCCCGCCGTGACCATCAGCCCGGCAGAAGACCAGCGCACCGGCGACGTGGTGATGGCCATCGGCAACCCGTTCGGTCTCGGCCAGACCGTCACCATGGGCATCATCAGCGCAACCGGGCGCAACCAACTGGGACTCAACACCTACGAGGATTTCATCCAGACCGATGCGGCGATCAACCAGGGCAACTCAGGCGGTGCACTGATCGATGCACACGGCAACCTGATCGGCATTAACACCGCTATCTTCTCCCAGTCGGGCGGCTCCCAGGGCATCGGATTCGCGATTCCTGCCCGGCTGGCTACCGAGGTCATGCAGGCAATCATCGCCAACGGCCGTGTCATACGCGGCTGGCTGGGGGTAGAAGTACAACCGCTGACGCCGGAACAGGCGGCCGAGGCAGGCCTGGAGTTCGGCCAGGGGATCGTTATCTCTGGTCTGTACCGCGAGGGGCCCGCCTGGCAGGCGGGTCTGAAGCCCGGCGACGTCATCCTGAGCATCGACGGCCAGCCGGCCATCAATGGGCGCAGCGCAATGAATCAGGTGGCGCGCGCCAAGCCGGGCGAGTCCGTCTCGATGCGCGTGTCCCGCAAGGGCGCGATCAAAAGCTTCCGGGCGGAAGTGGGCGTACGCCCAAGCTTCAAGCCCTGACGCCAGCGCGTCGGGTCAGATCAGGGTCCGCAGCGCCGCCAGCAGGGCCTGATTCTGCTCCGGCGTGCCAATCGTTATCCGCAGGAACTGGTCAATGCGCGGCTGACGGAAGTGCCGGACGATCACGCCCTGCTCGCGCAAGCCCTGGGCCAGCTCGGCTGCGTCACGCGTACTGTGGCGTGCGAACACGAAGTTGGCAGCCGACGGCAGCACGGCGAATCCAAGCTGTTCCAGCTGCCGGGCCAACGTCTCACGGCTGGCGATCACCTTGTTGCGGCTGTCATCGAACCACTGCCGGTCTTCGAAAGCCGCAACCGCGCCAACAATTGCCAGTCGGTCCAGCGGGTAGGAATTGAAACTGTTCTTGATCCGCTCAAGCGCCTCGATCAGATCCCTGTGCCCGACCGCAAGACCCACCCGCAGACCAGCCAGCGAGCGCGACTTGGACAGCGTCTGGGTCACAAGCAGGTTCGGGTACCGATCAACCAGACCGATGGCGGTTTCGCCGCCGAAATCGACGTAGGCTTCGTCAACAACCACGACCGACGCCCTGTTGGCCTCGAGCAGCTGTTCGATCCGGTCCAGCCCCAGCGGCACACCGGTCGGCGCGTTCGGGTTGGGGAAGATGATTCCGCCGTTGGGCCTGCGGTAGTCTTCCACATCGATCGAGAAATCGTCGCGCAGCGCCACCGGCTGCGGCTCGATACCGTAAAGGCCGCAGTAGACCGGATAGAAGCTGTAGGTGATATCCGGAAAGAGCAGCGGCCTGCCATGCTGAAACAGCCCGTGAAAGACGTGCGCCAGCACTTCGTCCGAGCCGTTGCCGACGAAGACCTGGTCGGTGGATACACCGTAGTAGTTGGCGATGCTCTGCTTGAGGGCGTCGGCATTTGGCGCGGGATACAGGCGCAGGGTATCGCCCAGCTCGGCACGAATCGCCTCGATCACCCGCGGCGACGGCCCATAGGGGTTTTCGTTGGTGTTGAGCTTGACCAGATTGGCCAGCTTCGGCTGCTCGCCCGGCACGTAAGGCACCAGACTGCGAACGAAAGGACTCCAGAAACGGCTCACATCGATCTCCTTTGGAGAGCTGCAAGCTTTAAGCTGCAAGCTGCAAGTTGATCGCATGAGATTGGCCGACCTGTCGCTTGCCGCTTGCCGCTTGCTGCTTGTCGCTTCAATTCTTGATTCGGTATTCAGCGCTGCGCGCGTGGGCGGTCAGGCTTTCGCCGCGGGC
This sequence comes from Halopseudomonas nanhaiensis, assembly GCF_020025155.1. NCBI lineage: Bacteria > Pseudomonadati > Pseudomonadota > Gammaproteobacteria > Pseudomonadales > Pseudomonadaceae > Pseudomonas > Pseudomonas nanhaiensis. Next base: position 2,999,459 of record NZ_CP073751.1, read on the forward strand.
CAGTACCGAGGCGGTGCGCGCCAGGTCCGAGGCGCCCTGCGGGGAACAAAAGATGATGGATGAACGCTTCTGGAAGTCGTACACGCCCAGCGGCGAAGAGAAACGCGCCGTGCCCGAGGTCGGCAGAACGTGGTTCGGACCGGCACAGTAATCACCCAGCGCTTCGGGAGTGAAGCGACCCATGAAGATCGCACCCGCATGACGAATCGACGGCAGAAGCGCTTCCGGATCCGCCACCGACAGTTCCAGATGTTCCGGGGCAATTCGGTTGGAGACCTCGCAGGCCTGCTCGAGACTGTCAACCTTGATCAGCGCACCGCGGTTCTCCAACGAGACACGTACCATGTCCGCGCGCTCCAGCTCACCGATCAGGCGGTTGAGGCTCGCTTCGACCGCGTCCAGGAAAGCGGCGTCTGGCGACAGCAGGATCGACTGCGCGTCCTCGTCGTGCTCGGCCTGCGAGAACAGATCCATGGCTATCCAGTCCGGATCGGTCTGACCGTCACAGACGACCAGAATTTCCGAGGGTCCGGCGATCATGTCGATGCCGACCTGCCCGAATACGGCGCGCTTGGCGGTCGCCACATAAATGTTGCCCGGACCGACGATCTTGTCCACCCGCGGCACGCTCTCCGTGCCGTAGGCCAGGGCAGCCACGGCCTGGGCGCCACCGACGGTAAACACCCGGTCGACACCGGCCAGACAGGCGGCGGCCAATACCAGCTCGTTGATCTCTCCACGCGGCGTGGGGACCATCATCACGACTTCCGGCACACCTGCGACCTTTGCCGGAATGGCGTTCATCAGTACCGATGACGGGTAGGAAGCCTTGCCGCCCGGCACATAAAGCCCGGCGCGATCGAGCGGAGTGATCTGCTGACCCAGCACGGTTCCACTGGGTTCGGTGTAGCGCCAGGATTCCTGACACTGCTTCTCGTGATAGCTGCGCACACGCTCGGCGGCAACTTCCAGGGCCTCCCGCTGAGCAGGAGTAATGCGTTCCAGCGCCAGCTCCAGACGGGCCCGGTCGAGAATCAGGTCGTCCATGCGAGCCACGTCGAGGGAGTCGAAGCGCGCGGTGTATTCCACTACGGCCGCATCGCCACGCTCGCGGACCGCCGCGATGATTTCCTCGACGCGGTCATTCACCGCCTTGTCGGACACCCCTTCCCAGGCCAGCAGCGCGTCGAGATGGCGACCGAAATCAGCCTGATTGGCATCGAGACGGACGATATTCAACGGCTTGCTCATGGCGTTCACCTTGGGATTGATTACGGATCAGCTGGCGCGGGTGTCTACCGCTTCGCGCAGTACTTCGATCAGAGCCTTGATACGGGCATGCTTCATCTTCATCGAAGCCTTGTTGACGATCAACCGCGAGCTGATGTGAGCGATCAGCTCCTGCGGCTCGAGACCATTGGCCTTGAGCGTATTGCCGGTGTCGACCACATCGATGATCTTGTCGGCCAGGCCTACCAGCGGCGCCAGCTCCATCGAGCCGTACAGCTTGATGACTTCGACCTGCCGGCCCTGCTCGGCATAGTACCGGCGAGCCACGTTGACGAACTTGGTGGCCACGCGCAGGCGCCCGGTCGGCTCAGGCGTATTCACCGGCCCGGCAGTCATCAGCTTGCAGTTGGCGATCTTCAGGTCGAGCGGCTCGTACAGGCCCTGACTGGCATACTCCATCAGCACGTCCTTGCCGGCAACGCCGAGATCGGCGGCGCCGTGTTCGACATAGGTCGGCACATCGGTCGCGCGGACGATCAACAGACGCACGTCCGGATCGGTCGTGGTGAAGATCAGCTTGCGACTCTTTTCCAGATCTTCCACCGGTTCGATACCTGCCTGCTTCAACAGCGGCAGGGTATCGTCGAGGATCCGTCCCTTGGAAAGCGCGATGGTCAGGGTCTGGCTCATAAGCTCCTCAGGAGGGTACCCGGCGAATACTGGCGCCAAGCGCCTGAAGTTTTTCTTCGATGCACTCGTAACCGCGATCGACATGGTAGATGCGGTCGACCAGCGTGTCGCCTTCCGCTACCAGCCCCGCGATGATCAGACTCGCCGACGCACGCAGGTCGGTAGCCATGACCGGTGCACCCTTGAGCGTCTCGACACCGGTGACGATTGCAGTGTTGCCCTCGATGGTGATCTTCGAACCCATGCGGTTCATTTCCTGAACGTGCATGAAGCGATTTTCGAAGATCGTCTCGACCACCGTGCCGACGCCCTCGGCGACCGCGTTCATGGCAATGAACTGCGCCTGCATGTCGGTGGGGAACGCCGGGTACGGTGCGGTGCGCAGGCTGACCGCACGCGGACGATTGCCCTTCATGTCCAGACTGATCCAGTTCTTGCCGGTCTCGATCTGCGCGCCGGCCTCTTCCAGCTTCAGCAGCACGGATTCGAGAATGGTGGGATCGGTTTCCTTGAGCTTAACGCGGCCACGTGTCGCGGCTGCCGCGACCAGATAGGTTCCGGTTTCGATGCGGTCAGGCATGACCGAATAGCGCGCGCCATGCAGCCGCTCGACGCCATTGATCGTGATGGTGTCGGTGCCATGGCCCTTGATGTCGGCGCCCATGGCGATCAGACATTCGGCCAGATCGACGACTTCCGGTTCGCGGGCGGCATTTTCCAGTACGGTACGACCCTTCGCCAGGGTCGCTGCCATGAGAATGTTTTCGGTGCCGGTCACACTGACGGTGTCGAAGAAGAAGTGCGCGCCACGCAGCCCACCTTCAGGCGCCTTGGCCTTGATGTAGCCACCTTCAACGGTGATTTCCGCGCCCATCGCCTGCAGACCGCGAATGTGCAGATCGACCGGGCGCGAACCGATGGCGCAGCCACCCGGCAATGCCACCTCCGCCTGACCGAAGTGCGCAACCATGGGGCCGAGCACCAGAATCGAGGCGCGCATGGTCTTGACCAGCTCATACGGCGCGACCAGCGTCGTGATGCTGCGCGGATCGACCTCCACGTTCATGCGCTCGTCGAGAATCGGCTGCACACCCATGCGACCGAACAGCTCGATCATGGTGGTGATATCGTGCAGGTGCGGAAGGTTGCAGATGGTGACGGCGTCGTCAGCCAGGAGGGTGGCCGCGAGGATCGGCAATGCCGAGTTCTTGGCACCGGAAATACGAATTTCACCGTCGAGACGATTGCCGCCGGTGATGATCAACTTGTCCATACGGAATCTCTTGTTGGCGAGCCGTCAGGGACGGGCCGCCCAGGCTTCGCGAGTAAAGAATTTCATGGTTACGGCGTGAATGCTGCCGTCTGCGATGCGCTCATTGAGCAACGCGTAGATCTGCTGCTGACGCTTGACGGGCGACAGCGCGGCCAGTTCGTCGCTGATCACCAGCAGCTGAAAATTACAGCCCTCGCCCTCGACCGCAACGTCGGTGCCGGGTAACTGCGATTCGATCAGTTGCTTGACCTCGTTGGCCTGCATGGTAATTCTCCGGTTTCGGTGAAGGGCGGTACGTTAACCCGCGCTGGTCGACACGGCAATCGAGTCGAGCCATTGGTCAAGGCCGCATACGACTGCCATGCTCTGCAGTCCCTCGGGGACCCCGCTGACCGATAGCGAGCCACCCTGCGCCTCGACGATACGAGCGGCAACCAGTATCAGCGAAAGGCCGACGCTATTGACCCGCGTCACGCCGCTCATATCCAGAAGCACCGATGGGCCGGCGGCACTGACCTGCCGCTCCAGCTCGGGGCGCAGCGTCACGGCAGAGGCGAAATCAAGCTCGCCTTCAAGCCGCAATCGGTCAGGCTGGTCGGCGAGCAGGCGAATACTCACTCGGCGACCTCTTGCTTGACCTTTTCGCGCGACTGGGCGACCACACCGCCCCAGTTGGCGATTACCGCATCCAGATCGTTGCGGTTGGCCTGCATCGCCTGTGCGAATTGATCGCGGAACAGCAGACCGATGTTGATGCCTTCGACGATCACGTTGCGCACCTTCCACTGCCCGTCCAGGTTGACCATGGTATAGGTCACCGGATAGACGTTGCCGTTATCGGCGCGGATTTCCATGTTCACGCTGGCGCGATCCGAGCCTTGCTGGTCACGACTGCTGGCCGGCAGGACCTTGATGTCGCCGCTATCGAATTCGAGCAGTGCATTGCCATAGAACTGGACCATGCTGCGCTTGAAAGTTTCAATGAACCGCTGCATCTGTTCTTCGCTGGCGCTGCGGCTGTAACGGACGGTCATGACGCTGCGGGCGATGCCGTCGAAGTCCACGACCGGATCAAGAACCTCGTTGAGTCCCTTGAGGAAGGCCTCGCTATCCTTGCGGTAGGTTTCACGGTTTTCGTCCAGCACCTCCATCACCTGCTTGGAGGTGCGCTCAACGACCTGCTGCGGTGTCTCGGCAGCATGGGCCATCCACGACAGGGACAGCATCAGAACAGCAGCAAACCTGGTAAGCGTGTGCATGCGAATCTCCGGTAATCAGTCTTCGGTACTGACAGTGTTGAGCAGGAAACGTCCGATCAGCTCTTCCAGCACCAGCGCTGACTGGGTGTCGAGAATCTCGTCGCCGTCGGCAAGCAGTTCGTCCTCGCCGCCGACGGAAATCCCCACGTATTTTTCACCAAGCAGGCCTGCGGTAACGATCGAGGCGGCGCTGTCAGCCGGCAAGGTATTTACGTTTGCGTCAATCGCCATTTCGACAAAGCCCGTGTAGCGGTTCTTGTCGAATGTGATGTCGGTTACCTGGCCAATGGTCACACCGGCCATGGTGACTTTCGCCCGAGGCGTGAGTCCGGCTACGTTGTCGAAATGCGCATAGACCTTGTAGGTATCGCCGGACGTGACCGAAGTCAGGCCGCTGACGCGCAGAGCCAGTACCACCAGGGCAAGCACCCCGGCCAGAATGAACAGACCAACGGTCAGTTCCAGAGAACGCGTACGCATGGTGCAAAGTCCTTGAGGTTCAGAACATCAGAGCGGTAAGAATGAAATCCAGGCCCAGCACGGCCAGGGATGCATAGACGACAGTCCGGGTCGTCGCACGGCTGATGCCCTCGGATGTCGGCTCGCAGTCATGACCCTGGAACACGGCGATCCAGGTAATGACGAAGGCGAAGACCACCGCCTTGATGAGCCCGTTGAGCACGTCATCGCTGAACTGCACTGCGTTCTGCATGTTGACCCAATAGGAGCCGGAGTATACCCCCAACCAGTCCACCGCGACCATTGCGCCGCCCCAGATCCCGACGACGCAGAAGATCAGCGACAGCAACGGCATGGAGATGAAACCGGCCCATAGTCGTGGGGCTACGACATACTTCAGGGGATCGACCCCGATCATTTCCAGGCTCGACAGCTGCTCGGTGGTTTTCATCAGACCGATTTCAGCGGTAAGCGCCGAGCCAGCCCGGCCGGCGAACAGCAAGCCGGTGACGACCGGACCCAGTTCACGCAACAGCGTCAGCGCGACCATCTGGCCGACCGCCTGCTCCGAGCCGTAACTCACCAGAATGTTGTAGCCCTGCAGCGCCAGCACCATGCCGATGAACAGGCCGGACACGATGATGATCGGCAGCGACAGGACACCGACCGAGAACAGCTGACGCAACAGCAGCTGCCACCCGTTACCGAAGCGCGCTCGACCGAACAGCGCCAGAAACAAAAAGATGCCGGAGCGACCCAGGGCGGCCAGTACGTCAAGCCCGACGCGGCCAAGGCGGGCGAGGCGATCAACGGCGCTCATCGCTTGCCCTCCCTGCCGAGCAGATCCTGCACGTAATCATGCGCAGGATAGTGGAACGGCACCGGTCCATCGGGCTCGCCCTGCATGAACTGGCGGATACGCGGATTATCCGAATTCATCAGCTCGTCCGGCTCGCCCTGCCCCAGCACCTGACCGTCGCCGACCACATACAGGTAGTCCGCGATGCTGGCGGTTTCGGCCAGATCGTGCGACACAACGATACTGGTCAGCCCCAGCGCATCGTTGAGCAGCCGGATCAGGCGTACCAGCACGCCCATGGAGATAGGGTCCTGGCCGACGAACGGCTCGTCATACATCATCAATTCCGGATCCAGCGCAATGGCCCGAGCCAGCGCCACGCGGCGCTTCATGCCGCCGGACAGTTCGTCCGGCATGAGTTTCAGGGCGCCACGCAGCCCCACCGCCTGCAGCTTGAGCAGTACGATGTCGCGAATCATGTCTTCGGGCAGAGAGGTATGTACGCGCAGCGGAAAGGCGACGTTCTCGAACACATCGAGATCGGTGAACAGCGCGCCGGACTGAAACAGCATGCCCATGTGCTGACGCGCCTCGAACAGCTCCTCGCGGCCAAGCCGGGGGATGTCCTGACCATTGACCAGGATGGAGCCGCTGTCCGGCCGCAGCTGAGCGCCGATCAGGCGCAACAGGGTGGTCTTGCCGCAGCCCGATGGCCCCATGATGCCGGTGACCTTCCCGCGCGGAATGCGAATGTCGACGCTGTCGAAGATGGTTCGGCCCGAGCGGCTGAAGCACACCTTCTGCAAATCGACGATGTAATCCGAGGAAGCGGCCATGTCTGCGTGATCCATCCCTTGCTACCGGCAGCGGCCGGAAAAAATGACGCGCCAATATACCAGTTCGCCCTGCCGCACCCAAGCAGTGCAACATCTACTAACCGAACAGAGTTGGCAAAGCCGCATTTCCATTGCTACAGGTGAGTTGACCCCGACAAGTCGTTATACTTGCCGGCTGATCCATGACCAGTAGCCGACCCATGCCCGATTTCGATTTTATAGCTTCGGCCCAGCGCACCATCAATCTCGAGCGCGATGCAGTCAACACGCTGCTGTCACGACTCGATGGCCATTTCGAGCGCGCCTGTGAAACGCTGCTGCAAAGCCGTGGCCGCGTAGTGGTAACCGGCATGGGCAAATCCGGCCACATCGGACGCAAGATTGCCGCGACGCTGGCGAGCACCGGCACGCCGGCGTTCTTCGTGCATCCGGGCGAAGCCAGCCATGGCGACATGGGAATGATGACCCGCGACGACGTGCTCATCGCCCTCTCCAACTCGGGTAATACCGCCGAGGTGGTGACCCTGCTGCCGCTGATCAAGCGCCTCGGCATTCCGATGATCAGCCTGACCGGCAACCCCGACTCGACGCTGGCCCGAGCCGCCGTAGCCAACCTCGATACCGGCGTGGAGGTCGAGGCCTGCCCGCTGAACCTGGCGCCCACGTCCAGCACCACCACTGCACTGGTAATGGGCGATGCCCTGGCTATCGCGCTGCTCGAAGCACGCGGCTTCAGTGCCGAGGACTTCGCCTTCTCGCACCCGGGCGGCACGCTGGGTCGACGCTTGCTGCTGCTGGTCGACGACATCATGCACGCCGGCGAACGCATGCCGCTGGTCGCCCCGGACACGCCGCTGCGCGATGCCCTGCTGGAGATGACGCGCAAGGGCCTGGGGCTCACCGGCGTGGTCGATACCGACGGCCGGCTCAGTGGCATATTCACCGACGGCGACCTGCGTCGCACGCTTGATCACGAAGTCGACATGCGCACCGCCTCCATCGCCTCGGTGATGACGGCGCGCTGCAAGACCGTGGCCCAGGGCATTCTGGCGGCCGAAGCGCTGAAGGTCATGGAAGATCTGAAGATCAACGGCCTGTTCGTCGTGGACGACCAGGGCCGGCCGGTGGGCGCCCTGAACATGCACGACCTGCTGCGCGCGGGGGTGGTATGAGCCACGACATGGATACGCTCATCGAGCGCGCCCGGCGCATCCGCCTGGCCATATTCGACGTTGATGGTGTGCTGACCGACGGTCGGCTCTACTTCATGCCCGACGGAACCGAATTCAAGTCGTTCAGTACGCTGGACGGGCATGGCATCAAGATGCTCCGCGCCTCGGGAGTGGAAGTGGCGATCATCAGCGGTCGCAAGTCACCACTGGTGGAGAATCGTGCGGCCAATCTGGGCATTCCCCACCTGATCCAGGGTCGCGAAGACAAGCTCAACGCGCTCGAGGAGCTGCGCAAGCTGGTCCCGGTCGGCATGGACGAGATCGCGTTTCTGGGCGACGACCTTCCCGACCTGCCGGTCATGCGCCGAGTCGGGCTGGGCGTGGCCGTGGCAACCGCCGACAGCTTCGTCCGGGAGCATGCCCACGGCATTACGCTGGCGGCCGGCGGCCAGGGCGCCGCGCGGGAGTTCTGTGAGCTGATCATGCGCGCGCAGGGCACCCTCGACGCGGCCCGGGCGGCGTACCTGTGACGTTCAAGCTGCCGCGCTACGTGGTACTGGCGATCGTCGTCGGCACCGGCGTGCTGGCCGCGCTGGCGATGGGTTACTGGAACATCCGGCCGGCCAGCTTCCAGCCCGACCCGCTGGTAATCGACCCTCGGCAGCCGGATTTCTTCATGGAGAATGCGCGCATACGCCAGTTGAATGCACAGGGCAGCGTGTCGTATCAACTGACGACCGAGCGCGCCACGCATCTGTCCAGCGACGAAAGTACGCTCCTCGATGAGCCCTTCCTGGTGTTCTTCCGCGAAGGCGAAACCCAGCCCTGGGAATTGCGCAGCCGCTACGGGCAGGCCGACCAGGGCGGTGATCGGGTGCGCCTGACCGACGAGGTCGAGCTGCAACAGAAACTGCCGGACCGGGCCCTGACACGGCTCACCACATCGCTGCTGGACGTCTTTCCGCAGCGCGATTATGCCGAGACCGACCAAGCGGTTAGAATCGAAGCGGCCAATGGCGTGACGACCGGAGTCGGCATGCAGGTACAGTTCAATGACGGCACCATGACGCTGCTGTCCAACGTAAGAGGCGAACATGAGGTGCGTTAAAGCCATACTCGCTGCCGCGATTATCGGAGCCAGCCTGCCGGTGGCGGCGCTGCCCGAAGACAGCGAACAGCCGATTCGCATACAGGCCGACACAGCCAGGCTGGATGAGCGCCGCAACGTGGCGGTGTACACCGGCGATGTGATCATCACCCAGGGCAGCATGCGCCTCACCGGACGGGAGGTGACACTGACCACCGACGCCGACGGCGCCGTTCGTACGGTCGTCAGCAAGGGCAGCCCGGCCACGTTCGTGCAGACGCCCCAGCCGGGCCAGACGCCGGTCAACGGTCGCGGCCAGACCATCGAATATCATGCCGCCGACGAAAAGGTAGTGATGATCGACAATGCGCATCTGGACCAGGACGGCAACACCTTTCAGGGCGACTACGTCAGCTATGACATAGCCCGTCAGGTCGTCGACGCCGGCCGCACGGGCTCGGCCCAGGGCGGCAGCAAGCAGCGTATCGAGATGGTCATCCAGCCGCGTCGCCGCAACGAGCCCGCAGCCAATGAGTAAGCTTGAAGCCCGTCATCTGGCCAAGGCCTACAAGGCACGCAAGGTGGTGCGCGATGTCTCTGTGGCGATCCACAGCGGCGAAGTCGTCGGCCTGCTCGGGCCCAACGGCGCCGGCAAGACTACGTGCTTCTACATGATCGTCGGCCTGGTGAAGGCCGACGAGGGCAACATCCTGATCAACGATACGGATGTGACCAAGCTGCCCATGCATGGCCGCGCGAGGCAGGGCATCGGCTATCTGCCGCAGGAAGCCTCGATCTTTCGCAAGCTCACCGTTGGCCAGAACATCATGGCGATCCTCGAGACGCGCAAGGACCTGAACGCCAAGGGGCGCGAAGGCAAGCTCGAGTCGCTGCTGCGCGAATTCCACATTCATCATCTGAAGGACAGCCTCGGCATGAGTCTGTCCGGAGGCGAGCGCCGTCGCGCGGAAATCGCACGGGCGCTGGCCACCGAGCCGCAGTTCATTCTGCTCGACGAACCCTTCGCCGGTGTCGACCCGATTTCGGTGAACGATATCAAACAGATCATTCAGCACCTGCGCGACAAGGGCATCGGCGTGCTGATTACCGACCACAACGTGCGCGAAACCCTGGATATCTGCGACAAGGCCTACATCGTCAACGACGGTCACATCATTGCGGAAGGCAATGCAGAGACCGTACTCTCGAACCAGACAGTCCGTGATGTCTATCTCGGTCATGCCTTCCGCCTGTAACTGCCCGAGCGATTCAGGCATGCTAGAGGCATTGGGCCATATGCCCGAGCAGGGTAACAACCAGCGCACAGGGTACTTCACCGCATAATGAAACCATCGCTCGTCCTCAAGATGGGGCAGCAGCTGACGATGACGCCGCAGCTGCAGCAAGCCATCCGACTGCTACAGCTCTCCAGCCTCGACCTCCAGCAGGAAGTTCAGGAGGCACTGGAAGCCAATCCCATGCTGGAAATGGCAGACGACGGCGACGACGACTACGGTCCCAGCGCACCGGACACTTCGCCTGACAGCGACGACGCCCCCGCGGTGACCATCCCCGAACCCGTCGAGCTCGACTCCATCGAGCAGCACGGTCAGGGTGAAGAAGGCAACTGGAACGAGCAGATTCCCAGCGAGTTGCCAGTCGACACCCAGTGGGAGGACGTCTACCAGACCTCCGCCAGTTCCTTGCCCAGCAACGACGACGAGGATTGGGATTTCACTGCTCGCACCGGTACCGGCGAGACGCTGCAGAGTCACCTGGAATGGCAGCTGAATCTCATCCCGCTCTCCGAAACCGACTACCAGATCGCCCTGGCGCTCATTGACGGCATCAACCCCGACGGCTATCTGCACGAGTCGCTGCAGGACATTCTCGACTCGCTCGATCCTGAGCTCGAGGTCGAGCTCGACGAGGTCGAGATGGTGCTGCATCGCATCCAGCAGTTCGAACCGGTCGGCGTGGGCGCGCGTGATCTGCGTGAATGCCTGCTGTTGCAGCTCCGACAAATGCCCGCCGGCACGCCCATGCTGGAGCAGGCCACCCGCGTGGTGAAAGATCACCTGGAGCTGCTCGGCAATCGCGATTTCGCGCAGCTGATGCGCCGCAGCAAGCTCAAGGAAGATCAACTGCGCGACGCGGTAGCGTTGATCCAGACGCTGAACCCCCGTCCCGGATCGGAAATCGCCTCAGGCGATGCCGAGTACGTGATTCCCGATGTCATCGTCCGGCGTGATACCAATCGCTGGATCGTCGAGCTGAACCAGGAGTCGGTGCCCAAGGTGCGGGTGAACACCCACTACGCCTCGATGGTGCGCCGTGCCGACAGTAGCGAAGACAACACCTACCTGCGCAACCATCTGCAGGAAGCGCGCTGGTTCATCAAGAGCCTGCAGAGCCGGAACGAAACGCTGATGAAGGTGGCGACGCAGATCGTCGAACATCAGCGCGGCTTTCTCGAGCATGGCGAGGAAGCAATGAAGCCGCTGGTGCTGCATGACATCGCCGAAGCGGTGGGCATGCATGAGTCGACCATTTCGCGGGTGACGACGCAGAAATACATGCACACCCCGCGCGGCATATTCGAACTCAAGTACTTTTTCTCGAGCCACGTTGGCACCACCGAAGGCGGGGAATTCTCCTCCACCGCCATCCGTGCGCTGATCAAGAAACTGGTCGCCGCAGAAAACCCGAAGAAACCATTGAGCGACAGCAAGATCGCTGGTTTACTGGAAGAACAAGGGATATCGGTAGCCCGCAGAACGATTGCCAAGTATCGCGAGTCGCTCAATATCGCGCCCTCGAGCGAGCGCAAGCGGTTGGTGTGACCAGCCGGGATTCACAGGTGGCACCATCGGGTGACAGTCAGCGTCACCCTGCTCTATCAAGCCAATCAGGAGAAGCCGTATGCAATTGAACATCAGCGGTCATCAACTAGACATCACCGACGCACTGCGCGATTACGTTACGGAAAAGATGTCACGGCTCGAGCGACACTTCGACAAGATCACCAACGTGCAGGTCATTCTGGAAGTCGAAAAGGTACGGCAGAAGGCAGAGGCGATTCTCCATGTGGCAGGCGGCGAAGTGGTCGCCAACGCAGAGGCTACCGACATGTACGCAGCTATCGATTTGCTCACCGACAAACTGGACCGTCAGCTGATCAAGCACAAGGAAAAGAACATCAACCGCCTTCAAGGCGCCAACGATCGTTAAGGCTGCATACGCCGAAGACCCATGCAAATAGACCATATCCTTACCCCCGAGCGCACCTTTGCCGGTGTGCAGGGGGGCTCCAAAAAACGTGTGCTGGAGCAGATCGGCAAACTGATCGCCCAGCACACCAATCTCGATCCCGACGCCATTTACGAAAACCTGATCGCCCGCGAGCGGCTCGGCTCGACCGGCTTCGGCAATGGTATCGCCATTCCGCATAGTCGGCTGGAGGGCTGCGATCGCGCCCTCGGCGCGCTGCTGCAGCTTGAGAGCAAGATCGATTTCGACGCCCTCGACGGCGAGCCGGTGGATCTCATCTTCGTCCTGCTGGTGCCGCAACAGGCAACCGAGCAGCATTTGCAGATTCTCAAGATGCTGGCCGAGAAGCTCGATCAGCAGAGCGTGCGCGAGTCGCTTCGTGCCGCCCCGGATTCCCAGTCGCTTTATCAGGCGATGATCGGCGCGGGCGATAACTGAGCATGCGCCTGGTGGTGGTGAGCGGTCGCTCGGGGTCGGGCAAGAGCACCGCGCTACACATGCTGGAAGACAATGGCTTCTACTGCATCGACAACCTGCCGGCCGGGCTGCTGCCCGAGCTGGCCAGGCAGGCGAACCAGACCGACCTGCGTCTGCCGAAGGTGGCGATCAGCATCGATGCGCGCAACCTGCCCAGTGACCTGGCGCGCTTTCCGGCACTACTGCGCAAGGTCCGCGAAACCGGCACGCAGTGTGACGTACTGTTTCTCGCCGCCACCGACGATGTACTCATCAAGCGCTTTTCCGAAACTCGACGCAAGCATCCCCTGACCGACGAGCATCATTCGCTGGCCGAAGCGATTGCCGAGGAAATGCGCCTGCTCGAGCCGATCATCGATCTGGCCAACCTGAAGGTCGACACCAGCCACCTCACGCTCTATCAGTTGCGCGACGTCCTCAAGCAACGTCTGCTGGGCGCCGAGGCGCACAAGCCGTCCGTGTTGATTCAGTCGTTCGGCTTCAAGCGCGGCGTCCCGGTGGACTCCGATCTGGTATTCGATGTGCGCTGTCTGCCCAACCCGTACTGGAAGAAGGATCTGCGACCGTTCTGCGGGAAGGACAAGGAGATCCGTGATTACCTCGGCGCCGAACCCGAAGTTGAGGAGATGTACCAGGACATCCGCCAGTTTCTGGAAAAATGGCTGCCCCGCTACGCCGCGAGCGAGCGCAGTTACACCACTATTTCCATAGGCTGTACCGGGGGGCACCACCGTTCGGTGTACCTGGCCGAGCGATTGCTCAAGGAACTGAGCGCTAATACCGCCAACCTCCTGATCCGCCACCGCGACCTGCCCTGACCATGCCAACCAGACGTATCCAGATCATCAACAAGCTGGGACTGCACGCCCGCGCCGCAGCAAAATTCGTCGGTGTCGCCAACCGCTACGACTGCACGGTGGAAATCGGCACCACCGAGCACAGCCTGGTCAACGGCAAAAGCATCATGCAGGTGATGATGCTCGCCGCCGCCAAGGGCAGTGACGTATGCCTTCGTTGCGAAGGCCCGCAGGCCGATGAGGCGATGGCCGAGCTCTGTGCGCTGATCGATGATTATTTCGAGGAGGGGGAGTGACCCCAGCGGCAAGCCGCAAGCCGCAAGCCGCAAGCTTCAAGCGAAAAGTGCCGGAGGAAAGCTCTTCTGTGCCAGATCCGGCTCAAACGACGGCCACAACCCTGCTTGCTTATCAGGCAGTCAACCGCGCCCAGCTTGTAGCTTGTAGCTTGTAGCTTGTAGCTTGCCGCTTGCCGCTTGCCGCTTGCCGCTTGCCGCTGACTGTAGGGGGCGCTAAGCGCCGCCTACAGTCATCCCATCGACCAGCCAGCTCCCGGTCAGGTAGTTGCCTCGACGCTCGACGTCGGAGCCGACGCAGCGTAGCTGCCGGAACATGTCGCGCAGATTGCCAGCGATGGTGACCTCCTTGACCGGGTGCCGTATCTGGCCGCCCTCAACCCAGAAGCCGCCGGCACCGCGAGAGTAGTCGCCCGTCACGCCGTTTACGCCCTGCCCCATCATCTCGGTCACCAGCAGCCCGGTGCCCATTTCTTCCAGCAGCTCGGCGAGCCCACCGGTGTTGCTGGACATATGCAGGTTGTTCACGCCCCCGGCATTGCCTGTACTGGGCAGATCAAGCTTGCGACCGGAATAGGTGCTCAGAACCCAGCTCTGCAGTACGCCGCCTTCAACGAAATGCTGGGGCCTGGTGGCAAGCCCGTCGCCGTCGAACGCGGAACTGCCCAGCGCACGTGGCAGGTGCGGACGCTCATCGATATTCACCCAGTCCGGGAACACCGGCTGGCCGAGCGCATCAAGCAGAAAGGTCGATTTGCGGTAGACCGCGCCGCCGGAGATTGCCCCGATCAGGGAACCGAGCAGGCCTGCTGCCTGATCGGCCGCAAACAACACGGGAACCTTCGCCGTCTTGATAGGACCTGCGCCAAGCCGGGCCAGGGTGCGCTCTGCTGCCTTGCGGCCGAGTGCGTCAGGGTCCTGGAGCGAAGCGGGTACGCGGTCGACGCCGTACCAGTAATCGCGTTGCATGCCCTGTTCGGACGACACGATCATCACCGCCGACGCACTATGGCGGGTTCCGATGGAGCTGCCGATGAAGCCATGGCTGTTGCCGTACACGCGACAGCCTTCCTGCGTGCTGACATTCGCACCGTCACTGACCAGCCGCTGATCAACCGCAAGCGCGGCCGCTTCGCACTCCAGTGCGCGCTCGATCAGTGCATCGGCCGGCTGGCCCCAGGGATGGTACAGGTCGAGCGCGGGAAAGCTGCTTGCCATCAGCTCGGCATCTGCCAGTCCCGCATACGGATCCTCCGAGGCGTGCCGGGCAATCGCCAATGCCGCCTCGATGGATGAGCTGATTGCAGCATCGGACGTATCCGATGTAGACACCGTGCCCTTGCGCTGACCAAGGTAGAGCGTGATGCCAAAGCCCTGATCGCGGTTGAACTCAACTGTTTCCACCTCGCCCTGACGGACGCCGACGGACAGCCCGGTATTCTGACTGACGACGACTTCACAGGCCGTCGCACCCTGCCTGCCTGCGGACTCGAGAATGAAGGCAACACGTTGTTCCAGGTCGCGTTGCATCGCTTGCGGATCGTTCAGACGGGTGGGCTTATCGGTCATGGGGTCTCCTTTGCTGTCGGACATTGTACTCCGGACAGCCGTGGTGTGAACGGGTATCATGCCTGCCTGAAGAATCAGCGAGAGGCGGTGCACCGGCATGACAGATTTTCACGATGAGCAGACCTCCGAAGAGGAGCTGCCCAGCAAATCGCAGATCAAGCGGGAAATGCACGCGCTGCAGGAGCTGGGTCGGCGTCTCACCGAGCTCAAGCCCGACCAGCTGGCGAAGCTGGATCTCACGGACAAGCTGCGCAGCGCTCTGGCAGAAGCCCATCGTCACACCGCGCGGGGTGCGCTCAAGCGTCATCTGAGCTTCGTTGGCAAGCTGATGCGTGACCAGGATATCGAGGCGATCCAGGCCTATCTCGACCGGCTCGACAGCAGCAGCCAGGCGCACGCGCAACATTTCCATCAGCTCGAACGCTGGCGCGATCGTCTGCTGACCGGGGACCCGGCCGAGCAGGACGCCTTCGTCGCGGCCTATCCTGCTGCTGACCGACAGACCATCCGCCAACTCGTGCGTCAGGCGAAGAAGGAAGCGACGGAGAACAAGCCGCCAGCGGCCTCACGCAAGCTGTTCAAGCTGATCCGCGAGGTGGTCGAAGAATCTCTGTAAGGCCCGGAGGCAGGCCTCGCCTGATCTCATTTCGCTATCCAATTCAATCGCTTCGTCAATTGGCTAAAGCGGCGACCCGGTGCTAGCTTCAATCAAAAAGCTTGATACCGAGGTTGCCGTGAACATAGCCATGCCAGTGCCACGCATTGAAAATACCATCGAAACCAATCTCTCGATGGAGAAGGCCCAGCTTCTTTCCGGCCTGCTCTCGCCCCAGGCGCGCATTGACCCGAAGTATTTCTACGATGATCTGGGGTGTGAGTTGTTTACCCGGATCTGTGAGCTCGATGAGTACTACCCCACCCGTACCGAAGCGTCGATTTTCGACAACTGCCGTGCCGAGATCGCCGCTGCGCTGCCTGATGCGGCTCAATGGATCGATCTGGGCTGCGGCGATTGCGCCAAGTCGGCCCGCTGGCTCGAGCATGTGGCGCCAACGAGACTGGTCGGCGTCGATATCGCCGGGGACTTCCTGCAAAGTTCACTGACTGGCGTGGCATCGCGCTATCCGGGCATCGATTGCGTTGGGGTGGTCAGCGATTTCACGCAGGCGATGGATATTCACACGCTGATCAGCGAGCGCCCCGATGCGCCACCCGTGTTCTTTTATCCCGGCTCCTCGATCGGCAACTTCGACCGCCCCCACGCACTACGCTTCCTGCGCAGCATCCGTCATCATTGCGGGCAGGACGGCCGGCTGCTGATCGGCGTCGATCTGGTCAAGAACCGCGACATCCTGGAAGCGGCCTACGATGACGCTCAGGGCGTTACCGCCGCCTTCAACCTGCATGTGCTGGAAGTGGTCAACCGCGAACTGAATGCCGATTTCGACCCGGAGCGCTTCCGCCACCGCGCGGTGTTCGATGCCGAGCAGCAACGTATCGAGATGCAGCTGGTGGTTGATCGGGAGCAGTCGGTGCGGTTCGCAGACGAAGCGACTCGACGCTTCACCGAGGGCGAGCACGTGCTGACCGAGTACTCCCACAAGTACACCATCGACGGCTTCGGCGCCATGCTCAAGGAGGCCGGATTCGAGCGTTATCAGGTCTGGACAGATCCGCGACAGTGGTTCGGCGTATTCCTGGCGGAGCCCGGCCGATGAGCGTACATGATCCGCAGCTTCAATCCGATGTGCTTGCCGCGCGATATGACGAGGTTCGCACCTATACCCGATCACTGGTGGAGGGGCTCAGCGAGGAAGACTGCCAGCTGCAGTCGATGATCGATGCCAGTCCGACCAAATGGCACCTGGCGCACACTACCTGGTTCTTCGAAACCTTCATTCTCTCTGCGCTGGAACAGCCACCAGAGCCATTCGATCCTGCCTTCAAGGTCCTGTTCAACTCCTACTACGTTGGCGTAGGGGAGCGTCATCAACGGGCTGAGCGCGGCCTGATCTCCAGGCCCTCGCTGAGCGAGGTGCTGAGCTATCGTGACTACGTTGATCAACGGATGCACACCGCCCTTGCCGGGCGGACCATGAGCGAATCGCTACTGGCACTGGTGGAACTGGGCCTCAATCACGAGCAGCAGCATCAGGAGCTGATTCTCACCGACCAGAAACATCATTTTTCCTGCAATCCGTTGTGGCCGGCCTGGCGACGGACGTCCGCCGACCAGACCACTCAGGCCGGCTGCGAGCAGGGCAGCCAGTTTGTCCGCTGCGACGGCGGGCTGGTGGAGATCGGCCACAGCGCAGATGCCTTCTGCTTCGATAACGAGTTACCGCGGCATCGCGTCTGGATCGACCCGTTCGACATTCAAACGCGCAACGTGAGCAACGGCGACTACCTCGCATTCATGGCAGAAGGTGGCTACAACCGCCCCGAGCTCTGGCTGTCGGAAGGCTGGGACAAGGTCTGCAGCCTGGGCTGGCAGGCTCCGCTTTACTGGCGTTACCGTGATGGGGGGTGGTACAGCTTCACCCTGCACGGTGAACAGGCGATCAATCACGACGCCCCCGTGACTCACCTGAGTTACTACGAAGCAGAGGCCTATGCGCGCTGGGCCGGAGCGCGGCTGCCGACCGAAGCAGAATGGGAGTGCGCTGCGACCAGCCAGTTGCCTCTGAGCGGGCTGTTCGACGAGGTCTGGCAGTGGACCAATAGCGCCTACCTGCCCTACCCGGGCTACCAGCCTGCGGCCGGCGCCGTAGGCGAGTACAACGGCAAGTTCATGATCAATCAGATGGTACTCAGGGGTAGCTCGCTGGCGACGCCGGCGGGCCATGCCAGGGTGACGTATCGTAATTTCTTCCCGGCTGATGCTCGCTGGCAATTCAATGGGCTGCGCCTGGCAAGGGGGCTGTGACCGGGCATGAAAAAAGCCGCCACGGTTGCCCGGGGCGGCTTTTTCAGTCACACCTGCGAAGGATCAATAGCCCAGCGCGAAGTGCTCCTCGTCCATCGACATCAGGTTGTCAGCACCCGAAAGGATGGCGTCGACGTGCATACGGGTACGCGGCAGGATGCGCTGGAAGTAGAAACGCGCGGTCTGCAGCTTGGCCTCGTAGAACGCCTTGTCTTCCGTGCCGGCAGCCAGCTTCTCGCCAGCCACGCGAGCCATGTCCGCCCAGAAGTACGCCAGGCAGGCATAACCTGAGTACATGCAGTAATCGACAGCAGCCGCGCCGACCATCTCGCGATCCTTCATCGCTGCCATACCGATCTTCATGGTCAGCTCGCCCCACTCCTTGTTCAGCTGCGCCAGCGGTCCAACGAGCTCCTTGACAGCCTCGTTGCCTTCGTTGGCCTGGCAGAACTTGTGGACGATCCTGGTGAAGCCTTTGAGTGCTTCGCCCTGGCTCATCAGAACCTTGCGGCCCAGCAGGTCGAGTGCCTGGATACCGGTGGTCCCTTCGTACAGCATGGAAATACGCGCATCGCGCACGTTCTGCTCCATGCCCCACTCGGCGATAAAGCCGTGGCCACCGTAAATCTGAACACCGTGGTTGGCAGATTCGAAACCGACTTCGGTCATGAATGCCTTGGCGATCGGTGTCAGGAAGGCCAGCAGCGCGTCAGCCTGCTTGCGCTCTTCTTCGTTCTCGCTGCGGCTGACGATGTCGACCTGCTTGGCGGTGAAGTACACCATAGCGCGGCTACCTTCGGCGAAGGCCTTCATGGTCAGCAGCATGCGACGGACGTCAGGGTGAACGATGATCGGATCGGCCGGCTTGTCCGGAGCCTTGGGGCCGGTCAGCGCGCGCATCTGCAGACGCTCGCGAGCATACTTGATGCCGCCCTGGAAGCCGACTTCAGCATGCGCCAGGCCCTGCAACGCGGTACCCAGACGGGCAGTGTTCATGAACGTGAACATGCAGTTCAGGCCCTTGTTCGGCGGTCCGATCAGGAAGCCGGTGGCACCGTCGAAGTTCATCACGCAGGTAGCGTTACCGTGAATGCCCATCTTGTGCTCGAGCGAACCACAGTTGACGGTATTGCGTTCACCCTTGTTGCCATCGGCATCCACCAGGAACTTGGGAACGATGAACAGGGAAATACCCTTGGTACCGGCCGGGGCGTCGGGCAGGCGTGCCAGAACGATGTGGACGATGTTCTCCGACATGTCGTGTTCGCCGGAAGAGATGAAGATCTTGGTGCCGGAGACCTTGTAACTGCCGTCAGCCTGAGGCTCGGCCTTGGTGCGCAGCATGCCCAGATCGGTACCGCAATGCGGCTCGGTCAGACACATGGTGCCGGTCCACTCGCCGGAGACCAGCTTGGGCAGGAAGGCGTGCTTCTGCTCGTCGGTCCCGTGCGCTTCGATGGTGTTCATGCAACCGTGCGACAGGCCGGGGTACATCCCGAACGACCAGTTGGCCTGGCCAACCATCTCGCTTACGGCCAGACCCAGCGACTCGGGCAGACCCTGACCGCCGTGATCGGGGCTGTGAGTCATGCTCGGCCAGCCGCCTTCGACGAACTGTTTGTAGGCTTCCTTGAAACCGGTAGGCGTCTTGACGCCCTCGGGTGACCAGGTACAGCCCTCGATGTCGCCTACGCGGTTAAGCGGAGCGATGACCTGCTCGCAGAACTTGGCACCCTCTTCCAGGATGGCGTTGACCATGTCTGGAGTGGCGTCTTCGCAGCCTGGCAGGCTCTTGTAGTGCTCTTCGTAGCCAAGAACTTCGTCACGTACGAAACGGATGTCACGCAAAGGGGCCTTGTAGTCTGGCATGGTGCTCGACCTCAACTAATCAGGGGTTCTCAATGCAGCCGGCGGCTACACGGTTTGCTGCGGCGCAGCGGATTCAAACAGACGTTTGAAACTTACGTTTGCGACGCCGGAATGTCAAGCCCCCGATGAATGACTCGTCATAATGCAAACGCAGGTAATCCCACCCGGTCTGGGCACGGGAGCAGTGAAGAGGCTGGCAACAAGGGACGGCTGAGAGGTCACGCTTGCGCGGCGTGACGCCGGCGAGGAAACGGTTGGAAACAGTTGAGAGAAAGAGGAAGTTGCCCCACCGGAGCGGGGCGGTTGATCAGGCGTTGACGTCGAGCAGCGTGCCCAGCACTTCATCAGCGGTATCGATCACCGCGGCGCCTGCCTCGACTTCCTGGCGGCTCTGCTGCAGCGCCACCAGACTGTCGACGAGATTGACCGGGCGGTTGCTGTCGACCTGGGTCGACGACGCGGCCTGCCCGGTCGCCGGCTGAACCGGTACCGATGATTTGGCAGCCGGATCTGTCGGCACCCCGGCACGGGCGATTTCAGCAGCAGCGGTGTTGGCGCGATACTGCCCCTGGCGAACGCTGTTCAGCCCTGAAGACATCAGATCAAGAGTAGCCATGGTGCTTGCCTCGGTAGTGATCGATCCAATCTAAGCACACAAAATGGCTAAGCGCCATCACCCGTCAGATTAACGGCGTCAAATCGAGACAGGCGGCGACCTGATCGGGCGAGGGCGATTCCATCCACGGCACCAGCCCAAGACACGGCGCCTTGATCAACTGCCGCAACGTGGCGAAGTTTTCATCCGGCCTGCTCATGTCAGGGTCGACGCGGTTTGCTATCCAGCCAGCCAGCTGCAGACCGTCGGCGGCAATCGCCTCGGCGGTCAGCAACGCATGATTGATACAGCCCAGACGCATGCCCACCACCATGATGACCGGCAGGCGCAGTGTGCCAGCCAGGTCCGCCAGCGTCTGAGTGTCGTTGAGCGGCACTCGCCAGCCGCCCGCCCCTTCGACCAGGGTCAGATCGCGGTCAAGCGCGAACACACGCCGGCAGCCTTCGGCGAGGCTCTCGCAGCTCAGCGGCACGCCTTCTTCCTGCGCGGCAATGTGTGGAGCGATCGCCGCTTCCAGCGCGATCGGGTTGATCAACGCGTAGTCAATGGCCGGTTCGCACTGTGCTTGCAGCGCCAGCGCATCCTCGTTACGCAAGCCATCCCGGCTTCGCTCGCACCCTGCCGCCACCGGCTTGGCTGCTGCGGTCGACAGCCCACTCATCCGCGCCTTGTGCAACAGCCCGGCGGACATTGTGGTTTTCCCAATCTCGGTATCGGTCCCGGTGACGAAGTAAACCTTGCTCATGATCGTATCGCCTCGCTTACGGTTTGGGTCCCTTGCGCATGATGACCTGCGCAACATCGTATGTTGCCGGCAGCCCCTGCGCGGTTCTGAATGTCTCGTACGCTTCGGTCAAGGCCCGCAATCGGGCGCGACCGGTCAACCCTCCCGGCCGGCCGGGATTGACGTTGTGTGCGCCGATGGCCTTGAGCTCACGCATCAGGTCGGAAAGCTGCTCGTAGCGCAGGACGTGACGCTCCACCTCGCAGTGCCAGAAGGCGAACCCGGCCTGGCAAAGGTGGGCCTGGAGGGTATCGAGCGGCATGAACCGGTTGACATGTACAAAGCCGTCGACGGTCGTCCACGCATCTCGCAGCTCATGTAGCGAAGCGTTCAGCAAGGTGTTGAACGCCAGGTATCCGCCAGGACGCAATGCGCCCCAGGCTTGAGTGAGCGCCTGCTGCAGGTTGGAGCACCACTGCAATGCCAGGCTTGAGAAGATCAGACCCTGCGATGCCTCGCGCAGGGGCAGGTGCTCGGCGTCGGCAGCTATCCAACGTCCGTGGCTGCTCTGCTGACCGGCATAGCGGAGCATCCCTTCAGCCAGATCGAGACCATAAACCGCTTTCTCGAAGCGCTCTTCAAGAAGCCTGCTGAAATAGCCGGTGCCGCAGCCCAGATCGACTATGTCAGCCGGCTCGAAGCGGTCGGGCAGCCGCTGCAGGAGGCTGGTGCCCACGGTGCGCTGAAAAGCTGCCGCCTGATCGTAGGTCGCTGCAGCCCGCCCGAACGAGCTGGCGATGCGTCGCTTGTCGAGGAGTGTCTCGGTCATGATCGAGCCTTGAGGAACCCGGCAATCTGCTGCGCCAGCCACAGCGGCTGTTCAGCGGGCAGTGCGTGGCTGGCCTGCGGATGCACCACGACCCTGGCCTGCGCATTGCTCTGCTCAAGCAACTGGCCCGCGGCGGCAGGAACCAGTGCATCACGGGCACCCAGGCAGTGCAGCACGGGCCGTTGGGTGTCCCGCAGCAGCACGCGATTGTCCAGAATCCCGAGCACCGCAAGCATATGCAGCCGCTGCTCGGGATCGCGGCCATCCCAGATCAATGACCGGGACAGTTCGCGTCGCTGATCGCTGCCCTGGGTAACCAGCAGGCCGAAGCGTTTGTGAGTCTTGTCGGAATCGTAGCGATAGTCGTTGTAGAAGCTCTTGAACGTGTCCCGTGCCATGGCCTCCGGCCAGTCGTCCCGAGTAACGAAACAGGCATTGCTGCACACAGTCACGACTGCTTCGAAGCGATCGGGAAACCGCCGCATCAGCTGCAGCGCCAGCATGCCGCCAAGCGACCAGCCAACCAGCACCCCGGGAGCGAGAGCATCGGCCAGCGCAGCCAGGTCCTGTTCCAGCGTTGCCAGACTGACCACTGGCAGCTCGTGCGTCTGCACGCCCGCCTCGGGCAGGCACTCGAGCAGAGCTGATCGCAGTGGTTCGAGAGAGGCGGCCGCGAGCGACCATCCCGGCAACAGCGTGATTTCAGTCATGGGACTCCGGGAGGCTGGCGACAGCCAGTTGCAATGTTTCGAGCAGTCGGTCCACATCCGCTTCCGTGTGCGCAGCGCACAGCGTCACGCGAAGCCGCGCCGTCCCACGCGGCACAGTCGGCGGCCGGATCGCCGTCACCAGAATGCCTCGCTCGCGCAACGCCGCTGACAGCGCCAGCGCTCGGGCGCTGCTGCCGACCACAATCGGCTGGATCGGCGTGGGGCTGTTCATCAGCTCGAGTCCGATCGCCGACACACCCTCGCGGAAGCGGACGATGAGCCTGGCAAGGTGTACACGCCGCCAGACCTCCTCGCGCAGCAACTCCAGACTGCGGAGTGTCGCGCACGCCACAGCCGGCGGCTGGCTGGTGGTGTAGATGTAAGGGCGGGCGAACTGAATCAGCGACTCGATCAGCTCCTCGCTGCCGGCGACAAAGGCGCCAGCCGTGCCGAAGGCCTTGCCCAGCGTACCGATCAATACCGGTACATCTTCCGTGTTCAGCCCGAAGTGTTCGACGATGCCGCCCCCGTGCTCGCCCAGACAACCGAACCCGTGGGCGTCGTCCACCATCACCCAGGCGCCGTGTTGTCGCGCCGCTGCGCAGATCGCGGGCAGCTCTGCCAGATCGCCATCCATGCTGAACACGCCATCGGTGACCACCAGCGTGTCGCCCACGGCCTTGCCCAGGCGGCTTTGCAGGCTGGCTGCGTCGTTATGCAGGTAACGCGAGAACCTTGCGCCGCTGAGCAGCCCGGCGTCGAGTAGCGAGGCATGATTCAGACGATCCTCCAGAACCGTATCACCCTGCCCGACCAGCGCCGTGACGGCGCCCAGATTGGCCATGTAGCCGCTGGACATCAGCAGTGCGCGTGGCCGGCCGGTGAACGCCGCCAGGGCTTCTTCCAACTGGTGATGCGGCGTACTGTGCCCCACCACCAGATGCGACGCACCTCCGCCCACACCCCATTGGCGAGCTCCCTGGACAAATGCTTCGATCACCTGCGGATGATTGGCCAGGCCAAGGTAGTCATTGTTACAGAAGGCCAGCAGGGACTGCCCATCAACGAGCACGTTCACACCCTGCGGCGTTTCCAGAAGGGGCCGTCGGCGATAGAGATCGGCGTCGCGGCGTTCGGCCAGGCGGGCAGACAGGTTCAGAAACATAGAGGCTCGATAAAAGCGGCTAAAGGCTGAAGGCATATCCCGAGTACGGGACATTTGTCGTCAAGCCCTTAGCCTCAAGGCTTCAGCGAAAGGGCTACACCGCCGCGTTTACAAACAGCTTGCTATCGCGCTGCTCCACCAATGCCTGCTCGATAGCCGCCTGGTGTACCTCGTCGTCGTGCTCTTCGCGCTCTTCCGGCTTGATGCCGAGACGCTGGAACAGGCGCATGTCCTTCTCGGCCTGAGGGTTGCTGGTGGTCAGCAACCGGTCACCGTAGAAGATCGAGTTGGCGCCGGCGAAGAAGGCCAGGGCCTGAGTCTGTTCGTTCATCTGCTCGCGGCCGGCGGACAGGCGCACATGCGACTTCGGCATCATGATCCGCGCAACGGCCAGCGTGCGGATGAAATCGAAGGGATCGACGTCTTCCTCGTTCTCCAGCGGTGTGCCCTTTACCTTCACCAGCATGTTGATCGGCACGCTTTCCGGATGTTCGGGGAGATTGGCCAGCTGGATCAGCAGCCCGGCACGATCTTCGAGACTTTCGCCCATACCGAGAATACCGCCAGAGCAGATCTTCATGCCGGCGTCGCGCACGTAGGACAGCGTTTCCAGCCGATCCCCATAGGTACGGGTGGTGATGATGTTGCCGTAGAATTCAGGCGATGTGTCCAGATTGTGGTTGTAATAGTCGAGCCCTGCGTCGGCCAGCGCAGCGGTCTGCTCCTTGGTCAGCTTGCCAAGGGTCATGCAGGTTTCCAGGCCCAGTTTGCGTACTCCACGGACCATTTCCAGCACATAGGGCATGTCCTTTTCGGAGGGATGCTTCCAGGCCGCACCCATGCAGAAGCGGGTAGCGCCGATGGCCTTGGCAGCGGCGGCCTCGTCGAGCACCTTCTGCACTTCAAGCAGTTTTTCCTTGTCCAGGCCGGTGTTGTAGTGACCTGATTGCGGGCAGTATTTGCAGTCTTCCGGGCAGGCGCCGGTCTTGATCGACAGCAGCGTCGATACCTGCACCCGATTGGCATCGAAGTGCTGGCGGTGCACCGTCTGCGCCTGGAACATCAGGTCATTGAAAGGTTGGCGAAACAGAGCCAGCACTTCGGCCGGAGTCCAGTCGTGGCGGGTCACGGAAGCGGTCATCGATGAGTCCTTGCGGTTTGCGTGGGAACCGGTTTCGGTTCAAGCTATGGCCAGAGATGATAGCGACGGCACGGAGGCTGTCAACCGATGAAAGCCAGCACGGTTTACAACTGGTTAATAAATACTCAAACGAAGCGCTGCATGCTGTGCCTCGGCGCCGCGGATACCGGCCGTGAACTGTGCCACGCCTGCCATCTCGAGCTGCCCTGGCTGGGCTCCCAGTGCCGGATGTGCGCCCTCCCCCTGCCGAACGACGGTCAGCTCTGCGGCCAGTGCCAGACCAGCCCGCCTGGTTTTGTCAGAGTGGTCGCCCCGTTTCGCTACGCCTTCCCCCTCGACAGTCTGATTCCCGCATTCAAGTATCACCGGCAATACGCGTTCGGCCGCCTGATGGCCGAATTGCTCGTCGAAGCGTTGCACGATGCCTACCGCGACTCGCCGCGCCCCGAATGCCTGGTACCGCTTCCCTTGCATGGTCGCCGCCAGGCGCGTCGCGGCTTCAATCAGGCCACTGAACTTGCGCGGCCCATCGCCCGGGCGCTCGAACTGCCGCTATCGACCGGTGTACTGCGACGGGTCAAGGCCACTGCCAGTCAACAGGGGCTGCCTGCAGCCGAGCGCCATCGCAATCTGCAGGGCGCCTTTCGCTGCGTGCGCGCCGCGCCCATCGAGGGCCGTCACGTCGCACTGGTCGACGACGTTGTCACCACCGGCGCGTCGATTCGCTCTGCCACGCGCACGCTTCTGGATGCCGGCGCAGGACAGGTCAGCGTCTGGTGCATTGCCCGTACTCCCTGATCTGCGCCGGTCCGGCTTAAAGCACCCCCCATCCACTGCTCCGACATACTGCGCCGATGTATGCCAACATATACATAATCAAACTGGCCTGAGCGGAGCTGAACATGGACACGCAACATCCTTTTGCCCTGCTTACCCCTGACGCCGTCCTCGACGCGGTAGAGTCTCTTGGCTATCTCAGCGATGCCCGCATCCTGACGCTCAACAGTTATGAAAATCGTGTGTTTCAGGTTGGCATCGAGTCTGCCCAGCCGCTGATCGCGAAGTTCTACCGGCCGGGCCGCTGGACCGACGAAGCGATTCTGGAAGAGCATCGTTTCAGTCTGGAGTTGGCTGAACGCGAGATACCGGTGATCCCGCCCATGCAGATCGACGGACGTTCCCTGTTCGAGCACGCCGGGTTTCGCTTCAGCCTGTTCCGTCGCTTCGGTGGCCGCGCCCCCGAGTTCGACGATCCGGATCAATTTCTGATGCTGGGACGGTTGCTTGGCCGGCTGCATGCGGTCGGCGCGATGAGCCCGTTCCAGCATCGCCCGGCACTGACGCCGCAGACCTTCGGACGCGACAGCATTGCCCTGCTCGAGCGCGTCGACTGTGTGCCAGACAATCTCAAACCAGCCTACTTCTCGGTCGCACGCGACCTGCTCGACCGCGTCGAGGCCATCGTCAGCGATGTGCCCTTCGATCCGATCCGCCTGCATGGTGATCTGCATCTGGGCAACCTGCTGCTGCGGGATGACCTGCTCTACATGGTCGATCTGGACGACTGCCGCTCGGGCCCGGCGATGCAGGATCTGTGGATGATGCTGTCGGGCGAGCGCGACCAACGCCAGGCGCAGCTGTCCGAGCTGGTCGACGGCTACAACGAGTTTCACGACTTTGACCCGCGCCAGCTGCCACTTATCGAGCCGCTGCGCAGCTTGCGGCTGGTCCACTACAGTGCCTGGCTCGCCAGCCGCTGGGACGACCCCGCGTTTCCAATGCACTTTCCCTGGTTCGCCAGTGAGCGATACTGGGCCGACCAGGTGCTGACCTTGCGCGAGCAACGCGCGGCGCTGGACGAGCCGCCGCTTCGGCTGTTCTGATCCGGATACATAAAAGAGATCAATGGCCGTTCTCAGTCACGGGGTGAACACATACACTGCCCGGCGTTCAATTCAGAGGTTCATGCCATGACCGATATTCTGCCCGACGCCCGCAACCTGGCCTTCGAGCTGTATGAAGTGCTCGACGCCGAGGCCCTGACCCGCCGAGAGCGCTTTGCCGAGCACAACCGCGAGACCTTCGACGCGGCGATCAACACCGCCCGGACCATCGCGGAGAAGTTCTTCCTGCCGCACAACCGCAAGAGCGACGAGCATGAACCCCAGTACGTCGACGGCGCTGCGCAGCTGATTCCGGACATCAAGCCGGCGGTGGACGCCTTCCTCGAGGCAGGATTTCTCAACGCCACGCGCACGTTCGAGCAGGGCGGGATGCAGTTGCCCACATTGCTGTCGCAGGCCTGCTTCACGCAGTTCCAGGCGGCCAATATTGCCACCTCCTCCTACTGCATGCTGACCATGGGCGCGGCCAACCTGATCGAGAATTTCGGCAACGAAGAGCAGAAGCAGCGTTTTCTGCAGCCGATGATCGAGGGTCGTTTCTTCGGCACCATGGCACTGACCGAGCCGCATGCGGGGTCCTCGCTGTCCGACATTCGCACCCGGGCCGAACCGGCCGCTGACGGCAGCTATCGTCTGAAGGGCAACAAGATATTCATTTCCGCCGGTGACCACCCGCTGTCGGACAACATCGTGCACATGGTGCTGGGCAAGCTGCCCGATGCACCGCCTGGTGTGAAGGGCATTTCGCTGTTCATCGTGCCGAAGTTTCTGGTCAACGACGATGGCTCGCTGGGCGAGCGCAACGACGTGACCCTGGCCGGTCTGTTCCACAAGATGGGCTGGCGCGGCACCACCTCCACCGCACTGAATTTCGGCGACAACGATAACTGCGTCGCGTACCTGGTGGGCAAGCCGCACCAGGGACTGAATTACATGTTCCAGATGATGAACGAGGCACGCATCGGCGTCGGCATGGGCGCGGTGATGCTGGGCAATGCTGGCTACCAGTACTCGCTGGACTACGCACGCAACCGCCCGCAGGGTCGCCTGCCCGATGGCAAGGATCCGAGCAGCGCGCAGGTATCGATTGTCGAGCACACCGACGTCAAGCGCATGCTGCTGACCCAGAAGGCCTATGTCGAGGGCGGCTACGATCTCGGGTTGTACGCAGCACGGCTGTTTGACGATACCGAGACATTGGAGACCGAAGAGCAGCGCAAGACCGCTCTGCAACTGCTCGACCTGCTCACACCGATCGTCAAGGCATGGCCGTCGGACTATTGCCTCAAGGCCAACGAACTGGCACTTCAGATTCTCGGTGGTCACGGTTACACCCGCGAATACCCGGTCGAGCAGTATTATCGTGACAACCGTCTGAACCCGATTCACGAAGGTACCAACGGTATCCAGTCGCTCGACCTGCTGGGCCGCAAGGTAGCCATGAACAACGGCGCGGCGCTCAAGCAGCTGTCTGGTCTGATCCAGGATACCTGCGCTCGCGCCAGCGAGTTCGACTCGCTGAATGCGCTGCGCGAGCCGCTGGAATCGCTGCACGCCCATATCGGCAAGGTCACCCTGGCGCTACTCGGCGACATGGGCCAGGGCAAGGTCAACCAGGCGCTGGCGAACTCTGCCTTGTACCTCAATGCCTTCGGTCACATGGTGATCGGCTGGCGCTGGCTGGAGCAGGCGATCCGCGCCGAACAGGGCCTGGCTCGCGGCAACGCTGCGGACACTGACTTCTACCGCGGGAAGCTGCAGGCAGCGCGCTATTTCCTCACCTGGGAAGTGCCGAGCTGCCACCACGCGCTGAGCGTTCTGGAGAACCGGGATTCAACCTGTCTGGACATGCAGGACAGCTGGTTCTGATCGATATGTGACCAGCGCTTCGGTTCGTTCTTCCAATCAGGCCACCTCCGGGTGGCCTGACACATTTTGACCTCTTTCCCTCGCTTCCCAATCCACACGGCGGCGACTACCCTACTGCGATTTACCCAGCGGATCTCTCCCGATGCCTCGCGTATTCACCCGCTTTTTCCTGATGTTCGCATTCCTTCTGCCGCTGATGCTGAGCCCCGCCGCATCCGCCCAGGACGCCTCGCCAGAAGCCGAGCTCAAGCAGGCGGTCGAGCAGACGCGCACGGCCATGCAGGAACTGGCTGACAGTTCGCTGACCGAGACCGAAAAGCGGGACCTGCAGGAGCTCTACCAGAACACCCTGAACTTCCTTCAGCGGACCCAGGCCATCGACACCGACCTGGCCGACCTTCGCAAACAGATCGAACAGGCACCCGAGCGTATTCGTCTGGCTCGGCAACAGCTCGAACGGATGCAGGCGCAAGAGCCGGACGAGCTGAACGCGCGGCACGCGGATCGGGAACTCGACGATCTGGAATCATTGCTGGGTGAGAGAGTGACGCGCATGTTCAGCTGGCAGAACGAGCTGACTGCGGTCAATAGCGAGCTGATCGCCGCTCAGACGCGACCCGAGCGCACCCAGGCCAGCGTGTCGGCGAATCAGACCCGTGAGCAGCAGCTCAGCGAGCAGATCCGCAGCCTCCAGCGCCAGGCCGACACCCCGCTCAACACGGCTCGGCTGGCCATGATGCGGGCCGAACAGCGCGCACTGCAGCGGCATAACGAGCTGCTGCGCCAGCGCCTGAGTGCCAACAACGTGCTGCAGGATCTGGCCGTTCAGCAGCGCGACCTGCTCTCCCGGCAGATCGCGGATATCGAAGCCGAGGCGCAGGTCCTGCAGAATCTGATAGACGCCAAACGTCGAAGCCAGTCCGAACGCACGGTCAGCGAGACCACCGAAGAGGTGCTTCAGGCGGGCAACCAGCAGCACCTCCGCGAGCAGGGCACGCTCAATCGCGGGCTCAGTGAAGAGCTGCTGCGCGCAACCAATCAACTCGGCGAGCTGACCCGCAAGAACATTCTGACCAAGCAGCAGATCGACAGCGTGACGCAGATCGAAAGCGCGCTGGACCAGCAGATCGGCGTACTGGAGGGCAGCGTACTGCTGTCACGCATCCTCCATCAGCAAAAAAAGGCGCTGCCCGATACGCGACCGGACCTGACCCTTACCGACCAGATCGCCGACCTGCGGCTACGACAGTTCGAACTCAACCAGCTGCGTGAGCAGATGACCAACCCTTCCGCCTACCTGGAGCGCCTGGTAAACAAGCTGCCGGAGGAGCAGCGCGAGTCGTTGCGCAGTGAGTTCGAGCGCGTGGTGAACAGCCGCATTTCGCTGGTCGAACAGCTCAGCGCCAATATCAACACACTGCTCACGCAGGCCATTACCCTGCAGATGAACCAGCGCCAGCTCGAGCAGACCAGCAGCGAGCTGCATCGCACCATCGACGATCAGCTTTTCTGGGTGGCGAGCAATCGTCCGCTGGACCGTGGCTGGGCCATGAACTTCCCGTCCCAGGCGCTGGCTCAGCTCAAGGCCATGGAGATGACGGAGCAGCTGCGGGTGGTCGCCAGCACCCTTCGCGACAACGCCCTATGGGTTGCGCTGCTCGCGCTTCTGATGGCCCTGTATGCCTGGCGCCTGCCGCATCTCAGGCAGCAGCTGCGGGCATTGCATGCCGACGTCGGACATTTCCGCCGTGACAGTGTCCGGCATACGCCCAAGGCCCTGTTGCTCACGGCGGTGATGATCGTTCCGGTGCCGCTGGTGCTTGGCGGGCTCGGGCTGATCTTCATGCTCGGGGAAGAGCCCGCAATGCCCGGACTTGCCCAGTCGCTGGTGCAACTGGCTCTGGCGTGGTTCATGCTGCACCTGGTGTACCGGGTCTTCGACCCCAGCGGCATCGCCACTCTGCACTTTCGCTGGGATCAGGATCTGGTCGACAGGCTTCACCGCCTGGTTCGCAGCTCCGCCTGGATACTGCTGCCGATGGTCGTCGTCGTAGCCCTGGGCGAGATTCGTCCCGAGCAGCTGATCGATGATGTTCTGGGTCGGCTCACGCTGCTGATCGGACTGGTTCTGCTGGCCGTGATGCTCGGCCGCATGATGTACCGCAGCCAGCCTCTGTATAACTCCCGGGTGCTCCATGTCAGCGCCTCGCTGGTGCTGGTACTGGCGCCGCTTGCGGTGGCCGGGCTGCTGGCATGGGGGTACAACTATACGGCCATCAAGCTGACCGATCGCTTCATCGGCACGCTGTATCTGATCATCCTCTGGATGCTGGTCGAGGGGACGGTGATGCGCAATCTCAACGTCGCCGGCCGCCGGCTGGCCTACCAGCGCTCGATCAGCAAGCGTCAGGCCCCGCAGGTACGCGAGAGTCTGGACGGCGAGCTGGCAGTGGAAATTCCCGAGATGGATATCCAGCAGATCAACCAGCAGTCGCTGCGGCTGGCGCGCATGGGCCTGATCATCCTGTTCGGCGTGCTGGTGTACTTCACCTGGTCGGATCTGATCAGCGCTGCGTCCTACCTTCAATCGGTCACGCTCTGGGAGTACAACGCGGGCACAGCAGAGGCACCGATGATGGCGCCGATCAGCGCCGGCGATCTGCTCGGCGCGCTGGTCATCATCGTTCTGATGCTGTCACTGGCGAGAAACCTCCCCGGCCTGCTGGAGATCATGGTGCTGTCGCGGATGAATCTGCGTCAGGGCAGCAGCTATGCCATCACCACGCTGCTCAGCTATGTGATCGTCGGCTTCGGTCTGTTCTCGGCGCTGTCCACACTGGGCGTGAGCTGGAGCAAGCTGCAGTGGCTGGTCGCCGCGCTCGGCGTCGGCCTCGGTTTTGGTCTGCAGGAAATTTTTGCCAACTTCGTGTCGGGTCTGATCATCCTCTTCGAACGTCCGGTACGCATCGGTGATGTGGTGACCATCGGCAATCTGTCAGGCACGGTGAACAAGATCCGCATCCGCGCGACGACCATCACCGATTTTGACCGCAAGGAAATCATCGTTCCGAACAAGACGTTCGTTACCAATCAGCTGATCAACTGGTCGCTCAACGACACCATCACCCGTGTTACGGTCATGGTCGGCGTGGCCTACGGCTCGGATCTGCCCAAGGTGCGCGAGCTGCTGATGGACATAGCACGCAACAACCCCCGGGTGCTGAGGGATCCCGAGCCCATGGTGCTGTTCCTGAGCTTTGGTGACAGCACGCTGAACCATGAGCTGCGCATCCACGTGAAAGAGTTGATGGACCGCAACCAGTCCATCGACGAGATCAACCGCGAGATCGATCGCCAGTTCCGCGAACACCGTATCGAAATCGCCTACCGGCAGATGGATATCAACCTGCGGACCAGCGAGGGGCTCGAGCGTCTGGTGTCCAGCACGCGCTCTGGCGGTCAGGAACCGTCCTGATACGTCACATCTGCCCCGGCGCTCGCTTGCAGCGCCGGGGCAGCCCTCGGCAAAATAGCCGCTTTGCCCAACCTCCCGAGTATCGAGCATGCCCAGAGCAGCGGAACTGAAGAAAGGCCAGATCGTTCAGATCAACAACCAGCCGTACATCGTCTCGCAGATCGACGTGAAGAGCCCGTCATCGCGTAGCGGAACCACGTTGTACAAGGTGCGCTTCAATCACGCGCAGACCAAGCAGAAGCTGGACCAGAGCCTGACCGGTGACGACTTCCTCCCGCCAATCGATTTCCAGAAGCGCGCCATCCAGTTTCTCTTCGCGGATGCCGACGGCTACACCTTCATGGATAGCGAAGACTACGCCCAGTTCACGCTCAACGCCGATCAGCTCGAAGATGAACTGCCCTATATGCACGACGGTGTGCAGGGGCTTTACGGCCTGCTGGTCGAAGGCACGCTGGTCGGTGTCGAATTGCCGGCCGTAGTGGAAATGCCCATCGAGGAAACACCGCCGGCCATCAAGGGCTCTTCGGCCAGTGCCCGCACCAAGACCGCGCGTTTCGCGACCGGACTGGAAATACAGATTCCGGAATATCTCGAGACCGGCGAGGTCGTACGCATCAACACCGAGTCCGGAAAATTCATGTCCCGGGCCTGAACCAGGAGTTTACCCATGAGCCAAGCCCCGCTGATCATCGATCCACCCGGCACTGCCGATGCCTGCGTCATCCTCCTGCACGGACTGGGTGCCGACCGGTTCGACTTCGTGCCGGTCGTCGAGGCATTGAACCTGCCCGCGGGACACGGCATACGGTTTGTCTTTCCTCAGGCCCCGACACGGCGCGTCACGATCAACAACGGCTTCCCCATGCCCTGCTGGTACGACATCCTCGGCATGTCGCCGGCGCGCGTCATCAATGACGCGCACATGAGCGAGTCGGCTGCGCTGGTTCGGCAGCTGGTCGAGGCCCAGATCGCGCAAGGCATTGCCGAACGGCGCATCATCCTCGCCGGGTTTTCGCAGGGCGGGGCCGTTGTGCTGCACGCGATGCTCGAGGGCGAACTGCGCATCGGTGGCCTGGCCGCGCTCTCCACTTATGGTCCGACTGTTCCGGAGCTGGTCGGACGGCAGGGGGCTGATGCACCGAAGCTCGACCTGTTTTTTGCCCATGGCCGCCATGACGACGTGCTGCCCATCAGCATGGGGCGCGAGGCTCACGACCAGTTGCAAGCCGCCGGGCACCGCACCGAGTGGCATGAGTATCCGATGGGCCACGAGGTCTGTCCGTCGGAGGTGGCAGACATCCGCGAATGGTTGACACAACGGCTCGCGCAGTAGCAACCAGCCTCTCGGGCTTCGCTAACCGCCGAGCTTGCTTTACACTGGCTAGTTAATTCCACTGGCCTGATCGAGAGAGACCCGTGCTCAAAGCACTGAAGAACCTGTTCAAAGCCGGCGATGCGCCGGAATCGTCGCAGCACTCGGCTGTTGCCGAGACTGCGCCTGCGGCGCCTAGCGAACGGCAGCAGCCCACCGAACAGCCTCCCAGCGCCGAATCCAACGAGCGCCCCAGCCGCCCAAGGAAACCGCGACAGCCGCCCAAGCCACGTGAGCGCAAGCCGGCCCCCGCGCCGACCTGGTCGATCGAGGACTTTATTGTCGAGCCGTCAGAGGGCAAGACGCGCTTCCACGACTTCCCGCTGCCCCCCAGCCTGATGCGTGCCATTCAGGATCAGGGCTTCAGCTACTGCACGCCGATCCAGGCCAAGGTCCTCGGGTCGACGCTCCAGGGTC
This sequence comes from Halopseudomonas nanhaiensis, assembly GCF_020025155.1. Lineage (NCBI taxonomy): Bacteria > Pseudomonadati > Pseudomonadota > Gammaproteobacteria > Pseudomonadales > Pseudomonadaceae > Pseudomonas > Pseudomonas nanhaiensis. The sequence goes on from NZ_CP073751.1 coordinate 3,033,690, forward strand.
AGGACGCCATCGGCCGCGCTCAGACCGGTACCGGCAAGACCGCTGCGTTTCTTATCTCGACCATTACCCAACTGCTGGAAACACCGCCGCCGGATGAGCGCTACATGGGCGAGCCGCGTGCGCTGATCATCGCCCCGACCCGCGAACTGGTAATGCAGATTGCCAACGATGCCGAAGGATTGACCCGGCATTGCGGGCTCAATGTCATGGCGTTCGTCGGCGGGATGGACACCGACAAGCAGCTCAAGCAGCTGGAGAAGCGCTACGTCGATATTCTGGTCGCGACCCCTGGGCGACTGCTGGACTTCTGCAATCGCGGCGAACTGCATCTGGATCTGGTCGAGATGATGGTGCTGGACGAAGCCGACCGCATGCTCGACATGGGCTTCATCCCCCAGGTGCGGCAGATCATTCGCCAGACACCGCGCAAGGGCGACCGGCAGACCCTGCTGTTCTCCGCCACCTTCAGCGATGACGTGATGAATCTTGCCCAGCAGTGGACGGTGAACCCGGCGATCGTGGAAATCGAGCCCGAACGCCCCGCCTCGGAGAACATTACGCAGAAGGTTTACGCCGTCAGCGGCGCGGACAAATACAAGCTGCTGTATAACCTGATCACCCAGCTCGATCTCGAGCGCGTGATGGTGTTCGCCAACCGCAAGGACGAGGTGCGCCGGGTTCAGGAGCGTCTGGTTCGGGACGGCATCAACGCAGCGCAGCTTTCTGGTGATGTACCTCAGCAAAAACGCGTGCGCACGCTGGACAACTTCCGCGAAGGCAAGCTGCGGGTACTGGTGGCCACCGATGTGGCCGGACGCGGCATCCACATCGACGGCATCAGTCACGTCGTCAACTACACGCTGCCTGAAGATCCGGAGGATTACGTGCACCGCATCGGCCGCACCGGGCGAGCCGGCGCCAAGGGGACGTCGATCAGCCTGGCCAGCGAAGACGATGCATTCCAGATCCCGCCGATCGAAACATTGCTCGGCGAGAAACTCGACTGCATCCCGCCGGAGGAGATTTACCTCAAGCCGATACCGCGGCGCCAGCAGACGGTTGAGGAAAAGGCCGCCAGCGACGCCAACGAAGCTGAACAGCGCGCCGCAGCCGATGCCAACCGCCGTCGCTCCTCCTCGACCAACCGCCCTCGACGTCGCTAGACAAATCGCTACCGCTCCATGACCCGGCAGCTGGCTGCCGGGATTGTCCAGGCAGGAACCACCTGCTCTACCCCGCCATCTGTTCGTCTCGCGACGAGCTCATGCGCCCCTCGATTTGCAAGGAGTACCATCATGACCAAGCCCTCTTTCGCTCTTGCCGGTATCGTGGCGATCGCCCTCGCCGGGTGCGCCAACAAGCAGGACTCCACAGCCGACCTGATGCGTCAGCACGCTGCCCAGGACAGCTCACGTGCAGCAATGCAGAAGGACCTGGCAAAACAGTGGGATCGCGGCAACGAACTCATCGTATCGGGCAACAAGCAGCTCAAGGTGGCTGAGAAGCGCGAAAAACAGGCTGAGAAACAACTGCGTCAGGCGCAGAAGAACCTGAAACAGGCCAGGCGCGACATAGCAAAAGGCGAGCGACTGAAGCAGCGGGCGGAAAAACGCTTTGCCGACGAATTTCCCCAAAGCCGCCTCTGAAAACCGGCAGGACGGGCCCGCGCGAGCACAGCCGGGCCCACCAATATAGCCCCTCTTGCAGCTCGCCGAAAATCGCCGCTCGTCTGTTTGACCAACACAGTGAAAAATAACGGCTCGGCGCTTGTGAGTGTCGTCAGCGATGCGCTATACATCGAATAACCGACCGAAGCGTAGCGGTGATCCTTTGATACCACGCGCCAGGCGAGTCGGCCAAGCGGACTGCCAGGCGCAGCATTGCGCTTGATACAGTCTGGTATTACCGGCCCTTGCGAGGTAATAGCATATGGAAGCGTGCGGACCGACCCGTCATTCCTTCTACGTCCTTGATACCAATGTTCTGATCCACGACCCCAATGCCCTGCTCAACTTTGAAGAGCATCATGTCATCATCCCGATGACCGTCCTTGAAGAACTCGACAAGCTCAAATCCGGAAAGACCAGTATTGCCGCCGATTGCCGCCAGGCCATCCGACTCATAGATCAGACACTCGCCGATGCACCGCCAGACCAGGTCGAACAGGGCGTACCCATATCGCGAGGCAAGCTAGGCCCCCACGGCACCCTGGCGATCCTCATGGACAAGGCCCCCATCCCCTCGCACTGCCTCCCCAACGACCTCAACGACAACAAGATCATCAACCAGCTCTGCCAACTCCAGCACCGCCACCCCGACGACCGAATCGTTCTTGTCTCCAAAGACATCAACATGCGACTGAAGGCTCGAGCGTGCGGCATCGACGCAGAGGATTACCATACCGACCAGCTCATCGACGACATTGCCCTGCTCGCGCGGGGGTATCACGAAGTGGAGGGTTCGTTCTGGGAGCGTGTCGGCAAGGTGGAGACCCACCAGCGGTTGGGGCAGACGGTGCATGAGGTACAACTGGGCGAGAATCTTCCCGGGTTGCATATCAACGATTTCATCATCGACCAGCAGGGTTTTGTCGGCTGGGTCAAGCACATCGACGGGCTCAATCTGACCGTGCGCGACCTGCACCAGGAGCCGCTACTGCATCAGGAAGCCTGGGGGTTGCGGCCGCGCGACATCTTCCAGTCGCTGGCGATGTATGCGTTGCTCGACCCGGACATCCATCTGGTCAACCTGACCGGCGCCGCGGGCTCGGGCAAAACCATCCTGGCCCTGGCCGCAGCGATCGAGCAGACCATGGTCAGCAAGACGTACCGTCGCATCATTGCCACCCGCAGTACCCAGGGGCTGGATGAGGACATCGGCTTCCTGCCAGGCACCGAAGCCGAAAAAATGGAGCCCTGGCTGGGCGCGATCACCGACAACCTCGAAGCCCTGCATATGGACGATGAGTGTACGCACGGCAGTGTCGACTACATCCTCGACAGAGTCCCGCTGCAGTTCAAGTCGCTCAACTACATTCGCGGCCGCAGCTTCCAGCAGAGCTTCATCCTGATTGACGAAAGCCAAAACCTTACGCCCCATCAGATCAAGACCATCATCACCCGCGCCGGGGCCGGTTCCAAAGTGGTTTGCCTGGGCAACCTGGCGCAGATCGACACGCCGTACCTGAATGCCACCAGTTCAGGTCTCACCTATCTGACCGAGTGCTTCAAAGACTTCCCCCATGGCGTTCATATCCATCTGCAGGGCGTTCCACGCTCGGCGCTGGCCGAATACGCCGAGACCCATCTCTGACTACTCGGCGCCCTGCGGGGCGCCTCGTCGTTTCCTCTCTGGTATTCACTCGTACGACGCGCGCCGCAGCGGTTGCGCGGGATCATCGGCGGATTCTATCGACCCAATTTTACGTCCCATGCGTACGCTTGCGGCATAATGACGTTCGCTTTCCACAGGAGCCGTTATCGATGTTGATGGTCATCTCGCCCGCGAAAACGCTGGACTACGACAGCACCCCGATCACCGACAAGTTCACTCAGCCACGCTATCTGGATGACAGCCAGGAGCTGATCGACGTCCTCAAGGAGAAGTCGCCGCAGGATATTGCCGAGCTGATGTCGCTGTCTGACAAGCTCGCCAGCCTCAACGTCGCACGCTACGGGAGCTGGAAAAAGAAAGCGACCAGGAGCAATGCCCGTCAGGCGTTACTCGCGTTCAAGGGCGATGTGTACACCGGGCTTGCCGTCGAGGATTTCACCGAGCAGGACCTGGAGTTCGCCCAGCAACATCTGCGGATGCTGTCGGGCCTGTACGGCGTGCTGCGGCCGCTGGACCTCATGCAACCCTACCGTCTGGAGATGGGCACCAAACTGGCCAATTCACGCGGCAGGGATCTGTACAGCTTCTGGGGAGAGCGGATCAGCGAATCACTGAACAAGGATCTGGCCAAACAGGGGGACTACATATTGCTGAACCTCGCTTCGCAGGAATATTTCGGGGCGGTGAAGCCGAGGGCGCTCAAGGCGCGAGTGATTGAGGCGGTGTTCAAGGATCGCAAGAATGGCGACTACAAGATCGTCAGCTTCTATGCGAAGAAGGCTCGCGGCCTGATGGCGCGCTTTGTAATCAAGGAGCGCGTCACCGATGCGGAAGGTTTGAAAGCTTTCGATCTGGACGGTTATGCCTTTGACAAGGCCAGCTCATCGCCCGACAAGCTGGTTTTTCTGCGCGACCATCACAGCTGATCGTCAGCCACACCGCGAGCGAGCACCGGCGCATGCCGGGCTCGCTTGTGAGCTGCAGCGTTTACTGATCGAAGCCCGGGCTGACCCGCTGCAGTTTGCGGATCAGAGCTGGCCACGCCACACCGCTACCGGCACCGCGAGTCACCTTGCGCATACTTTCCTTGGCACCGTCGAGAATGGCCTGCGGGATGGGTATCAGCTCACTGCCACCGGCCTGCGCGGCGATCTGGATCTCGCAGCAGCGCTGGAAGGTGTACATGGTCAGGAAGGCATCGGATACCGACTTTCCGCACGTCATCAGACCGTGGTTGCGCAGCATCATGTTGTTGGTGTTACCCAGGTCGGCCTGCAGACGGGCTTTCTCCTCGTCATTGAGCGCGACCCCTTCGTAATCGTGATACGACAGGCTGCTCAGCACGAAGATCGACTGCTGGGAAATCGGCAGGATGCCGTTCTTCTGTGCAGATACACCCACGCCAGCGTTGGTGTGCGTGTGCATGACGCATCCGGCATCGTGGCGCACTTCATGCACCGCGCTGTGAATGGTGAAGCCGGCCGGGTTGATGTCGTAGGGCGAATCCATCAGCTTGTTGCCCTGCAGGTCGATCTTGACCAGGCTGGAGGCGGTGATTTCCTCGAACATCATGCCGTACGGGTTGATCAGGAAATGTTCAGTGCCGGGAATCTTGGCCGAAACGTGGGTAAACACCACGTCGTCCCACCCGTACATGGCGATCAGACGGTAGCAGGCCGCCAGATCCACGCGTGTCTGCCATTCTTCTGCACTGACCTGGGATTTGACGTCCAACTGCTCGATAGGCTGAACTGCGTTCATGGGTAGATCCTCTTGATGGCGTAATCGACGGCCTGATACATCCCGGCCGACTTGCGGCATACTGTGAATGTTCAGATTAGCAGGGAGTCTAGAGGGTGACAGCGAGAAGGACTGTCAAGCACTTTACAGTGTCCGGCAAGGCCGAGAGCAGTCAACTGGTCGGGCTGCTACAGCGCAATCGCTGGTTTCGCGATCTACCGCAGGACTGCATCGACGAAATGGTCGCCCTGGCCCGCCTGCGCCTTCTTGATGATGGCGAGCGCCTGCACGCCAAGGATGATCCGCCGGATGGGTTGTACGGCGTGATCAGCGGCGCAGTGAAGATCAGCAGCAGCGGCGCGGACGGCCGTGAAGCGCTGCTCACCGTGCTCAGCCCTGGGAACTGGTTCGGCGAGATATCCCTGTTCGATGGTCTCCCGCGTACGCATGACGCGCACGGGGTTGGCGCAACCGAACTACTGATGATTCCGCGGCAGGGATTCCAGCAACTGCTGGAGCGCCGTCCCGAGCTCTACCCGCACTTCATGCGGCTGCTATGCCGCCGAATTCGCCTGTCCTTTGCGATGCTCGAGGACAGCGCCCTGCTGCCGCTGTCCTCGCGGCTGGCCAAGCGGCTGCTGATGCATTCACACAATTATGGACAGACCGACGAAGTTGGCGGACAGCCGTCGATACAGCTGTCTCAGGAAGCGCTCGGGCTGATGCTCAACAGCTCCAGGCAGAGCATCAACAAGCTGCTCAAGCGCCTGGAGCAGGCAGGCTGGCTGAAGATCAACTATGGCCAGATCGTCATCCTCAATGAAGACGCACTGACCCGCCTGGCCACAGGCGACCTGCTTGCCGATTCGCCTGACTAGTTCAGCCCTGTAAGGCCGCGTAGAAATCCGAAAGCCACGGCTCGGCGTCCGCTTCCGGCGTCACCGTCTCACTGGCGTCCAGACGCAGCATTGGCACCGCCTCGCGCGCCTGCAACTCCAGCAGGGTTTCGCGCAGCTGCTCCCCTGCCAGACAGAAGGTATCGCCGTAGGCACTATCACCGAGCGCGATGACCCCGAACGGCAAACCGGTGAGTAGTGGAAACCGGTCATGCAGTTCCGCGTGAAAGGCCACCAGTGTGTCCGGCAATTCACCCATGCCGGTGGTAGCGCAGCATACCAGCAGCGCATCGGCGTTTTCGGCCAGCAATCCATCGACGCTCGCACCCTTCATGCGTACCACTTCAAGCCCTGCCGCCCGAGCCTGGTTGGCCGCCTCGTCGGCGACCAGATCGGCAGTACCGTAGACCGATCCGCTAATGATCACGAGCTTCATCGCGTTCTCCTGTAATGTTCCGGCGCACATTATGCCCCAACCGCGGCGCCGGACGCTCCCGGTAGACAGTCGTTGGCGTTGCGATAGAATGACCCGCTAACAAGAGGAGCCCTTGCATGATCAACGCCAAACTTTTGCAGCTGGTCGTCAACGCATCGAATGACGGCGTGGTCGTAGCGGAGCAGGAAGGCGAGGACAACATTCTCATTTACGTCAACCAGGCCTTCGAGCGGTTGACCGGCTATAGCGCCGAAGAGATCCTCTATCAGGACTGCCGCTTCCTGCAGATGGGCGATCGCGAGCAGGAAGGGTTGAATCTGATCAAGCAGGCCATCAGCGAACGCCGCCCCACCCGTCAGGTCGTGCGCAACTATCGCAAGGATGGCTCCTTGTTCTGGAACGAGCTGTCCATCACGCCGGTGTTCAACGAAGCCGATCAGCTCACCTACTTCATCGGTATCCAGAAGGACGTGACCGAACAGGTCAAGGCCACCCAGCGTGCCGAGGCGCTGGAAGCCGAAGTCATCGAACTGAAAAAGCAGCTGGCCGCCGCAGCCGCCCGTTAGCCGCTCCAGGCCATCTGGTCGGCTTCGGCGTCAGTCAATCGCACGTTGCCTGCCGTGAACGATTCGAGGTCGATACCGTGGGATCCGTCTACCAGAACCTTGCTAATCCAGTAGCGAGGCCCTGCGCCGGCGCCCGATGAGGCAGCCAGATCCACCACGACCTGCTCGATAGGCCGCTTGTTCTCGTCACGCACCAGCGCGATCTTGGGCAACAGCCGGTGCATCGGGTCCACCGACAGCACTACCCCCACTTCACCGGTATTCATTTCCACCAGCGAGCCGGGCGGATAGATGCCAATGCACTCGATGAAATTGACCACCAGCTTCTCGTCGAACTGGGTTCCGCGGTTGTTGTACAGGATCTTCAATGCTTCGGCCGAGCTGTGGCTGCCACTGTAACAACGGCTACTGGTGATGGCGTCGTAGGCATCCACCACGGTGATCGCCCGAATGTAGAAATCCAGCGAACTGGCAGGGAGGCGGCAGGGGTACCCTGTGCCATCGAGGCGCTCATGGTGGCTGTAGGCGACCCGGATGACCTCGGGCGGCATGTTCGGGTCCTTGGCGAGTTCGTCACGACCGAACACCGGATGCAACTTGATATGAGCGAATTCCTCGGGCGTGAGGCGCCCGGGCTTGTTCAGAATATCCTGATCCAGATCCATCTTGCCCACGTCATGCATCATGCCGCACAGACCAAGCAGTTCCAGATGCTTGATTCCCAGGCCCATGTGTCGACCGAGCGCCATCGCCTGAATACCCACATTCAGACAATGCTCGGCGGTGTACTGATCGACATGCTTGATCCGGGTAAGCCACAACAACGCAGAGGGATTGCGCACGATCGAGTCCAGGCATGGTCGGACAGCCGCAAGCATGCGCCGGGCATCGAGCGTCTCGCCACTGCAGACGTGGTCGAGCATCGCTCGGACTTCGCGGAACGACTGGCGGTAGCTGCGATTGGCATTGGCGATCTCGGTCTCGATCGACGACGAGATTCTGTAGCTGGCTTGTGGTTTGCGCGGTTGCGAGACAGAGGGCGTCAGCAACAGATCGCGGGTCATGATGCGCGTCTTGACGACATCGATAAGCACGAAATCGCAGAGGTTCTTCAGTGCGAAGAGGTCATCGGGATCCTCCAGCATGAAGCCCTGAAATAGAAAGGGGGTTTCCAGCCAGTCGCGGTCCAGTTCGGAGACGTACATCCCGAGCTGGAGCTGAGAAGTCGGCACCTTCAATGTTTGCAGCTGCTGAATCGATTGGGACATCTTGAACACCATCGGCCATCCGTGAACTCTGCGGTACCAGAGAACAAAGACTGCGACTATCTGAAAAGTTCCAGTACGCAGACGGACGGGATTCGTAGCTGATCGGGAGCTCGAAAAGCGGGCTCACTGATGTTGTTATGATGGCATTTAACGCGAAGATGAAGCGTGGTGGGAAGGGCAAAAACGACAAAAGGTCGGAGAAAGGGTTAAAAAGCTCCGATAGCCTGAAGTGGGGAAAGCGGCTATCGGAGTGCGCAGCGGTTTATGTGTACAGATACTATACGACGTATAGCATCTGTACAAGTCCGCCCTGCATTTCTTTTACAGTTATACGTCCAGACGTCCTGCCAGAAGGGATCGGGTCTTGCCAATCAGGGCCTGGCCCGGATCGCCCAGACAGGCGATACCCATATCTTCCAGGTCCTGCTGATGCAACTGGCACACCGGGCCAGCCATCGCCAACGGACAGTCGAGCGCTCTCTCCAGCCGCGGCAGCCGTTTCCTGAGAACGTCCACATCCAGCGAGCGGCTACCAAGCAATACCACTGCGGCCGAACCAGAGCGTTGAGACGCGAGGTGTATGTCGGGAAATGACGGGACCATCGGCAGCACACTGACATTGCAGCCTGCCTCGCTGATACAGGCGGCCGCCAGCATGATGTCCAGCTCCCGCAGGGGACCGGGCAGGCACGTCAGCAATACCGTAGGCGCGCCTTCCAGCACGTAACCGACGCGCTGGGAGAGACGCATCCGCAGGAAGCCATCGAAGAACGACCACTGGGGCGACGTACCCGGTGCCGCCTGGCCATGCAGACGCCGCCACACCGGCAGGAGCACGCTGTTGATGACGACCGGTAGCGGATAGGCGGAAAACACCTGACCATACACCCGGTCCAGAGCCGACAGGTTGAACTGCCCCACCGCTTCCCACAACCGATCCTGCCAGGGCTGCATGTCGTCGGAAAGAGGCGCATCCACAAGCTGCATCGGCCGGGTGGGACGCCGCGTTTCCGGGGGCGGCGTCTGTCGGTCGATGATCGACCCAACCTTGCTGACCGCCACGCCGCGCTCGATCCACGCGGTTACGGCGCGGACCCGCTCTATGTCGGCCATCGAATACAAACGGTGTCCACTTTCCGTGCGGTGCGGAACAAGCAACCCATATCGGCGTTCCCAGGCGCGCAACGTGACCGGATTGACCCCTGTCAGCCGAGAAACTTCACGGATCGGGTAAAGCTCCTCGGAATCCAGGTCCATTCGGACTGCCGATACACTGCTCTGGGTCTCATCAGTCATAACGTCGCTCGGTCGAGATGGCGCCAGCTGCGCCGCAAGGCGCTCAGCTTACTCTGTTCACCCGATAATTTGTACGGCTGCTGTATAGCTTATCGATCATCGCTTCCCGGCCTGGGAGCGATCTGGCCATCTGACCCGCAGCGCAGCACGCAGAGGACATGTTAGGATGTCGCGCGCAGTGCCAGAGGCTCACGGACTCCTGCACGTCGACCGGCTGCACAGCGAAAATTACTGTACATGGCAGGATAATGTTGTACACGAAAGCGGTTTTGTTAAATATTTCTTGTACAGCAAACCCGAAAGATATAACTTTCGAACATCAGGAGCCCCGGCACGGAGCACCCCGGCCGACACGTCCGGGCCCCACGGATTCGAACCATGACATCACACGGCACCATTCTCATCACAGGCGCAGCACAACGCATCGGCCTGCATTGTGCGCGGCGATTCGTCGAGGACGGGTATCGGGTCATCATCACCTGCCGCGAGTACCGTGACGAATGGCGCACGCGTCCTCTCGAAGGCATCGAGGTCATCCAGGCCGACTTCTCCACCGTCGCCGGGATCGAAGCGCTTATCGACGCCCTCAGGCAGCGCTCGGTCCAGCTCCGGGCCCTGATTCACAACGCCTCGCTGTGGCTGGGCGACGGTGCCGGGGCCGACGGTTTCCAGCGGATGTTCATGGTGCACATGCAGGCGCCTTACCTGCTCAATCTGGCGAGCGCGGAATTGTTCACACCCGGCTCGCCCGGCGACATCATCCACCTGACCGACCATGTGGCCCGCCGTGGCAGCCGCCGGCATGCCGCCTATTGCGCCAGCAAGGCAGGACTCGAAGCACTGTCGCTGTCCTTCGCAGCGCGGCTTGCGCCGGAAATCAAGGTAAACACCATCGCGCCGGCGCTGATCATGTTCAATGCTGACGACAGCGCCGAGTATCGTGAACGCACGCTGGAAAAATCCGCGCTGGGTATAGAGCCGGGGCCGGACGTGGTCTATCAATCCATCCGCTATCTGATGGACAATCCTTACGTAACCGGTACCTGCCTCGACCTGAACGGCGGCAGGAACCTCAAATGAAGAGACGGAACTGACGATGAGCCTCGAAAACCTCACCCGCCACTACCACGAGATTCTTGCCGATCTTGGCGAAAATCCCGATCGCGAGGGCCTCCAGGGCACACCGCTGCGCGCGGCCAAGGCCATGCAGTTTCTCTGTCGGGGCTACAACGAATCGCTGGACGACATCGTCAATGGCGCGCTGTTCGAGTCCGAGAATGACGAGATGGTGATCGTCAAGGACATCGAGCTGTATTCCATGTGCGAGCATCACATGCTGCCGTTCATCGGCAAGGCGCACGTAGCCTACATCCCGACTGGCCGAGTCATCGGCCTGTCCAAGGTCGCGCGCATCGTTGACATGTATGCCCGCCGGCTGCAGATCCAGGAAAACCTGACCCGCCAGATCGCCGAGGCGCTGCAGTCGGTTACGCATGCCAAGGGCGTGGCGGTGGTCATCGAAGCGAAGCACATGTGCATGATGATGCGTGGGGTGGAAAAACAGAACTCGTCGATGCATACCTCGGTGATGCTTGGCGCCTTCCGCAACTCCGGGACCACGCGTCAGGAGTTTCTGCAGCTGATCACGCGATGAACCGTCTCGCTTCCGGCATGGCACGCATCCGCATCAAGGATCTGCGGGCGCGTACCTACATCGGCATCAAGGAAGACGAGATCCGCAACCGCCAGGACGTGGTGGTCAATGTGACCATTGTGTACCCGGCTGGCGACGCCGTGCAGGTCAACGACATCGATCATGCGCTGAACTATCGCACCATCACCAAGGCCCTGTTGCAGCATATCGAAACCAATCGCTTCGCCTTGCTCGAGCGTCTGACCCAGGAGCTGCTCGACATCGTGATGCAGCAGCCCCAGGTTCGCTATGCGGAAGTGGAGGTGGACAAACCCCATGCGCTGCGCTTCGCAGACTCTGTCTCGATCACGCTCAGCCAGTCACGCGACTGACCCGTGCGGCAGGGTGGCGGGGTGCGCCAGCAACGATTGCCGCGTACATATTCGGCCAGTATCATCCGAGCCACTACGTCCTGTCCTTTCTGGAGTCGATCATGACCAAGCAAGAGCGCATAGAGCTGGAAGCGGCTGCCTTTCGCAGCCTGGTGAGTCATCTGCGCAGCCGCAAGGACGTGCAGAACATCGACCTGATGACACTTGCCGGCTTCTGCCGCAACTGTCTGGCCAAATGGTACAAGGCATCCGCCGATGACATGGACATCGCCCTGAGTCTCGAAGAAGCGCGCGAGGCGGTCTACGGCATGCCCTACGCGGACTGGAAGGCCAAGTACCAGACCGACGCCAGTCCCGAACAGCAGGCAGCCTTCGACAAGAGCCAGAAGCAGGGCAAGGCATGACCCGAACGGACTTCGTGCAGCGCCTGGGAACTCCTGCGCACTGCTTTGCCGACACACTTGCCTTTATCGACGCCGAATACCGGTTCACTCCGAGCGCCTTTGACAACGGCACGCTGCATAACGATGAGTCTGAAAATCAGGGCTCGTGCCGGGTACTGGCGATGGCCATCGACACCGGCCTGAACGATGAGCAGGCGCTCCAGTGTTTTGCCGAGCACTACCAGGCAGTGCTGGCGGACCCCGACGGCACCGCCCACGGCAACATTCGCGCGCTCATGCGTAGCGGGCTCGCCGGCGTTCGCTTCCAGACCTTCCCTCTCGCCCGCCGCTAGGCAGCGGCGCAGCCCTGCGGACCTGACATGGCCATCAAGCAACTCCTTCCGGCTGGCGAGTTTCCCGCCACCGGCCTCCTTCGCCGCCTCGCTGCACTGGCGTATGATCTTTTCCTGCTGATCGCCCTGTGGATGATCACAACCTTTGCCTACCTCGGCCTGCACATCGCAGCGGGAGGTGAAGCGCAGACGCAGGAGCGGGCCGAGGCAGGGGCCTTCATCGGCGACATCTGGCTGTCGTTGGTACTGCTGGTAGCGACCTGGGGTTTCTATGTGTTGTTCTGGACTAAAAAGGGCCAGACGTTGGGCATGCAGGTCTGGCGCGTGCGTCTGCAGCAACCGGATGGGCGCTCGGTGACGACACGCCAGGCGACCATACGCTTTCTGGTGGCCCAGGCCGCCTGGCTGTGTGCCGGACTCGGCTTTCTCTGGCAGTTGTGGGACAGTCAGTCACGCAGCTGGCAGGACATCGCCTCGGGCACGAAAATGGTCACCCTGCCGAAGGATGCCTACCGCAAGGGCTAGCCGGCCCTGCGCATTAGTACGATCCCCATCAGCAGCAGCACCACGATCGGCGCCAGCACCGCGATCAACGGCGGGAAGCCGAACACCAGGCTGGACGGTCCGAGCAAATCCTGCACGATCCGGAAGCTGAAGCCCACCAGCACCCCGGTGAAGATGCGCTGGCCCAGCGTAACCGATCGAAGTGGTCCGAAGATGAAGGAAATGGCGACAAAGACCAGCGTGGCCGTGGTCAGCGGCTGCAGCAATTTTTTCCAGAACGATAGCCAGTAGGCGCTGTTGTCCAGCTCCTGTTCGGCCAGATAGTTCTGATAGCGCCACAATCCGGTCAGCGGCAGGACATCCGGATCCAGCAGCAGAATCCGCAACAGCTGCGGCGACAGCGCGACGTTCCATCGCGAACTGGGGACCACGGCAACTTCGGCGTGCCCATTCTCGACAAACCGCGTAAGCCGAATGTCCTCGAGTAGCCAGTCATCCTGCTGCACCGTAGCGCGCTCGGCGAAGCTCGCTTCAGTCAGGCGACGCTCGTCATCGAACCGATAGCGTGTGACCCCGCGCAGCACGCCGTCAGGCTGCACCGCATTGATATGGATGAACTCGTTGCCCTCCCGATGCCATAATCCGCGCGACTTCATCGCCTCGCTGCTGCCGACGGCCATCGCTCGCCGGCTTTCTGCCAGATTCTCCGCATACGGCGCCGCATATTCACCCAGCAGCACTCCGGCCAGCATCAGCACCACCAGCGGCTTCATCACGGCACCGATGATCCGCGCGACGGAGACGCCAGCGGCACGCATGATGGTCAGCTCCGAGTTGCTCGCCAGGGTTCCCAGGCCAACCAGGCACCCCACCAGCACTGCCACGGGCAGCAGGTCGTAAAGCCGACGGGGCGCAGTCAGAACGACATACACCAGCGCCTGTATCGCATCGTAACCGCCGGCCAGATCCTCGAGCTCTCCAATGTAGGCGAACAGCATGTCCAGGCCGAGCACGATCATCGAGACGATCAGCACACTCGAGAGCACGGACTTGCCGACATAGCGGTCAAGCAGCCGCATGGACACCTCCCCTGGGCGCCGAGGGCGCGGTCAGCGTGCGAAGGTTGAGGCCTACTCCGATGGCAAGAAACAGCAGGTGCACCCACCACAACCCGAGCCAGGCAGGCGTGCGTCCTGCCTCCATCCAGCCGCGCGCACTGATCAGCATTGCCAGATAGGCCATATAGAGCAGCACGGCAGGCAGCAATTTGAGGAACCGGCCCTGACGCGGGTTCACCCGCGCCAGCGGCACGGCGAAGAAAGCGACGATGGGAACCAGCAGGGGCAAGGCGATGCGCCAATGCAGCTCCGCCTGGAGGCGCGCGTTGTCCTGACCCAGCAATTGACTGGTCGGCATCGCTTCACGGTCGGTAATCTCGGTCACCACCTCCGGCTTGGGCAGCAGCACACCGTAGACGTCGTATTCGATGGTGCGGAACTCGGCAGTGCCGGGATTGCCGTCATAGCGGTAGCCGTTTTCCAGCACCAGATAGCGGCTTCCGTCGGGGTTCATCTGCTGCCGGCCGCTTTCAGCGATCAGCACGCCGAGGCTGGCCGGATCGCCCGGATCACTGCGTTCGGCAATGAAGACCTCCTGCAACTCGGTGCGGTCCGCTGACAGCGCCCCGGCATACGTCACCCGCTGCGCCTCGCGGCCGATCGACTGGAATCGTCCGGCGCTCAGGGTATCGAACTCGGTCATGGCATCCTGCTCATTGAACAGCTGCTGGGTTTTCACCACCCCTGCCGGTGCAATCCACAGACTCAACAGCCCGACGAACAGCGCCACCAGCATTGCCGGTCCCTGGGTATAGCCGAGAATCCGTCGATCGCTGACACCCGTGGCCGCCAGCACGGTCATTTCGCTGTCCAGGTGCATGCGCCCGTAAGCCAGCAGGATGCCGAGAAACAGGCCCAGCGGCACGATAAGGACCATGAAGCCCGGCAGGCGGTAGCCCATGATGATGAACAGGACGCCGGGATCCAGTTGTCCGGCGGCAGCCTGGGCGAGGTATTTGATGAATCGCCCGCTCATGATGATCAGCAGGAGGACGCCGCTCACCGCGGTGAGCGCCATCAATACCTCGCGACTGAGATAACGAAAGACAATCACTAAACGTTTCCTTTGGCTCCGGGGCTTTAAGGGCACCCGGGAATAGGCCAGAATGCAGACAAAGCACACCTGGTTGCAAACGCTGCCGGATTGGGCGCACGTCGTTCAATGGGCTGCATTATCAGTCAATCCACCTGATTTGTCTTGGGGAGTACCATGGAGTTCAGCGTCAAGCACGGCACCTTGGAAACCATCAAAACCGGCTGTCTGGTTGTAGCAGTCAACGAAGGCAAAACCCTCAGCGGCCCGGCGGCCGAGCTGGACCGGGCCTGTGGCGGCCAGCTCGCAGCTGCACTGAAGCATGGCGACATCAGCGCGAAGGCCGGTCATACGCTGATGCTCTTCGGTCTGCCCGGCATCACGGCGCAGCGCCTGCTGCTGATCGGCGCCGGCAAGGACGAGGAGCGCGGCGACCGCGCCTATCGCAAGCTGGTACAGAAGGTCATCAGCACGCTCAAGGACGGCGGCGCGACCGATGCGCTGATCACCCTCCCCGCCCTGCAGGTAAAGGGTCGTGACGTATACGCACGTACCCGTCTGCTGGTCGAAACCGCGCGTGAGGCGCTGTACCAGTTCGACCAGTTCAAGAGCAAGAAGGCCACCGCGCCACGCCTGAAGAAGGTCCTGCTGTGGACCGGCGACAAGGCCGAGGCGACTGTGGTCGAGCGCGGCGTGCTGCACGGCCAGGCCATCAGCGACGGCACCGATCTGACCCGCACCCTGGGCAACCTGCCAGGCAACGTCTGCACCCCGACGTATCTGGCCAAGGAAGCCAAGGCGATGGCCAAGCAGCACAAGGAACTCGACGTCGAAGTGCTCGACGAAAAGGACATGAAGGCGCTTGGCATGGGTTCGTTGCTGTCGGTAAGTGCTGGCAGTGCCGAGCCGGCGAAGCTGATCCGCTTCACCTACAACGGCGGCAAGTCCAAGGACAAGCCACACATGCTGGTGGGCAAGGGCATTACCTTCGACACCGGTGGCATCAGCATCAAGCCCGGCGCAGGCATGGACGAGATGAAGTACGACATGTGCGGAGCGGCGACCGTGTTCGGGGTGCTCAAGGCCGTGGTCGGCATGCAGCTGCCGATCAATCTGGTCTGCCTGATTGCCGCCGCCGAGAACATGCCCAGCGGCACCGCGACGAAGCCTGGCGACATCGTCACCAGCATGTCCGGTCAGACCATCGAAATCCTCAACACCGACGCCGAAGGCCGCCTGGTGCTTTGCGATGCGCTGACCTACGCCGAGCGTTTCAATCCGGCCAGTGTGGTTGATATCGCGACCCTTACCGGCGCCTGCGTAGTGGCCCTGGGTGCGCACACCAGCGGCCTGATGGGCAACAATGACGAACTCATGCAGCAATTGCTGACCGCCGGCCAGCAGGCTGACGATCGCGCCTGGCAACTACCTCTGTTCGATGAATACCAGGAGCAGATCGACAGCCCGTTCGCGGACATTGCGAACATTGGCGGCCCGAAGGCCGGCACCATCACCGCAGCCTGTTTCCTTTCGCGCTTCACCAAGGCCTACCCGTGGGCGCACCTGGATATCGCCGGCACCGCCTGGACCAGCGGCGGCAAGGACAAGGGCGCGACAGGCCGACCGGTGCCGCTGCTTGCGCAGTATCTGATCAACCAGGCGCAGTAACAGCGAGGGCGGCTGAAGGCTTTAGGCTGAAAGGCCTGACCGCGAAGATAAGCTGTATCGATGCATAGCCCGATGCGCTCAACGCATTCCGGCTCCGAGCGTTCAGCCTACAGCCTCAAGCGAGTTTTATTGATGACGCGAATCGATTTCTACCTGCTGACCAGCGACCAGCCGCAAGCGCGGCTGGATTACGCCTGTCGTCTGGCTCACAAGGCCTGGACCAAGGGTCACAGGGTCTATCTGCATTGCGCCGACGTGGCGCAGGCGGAAGCGCTCGATGAGCTGCTGTGGTCATTCAAGCCGGATGCCTTCCTGCCGCATGCACTACATAGTGATCAGCCGGACCAGGCGATTGTATGCGGCGCCGGCGAGGACCCCGATCCGCATCATGATCTGCTGATCAATCTGGCGCAGAACACGCCGGGGTTCTTCAGCCGCTTCACTCGGCTGGCGGAGATCGTCGTGGAGCACGATGACGTCCGTATACCGGCGCGCGAGCGCTTCCGCTTTTATCGCGATCGGGGCTATCCTTTGAAGTCCCACCAGATTCGCACGGCAGGATGAGCCATGACGCATCGCGATCCCTCGGAGCCCTCACGGTTACTGGAAGACCTGGAGTCGATCCGCACCCTGCTTGACGAGCACGATCCGGACAATCTGCTTGCCGAAGAAGAGCAGATGGAAATACCGCTGTTGCAGGATGTCATCACCGACCCGATCGATACGCCGCTTACCGAGTCGCGACCGACGCAACCCGAGGCGTCGCCTGCTGCCACCCGCTCGGCCAACCCCTTTCTGCCCTACGACTCGCTGGCGCGGCTGGCCCGGGAACGTGTCCAACTCGACCGTCTGCTCGGTACGCCGGTCACCGACGAGCGCGACAGCACCCATCCCACTGCCAGGGAACTTCGCCTTGAGGCGCGTCTTCAGGCCGAAGCGCAATTGATCCTGCAGGACGTGATCGACGACATGATTCCGACGATCGAAGCCGAACTGCGCAACCGTCTCAAGGCCAGGCTCGAGCAGATCGTTCGCGAGCAGCTCAAATAAGCCGATCGGGCTGGGACGCTCGCCGCTCCCCTCGCTATAATGGCCGTTTTCCGTGACACCGCCGCGCGCTCCGCGTGCGCCGCGTGCATTGCCACCGCCACATTCCGGACACCCAGAACCGCATGGACAAGACTTACCAGCCGCACGCCATCGAATCCTCCTGGTATCAGACCTGGGAGCAGAATCACTATTTCGCTCCGCAGGGTTCGGGTGAGTCCTACACGATTGCCCTACCGCCGCCGAACGTCACCGGCAGCCTGCATATGGGCCATGGTTTCAACAACTCGATCATGGACGCGCTGATCCGCTTCCGCCGCATGCAGGGGCGCAACACCCTGTGGCAGCCGGGCACCGACCACGCGGGTATCGCCACGCAGATGGTCGTCGAGCGCCAGCTCGCCGCGCAGGGCCAGTCCCGCCACGATCTGGGCCGCGACAAGTTTCTGGACAAGGTCTGGGAATGGAAGGAAGAGTCAGGTGGCAACATCACCCGGCAGATCCGCCGTTTGGGCAGCTCCGTGGACTGGAGCCGCGAGCGCTTCACCATGGACGAGGGACTGTCCAACGCCGTGCGTGAAGCCTTCGTGCGACTGCACGAGGATGGCCTGATCTATCGTGGCAAGCGGCTGGTCAACTGGGATCCGAAACTGCACACGGCGATATCCGATCTGGAAGTGGAGAACCATGACGAGACCGGCTCGCTGTGGAATCTGCGTTATCCGCTGGCCGATGGCGCCACAACGGCTGAAGGTCAGACGTACCTGGTGGTTGCCACCACGCGGCCGGAAACCATGCTGGGTGATACCGCCGTCGCAGTGAACCCGAACGACGAGCGTTATCAGGCACTGATCGGCAAGTTCGTCGAGCTGCCGCTGGTGGGCCGCCGCATTCCAATCATCGCTGACGACTACTGCGACCCAGAGTTCGGCACCGGCTGCGTGAAGATGACCCCGGCGCACGACTTCAATGACTATGAAGTCGGCAAGCGGCACAACCTGCCGCTGATCAACGTGCTCGATCAGAACGCCGTGGTCCTGGCCCGCGCTCAGGTGTTCAACATCGACGGCAGCGTGAACAACGACGTCGATGCCAGCCTGCCGGCAGCCTATGCCGGCCTCGATCGCTTCGAGGCACGCAAGAAAATCGTCGAGGATTTCGAGTCCGCCGGCCTGCTGGAAAAGATCGAGCCTCACGCACTGAAGGTGCCCAAGGGTGATCGTTCCGGCGTGGTGATCGAACCCTGGCTGACGGACCAATGGTACGTATCGACCAAGCCGCTGGCCGAGCCGGCGATCGCTGCGGTAGAAGACGGCCGTATTCAATTCGTCCCCAAGCAGTACGAAAACATGTATTTCTCCTGGATGCGCGACATCCAGGACTGGTGTATCTCGCGCCAGCTGTGGTGGGGCCATCGCATACCGGCCTGGTATGACGAAGCGGGCAACGTATACGTTGGTCGCGACGAAGCCGAAGTGCGCAACAAGCACAACCTGGGCGACATTACGCTGCGTCAGGACGAGGACGTGCTCGACACCTGGTTCAGCTCGGGGCTGTGGACCTTCTCCACGCTCGGCTGGCCGGAACAGACCGCTGCGCTGAAGACCTTTCACCCCACTGATGTACTGGTCACCGGCTTCGACATCATCTTCTTTTGGGTCGCACGCATGATCATGCTGACCATGCACCTGATGAAGCACGATGACGGCACCGCGCAGGTGCCGTTCAAGACGGTCTACGTGCACGGTCTGGTGCGCGACGGGCAGGGTCAGAAAATGTCCAAGTCCAAGGGCAACGTGCTTGACCCGCTGGACATCATCGACGGCATCGACCTGGAATCACTGGTGACCAAGCGCACCAGCGGCATGATGCAGCCCAAGCTGGCGGCGAAGATCGAAAAACAGACCCGCGCGGAATTCCCCGATGGCATCGCCGCCTACGGTACCGACGCGCTGCGCTTCACCAACTGTTCGCTGGCCTCGACCGGCCGCGATATCAAGTTCGACATGGGCCGCGTCGAGGGCTATCGCAACTTCTGCAACAAGCTGTGGAATGCGGCGAACTTCGTGACCGAAAATACCGATGGTTTCGACACCGGCGTCAACGGTGAACCGGTCGAGCTCGCCGCAGCAGACCGCTGGATCATCTCCGCTCTGCAACGAACCGAACAGGAAGTGACGCGCCAGCTGGACGCCTTTCGCTTCGACCTCGCCACTCAGGCACTGTATGAGTTTGTCTGGGACGAGTACTGCGCCTGGTATCTCGAACTGGTCAAACCCGTGCTCTGGGACGAGACCGCGCAAGTGGAACGCCAGCGCGGTACCCGCCGCACGCTGGTACGAGTACTGGAAACCATTCTGCGCCTGGCACACCCGTTCATGCCCTTCATCACTGAAGAGATCTGGCAGCGCATCAAGGGTCAGGCCGGCAAGCAAGGCGACACCATCATGCTGCAGCCCTGGCCGGTGGCCGACGAGAACCGCATCGATGCGGATGCCGAGGCAGATATCGAATGGGTCAAGGCACTGATGCTCGGCGTGCGGCAGATCCGCGGCGAGATGAAAATCTCCATGGCCAAGCGCATCGACATCATCGTGGACAACGCCAGCGCAGAGGATCAGCGCCGCCTGGCCGATTTCGAACCGCTGCTGGCCAAGCTGGCCAAGCTGGATTCGGTCAAGGTGCTCAGGGCTGGTGAAGAAGCTCCGCTGTCATCTACCGCGCTGGTCGGCGAGATGGAAGTGCTGGTGCCCATGGCCGGTCTGATCGACAAGGATGCCGAACTCGCGCGCCTGGACAAGGAAATCCAGCGCCTGGACGGTGAAGTGAAACGCATCGGCGGCAAGTTGGGTAATGCAGGCTTCGTCGACAAGGCTCCGCCCGCGGTCATTGACAAGGAAAAGGCAAAGCTGGCCGAAGCCCAACAGGCTCTGGCGCAATTCAGCGAGCAACGCGCGCATATCGCCAGTCTCTGATGCTCTCGGGGGGGAGGCATGCCCTCCCCTTGGCGAGCGAAACACGCCCCACCCACGGTTCGCGGATACCACTCATGCCCATCGATAACAGCATCGTCCATCAGATTCACAAGAAGCCTGACGGTCAACCGGCCAGCCTGACGCTGCGCGAGGCTGAACTGGCCAGCTCCGAGGCGCTGGAGCAACTGCTCGCCGGGTTGATCGAGGCGTATAACAGCAAGCCGAACAAGGCCTGGGGCTATTTTCACGGAGAAAGCGGCGCCTATCCGTTCAGCGGCTGGCTGCAGCAACTCGTCGATGACGACATCGACTTCGTACGCTTTTCGACCCAGGCCACCGAGCATCTGAAAACCTTGATGGAAGGCTCGAACCTGGCGCTCGGCGGTCACGTGCTGTTCATCCGCTACCGCCAGGGCATGACGCCCTTTCTGGTCATCGCCCTGCTGCACCATACCGAAGGCGTCACCGTCACCGACGACCTGAATGTAGCGGCGGCGCGCCATCTGGATCTGTCCAGCCTGAACATGGCGGCGCGTATCAATCTGGCCGAATGGAAGCAGAACGCGACGTCGAAGCAGTACATATCCTTCATTCGCGGGCGCAGCGGCAAACGCGTTTCGGACTACTTCCGGGATTTCATCGGTTGCGTCGAAGGCGCCAATCCGGAGGAAGAAACGACTACCCTGCTTCAGGCGTTTCAGGACTATGTGGGCGAGGCGGACATGGAGCCGGCCAGCATCAAGGACAAGACCAAGGCCATGAGCGGCTATGTCAGCAGTCAGGCCCGTCAGGGCGAACAGGTTGCGCTGGAAGAGCTGTCGGGCGTGATCGACGAGGAACAGCCGCGGGCTTTCTACGAGTACATTCGCAACAAGGACTACGGGCTGTCGCCGGAGATCCCACCGGACAAGCGTACCCTGAACAACTTCATGCGCTTTTACGGCAAGGCCGACGGCCTGTCGATCAGTTTCGAGGCACA
Source organism: Halopseudomonas nanhaiensis (assembly GCF_020025155.1). Lineage (NCBI taxonomy): Bacteria > Pseudomonadati > Pseudomonadota > Gammaproteobacteria > Pseudomonadales > Pseudomonadaceae > Pseudomonas > Pseudomonas nanhaiensis. The sequence continues at coordinate 3,055,310 of NZ_CP073751.1, forward strand.
TCTGCTCGGTGAGCGCGTCGAATACGATGAAGGCGAGGATTCGCTTGTCATCCGCCACCCGCCCAAGGGGCTCATCCAGCAACTGCAAAAGAAGCGCCGCTAGGAACCATCGGTCTGACACGAGGGTCGTCTGGGAAGCCGTCAATCGATTCGCTTCCGGAGGCCTCATGCGCGTGTCCCCTTCCCTATTCAGCACAGGCGCGGCCTCCGGCAGAGGTGCGCCATGACCTCGAGCCACCCCCGGATCGTCGTGGTCACCGGCGCGTCGGCGGGCATCGGCCGCGCGACTGCGGTCGAATTCGCCCGCCGCGGAGCGACCGTTGCCATACTCGCCCGCGGCGAGAAAGGCCTCGCGGGCGCGCGTCTTGAGATCGAGGCTGCGGGCGGCCGGGCCTGGGTGCGGACACTGGATATTGCCGACGCGGAGGCAGTAGAGGCAGCCGCCGACAGCATCGAAGCCGAACTCGGTCCGATCGATATCTGGGTCAACAATGCCATGGTCACCGTGCTGTCTCCAGTCGCCGAGATGACCGCCGAGGAATATCGACGCGTTACCGAAGTGACCTATCTGGGCCAGGTGCACGGCACGCTGGCTGCACTGAAACACATGCGTGCGCGCAACCGCGGCACCATCGTGCAGGTCGGCTCGGCCCTGGCTTACCGCGCCATTCCATTACAGTCGGCCTATTGCGCAGCCAAGTTCGCCTGTCGCGGCTTCACCGACTCGCTGCGTGTGGAACTCATGCACGACAACAGCGCCGTGCACGTGACCACTGTGCACCTCTCCGCCTTCAACACGCCTCAGTTCGACTGGGCGCGAAACCGCCTGCCCAACCGGGCGCAGCCGGTTCCGCCAATATTTCAGCCAGAAGTCGCTGCGAAGGGCATCGTCTGGGCAGCACACCAGCGCCGCCGCGAGGTCTGCATAGGGTTCCCGGCCGTCAAAACCATCTGGGGCAACAAGCTAGTGCCCTGGCTGGCCGATGAGGTGCTGGAAACCGACGGTTATGAGGGGCAGCAATCCGAGACGCCCGTCGCAGATCGCGAGGACAATCTGTTTCAGCCCGTCAACCGCGATATGGGAAGTCACGGACGCTTCGATCGTCGCGCCCGCGGGCACAGTAATCAGCTATGGGCAACCATGCATCGCAAGACGCTGGCGGCAGCAACCGTGTTACCGCTCCTGCTGCTCTGGGCGCTGAAGCGCCGCTAAGACAATCGATCCCGGGAGATACGCTGTGCCGCAGGCCATCAGTGACTACGCGATGATCGGCGATCAGCGCTGCGCGGCGCTGGTGGCGCGCAATGGCTGCATCGACTGGTTCTGCCCGCCCCGTTTCGACTCGCCGGCCTGCTTCGCCGCGTTGTTGGGCGAGCCGGAGCATGGGTGCTGGCAACTCGCGCCCAGCGACACGGTGGTCGCGGTAAAGCGCTATTACAGGACAGACACGCTGGTGCTGTGCACCGAGATGTGCACGGCCAGCGGGAGCGTGCGCATTACCGACTTCATGCCCCTGGAAGGCGATATCACCATCATACGGGTGGTCGAAGGGCTGCAGGGCGACGTGGCGATGCGCAGTACCTGTCAGCCCGCATTCGGCTACGGCGCCCGCCGGGTCAGGCCCGGGTACAGTGCCGATGGACTGATGGTCAGCGATGACAACGCCAGCCTGCTGCTGCGGAGCGACTGCGTGCTGAAGACAGACGACCTGGCCATGACCGCTCATTTCACCATCGGACCGGGGCAGCGCAAGTATCTGGCCCTGACCTATCTGCAGGAGCACCGCCAAACCGGGCCGCTGCCTGACCCCGATGACGCTGTCAGGGCCTGCGTGCACTGGTGGCGCGAATGGGTCGGACGGTGCAGTTACCAGGGGCGCTGGCGGGACGCGGTGGTGCGCTCGCTGATAACGCTCAAGGCGCTGACCCACGCACCGAGCGGCGGCATCGTGTCCGCGGTCACCACGTCCCTGCCAGAGGCGATCGGCGGCTCCGCGAACTGGGATTACCGGTTCTGCTGGATCCGCGACGCCGTGCTCGCGCTGGATGTGTTCATCGACTCGGACCTGAAGCATGAAGCACAGGCATGGCGCGATTGGTTGCTCGCATTGATGGACCGGACACAGGGACAGATTCACGTTCTGTACGACGTTCAGGGCGAGGCCCCACCTGCCGAAACGGAGCTTGACTGGCTGCCCGGCTACGCCGCTTCAGCGCCCGTGCGCACGGGTAACGCCGCCGATACGCAGCATCAACTCGATGTCTTCGGTCAGCTGATGGACCTGTTGCACAGTGCACGCCGAGGCGGTCTGCACACGCACGCGGAGACCTGGTCGCGCCAGTGCGAGCTGGTCAACCACGTGGTCGAGCGGTGGCGTGATCCGGATGAAGGCATCTGGGAGCTCCGCGGCGAAGGGCGCCACTATACCCACTCGCGCGTCTACGCCTGGGTTGCTCTGGACCGTTCGATCCGCGATGCCGAAGCCTTCGGGCTGTCAGCCCCGCTTGAGCTCTGGCGGGAAACGCGGGACGCCATCCACCGCGACGTGTGCGCCAAGGGTCTGGACAGCGAGCGCGGCGCCTTCAAGCAGAGCTACGAAGACGCTTTCCCGGATGCCAGCTTGCTGATGATCCCGTTGCTCGGCTTTCTGCCCGTGCATGATCCGCGGGTGCAGGCAACGCTGAAATGGATCAGAGAGGATCTGTGCAGCGGCGGACTGGTACACCGTTTCAGGCCGCAACAGGCATTTTCTGGCGACGAAGGCGCGTTTCTGACGTGCTCGTTCTGGCTGATCGATACGCTGCTGCTGGAACAGCGTGATGCCGAAGCTGAAGCGCTGTTCGAGCGGATGCTTGCGCTGCGCAACGATGTCGGACTGTTGTCTGAACAGTGGGACCCACAGCACGGCTTGCTGGGCAATTTTCCCCAAGCGCTGTCTCATCTGGCGCTGGTCAAGACGGCGTACTTCATCGACGCGTGCGAGCAGGCGCATCGCGGGGGCCAGCCGGAGCGCTTCAGCTACAAGCCGATGCTCTAGCCGCCCCGAGCCCGGGCCCGTTCACAGCCCGCTGGGGTAGGTCTCCGCTGGCTCCTGGCCGACACCGCCCGTTTCTCCCGAGGGATCGCTCAGCGAGCGCAGCGCTGCGGTCCAGTCGATGTGGACGAGGAAGTCGTACTGCCGCGTCAGGGTGCTGCGAAAGTAATGGCTCTGACGTTCGCTTTCGGGTCGGTAGATGACGCCGATGGCGCGATGCAGCCGGGGCTCGGACAACAGCTCGTTCATCTCGTTGTGCTGGCGCAGGTCGATCATGAAGCTGTCCGCTGACACCTGCTGAAAGACCCGTTCGTAACTGTCCGCAAGGGGTGCGCGCACGCGCTTGACCTGGGCTGGCGAGTCCCAGTCCGATGCGGCGGTCACCTCGCCTTCGGCTGTCGAGAAGCCGATCAGCAGCGCCTTGTCGCCGTAATGCTCGCGGGCAAGCTGGCCGATATTGTGTTCGCCGCGGCGGCCCATCTCGGTGGCCGACGCATCGCCGATATGCGAATTGTGCGCCCAGACGACCATCGGCGCATCACGACCCAGTTGGTGCGACAGGTGCGCACGTAGCGCCTGCAGCGTCTCGAACATATGACTATCACGCAGATTCCAGCTGCTCTCGTGGCCGCCGAATGCCGCGCGGTAATAGCCCTCTGCGTTGCGCACCAGTCTGGCGTTCTGCTCGGCGGCGAATTGCTCTTCTCCGGCCACCAGCCCCAGGCCGAGCAGGCGTCGCTGGGCCTGATTCTGCAGCTCCATGACCTGTTCGGTAATCGCCTGCTCGCAGGAGGGACTCAAGCCGAAGGCGACCGACTGGCCGTAGAAATGCGGCTCACCAAAGAATTCGTGCAGGCAGGCATAGCGTTCGCGAGCCCGTCTGGCTGCCGGCGGGTCAGCCTTTTCCAGATAACGGATGACCGAATGGGCTGAGCTGCCCATGCTGTACAGGTCCAGCCCGTAGAAACCTACCGGGCGCTCTTCCTTGTCTTTCTGCTCAACCGAAGCGTTGAACTCGGCCAGCCAGGCAACGAAATCGCGCACCTCGATATTGCCCCACATCCACCGAGGAAACCGCTTGAACGCGCTGAGCGCCTGGCTCGCCGCCATGTCTGGCTCGCGGCCCCAGACGTAGCGGTTTACAGCGTAGCTATCAGGCCAGTCCGCTTCGACCGCGACTCCTGCAAATCCCAGTTCTTCGATCAGACGGCGGGTGATCAGCGCCCGGTGCCGGTAGAACTCTTCTGTGCCATGGGAGGCCTCCCCGATCAACACCACCTGCTTGTCACGCGCGGCTTCAATGATGGCGTCGAAATCCGCAGGCTGACCCTCGAGCGTCGTCGCATGCTGCTCGATCGCAGCGATCAGGCGATCATCGGTGTCGGCTTCAATCATGCAGTCACTCCCTGGTCGTGGGTGGCGAGCAGTTCGATGACCTGGGCGTCGGACGTCTGGCTGAAATCGTCATACCACATGCCGACACCGCGCAGCGGAGACAGGCGATGCGGACAGACCACCCGATCGATACGGTTGTCGAAACGCTCGCAGCTTTCTGCCGCGCCGACCGGTACCGCAACGATAATGCGCGCTGCGCCTTTCTGCTCCAGGGCGCAGACCGCGACACGCATGGTGGCCCCGGTAGCCAGACCATCGTCAACCAGAATGACCGTCTTGCCACTGACTGCCGGCTCGCCCACGTCGCCGCGATACAGCTGTTCGCGACGTGCCAGCTCGGCGGTCTCGCGCTCGATGACCATGTCGATCTCTTCGGCGGTCAGGCGCAGCTCGTCGATCACATCGTGGTTGAAAAAGCAATGTCCGCCCTGCGCCAGCGCACCCATCGCATATTCTTCCTGACCCGGGACGCCAAGCTTGCGGACCATCAACAGATCCAGCGGCAGGTCCAGCGCTTCAGCAACCCGTGCTGCGACAGGAACGCCACCGCGCGGCAGCGCCAGGACCAGTGTGTTGTCCTGACCGGCATAGTCGCTCAACGCCATTGCGAGCACATTCCCGGCATGGGTTCGGTTTTTGAAAAGCATGGTGGCACCCCATAAGTGGTTATCTACACCACAGACAGGCGCCAGCGGCGGCTGTTCAAACCTGGCGACAAAAATGTCGCCGGGTTCGTGCCTTTCACGGCTTGAGCTTGTATCCGGTACGGAATATCCACCACACCCCGGCGAGGCAGACCGCGAGGAAAATCGCGGTCATCCCGACGCTGACCGCTACATGCACGTCGGCGGTGCCGTAGAAGCTCCAGCGAAAGCCGTTGATCAGGTATACCACCGGGTTGAACAGCGTGACCGTCTGCCAGAACGGCGGCAGCATGGTGATCGAATAGAAACTGCCACCGAGAAACGCCAGCGGCGTGACGATCATCAGCGGAATGATCTGCAGCTTCTCGAACCCATCCGCCCACACGCCGATGATGAAGCCGAACAGACTGAAGGTGACGGCGGTGAGTACCAGAAAGGAAAACATCCATAGCGGATGCTCGATGTGGTAGTCGACGAACAGGCGTGCGGTCAGCAGTATCAGCAGTCCGAGAATCACCGACTTGGTTGCCGCAGCGCCGACGTAGCCGACAACGATCTCCAGCGGCGACACCGGCGCCGAGAGCACCTCGTAGATGGTCCCGGTGAACTTGGGCATGTAGATACCGAAGGATGCATTGGAAATGCTTTCATTGAGCAGCATCAGCATGATCAGCCCGGGAATGATGAACGCCCCGTAACTGACACCGCCGATTTCCTCCATGCGCCCCCCGATGGCCGCGCCGAACACGATGAAATACAGCGAAGTGGAAATGACCGGTGAGGCAACGCTCTGGAACAGCGTACGCCACATGCGCGACAGTTCGGAGAGATAGATGGCCCTGACCCCGTACAGGTTCATAGCGGCGCCTCCATAGCATCAGCCTGACGGCCGCCATGCACCAGGCTGACGAAGATATCCTCCAGCGAGCTCTGGCTGGAGTGCAGATCCCGGAACTCGACACCGTGCTGATCGAGCCTGCGCAACAGCTCTGCCACACCGGTCTGCTCGTGCAGAGCATCGAAGGAGTAAACCAGCGCGTAGCCGTTCTCGCTGAGCTGCACCGGCAGTCCTTCCAGCCAAGCGGGCGCGGCTGCCATGGGCTGCTGCAGGTGGACCGTCAGCTGGCGGGTGCCGAGCTTGCGCATCAGCGTCGCCTTCTCTTCCACCAGAACCAGCTCCCCCCCGGTAATCACCCCGATCCGGTCGGCCATTTCCTCGGCTTCCTCGATGTAATGCGTGGTGAGAATGATGGTCACGCCGTTGTCGCGCAGACGACGGACCATCTCCCACATGTCGCGGCGCAAGGCCACATCGACGCCGGCAGTCGGCTCGTCGAGAAACAGGATGGCAGGCTCGTGCGACAGTGCCTTGGCGATCAGCACCCGCCGCTTCATGCCACCGGAGAGGTTCATGATCCGCTCGTGGCGCTTGTCCCACAGTGACAGGTCCCGCAGGATCCGCTCGACCAGCGGCTTGTCCGGCGGCTTGCCGAACAAGCCGCGGCTGAGGTTCACCGTGGCCCAGACCGTATCGAACATGTTGTTGGTGAGTTCCTGGGGAACCAGGCCGATCAGCGAACGCGAGCGGCGATACTGACGCTGGATGTCATGTCCATCGACCAGCACCTCCCCACCGGACGGATTGACGATGCCGCAGACGATGCTGATCAGCGTCGTCTTGCCGGCACCGTTGGGCCCCAGCAAAGCGAATATCTCTCCGCGATTGATGCTCAGGCTCACGCCCTTGAGCGCGGAAAAACCAGACTGGTACGTCTTGGTCAGCCCGCTGATACGGATGATCGGGTCCACGGATCCTCCTCTGTGGCGCGCTTCGCCTGACTGCAACGCAGCGCGCTGTTGCGATTACTGTTCGCCCAGATCGCGGTTGAGCCGGATCGGCTCGGCCTTGCGCCCGCGGCGAACACGAATATTGAGCAGCTCCACCGCCATCGAGAACGCCATCGCAAAGTAGACGTAGCCCTTGGGCACATGTACGTCGAAGCCTTCCGCCACCAGCGTGAAACCAATCAGGATGAGAAACGAGAGCGCCAGCATCTTGATCGTCGGATGCCGGTCGACGAACTCTCCGATCGGTTTGGCCGCGAACAGCATCACCACCACCGCGCCGACGATGGCAATGACCATCACCGAGATGTGCTCTACCAGACCCACGGCGGTGATGACCGAGTCAAGCGAGAACACGATATCGAGCAGGCCGATCTGTATGACCGTCGAGTAGAAGCCGTAGCTGGCGATGGAACCGCCTTCGCTGGGCGCCGCTTCAAGACTGCTGTGAATCTCGTGTGTCGACTTGGCCAGCAGGAACAGCCCGCCAACGATCAATACCACATCGCGGCCGGATATCTCTTCGCCGAACACCGTGAACCACGGCTCGACCAGCCCGATGATCCAGGCGAGGCTGAACAGCAGTGCCAGGCGCGACACCAGTGCAAAGCCAATCCCGAGCCGCCGCGCCAGGTCTCGTTGTGCTTCGGGCAGCCGTCCGACGAGGATGGAAATGAAAATGATGTTGTCGATGCCCAGAACGATTTCCAGGGCAAGCAGCGTCGCCAGTGCGACCCAGGCCTCGGGCAGAAATATCCACTCGAACATGTCGTGTCACTCGAAAAATGGGGGTAGGCCGGCAAATCATCGCCGGGCGCCGCAGTACATTACTCCTGCGGCGCGTCCTGCGACAGCCACCCCGAGCAAATGTTCGGGTGGCAGGGGCTCAGGCCGCTTCGATGCGGAAACCGTACCGGGGGAAATGTACATGCACGCGGCCGGCGCGGTCGTCTTCACGGGCGATGATTATTTCTTCCTCGTCCTCGTAGAGCCATTCGCCCTTGACCGGATCGGTGCCGTAGTCGACCGCGCTGACCGTCACGGTCTGCCCGCTGGAAAAGCCGCCCGGGCTGGCGAAGCCGCTCTGCGGCAATGCCTCGGGCGATGCCGCGCGTGCGATGTCGATCGCTTCGGCTGGATCCATCTTGGTCGACACCCCGTGGCCGATGTCGGCAATGCGCTTCATCCAGGCTCCCACCGCCTGATAGCCGTCGAGGGCCGAGCTGACCGCCTGATTGTTGGCCACGAACCAGAGCGGATGGTAGTGGGCGAAATCGGCAACGCTGGGCACATCGCCGAGCAAAAATTCGCCGTTGCGCTGCAACTGGGTTTCCAGCCGGCTCAGCAGAGCGGGCCACTGGGACAGCGCGACCGTGGTGTCCAGCCGATTGGCCGTGCCGCCGGTGAACAGTTTCTGCCGGTCGGCAACGAAGCCCTTGATGACCTCTTCGGGCATGCCGGCGAAACGCGCTGCCAGCCCCTTGGGCTGAAAGTTGATCGCAACGCCATGCTGAAACAGCACCTGATCAGCGAACTGCGCCAGTTCCGCCGCAACCGCCTCACGCCCCTCGGGAAACAGCGCGGGGGTCACCTTCGCCTTTTCCAGTCGGCGTGCCATCAGTGCAGTGTCACAGTAGATGTCCGCGCCGATCTGCATCACCGGCGTGCGACGGTAGCCGCCCGTCAGGGCCGTGAGGTCGGGCTTGGGCATCACCGGAGGGATCATGACCGAGTGCCAGTTCAACGCCTTGAAACCCAGCATGAGGCGCGCTTTTTCGGCAAAGGGCGATTGCGGATAGTGGTGCAGGATGATGTCAGCCATTGTTGTTCTCCTTGGACGGTGCAAGCAGCTTAGCTGCTGCTGAAGAGGGATCAAACACGTTCGCGGCGGATGATGTCTGGCCATCGAAACCGGTGATCAGCCTTTCCTTGGCTTTGCGGGTCAACGCCTTGATCTGCCGTTCGCGGCGCAGCGCTTCGGAATGGTCGTCGCAGCGAGCATGCCAGACCAGCGCGGCAGCGGGGCTGCGATTGAAGAAACGCGCGCCGCGCCCCCGCCGGTGCTGTTCGAAACGGCGGTGGGGATTTGTGCTGATCCCGGTGTAGAGGAAGCCGTTTTCCGCGCGCACCATATAGACCCACCAGATGCGATCCGACGATTCAGTGCTGCGCGGCGTGGACGGTGCGGGCATAATCGGGCAATTCCCTGCCTGGCGGAGGTAGCAATGTTTATACAGATTTTTGGTGTCGGCGGCACCCTGGACAAGGTCTATTTCGATGCCTTGAGCGAATACCAGATCGGCGAGCCGATGGCCGCCGAGCTGCTCGAACAGGGCCGCGTGGGCTTCGAGTACGCCGTCGAATCGCTGCTGAAGAAGGACAGCCTGGAGCTGACCGACGAGGATCGCCAGCTGATCCACCGGCGGGTGGCTGAATGTCCGGCAGAGCGCATTCTGATTACCCATGGCACTGACACGATGACCGTCACCGCAGCCGCGCTGGCAGACATTCCGGACAAGATCATAGTGCTGACCGGCGCCATGCAACCGGCGCGGTTCCGCGACAGCGATGCCCCCTTCAATCTGGGTCTGGCGGTAGGCGCTCTGAACTGCTGCCAGCCGGGGGTATGGATCGCCATGAGTGGGCAGGTATTCGCCGCCGATGGCGTGCGCAAGAATCGCGTCGCCGGGCGGTTCGAGGCGGGCTAAGCGCAGAAGCTGGAGGCTGGAGGCTGGAGGCTGGAGGCTGGAGGCTGGAGGCTGGAGGCTGGAGGCTGGAGGCTGGAGGCTGGAGGCTGGAGGCTGGAGGCTGGAGGCTGGACAATGCTGGGTTCTGTATTTCGCGTGTCAAACACTATCTTCCCAATGCACCGATATCCGACTTTTAGCCTTTAGCCTTTAGCCTCCAGCGAAGGCCCCGCCAGGGGCCGCCGGCCGTCAGCCCGTTCCGCCCACCGTCAGCTGATCGATTTTCAGCGTCGGCTGGCCTACGCCCACCGGCACGGACTGGCCGTCCTTGCCGCAGGTGCCGACGCCGCTGTCCAGTGCCAGGTCATTACCCACCATCGACACGCGGTTCATCGCTTCTGGGCCGTTTCCAATAAGCGTCGCGCCCTTGACCGGAGCGGTAATCTTGCCGTCCTCGATCAGATACGCCTCGCTGGTGGAGAACACGAACTTGCCGCTGGTGATGTCCACCTGACCGCCACCAAGATTGGCGCAGTAGATGCCCTTCTTTACCGAGGCGATGATTTCCTGCGGGTCGCTTTCGCCGGCCAACATGTAGGTGTTGGTCATGCGTGGCATGGGCAGATGCGCATAGGATTCGCGACGACCGTTGCCGGTCGCGGCAACGCCCATCAGACGCGCGTTGAGCTTGTCCTGGATATAGCCTTTGAGGATGCCGTTCTCGATCAGGGTGGTGCAGTTCGTCGGAGTACCTTCATCATCCACGGTCAGCGAGCCGCGCCGTTGCGCAAGCGTGCCGTCATCAACAATGGTGCACAGGCTGGATGCGACTTTCTCACCAACCCGGCCGCTGTAGGCCGAACTGCCCTTGCGGTTGAAATCGCCCTCCAGACCGTGGCCCACGGCTTCGTGCAGCAGCACACCCGACCAACCCGGACCCATCACGACGGGCATGCTGCCGGCCGGCGCAGCAATCGCGTCAAGATTGACCGTGGCCTGGCGGACCGCCTCGCGGGCATATCCCATGGCCCGGTCTTCGGCCTCGAAAAAGCGGTAGTCGGTACGTCCGCCGCCACCTGCGCTACCGCGCTCGCGCCGGCCGTTGTGCTCGATCAGCACGCTGATGTTGAGCCGCACCAGCGGACGGATGTCGCCTGCCCAGGTGCCATCGCTGGCCGCGACGAGCATGCTGTCATGAATGCCGCCAAGACTGATGGTGACCTGACTGATCCGCGGATCCAGGCCACGGGTATAGGCGTCAAGCCGTTGCAGAAAGGCGACCTTGTCGGACTGCGTCATCACCGCGAGCGGATTGTCGGCGGCGTAGAGTGCCTCGCTCTGCGGCCGGCGCCAGGCCTGCAGGCTGCCGGTCTGCCCGGCCCGGGCGATGGAGCGGGCGGCATCCACTGCCTGGCTCAGCGCCGGCAGGCGAATCTCATTGCTGTAGGCGAAGCCGGTTTTCTCACCCGAGTGAGCGCGCACTCCAACTCCCTGATCGACATTGAAGCTGCCGTCCTTGACGATGCCGTCCTCGAGCACCCACGACTCGCTGATCTGATGCTGGAAATACAGGTCCGCGGCGTCTACGCCGGGGGCCGACACCAGCTGACCGAGCACGCTGGCTACGGTGTCCTGGCTCAGTTCGGCTGGCATCAACAGGCGTGTTTCGACTTGCGCTAGCAGGTTGTTCATGTGTTCATCACTCCTTGGCAGCCGGTACGACGTGATCGGCGACTGCGAAACGGCGATGCCCGGCAATGGGCATTCGCTCGCGAATGTTCTCGATGTGCTGCGGATCGATCGGCCCGCATACGATGCCCTCACCCTGCTCAAGACAGTCGACGACCTCGCCCCAGGGATCGATCAGGCAACTGTGGCCGAAGGTTTCGCGGCCTCCCGGGTGCTCACCGGTCTGGTTGGCGGCCAGCACGTAGCACTGGGTCTCCACTGCCCGGGCGCGCAGCAATACCTCCCAATGTGCAGCCCCGGTGACGCGGGTAAAGGCCGATGGAACCACGATGAGGCCTGCGCCCTGGTGGCGCAACGTCTGATACAACTCCGGAAAGCGGACATCGTAACAGATACTCAGGCCCACCCGTCCGACAGGTGTATCGACACAGACCGGCTGATCGCCGTAGTCGTAGTCCTTCGATTCGCGGTAGCTGCGGTGGCTATCGGCTACCTCCACGTCGAACAGGTGGAGCTTGTCATAGCGGGCCACCTGCTCGCCATTCGAATCCATGACCAGGCAGCTGGCGCGGGCCTTGCCCTGGGGCTCACGAGGGAGCGGAATGCTGCCGCCGATCAGCCATAGGCCGTGCAGCGCCGCCTGCTCGGCAAGGAATCGGCGGATCGGCCCGCGCCCCTCATACTCCTCGGTTGCCACCGACGACAGTGAACGCGAGCCGAAGGCGGCAAAGCATTCCGGCAACAGCACCAGGCTGGCTCCGGCCTTTGCGGCGTCAGCGATCAGCTCTCCAGCCCGATCGAGGTTGGCCTCGACATCCGGGCCGCTGGTCATTTGAATCGCTGCCACGTGTCTCATGGTGACTCCTCCAGGGCCGGTTTGTCGTCAAAGGCGCGATCGAAGTCGACCGTTGGTTGCTGCCAATCGCCACTGATCCGGTATTTAACCGACGCAAAGCGCGCCACCCGGTCGCCAAGAATCTTGTCGGCCAGAAACAGTACCCCGCCAATATGCGGAGCACCCGCGATGATGGCGGCCAGTGGCAGATTGTTGGTCAGCGGCAACGTAACCAGCATGCCCATGTCGATATGATTCTGCGGGAGGTCGATTTGGCCGTCGAGCTGAACCTTGGCGCTGGGGCCTTCCATGACCAGCGGTGCGCGGGTTTGCATTACCCCGTTGGTCAAGGCCAGATCACCCACGAGCGTGTCATAGGCTGTTCCGCGACCGAACAGGTCGGAAAAATCCAGCCGCAAACGCCGCGTCAGCGCGTTGAAGTTGAGCAGCCCGAACACGCGCAAGGCATCGGCACTGCCCTCGCCGCTTTTCAACATGCCGTCGCTGGCACGCAGTGCCAGCAGTCCGGTGCTGCGCTTGAATGCGAAATAAGCCGGCGAGCCGGGCCAGTCAAGATCGACCTCGGCGCCGAACGTCCTGCTGGTCAGTGTAGGGGCATATTCCCAGGTACGCAGGACCTCACCTATGTCCCCAGCCTTGATTTGCCCGGTAAAGCGGGATCGCCCGACTGTTTCGCCCCAGAACAGGTTGCCCTCCAGTTGCAGGCCACCGCGCAGCGCCAGGGCGACGTCGTTGAGATGGGCACCATCGGCCGAGGGCCGGAGGACAAAGGCCAGCGACCCGACCTCGTCCTCGCCCCATGACAGGCGGTTGACGCCGAAGTCGAACGGGCGCAGCTGGCTGGGGCGGATATCTTCCAGTACATCTCGCGGCGCCAGAGGCTCGACCAGCACGCTGCCATCGTCGGCCACGGATTCGGCACGCGGCAGACGCAGCCGGTCCAGCGCGACGACAACGGGCTGCGTCGCCGACCCTGGCAAGAGGATATTGCCCTCCACGTCAGCCTGCTGAACCGCCACCTGCCAGTCCCCCTGCGCCGATCGCTCACCCTGCAGCCGCAGCTGATCGAGCTCCATGCCGAATCCTGCGAACCGAGTCGCCGCGAGGTTGAGCCGATTCACCGCCAAACTCTGGGCAGCTGTCGGCTGCGAACTCGCCGAAGCAGCGTCGCTGTCGACCGCATCCGCCTTGCCGAGGCGGGCTACAAACTGCCGCCAGGCGCTCAGGTCAAGGTGGTCGAGCCTGGCACTGACGCCGAGCCCCGGACCGGCGACGGTCTGCGGCTGGCCCAGACCCAGTCCATGGACCACTTCACCGGCCAGTTCACCGCTTCGGGGCTCGATCAACAGCGCCGTGTCGTCACCCATGTCCGCCGTCCAGCGCACCGCGTCATCCGACCGGGTAAGCGTCAGTCGGCTGGGCAATGCCACATCCGCGGGCTTGGCGAACGGCTCCGGCACATCCAGCGTCAGTCCGACCAGATCGGAGCGAAGGGTCAGGTGTTGTTCGCCCTGTGCCAGCCTCAATGCGGCCTGCCATTCAAGGTCTCCCGTGGCGACCGCGTCGGGCCATGCCTTGAGCAGGGTCCAGCCGCGTAGCCTTTGCACGGCGTGACGGCCCGATGCGCTTATTTCATGCACCATCGATTCGCTGGTGACGGCAGCCTTGACCGGCTCCCCAAGCAGGCGCAGCGCAACCGCTGGCGCGCTCAGCCCCTGTCCATGCTGGTAGCTGAACTGCCCGGCGATATCGGTCAGCGCCGTCTGTAGCACCGGTACGCTGAGCTGCGCGCTGGCGGTAGAAAACTCCACGTTCAGAGCCGGCCGTGCACCCTGTTGCAGATCCAAGGCGAGCGCGAGTCTGCCCTGCGCATCCCCTGCCCCGGTCCAGCCGTCAAGCAACTCGGCCGTCTGACCGGCGAGCGGCGCCTGCTGTAAAAAGCGCAGTGCATCCTCGACCTGACCGGTGACGTCGCCACTGATTTCCAGCCGCAGCGGCAGGTCTGGCTGCGCCCGGCCGACCGATGCCGACACATTGTCAAGCCGGCTGTTCCACAGCGTCGCGCTGCCCTGCTCCACTACCACGTCCTGATTGTGCAGGCGCAGCGTCGCATTCACCGCCTCGAAGGCAGGCCAGTCCGGCTGGGCAATCAGGTGTCCGTCGCGTAGCTCGGCATACAGCCGTATGTTGCGTTCGGAAGCGGGGGCGCCTGCACGCAACGAGCCGTCATAACTGAACAGAGCCAGCGGCACGTCGCCATCGATCCGGGTGCCCTCCAGCCATTGCCCCAGGCGCGGGTTGAAGGCCGGTGCCCGTGTTGGCAGGTAGTCGATGTAACGCGACGCGCGGCTATCACGCAGCGCAACATCCAGACGCATGCTGGCCTGATCCCGCTGGGGTGGCAGGCTCAGCGCCAGACGGACCGCCGCGTGACCGGCATCGCCGACTGCACTGAGACCGGGCGCCTGAAGTGCGAGCCCGGCCTCAGGCCCCCAGCGCCACTGCAATGCGCCGGTGAGCGACTGGTATCGCCAGGGCATCTCGAAGAGTCGGGGTAGCGCGATCGACCAGTCGGCCGAATCCAGACTCAGCTGCCCGGAAGCCGGGCTGCCGGAAAGATGACCGCTGAGACCCGAAAAACCAGGTGCGCCGAGCCAGGGCTGCACCGATATGTCGCGCAATCGGGCTTCGACCTGCAGCTGCTCGCCACTCAGCCAGCCCGGACCGCCTTGAGCGCGCAGATGCACCACATCGCCGGTGGGCTCGAGCGTGTCGAGAATGTCACGAAAACGTTCGGCCAGGTGGGGCCGGACCAGGTCGCTGGTCCGGGCTACCGACAGGCGATCCACACGCAACTCCCACTGCCCGGACTCGGTCGAGCGGGTCGCCTGGGCGCGCATGGCTGGCCAGCGCTCCTCACCCATTTGAAAACGCAGACGCTCGATATCGACACGCTGGCTGTCGTCGGACAACTGCACCGCAAACCGCGTAGAGAGGGACTCGACCAGCGCAACCCCGCCTGCCGCCGAGCTGATCTCTATCAACGGCGCGGTCAGATCGCCCTGCAGCCGCTGCAGGCGGGCATCGCCCCAGCTTCCCCAGAAGCGGCCACCGGCAGTGAACCGGCTGATACGTGCCTGCGCCAGCCAGGATTCAGGCAACCACTGGCTCCAGTCACCCGTTGGCAACTGCAGGAAGAAGCCCAGGCTCAACTGATCCAGAGCATGACCACGGCCGCGACTGGCGCCGTTGACCTGCCACAGCACACGCTCGCCGTCAGGCAGGCTCAGGCGGCCATCCAGCCGATGCCAATCGCGCCCGTTGAGCAGGGTGAGCTCGCCTTCGCTGAAGGACCATTCAGGCAGGCCGTAAGGTTGAATACGGATGTGAGCATCCAGCAGGGTGATGCGTCGCTGGCGAAACAGTGCATCGGCAATATCCTGAACCGCAACGGGCCTGGCTTCACGCCTGCCCAGACCCTGCAGGGCCCAGCTGCCTTCGGCGTCCTGCATGATCTCCAGCGCCAGGCCTTCCAGTTGCAGCGCATCCATCACCGGCTGACCTCGCCAGAGACTGGCAAAGAGATCGATTCGAGCCACGACATGATCCAGCGCCAGCAGCACCGGGCTGTGCGGATCGTCGGACTCGTGGACGGTCAGCCCTCGCAGCGTGAAGACCGGCTGCGCACCCTGCATCTCGCCCGTCAGATCGTCGAGCGTGATCGCGCGCCCGGTGATGCGCTCGACTCGCTCTACCACGTCGAGGCGGTAGTCGGCCACGATAGGTACGACAAGACGCCCGAAGCTGACGTAGAGCGCAGTCAGCAGCAGCCAGGCCACCAATCCGAGGATGATGACGTTCAGCGTCCGCCGCAGCGCACCTTGCCACATCATCGGTTCAGCAGTTCATCACATGGGCACCACATCATACTGTTCCTGGGTGTACATGGTTTCCACCTGGAACCGGATGGGACGCTCGATGAAGACTTCCAGATCAGCCACGTTGCCGGATTCTTCGTCCAGCAGTCGATCGACCACCGCCTGCGAAGCCAGCACCATGTAAGCCTCGGCCTGATAGGCGCGGGCCTCGCGGAGTATCTCGCGAAAGATTTCGTAGCAGACGCTTTCCGCGGTTTTCTGGATGCCCCGGCCGGAACAGCACGGACACGGCTCGCAGAGAATCTGCTCGAGGCTCTCACGGGTGCGCTTGCGCGTCATCTGTACCAGGCCCAGTTCGGTGATACCGATGATGTTGGTCTTGGCGTGGTCGCGCTCGAGCTGCTTCTCCAGCGTGCGCAATACCTGGCGCTGATGCTCCGCATCTTCCATGTCGATGAAATCGATGATGATGATCCCGCCGAGATTGCGCAGACGCAGCTGTCGGGCTATGGCGGTTGCCGCCTCAAGGTTGGTCTTGAAGATGGTTTCCTCAAGGTTGCGATGACCGACGAAGGCACCGGTGTTGACATCGATGGTGGTCATCGCCTCGGTCTGATCGATCACCAGATGCCCGCCGGACTTGAGGATGACCTTGCGCTCCATGGCCTTCTGGATTTCGTCTTCGACGCCATACAGGTCAAAGATCGGCCGTTCGCCCGGATAGTGCTCAAGCCGGTCCTCGCAGCCTGGCATCAGCTCCTGCACGAACTGCTCGACCTTCTGGAAGGTTTCACGCGAGTCCACGCGTACCTTCTCGATGCGGGCGCTGGTCAGGTCGCGCAGCGTGCGCAGCGCCAGCGGCAGATCCTCATAGATCACCGAGGGCGACGGCGCAGAGTTGAGCTGTTGCGAAATCTGCTGCCACAGCCGCCGTACATAGCGGATGTCGACGAGGATATCCTCCTCGCGCGCGGCCTCGGCCGCCGTGCGCAGGATGAAACCGCCGGGTTCGGCAATGGCTTCCTGCTCCACGCAGCGCGCAACGATCTGCTTGAGTCGCTCGCGCTCGGCCTCTTCCTCGATCTTCAGCGAAATACCCACATGCGGCGTTTTGGGCATGTACACCAGAAAGCGCGACGGTACCGACAGATGCGTCGTCAGCCTTGCGCCCTTGGTGCCGATGGGGTCCTTGGTCACCTGCACCACCAGTGCCTGACCTTCGTGGACCAGGGCGCTGATCGGTTCGACCGCCGACCCCTCGCGGTCGGAGATTTCCGACGCGTGGATGAACGCCGCGCGTTCAAGGCCGATGTCGACGAACGCCGCCTGCATCCCCGGCAGCACCCGGACGACCTTGCCCTTGTATATATTGCCGACGATGCCACGACGCAGCGTGCGTTCGATGTGCACTTCCTGCAGCACGCCGTTCTCCACCAGGGCAACCCGGGTTTCCATCGGCGTGACGTTGACCAGAATTTCTTCGCTCATCGGCGTGTCCCGTTCCTGTGATTACCGCTCGCCCGGTTCTGCGCGACTGCGCTGCCAACACGATACGCCGAATTCGGCGAGCACGGCGGCGGTTTCCAACAACGGCAGCCCGACCACTGCGCTGTAGCTGCCTTCGATACGCTCGACGAACACCGCGCCAAGGCCCTGAATCGCGTAACTGCCAGCCTTGTCGGCCGGTTCGCCAGTGTTCCAGTAGGCGGACATTTCTGCGTCGGTCAACTGGCGGAATCTAACCCGGGTGTCGACGCGAATGACCCGCTCGCGCTGCTGCAGGCGGACCGCTACGGCGGTCATCACCTGATGCTCGTTGCCTGACAGCACGCGCAGCGTCGCCAGCGCCTCGGCGCGGTCCGCCGGTTTGCCAAGGATGTGTCCCGCGCAGACCACCACGGTGTCCGCTGCAAGTATCACCTGGCCGACGGCCCGGCTGCAGGCAGCGGCGGCCTTTTCCCGAGCCATGCGTTCGACATATACCTCAGCCGGCTCTCCAGCATGAACGGTCTCGTCGATATCGCAGGGCATGACCGTGGCCGATACGCCGATCTGTTCGAGCAACGCCTTGCGTCGTGGTGAAGCCGAGGCCAGGCAAATCATCGATCAGACCACATTGAAACGGCGACGCAGCGCGCTCAGCACCGAGGACACCCAGGGCCAGAGCACCGCGCTGATCGGCGCCGGGAGCAGAAACAGAAGCGTCGGTGGACGGCTGCCAGCGAGGCTGTCCAGCCACAGCAACAGCAGCTGCGCCAGCCCGAGCACCGGGATCATCACCAGGCTCTGCTGCCACAACGGGAAACGGCGGATGCGCTGATAGAGCAACAGCATCAGCCAGGCCACGAGCACCATCACCAGCGCGTGCTGACCGAACAGTTCGCCATACAGCACATCGGTTGCCAGACCGGCCAGCCAGGCGGCGACCAGACCGACCCGATGCGGCAGTACCATGACCCAGTAGGCGACGACCATG
This sequence comes from Halopseudomonas nanhaiensis, assembly GCF_020025155.1. Lineage (NCBI taxonomy): Bacteria > Pseudomonadati > Pseudomonadota > Gammaproteobacteria > Pseudomonadales > Pseudomonadaceae > Pseudomonas > Pseudomonas nanhaiensis. The sequence continues at coordinate 3,073,815 of NZ_CP073751.1, forward strand.
GCCAGCCACATCGGCCGGCCAATGTCGACCGGCTCCGGCATGGGCATGACGCTGAGCAGCAGCGCGACGACGAAGCTGAGAAAGATCACCAGACTACTGCGCATCAGGCGTCTCCTGCTCGGACGCTGCCGGGGCGGGTGCGGCGGCCGAGTCGGCGGCGGGCGCTGATGCGGGCGCGGCGGCTTCGACGTCCGGCGCGGCGCCATCGGCTTCCAGTCTCAACCCCGGGAGAACATCGCCATAGCCGCTCTCGGGGCTGAATACCAACAGCAGGTAACGACTGCGATTGAGCTGCGCTGTCGGCGCGACGCGAACGTCTGCGAAGGGCTGCGACGGATCACGCTCCACCGAGACAACGCGCCCGACCGGATAGCCTGCCGGGAATCGCTGGCCGAGACCGGAGCTGACCAGAATGTCATCCACACGAATGTCGGCGGTATCGCCGACATGTCTCAGCTCGAGTGACTCGTTGCTGCCCATTCCGGTGGCAATCGCCCGCAGTCCGTTACGATTGACCTGCACCGGCAGGCTATGCGAAACGTCGGTGATCAGCAGCACCCGGGCGGTATGCGGCAGCACTTCGACCACCTGCCCCATCAGGCCGGTGGCATCGAGCACCGGCTGGCCGAGGAAGACGCCATCCTGTTCGCCCTTGTTGATGACGATGCGCTGGGTGAACGGGTTGGGATCCATACCGATCAGTTCGGCGACCAGTACACGCTCATCGAGCAGCGAAGAGGAGTTGAGCAGCTCGCGCAGGCGTACGTTCTGCTCGGTCAGGGCGGCGAGCTTCTGCAGCTTGCGCTGGGTCACGAGCGCTTCGGCGCGCAGGCGCTCGTTTTCCGCAATCAGATTGGCGCGACTTGACAGCTGCTGCTCGATCGCATCGAAGCTGCGCACCGGCAGTTCAGCCACATAGTAGAAAGGCATGAGCACCAGCCCCAACTGCGAGCGCAGGGGCTGCAATACCGTCAGACGGGCGTCGACCACCATCAGCGCGACGGACAACACCGTGAGCACCAGCAGGCGGACACCCAGCGAGGGGCCTTTGATGAATAGCGGTTTGATGACGTGCTCCTCACAAACCCTTGGCTGCCATGCCAACGGCAGGCGCCGCGTCACCGGGACGGCGTGCCTGCTGCCGGCCCGGCGCCCGACCTCGCGGCGCGGGCGCTTGGAACCGAATCCCGGTGGTTACTCGGTGGACAGCAGATCCATGCTGTGGCGGTCCATCATTTCCAGCGCCTTGCCACCACCGCGAGCAACGCAGGTCAGCGGCTCCTCGGCAACGATGACCGGCAGGCCGGTTTCCTGCGCCAGCAGCTTGTCCAGATCGCGGAGCAATGCGCCACCACCAGTGAGGATCAGCCCGCGCTCGGCGATGTCGGAGGCCAGCTCCGGAGGTGATTGTTCGAGGGCACTTTTCACCGCCTGGACGATAGTCGCCAGAGACTCCTGCAGTGCTTCGAGCACCTCGTTGGAGTTGAGTGTGAAGCTGCGCGGCACGCCTTCGGCCAGATTGCGACCACGCACGTCGACTTCGAGAATCTCGCCGCCAGGGAAGGCCACGCCGATTTCCTGCTTGATGCGCTCGGCCGTGGACTCACCGATCAGACTGCCATAGTTGCGGCGTACGTAGGTCACGATGGCTTCGTCGAAGCGGTCACCGCCTACCCGGACCGACTCGGCATAGACCACGCCGTTGAGCGAGATCAACGCGATTTCAGTGGTGCCACCGCCGATGTCGACGACCATGGAGCCGCGCGCTTCTTCTACCGGAAGGCCGGCACCGATGGCCGCTGCCATTGGTTCTTCAATCAGGAACACTTCACGCGCGCCGGCCCCGAGTGCCGACTCGCGAATAGCGCGGCGCTCGACCTGGGTCGACTTGCACGGCACGCAGATCAGCACCCGCGGGCTCGGCTGGATGAAGCTGTTTTCGTGCACCTTGTTGATGAAGTACTGCAGCATCTTCTCGCACACGCTGAAATCGGCTATCACGCCGTCCTTCATCGGGCGGATGGCCTGAATGTTTCCGGGTGTGCGTCCAAGCATGCGCTTGGCTTCCATGCCGACAGCGACGACACTTTTCTGGTTGCCGTGCGTGCGGATTGCGACGACCGACGGCTCGTCCAGGACGATGCCGCGATCGCGTACATAAATAAGGGTGTTGGCCGTGCCCAGATCGATGGAAAGATCGCTGGAAAACATGCCACGGATTTTCTTGAACATGCGATGAATATACCCCGAGGGCGCGTGGGTTAAATGTCGAGAATCACTGATAAGCTACCCGACGCTGCAGCGATGCAACCCTGAATGAACGAATGAGGGTGCGCAACCGGCCGGGCGCGGTGACTACCAGAGTAGCTGATCGGTACTTCCTGAAGTGTCGCAACTCTAACAATGGCGGGGTTTTTGGGCAAGGCGCGTCTGTGGTAAATTCGCCCCTTTGTCCGGTTCTGCCGCGCTTTCACGCAACGCTCGGTGCAGGCAGTCGTGCCTCGCCGGACCCTTCCCGGCTTCATGGAGAAATCAACATGGCCCTAGACCGTTCGGATGTGGAAAAGATTGCCCATCTGGCTCGAATCGCCCTGAGCGACGACGACGTTCCGGCGACCACGGCCAAGCTGTCAGGCATCCTCGGGCTGATCGACAGCATGCAGGCGGTCGACACCGACGGCATTGCTCCGCTCGCCCATCCGCTGGAGACAACCCAGCGTCTGCGCGTCGACCAGGTCAGTGAAATCAACCAGCGCGAGGCCTTTCAGGTCATCGCCCCGGCCACCGAAGCAGGTCTGTACCTGGTTCCCAAGGTGATCGAATAAGCCCGCCGCGAGCGACGCAGACAGGATTAGACACCCCATGCATGACAAAACCCTGGCCGAGCTATCACAGGCTCTGCAGAACAAGACCATTTCCAGCGTCGAGCTGACCGAGCACTATCTCAAGCGCATCGAACAGCTCGATCCGGCTCTCAACAGCTTCATCACCGTAACGCCGGAGCTGGCGCTGCAGCAGGCGAAGGCCGCCGATGCCCGGATCGCTGCCGGCCAGGCCGGTCCGCTGACTGGCATCCCGCTGGCGCACAAGGATGTTTTCTGCACGGAGGGTGTACGTACCAGCTGCGGCTCGAAGATGCTCGACAACTTCCTCGCGCCCTACGAATCAACTGTCACGGCCAGATTCCAGGCAGCCGGCAGCGTCATGCTGGGCAAGACCAACATGGACGAGTTCGCCATGGGCTCATCCACTGAATCAAGTTTCTACGGCCCTACCCGCAACCCCTGGAATACCGATCACGTTCCCGGCGGGTCATCCGGCGGCTCGGCCTCAGCCGTGGCTGCGCGGCTGTGCGCCGGTGCCACGGGCACGGATACCGGCGGCTCGATTCGTCAGCCCGCCGGCTTTACCGCACTGACCGGCCTCAAGCCGACCTACGGCCGCGTATCGCGCTGGGGCATGATCGCTTACGCTTCGAGCCTCGATCAGGGTGGCCCGATGGCCCGCACGGCCGAGGACTGCGCACTCATGCTGCAGGCGATGGCCGGCTTCGATGAACGGGATTCGACCAGCGTCGACGAGCCGGTGGTCGATTATTCGGCCGGACTGAACGACTCGCTCAAGGGACTGCGTATCGGTTTGCCGAAGGAATACTTTGCCAGCGGACTGGACACCGCCACCGCCAGCGCCATCGACGAGGCCGTGAAACAGTTCCAGGCACTGGGCGCCGAGGTGAAGGACATCAGTCTGCCGAACGCCGAGCTGGCAATTCCCGCGTACTACGTGATTGCACCGGCCGAGGCGTCGTCCAATCTGTCCCGGTTCGATGGGGTGCGCTTTGGTTATCGGTGCGAGAATCCGGCAGATCTGACCGACCTGTACAAGCGCTCACGCGCCGAGGGCTTCGGCGCCGAGGTCAAGCGGCGCATCATGGTCGGTGCCTATGCCCTGTCTGCCGGCTATTACGATGCCTATTATCTGAAAGCGCAGAAAATCCGCCGGCTGATCAAGAACGACTTCATGGCAGCGTACGACCAGGTCGACGTCATCCTCTGCCCGACTTCACCGACGCCAGCCTTCCGCATCGGCGAGAAGATCGACGACCCTGTCAGTTTGTACCTGACCGATATCTACACGATCACCGCGAATCTTGCCGGGGTGCCCGGCATTGCCCTGCCCGCCGGCTTCGCCAACGGGCTGCCGCTGGGTATGCAATTGCTGGGGCCGTATTTCAGCGAGGCCCGGCTTTTGAACATCGCGCACCAGTACCAGCAGGTAACCGATTGGCACCGCCAGGCGCCGGCCGGCTACTGACAGGACTGAGGACAGACTATGCAATGGGAAATCGTCATCGGCCTGGAAATCCACGCCCAGCTGACCACCGCCTCGAAGATCTTCTCCGGCAGCGCCACCACCTTCGGCGCCGAGCCCAACACCCAGGCCAGCCTGGTTGATCTCGGTATGCCCGGCACCCTGCCGGTGCTCAATGCCCAGGCGGTGAAGAACGCGGTCAAGTTCGGCCTCGCGGTCAACGCCGAAATCGGCATGACCAACGTGTTCGCGCGCAAGAACTACTTCTACCCCGATCTGCCCAAGGGCTATCAGATCAGCCAGATGGACCATCCGGTGGTCGGCAAAGGCTTCCTCGACATCACGCTGGACGACGGCACCGTCAAGCGCGTCGGCATCACGCGGGCGCATCTGGAAGAAGATGCCGGCAAGAGTCTGCATGAAGACTTTCACGGGATGAGCGGCATCGACCTGAACCGCGCCGGCACGCCGCTGCTGGAGATCGTTTCAGAGCCCGATATGCGCAGTGCCAAGGAAGCGGTTGCCTACGCCAAGACCATCCATTCGCTGGTGCGCTATCTGGGCATCTGCGACGGCAACATGGCCGAAGGATCGCTGCGCTGCGACTGCAACGTCTCGATTCGCCCGAAGGGCCAGGCCGAGTTCGGCACTCGCTGCGAGATCAAGAACGTCAACTCGTTCCGCTTTATCGAGAAGGCCATCAATACCGAAGTACAGCGTCAGATCGAGCTGATCGAGGACGGTGGCAAGGTCATCCAGGAAACGCGTCTGTACGATCCGAACAAGGACGAAACCCGTTCGATGCGCAGCAAGGAAGAGGCCAACGACTATCGGTACTTCCCCGATCCTGATCTGCTGCCGGTGGTCATCGAGCCAGCGTTCATCGACGCGGTACGCAACGAACTGCCGGAATTGCCGCAGGACAAGCGCGAGCGCTTCCAGCGCGAGTTCGAACTGTCGACCTACGACGCCAGTGTATTGTCCGCTCAGCGCGAGCTGGCCGACTACTTCGAAGAGGTACAGCGCACCTGCGGGGATGCCAAGCTGGCCGCGAACTGGGTCATGGGCGAGCTGTCGAGCCTGCTGAACAAGGCAGATCTGGACATCAGCCAGTCACCGGTCAGCGCCGCGCAACTCGGCGGGCTGATCCAGCGCATTCAGGACAACACCATTTCCGGGAAGATCGGCAAGATGGTCTTCGAGTCGCTGGCCAATGGTGAAGGCGACAGCGCCGATGCGGTTATCGAAGCCAAGGGTCTCAAGCAGGTCACCGACAGCGGCGCGATCGAAGCGATGCTCGATGACGTGCTCGCAGCCAATGCCGAGCAGGTCGAACAGTATCGCGCCAGCGACGAAGCCAAGCGCGGCAAGATGTTCGGCTTCTTCGTCGGGCAGGCCATGAAGGCATCCAGGGGCAAGGCCAATCCTCAGCAGGTCAATGAACTGCTGAAGAAGAAGCTCGACAGCTGAGCGTGCGCCGGGCCACCTTGAGTGGCCTGGCCATTATCTGACGCAGGGAGAGCGAAAATGCGCCGATTCCTAACCGCACTGCTGATCGGGTTGCCGCTGACGGCCATTGCCGGGTCCGGGTCGCCCCCGGATGAGCTCGAGCAGGCATACAGCAAGATGGGCAACGCCTCGTACTATTCCTCGCGCCTGCATGGTCGCAAGACTGCCAGCGGTGAGCTCTATGATCAGACCGCACTCACCGCGGCGCACCCCGACCTGCCCTTCGACACCATCGTCTGCGTCACCAACACCCGAAATGGTCAAAGCGTCTCGGTACGAATCAACGACCGAGGCCCCTACACCGGCGGCCGCATCATCGACCTCTCCCGCCGCGCCGCCCGCGAGCTGGGGATGATAAATGCGGGAAGTGCCCGCGTCAGAGTCGAGTCCTGCCCGCAGATGGCCGAGGAATCCTGAACGAGCGCAGGGCATGGGTGGCGTCAGCCTGCAGCTTTCTGCCTCAACAGAGGAAACATCCGGCAATGACGTAGTCCACTGGTCAGGACGTCCTGCGACGACCTGTTCCGTTCCGACCAGAAGGACATTTCAATGACGACCAACACCTCAGCATGGAAGTCGAAATCGACCATCCTCCTCCCGGTTTTCGCGCCGGCAGTTATCGTCACGCTCCTGCTCGTCATCGGCACCATTGCCAACCCCGAGCTCGCCGGTCAGGCCTTCGCCGCCACGCTGGCCTACATCACCACCACCTTCGGCTGGTTCTACATGCTCGCGGTGGCGGTTTTTCTGGTGTTCGTCGTGCTGGTAGCGTCGAGTCGATGGGGCAGTATCAAGCTGGGTCCTGATCATGCCGAGCCGCAATACAGCTTTCCTGCCTGGTTCGCCATGCTGTTTTCCGCCGGCTACGGCATTGCCCTGCTGTTCTTCGGGGTCGCCGAACCCGTGCTGCACTACGCATCGCCCCCGGCCGGCGCGCCAGAAACACTGGATGCAGCCAAGCAGGCAATGCAGATTGCCTACTTTCACTGGGGCTTTCACATCTGGGCCATCTACGGCCTGGTAGGCCTGGTACTCGCCTATTTCTCGTTCCGTCATGGGCTGCCCCTGTCGATGCGCTCGGCTCTGTATCCGCTGATCGGCGAACGCATCCACGGCCCGATCGGGCACACCGTGGATGTGTTTGCGATCCTTGGAACACTGTTCGGCATCGCCACGACGCTCGGTTTGTCGGTCGCGCAGATCAACGCCGGAATCAACTATCTCTGGCCTGAGGTCCCGGTAGCTACCTGGGTGCAGATCGTCGCCATCGCGGCCATTACCGCTCTGGCTCTGATCTCGGTGGTCGCGGGTCTGGACAAGGGCGTGAAGAACCTGTCGATCCTGAACATGGTGCTGGCGGTCGCACTGATGCTGTTCGTGTTCATCGTCGGCCCGAGCATCTTCATCCTCGAGGCGTTTCTGCAGAACACCGGCAGCTATCTGAACAACATCATCGAGCGCACCTTCAATCTGCAGGCTTACTCGCGTGGGGACTGGATAGGCAACTGGACGTTGTTCATCTTCGGCTGGACCATCGCCTGGGCGCCATTCGTCGGGCTGTTCATCGCCAAGATCAGCCGTGGCCGAACCATCCGCCAGTTCGTTTTCGGCGTACTGTTCGTGCCGACGATCTTCACTTTCCTGTGGTTCGCCATCTTCGGCGATACCGCGCTGCATCTGATCATGAACGAGGGCTACACGGCGCTCATCGGCGAAGTGCAGAACGACACGGCCATCGCCCTGTTCAAGCTCTACGAGCGTCTGCCCTTTACCAACATCGTATCCTTCATCACGGTGATCCTGATCATCACCTTTTTCGTCACTTCTTCGGACTCCGGGTCACTGGTCATCGATTCGCTGGCATCCGGCGGCGTGATGGTGACACCGGCCTGGCAGCGTGCCTTCTGGGCGATTCTGGAAGGAGCGGTGGCCTCGGTGCTGTTGCTGGCTGGCGGGCTGAATGCGCTGCAGACGATGACCATCGCCAGCGCACTGCCGTTCGCCATCATTATGTTGATCGCTGCGGTCGGCATGTGGCGGGCGCTGATCATCGAGCGTCATCAGGATGCCAGCCTGCGGCATCACATGCAGGCATCACGTACCACCGGCGGCAACATGTGGAAGAAGCGCCTGGCTGGCATCGTCAACTTCCCGGAGCACGCCGTGGTGCAGCGCTTCATCGAAACCACGGTACAGGAGAGTCTGCACCGGCTTGCGCGCAATCTGCAGGCTCAGGGCTGGCCCGCAGAAGTGACCTATGATCCGGAGCTTGTGCGCTCGTACATCGAGGTGATCAAGCCGGATGAAATCGACTTCATCTACGAGATTCGCATGCGCGAATATGCGCGACCATCGTTTGCCTTCCCGCAGATCGACCCGACCGATGACCAGGAAGCGAGCTACTACCGGGCGGAGGTATTCCTGCGCCGCGGCGGCCAGACCTATGACATCTACGGTTACGACCAGCAGGAAATCATCAGCGACGTGCTCGACCATTTCGAGCGCTATCTGCACTTCCTGCATATCTCGCCGGGGTCGTTACCCTGGAACATGGCCGAGCACGACGAGATGCTTCACCAGCCCTTGCCACCGGATAGTGCCGGCTCAACGGTAGGGGAAGACCCGCCTAAAGCGTGAAATGAAAAAGCCAGGCAATGCCTGGCTTTTTTATACACCCCAGTCGCAGGTCAACGCTGCAGGATCTGCACGATCGCCGGATCGCGGAACACCCGGGACAAGGCGTCGCTCATCACTTCGGTAACCAACCGGGTGTTGGTCGCCTGATTCGGTGCGTAACCGAAACGGTGCTGTGCGGATGCGCTGTAGCGGCCACGATAGTTTTCGTTGAGCGAACGAGCCTCTGCCGCAAAGGTGGCGCTGATATCAGCCTGGGTTACATAGGCACCGTCGCTCGGCGAGCGGTAGTTGAGCTCGGCCAGGTTGACGATCAGGCGATTGGCGTTGGGCGTGCCATCGGCCACCACGACGAACCCGAGTTGCCGAACCGCCTGCTCGACCTGCTGTCGGATGGCGGAGATGCTCTGATCGGTCAACGTCAGGCTGCTCGAATCGGGATAGATCCCACCGCGAGTGCCCATGACCTTCGAGGACCGGGTGTCCTGGACCACCACGACCACCGGCTGGTTACGTGCAACGGGATTGAGCGGTACCTGGACCTGCGGCTGCACATTGAGCTGCTGGGGACTGTGTGCACAGCCCACCAGCGATACAGCCAGCACACCAAGGATCAGCACACCCACACGGTTCAACATGGTCAAGGTACTCCTGAAAAACGATTGGACAGATCATGCGCCGACGGCGCAGTCAGGCTGCACAGCATAGCCCGATTCGATCACGCAGCCCAGCGGTGAGCGTGTCATCGCACTGCCATGCAAGGTAACGATAATCGAATCCGGAAACGGTCACATCGGAGAACAGGGCCATGCTTTGGAAGCGCAGTCAGACGCGGTGTTTCGCCCAACTCGACGCGAGCGGACGCTGTCAGGCGTTCTGGATGCTCCGGCAACCGCCCGCAACAGGTACCTGGATCGAGGTGAGCGACGCCCACCCGCGATGGATAGGCCGTTACCTGCTCCAGCAGCAAGCCGGCTCGCCGGCGTCTGGCCCAATGTGACGCTGAACAAACGGTCTACCGAGCGCCTGCCGCCTCCAGCGCGGCAACGTATTCCTCAGCACGGGCGTGCTGGCGTACGGTATCCAGAAACGTTCTGCCTTCGGCGTCGGTAGCGTTGATGTCATACCCCTCGGCCTTGAACATCGTCAGAAACCGTTCGAAATCTTCAATTCTCAGCCCCCGATAGGCCCGGGTGAGAATGTGCTGCTCAACGGACTCGTCGGCATAGGGGCGCGCAGCGAGAAACGCAGCAACCTGCTCATCGCTCATCGGCTCGCCGATCACCTTCTGTTTGTCTTTACGCACGTCCACCTCGTTCGATGCAGTCGAAAAGCGGGGATTGTAACCAGCCGGCCACTACCCCACCAGTGTTACTCAATGCCCAACTTTACCGGTCCGCTATGAATGTCTGACCACACGGTGCCGTTCGCATAGAATCGGGCCTGCACGTAATGCGGCCCCGGACTGGCGAACAGTGTCAGCAACGTATCGAGTTGGGCAGCCGGCATGAACAGCATGAGGGTATTGCTCGAGCGGTCGAGCCGTGCCGGCAACATCCGACCACCCGCCTCGATCAGATTGACCTGGGCGCGGTCGATCGGGTTGCCATCCACCAGCGAGTGACCGTCGAGAAACAGCCAGGCGGAACTGCCCTGGACACCGGGAATGGCCTGAGGAATGGTTTCGCTGCCCAGCGTCAGACGATAGGCGGTGACCTGGAAGAGGACATGGTCCGGGCGATCCTGCCGACTGCCGTAGACATCCGGGGGAAGAAATTCGTCATGCGGCAGACGCACCTGCTCGGCCATCGCCGGGCTGGCCAGCGCAACCAGCAACGCCCCGAGTAGTGCGCCCGCTCTAATTCCCATGCCGCCCCCCCATCCACCGTTGCACGACGGATCAGTGCCCCTTGAGGGCGAAGATACCGTTGGCGTTACGCCAGTAGCCCTTGTAGTCCAGCCCGAAACCGAAGATATAGCGATCCTCGACGTCAAGGCCGGTGAAATCTGCGCGCATGCCTGCGTAGGCCTTGCGGTCATGCATCTTGTCCAGCAGCACTGCGGTGAGCACTTCTTTCGCGCCAGCATCGCGGCAGTATTCCACGATAGCCGCCAGGGTATGGCCTTCGTCGAGTATGTCGTCAATGATCAGTACCGTGCGATCGACCAGCGAATGCTCGGCACGCGCCTTCCAGAACAGCTCGCCTCCGGTCAGCTTGTTGCGGTAGCGCGTGGCATGCAGGTAACCGACTTCCATCGGGAAATTCAGCCGGGTCACCAGCTGGCCGGCGATAATCAGACCACCGTTCATCACGCTGTAGACGATCGGATTGCTGTCGGCCAGCTGCCCGTTGATGGACTCGGCCATCGAATCCATGGCGGCCTCTACCTGCTGCGCCGTGAACAGGCAATCGGCTTCGTCCATCACCTGTTTGATGTGTTCCAGATCAACCGACATGAGATTCTCCAGTGGTACCGCGAAAAAGGGGCGAAAAATACTGGCGTTGGGGGGCAAACGCAAGGGCGCGCGGAACCGATCGTCGGTGTCTGGCGCGCAACGCGTTCCGCCGTTCATGGCAAAATGCGCGGCGAAACCCTAAGCTATACGCCGATTCTATGCCCCCGCACGAGACCGCCCTCTGATGAACGTCAAAGAAATACGCCATCCACTAATTCGTCACAAGCTGGGCCTGATGCGCCGGGCCGACATCAGCACGAAAAACTTCCGCGAACTGGCCCAGGAAGTCGCTTCGCTGCTGACCTACGAAGCAACCCAGGACATGCCCGTCGAGGAGCTTAGCATCCAGGGCTGGTGTGGCGACGTCACGGTCGAGAAGCTGTCCGGCAAGAAGGTTACCGTGGTGCCGATCCTGCGCGCAGGGCTCGGCATGCTCGACGGCGTGCTCAGCCTGATCCCGAGTGCCAAGGTCAGCGTGATCGGCCTGGTGCGTAATGAACAGACCCTCGAGGCCGACACCTACCTGGAAAAGCTGGTCGGAAACATGAATCAGCGCATGGCGTTGATCATTGACCCGATGCTCGCCACCGGCGGCTCCATGGTCGCCACGATCGACATGCTCAAACGCGCTGGCGCACGCGAGATACGCGCGCTGGTCCTGGTCGCCGCCCCCGAGGGCATCGCCCGGGTCAACACCGCACACCCCGACGTGCAGATCTACACCGCGTCGATCGACGAACGCCTTAACGAACACGGCTACATCATTCCCGGTCTCGGCGATGCCGGCGACAAGATCTTCGGAACCAAACAGAAGGACGTGCATTGATGCAGGGAATCGAAACCAACGGCTGGCGCACGGCGCTGGCTGGTTCGCAGATGCTGTTTGTTGCCTTCGGCGCGCTGGTACTGATGCCGCTGATTACCGGAATGAACCCCAGCGTTGCGCTGTTTACCGCCGGCATCGGGACCTTGATGTTCCATTTCGTGACCCAACGCCAGGTTCCGGTGTTCCTCGCGTCGAGCTTCGCTTTCATCGCTCCGATTCTCTACAGCAATCAGACCTGGGGGCTGCCGGCTACCCTCGGTGGCCTGCTGGCGGCAGGCCTGGTCTACATCCTGCTGAGCCTGCTGGTCTGGTGGCGGGGTCCCGGCTTCATTCAGAAGCTGTTGCCACCGGTGGTGGTCGGACCTGTGATCATGGTCATCGGGCTGGGCCTGGCGTCGGTTGCAGTGAACATGGCCATGGGCAAGGCCGGCGACGGCAGCGCCGAACTGGTGCCCTATAACACGGCGATAATCATCGCGCTGTCATCGCTGGTGACCACCATCATCGTCGCCGTCTATGCACGCGGGATTTTCCGGCTGGTGCCGATCCTTGCGGGCATCCTTGTGGGGTATTCGCTGTCATGGATATTCGGTATCGTCGATTTCAGTGGCGTAGCCGACGCCGACTGGGTCTCTGTTCCCGGCTTCGTCACGCCGGAATTTCATCTTGCGGCGATTCTGTTCATGCTGCCCGTCGCCATCGCCCCGGCGATCGAACATATCGGTGACGTGCTCGCCATCGGTTCAGTGACCGGCAAGGATTACATGCGCAAGCCCGGCCTGCAGCGCACGCTGTTGGGCGATGGCATCGCCACCTCGGCCGCAGCGATGTTCGGCGGCCCGCCCAACACCACCTATTCGGAAGTGACTGGTGCGGTGATGCTGACGCGCAACTTCAACCCCAACGTGATGATCTGGGCGGCGGTATTCGCGGTCGGCCTGGCCTTCGTCAGCAAGTTCGGTGCGGTGCTGCTGAGCATGCCGGTACCGGTTATGGGCGGCATTCTCTGCCTGCTGTTCGGTTCCATTGCCGTGGTCGGCATGAACACGTTGATCCGCAACCAGGTCGACCTGTCCCAGGCGCGCAATCTGTGCATCGTGTCGGTGACACTGGTGTTCGGCATCGGCGGACTGGTCATTGGCAACGAATCGATCAGTCTGCAGGGCATCAGTCTGTGCGGCGTCGTGGCGATCGTGCTGAATCTGATTCTCCCAGCCGAGCGCGAGCCGGGCCAGCCCGTCTGACATCTGCCCGTCCGGCTCAGCGGCGCCAGCACCTGGCGTCGCTGGGCCCACGGCGACCTACCTGATTCAGCGAATAGTTTGCACAGACATCTCCTGCCATGATGCCTCCCGGCTGTGCCGTTGCGGTAATGGTGTAGCTGTCTGCCCCCGCCACCAGAGCCAGTGTATACACAGCCGTGCCGCTGGCCGGAGCCTGCGTTGCCAGCCCGCCGAGCGTACCTGAATCATAAGCGCCGTGGCGGGTGTAGTGCCGCTCGAGCAGTTGCGCATTCTCCAGCATCAACGCGGTGACCTCCGCGCGCCGCGTCTGCCGGACATGTTCCAGATAACCGGGGTAGGCGATTGCAGCGAGGATTCCGACAATCGCCACCATGACCATGACCTCGATCAGAGTGAACCCCCCGGCCGACCGGCTGAATCTGTTCATCGCCCGTCCCTCACATCAACTGGCGCCACATGATGCGGCTGAACTCGCACCGGGTGCTGCCGACAACCGACGTTATCCCATCCGAGCCGGGCAGCAGGTAATACTCGTCACCACAAGGTGGCGGCAACGGGCAATCATCGCCCTCACAATCGCACGGCTCACCTTCGGTGCATTCCGGCGGATCGGGCGGCCGTCGCACCAGGTTGAGCCTGCCGGGCAGACCAATATCAAGGTCCATGCCAGCAGTGGGCTCATCGTTGCCATCGACTAGCCGATCGTTGTTCGTATCGAGGGTTGCGCTCGGCAGCATGCCGCCGGAATAGATGTCCAGCACCATCAACCAGCCGTCGCCGCTGGTCAGGCACGGATCCCCACCGGTATCGCGGATAAGACCGGTAGTGAATATCACTCGACTGCCCTGGGTGATGACGTCCTGGGTTACCCGCTCGCCGGTGGCGTTTGCCGCATGGATCAACGGTAGCATCCAGCCGCTCTGGGTAGCCCAGTCGACGCGCCCTTGACTGACCGAACGAAAGCTTTGCCCAGCGTGGCGCTCCTCGCTGGCGATGCGCTGCTCCAGCAGATCCTCGGGAGACAGGCCTCCGGCACCGGCAGGCCGATCCCATACGGCGTAAAACGCCTGTACCGATCGATCCGAGAGATCCGTACCTTCCATGAACTTGCCGGTGCCGAACAGGACCAGCTGGCCGCCCTGCGGGTGCGCGACTGTCTGAGGTTGGACGGTGATAGGCTGGCCCGGCGCGGCAGAGAATAGTGGCTCCCCGGCCAGGCCAACGTGCCAGTCATCGAGACTGCCGGACAGCTCGAAGCGCCAGAGCTGGCCCTTGAGGTCCCCTGCGTAGGCGGCAAGCAGGTTGCCGCCGGCATCGGTGATCACGTGCGGTGTCGACAAGCCATTGTCTCCGGCTTCGCCGACTTCAATGCGCCTGAGCTGCGCGCCGGTAAGCGCATCGAGTACATGGAGCACCGCTTGTCCGCGGGCACTGCCGTACCCGTTGCCGGTGATCACGACGGCACGGCCGTCAACCAGTGCAACGACAGGTTGGGCGTAGGTGAACCCCAGGTCTTCCCATCCTTCGTCGGCAGCGTTGACCTCCCATAGCGCTCCGATCGCCTGATCGCCGCGGATCTGATCGAACAGGCGAAGACCGAACAGCCCCTTGCCGCCTGCACCCATGCCGCCAACCGCCAGACTCGCCCAGCCCTCGCCGACCGGTACATCGGCCAGGCGAATAGGGCCGTCCATACCCGATTCGTGTGACGCACCAAAATCCGGGCGCGCCCGCTCACCCAGATGCCGATGCATTGCTGCGGGGAGAAAGGCGTAGCGATGCCTGCCGTCTGCCGCACCGATGACGTGGACCATGCCGTCGTTCGCTCCGGTGACCAGCGACGCAGTCATTTCACGACGCTTCACCGACAGGTACGCGGCGTAGCCGGGTGCATTCCGGCTGGCCAAGGCGTCTTCAGTCCCAGCCAGCACCAGCGGCGCGGCAATGATGTCACCAAGTAGTACATCCCGAGGGCGCAAATCCGATACAGCGACGCCGCGCGTCCAGTCGAGCAGCCGCTGCGCGGCGTCCGCTCCTTGCAGGCCGGCAAGTGTGGCTTCCTGATCGAGCACGGCTTGCTGCTGCTCCGGCAGCTGGCCGTAGGTGTCGGCATTCAACGACACGGCCCCTGCGCGACGTGGACCGTCGGCACGGCGCCAGGTTTGGTACAGGCCGGCGCGGTGTCGCTCCGTTATCGTCTGATCGGTACTCCAGAGTCGCTGACTGACTTGCCCGCTTTCGTTCAGATGGTAAGCCTCAACGGCTCCGCTCCATCCCTCGGGATCGTAAAGAGTGCGATAGAAGACGGCACCGTCGCTGAGTTCTGCCGCGCTGCTCACGCCCCCACCACCGGAGCCGGCAGATGCATTGATCTCCTCCAGAGCCCCCGACAGCGCTGCGTTCAGCTCCTGGCGATTGCTCGCGGTGTAGTAACTGCCGTTGCCGGCCTGAGCTACGCTGCGCAACCTTGGATCATCCAGCGCGAAACCGACGGTAAAGGTGCGCATGTTCTGAATCGGAAACCGCGGGTCATCGAAGCTGACGCCTGCACGGTCTACTGTGTCCGCATGGCCAGCCGCGCTGCGCAGGTCGGTGCCGAGGGCGAAGGCGGCCATATCGTCCAGATAGAAGGTACTGCCCTCCTCCGAAACATCATCGCCGTTGGCGTCGCCCTCGAGGTTGCCATCCCAGTCCGGCAGGTTGAACGCGCCGGCGACTGCGGGGTTGTCGCCATCCGGATCGAGGGCGATTGCGCCGGGAAACTGGCTGTCATAGGTGGGCAGCCCGTCCGTCAGGACCAAGCCGAAGTTTCGTTGGCAACGATAGTCTATGGGGCTGCGATACTGCTCGCGGTTCGCCTCGGCTATCGACTGCGGATAGAAGGCGCGCAGCCCGCGCATGTATCGGGTGATCTCGTAGTACGACTCGGCAAGCGGGGTGTAGGTGAAGTTGCCGGAGTCGCTCGGCGCAACCGCGTCAAGCGCCGCCTGGATGCGAGCGAAACGCTCCTCGCTGCCGGCCTCTCCCGGTGCGATCGAGCCGACCTCTACCGCCAGCTCTCCCCCCGGCGCATCGCGACGGCTGCCCGAGCCCAGCGTGTCGCGAAACAGGAATAATCCGAAGCGCACGTTGCGGTTGCTGGAAATCGCATCCTGTGCAGCCTGCCTGGCGACGTCCAGCCGGGTTCGATCCGAGCCCTGCACCCGATTGAGCACCATGCTGGATGAGTTGTCGAACAGCATGACAACGTTCGGGGCCACCGCCGGGCTCGACAGGACCGGACCGCTCAGCGGAGCGAACGCCTGCGTCGCACTGCTGCAGGCAAGTGTCAGGGCAGCTCCTGCCAACCGGCCCGTCCAGCTCCGAAGCCGGGCCCTGCGCCGTTCAGATGATGGTAAGAACATGCACAGCCTCCAGAACAGTGCGGTTGGTGCCACGAAAGCTGACCGCGACGATGCGATACAACTGACCGGGAGCCTGGCTGCGTGTGTTCGCCGGAGCCAGAGCCTGACCGAGCGCGGTAATCCGATACCAGACGTTCATCTGGTTGGTGTCCCGGCCAGGCGCCACCGCAATCCATCCGCTGCCCGGCGAGGCCAGATGATCGATGTCCAACGCGCCGGCCTCGATAGCACACTGCTCTGCCCGGCACGGCGGCCCCACGTTCTGAGGTGCGCCGATCAAGGCCTGTTCGGCAATCCGCAGTCCGGCCTCGGCAGCCTGAAAACTGTCGTTCCGAAACTTCGCATTACCGGCCATGCGCTCCTGGCTGGACGAGGCCTTGATGCCGGCGACGCTACTGAGGGTCAGCAACAGGAGCAGCATCAGGCTGATGATCAGTGCTGCGCCGTGCTGGTGGGCGGGTGGAGCATGTCGTTTCATCGAGCGTTCCTTGCCTGGCTTAGGGGGTACGGTTACGCAGTGTGGTGACCAGCGAGTAGGTCGCGGCCTGCACGCTGCCTGCATCGGGATCCGAGGGGTTGTCACTGAGCTGCAGGGCAAGTCGCACGCTGCGGATGCGGTCGAAGTTCGCCGGATCCACCGACGAAACGTAGCCACCACTGACGTGCGGCTCCTCGCTTGAACCGGCCATCGCGAAGGACACGTCCAGGCCGACCACCCCGTCGATCAGCGTTTCGCGGTTCCCCGCGCCGTTGATCCGGGCACGGATGGCATGGTTGTGCAGCGAATACTCCAGTTGCCTTATCGGAATGAGGATGTCCCCCGGGCCAACCGGCACATCGGCTGTACCTATCCGAAGGTTGTCTGCGGTGCGGCAGTCGGTCACGATCAGCCAGCGCGCCCCGAAGTCGCTGGCGTTGCGCGTCGTCGGGCTGGAGATCGTCTGGGCATGCGGCACGGCGGTGAGCAGCGTGAGCGTGGCGTCTTCGTAGGCGATGGGTCGTGAAAAGGCGTCTGGCACCGTGGCTGCAACTGGAGCGGGCAGCCGGTTCAGGTCAAGGCAGCCGAACAGATTGACCATGCGCAGCTCGCGAGCCATGCGACCAAGCAGAAATCGCGCGTTTTCCTGCATAGCCGCAGCGCTCTGCTGCACCACGAAGCCCTGCTTGGCGCCGACGAAGATCTGCGTCACGCCCAGGATGAGGATGAGCCCGAGCGCCAGGGCGATTATCAGCTCGACCAGCCCGAATCCACGCTGGCTGGCTCGCAGTGCGGTGCTCACGGTTCGGCCCTCACCTGCGAGGACACAACGAACGCGGTATCGGACTGCCCTGCCTGGATGCGCGACTCCGACCAACTTACCGTGACGGTGGCGCGGTTACCGTCGACAGCAATGCTCCCACGTCCGCCAGGCAACTGGCAGCCGACTGCCGTGGCGAAGTCATGACGATCCTGAGCAAGAATATCGGCACCGGGCTGCGCAGCACTGCAGCCCACCACGCTAAACCCGGCATAGGCGGCGAGATCATCGGCGTTTGCACGCATCCGATCCAGCATGTCGTAGGCGATGAAGCTTGCCTGGGTGGTGTGTGCGGCGCTGGCGTTGTAACGCAACGCCGAGAGCTGCAGCTGCGCTGCGCCGAGGACGCCGATAGCGAGTACCAGAACCGCGATGAGGACTTCCAGCAGGCTGACGCCAAGCTGGTCATGGGCGGCAGGCGACGATGTGACTCGAAGCATGTGGCTCTTCCGTGAGTCAGCGATTGAAGCAGCCGACTACGCAACAGCTACGTTTTCCTTGGGGGTCGAAGCATAAGGACCGACTCCGGTGAGCACATCACCCGAACGGGTGATGTGCGCCGAACTGTGAACCAGGCCCTCAACTGACCACGCGGCAGGGCGCCGCCCGAGCGAAGCCCTCCAGATTCTCCGCGAGCTGAGCGACGATGGCCTGTCGCGCTTCGCGACTGCCCCAGGCACTGTGAGGGGTTACGATGAGGTTGGGAACATCAGCGTCGAGCAGTGGGTTGCCGTTGCGCGGCGGCTCCTCGCTCAGCACGTCGCTGGCAGCCCCGGCCAGATGGCCGCGACGCAAACTTTCCAACAGCGCCGCTTCATCCACGAGACCACCGCGTGCGGCATTGATCAGAAAGCTGCCCGGCTTCATCAGCGCCATCTGCCGGGCTCCGATCAGGCCCCGCGTTGTCTCGGTGAGCGGGCAATGCAGACTGAGGAAATCGATCTGCGGCAGCAACGCGTCAAGCGATGGCCGTCCGGCTCGTTCACGGCCCGGCAGCGCGCCAACAATCACTCGCATGTCGAAGGCTTCGGCCCGCCGCGCAACCGCCTGACCTAGCTCTCCATAGCCCAGAATGCCCAGGGTCCGGCCGGCCAGCTCGCCGATCGGATAGTCGAGCAGACAGAACTGGCTGCTGCGTTGCCAGGCACCGTCGCGTACCGCCTGACGATACGATTCGAAGCGGGTGACCAATACCAGCATGAGCATCAGCGTATGCTGCGCCACCGCCGAGGTGCCGTACGCCTGGCAATTGCACACTGTGATGCCGCGCCGTCGAGCGGCATCCAGATCCACATTGTTGGTGCCGGTCGCGGCGATCAGGATCAGCTTGAGCTGCGGGCAGGCCTGCATCGCAGCGTCATCGATCACCACCTTGTTGGTGATCGCCACCTGATGCTCGCCCAGATGTTCCAGGAGCTGCTCCGCAGCGGTCGTGGCGAACCGTTCGAAGCGCGACGACGCGGCGCCGAGCGGGGACAGATCGAGATCGTCGCGATCAAGCGTTGATAGATCAAGGAATACCGCTGAAAGCCTGTTTGTCATGGTGACTGTACCTGTCTCGCCAATGTCAGGCCGATTAGAATGGTTGCTTTGCCCGGAGCCGTCCATGTATCTGCAGGAATTTCTTCTGGTTGCGCTGGTTCATCTTCTGGCCGTGATGAGCCCCGGGCCGGACTTTGCCGTGGTGATCCGCAACAGCGTGAGTCTGGGGCGGCACACCGGCCTGATGACGGCGGTGGGCGTTGGCTGCGGGATCCTGATCCATGTCGGTTATTCGCTGCTGGGCATCGGTCTCATCGTTTCGCAGTCGATATGGCTGTTCAATCTGATGAAATGGCTGGCTGCAGCCTACCTGCTGTATATCGGTGTACGGGCACTCCGTTCGCGACCGCAGGAACCGGAAGCCCATAGCCAAGGCGCGCCGCAACTGAGCTCCGGCCGGGCTTTCGTGCAGGGTTTCATCACCAATGGGCTGAACCCGAAAGCGACGCTGTTTTTCCTGTCACTGTTCACCGTGGTGATTTCCCATGACACACCGCTGTCGGTGCAGGCCGGCTATGGTCTCTATCTGGCCGTGGCCACCGGTATCTGGTTCTGTCTGGTCGCGATGCTTTTCAGTCATCAGCGGGTCCGGGATGCCTTCGGGCGGATGGGGCACTGGTTCGACCGAGCCATGGGGACAGTGCTGATAGGGTTGGGTCTGCATCTGGCCCTGTCGCAGTGGACAGGGCGCAGCGATCCGGCTATCTGACAATACCTAGAGGGCGACCGGCTCGCTCCGGCACCATTGCGCCAGCGTCTGGATCCACTGCGGATGGTCGTTCAGACAGGGGATCAGCACCAACTCTTCGCCGCCGGCCTCGATGAACTGTTCACGAGCCCGGTCCCCGATTTCCTCCAGCGTCTCGATGCAGTCGGTCACGAACGCCGGGCACATCACCAGCAGGCGCTTGACCCCCTGCGCTGCCAGCTCGTCGATCCTCGCCTCGGTGTAGGGCTCTATCCACTTCGCCCGTCCCAGCCGGGATTGGAACGCCTGCGACCAGCGTCCCGCCTCCAGCCCCATGCGCGACGCAAAGGCTCTGGATACTGCCGTGCATTGAGCGCGATAGCAGGTGGCATGGGCAACCGATGGCCTCTCACAGCAGTCGGGATAATTCAAACAGTGACTGCCGGTCGGGTCGGCCTTGCGCAAGTGCCGCTCAGGCAGGCCGTGATAGCTCATCAACAGGTGGTCGAAGGGCTGCTCGAAGTGGGGCCTGGCGCTGGTGACGAGCGCGTCCATGTAGCTTTCGCGGTCGTAGAATGCCGGGATGACGGTCAGCGTGACCTTGAGACGATGCTGCGCGATGACGCGCTCGGCCTCGCGTATCGAGGTCGTAATGGTGCTGTCGGCGTGCTGCGGATACTGTGGAATGAACAGGATCTCCTCCACTCCTGGCGTCGCCGCCAGCGCGAGGATCCCGCGCTCGATCGATGGCTGGCCATAGCGCATGGCAAGCTCTACCGGCATATCGAGTTTCGCCTGCAGCGCCTGCTGCACCCGCCGACTCAGCACTACCAGTGGCGAGCCTTCGTCCCACCAGATCGAGGCGTAGGCTTCTGCTGATTGCTTTGGCCGCGTCGCGAGGATCAGGCTTACCAGTAGCCGACGAGCCGGCCACGGCAAGTCGATCACGTACGGGTCCATCAGGAACTGGTTCAGATATCGGCGTACATCTGCCACGCTGGTGCTGGCAGGGGAGCCAAGGTTGACCAGTAGAACCCCACGTGCGGACATGTACAACCTCTCTCATGCAATCAATGTGTCGAGTCGAGTACGTCGCGCAGCGCCGTTTCGAGCTCGGTGAATCGGAAAGTGTATCCGCTTTCCAATGCCTTGCGGGGTATCGCGTTCTGTCCGCCAAGCAGCAGCTGGGCCATCTCCCCGAGGCCGAGCTTGAGCGCCAGTGACGGCAACGGCAGCAGTGCCGGGCGATTCAGCGCCGCGCCCAGCGTCTTCGCAAACTCTCGATTGGTGACCGGCTGCGGTGCCGTGGCATTGAAGGGCCCGCGACACTGCTGGTTTGCCAACAGGTGGCGAATCACCCCGACTTCGTCCCGCAGGTGAATCCATGGCATGTACTGCCGGCCCGGACCTATCGGACCGCCGAGGCCAAGGCGAAAAGGCGGCAGCATCTTTTGCAGAAAGCCACCGCCTGGCGCCAAGACCAGCCCGGTGCGCACCTGGCATACGCGGATGCCATGGGCGGCGGCACGCTGCGCCGCGGTTTCCCAGGCGTCGCACAGTGTATGCGTGTAGCTCGATCGGGCCGGATGGGTTTCATCGACTGTCGCGTCGCCGGTGTCGCCATACCAACCCACCGCTGAGCCGCTTATCAGCACAGAGGGCTTGCGCGGCAGCTCTCCCAACCACGCCACGAGCTGTTCGGTGAGGGTCACCCGACTGGCCCATAACGCCGCCTTGCGCTCGGCTGTCCATCGCCCGTCAGCTATGGGCGCACCGGCAAGATTGACCACCGCGTCCGGTGTATCGCCATCCAGCTCCGACAGGGCCCCGACTCCGCGGACCTCTGCGCCGCACAGCGCAGCGACTCGATCAGGGCGTCGGGACAGAACACTGACACGGCAGTCATCGGCGAGCAGACTGCCACACAGCGAACGGCCGATCAGGCCGGTACCTCCGGTCAACAAAACGTGCATGCTGGACTCCTTGCTTGCGACGGAACGAACGCGCTCTCGCCGATAACCTAACAGCCCGGCCGCTGCGAAACTTGAAGTCATGTCGCAGATCGGCAATGCTATACACAATTATTTATATGTACAACTCGCGTATAAATCCAATCGATTGATCGGAATTCCTATGAAATCGCTACGCATCGGCATCATTGGTGCTGGTCTCGCCGGGATCAGCGCAGCACGGGCACTCGCGTCCAGAGCCCATACCGTGACGCTGTTCGACAAGAGTCGCGGCAGCGGCGGACGCATGAGCAGCAAGCGCACCGAAGCGGGTGAACTGGACATGGGCGCGCAGTACTTCACCGCGCGCGACCCGCGCTTTCGCCGCGAACTGCAGCGCTGGCTCGACGCCGGATGGGCTGCCGAGTGGACACCCAGCCTGTATAGATACGACGAACAAGGATTAACCGCGTCGCCAGACGAGCAACGGCGCTACGTCGGCGTGCCGCGGATGACCGGGTTGTCGCGTCAGCTGCTCGAGGGGCTGACCTTCAACAGTGGGGTGCGGATCACTGACCTGCAACGCGACGACGAAGCACTCTGGCACCTGCAGGACGAACATGACCGCAGATATGGACCGTTCGACCGCATACTGCTCGCCGTCCCCGCTCCACAAGCCGTCACGTTACTGCACGATGCGCCGTCACTAGCCCAGGCCGCCGCTCAGGTGCGGGTAGCCCCCTGCTGGACGCTGGCCCTGTCGTTTGCCGAACCATTGGCAATCGACATGGACGCCTGCTTCGTCCGCACGGGCCCCCTCGACTGGATTTCTCGCCATCTCAGCAAACCCCAGCGCTTCGGCGCAGACAGCTGGATCATCCAGTCGAACGCAGCGTGGGCCGCGCAACATGAGAATGCCGACCCCGCGTTTGTCCGCGAGACATTGACCGGCGCCTTTGCCGAGGTCGTCGATACACCCCTGCCGGCGCCGAGTCAGAGCCTCGTTCACCGATGGCTTTATGCTCGCTCGGTATCACCCTGTGACTGGGGCGCGCTGGCGGCCCCGGATCTGGGGCTTTACGTGTGCGGCGACTGGTGCCTGTCCGGGCGCATCGAAGGTGCATGGCTGAGCGGATTGCAGGCGGCCGACAGTGTCGTCTGAGCGCCCGCCCCTCACGCAGATCAACCCGACGAAACTGCTCCACTCGAAGTGGACTGCGGTGATCCCTGCCAATCGGGAGCGCCACTTCATGGTCGTCAAGCTGCACCGAGACGAGCTGGAGCGAATCGTCGAAGTGGATCTCGAAGCTGTCATCACCGGCAGGACCCAGCGGATGGACTGGCAGACCCTGCGCGATCGGACTGTCTGGCGAACCGGCTGGCTCTAGGCGATCGAGGTACTTGTACAAATACGCCGCTCGTGTAGACTTTTATTGTACACGTACACCGTTTTGTATAAGCGAGGTGATCATGAGCTGCTCCACGCCAGTGCGCATTCCGATCGGTATCAGCGATTGCCTGACTGGCAGCCCGGTTCGCTTCAACGCCGGCCACAAGCATTCCGCGTTATGTACCGAGCAACTGGGGCAGTGGTTCGATCTGGTGCCTTTCTGCCCGGAAGTGGCCATCGGCCTCGGTACACCGCGCCAGCCGATACGGCTGGTAGGCGATCCGACGTCGCCTCGGGCGCTCGGTACGCGCGACCCTTCGCTGGATATCACGTCCCAGTTGCTCGGGTATGGGGAGGCCGTCGCAGCGGCGCACCCGGAGCTATGCGGCTTCATTCTCATGCAGAAATCACCCAGCTGCGGCATGGAGCGTGTCAAGGTGTATCAGGACAACGGTCAACCGGCACCGCTGACCGGCAGCGGCCTTTTCGCTCAAGCGCTGATGCGCACCAATCCGCACCTGCCGGTGGAGGAAGAGGGTCGCCTGAACGATCCGGTACTACGCGAAAACTTCATCACCCGCGTCATGGTGACCAGCGCCTGGAAGCAGTTGCAGTCAACCGGGCTGAGCCGCTCGCAATTGATAGATTTCCACGCCCGCCACAAGTATCTGCTGCTGGCCCACAATCCGGCCGCGTACCGGCGGCTCGGTCGGATGCTTGCCAATCTGTCCGAAGCCGATCTTGAACAGCTCGCCGGAGACTACTTCGCCGACCTGATCATCTCGTTGAAGAGCAAGGCAAGCCGCCGCTCGCACAGTAACGTGCTTGAGCACATAGCGGGGCATTTCAAGCGTTCGCTGGCCGGGCATGAGAAGTCCGAGCTGCGCAGCCTGATCGAGCAGTACCGTCTGGGCATGGTACCGCTCGTGGTGCCGATCACGCTGCTCAAACACCATCTGATGAATCATCCGGACGCCTATCTGGGCCGGCAGGCCTATCTGCAGCCCTACCCGGCCGAATTGAGCCTGCGCAATGCGATCTAGGGCTGACCGATGAGCATCGCCGCTGCGGAACTGCTCCCGATACGCGAAGTGGCACGGCTCACCGGCGTCACGGCCGTCACGCTGCGGGCTTGGGAGAGGCGTTACGGACTGATCCAGCCGCACCGCACGCCGAAGGGGCACCGCCTGTATACAGCGGACAATGTCGAGCAGATCCAGACCATCGTCGCCTGGCTGGGACGCGGCGTTGCAGTAGGTCAGGTCCGTGAGCTGATGAGCAGGCCGGCAGCCCAGGACAGCGCAGGCGACTCTCCCTGGAGCGAATGGCGTCAGAGCCTGGTCAACGCATTGATCGCGTTCGATTCCCAGCGCGCCGATCTGATCTACAACACGGCCATGAGTGGCTACTCGGTACAGCAGAGCTGCGAGCGGCTGCTCGAGCCGACTATTGCGGCACTTGAGCAGCGGTGGACCGGTCAGTTCGGCGACGAGCTGGAAAAGGCGTTCGTCTGTACCTGGCTGCGCGGCCGACTGGCCTCCCGGGTGTATCAGAACAACTGCCAGCAACATCGCCATGCGCTGCTGATGGTTAATCTTTCCAACGACTCGCGCCAGCCTGGCATGTGGCTGCTGGCGATGCTGCTGAGCCACGGCGGGCGACATATGGAGCTGCTCGACTGGTGCGTACCCGCCGCCGAACTGACCCTCATCAGTGAACGACGCGATCTGCAGGCTCTGATCCTGTATGGCAGCCATGCATTGACCAGCGAGCAACTTCGCCGCGAACTGCCATCCTTGATGCAACAGACCAACCTCGCGGTGTATTTCGCCGGGCCCGCTTCGCTCATACATCACCGTGAACTGGAAGCCCTCGGTATAGAGCCCGTGCCGGAAGCGCCCTGTTCCGCCTACGCCTGTATCGTCAAGGATCTTCGGAGTGCCTGATGAGCGTTAACCTATGCTGGCTGCGCAACGATCTGCGCATTCATGACAACACCGCCCTATGGCACGCCAGCCAGAACGGGGCAGTCGTTGCGGTCTATCTGATCACTCCGGGCACCTGGGCCGAACACGACGAAGCTGCGGTCAAGGTCGACTTCTGGCTGCGCAATCTCGTCGAACTTGGCCGCGCGCTGGAAGCCTTGAATATCCCGCTCAAGCTGGTCGAGGTCGATCACTGGCGCGACGCGCCTCAGGCGCTGTTGAACGTTGCCCGGGACGTGGACGCGACGGGGATGTTCTTCAACGACGAATACGGGATACATGAGCAGCGACGGGATCAAGCGGTCGCCGAGGAGTTTCGGAGCGCAGGCCTGGCGTGCCAACGCTTTGTCGACAATACGCTGTTCGAGCCCGGCACTCTGCTCACCCAATCCGGGAGCATGTACAAGGTATACAGCCAGTTTCGCAAGCAGGCTTACGCCAACCTGCACCGTGCGCTGCCCCAATGCCTGCCTGCGCCCAGCCGTCAGGGAACGCTTGCGGTGACACGGGATACGCCACCCGAGAAAGTCGCGGGGTTCGAGCAGGTCACCGCGACCATTCAACAGATATGGCCGGCCGGCGAACGGGCGGCGTCGGATCGCCTGGATCTGTTCGTTGCCGATATCCTCGAAGACTATCAGGACACCCGCGACCGACCGGATCTGGACGGCACCAGCCGCCTGTCGCCCTATCTGGCAAGCGGGATCATCTCGGTCCGGCAGTGTCTGCATGCCGCAATCGGCGCCAATCGTGGCGAATTCGACTCAGGCAATACCGGCGCGGTCGGCTGGATCAACGAACTGCTCTGGCGCGAGTTCTACAGGCATATCCTCGTCTGCTACCCGCACGTGTCCCGTGGCAAGGCGTTCCGCAGCGAATACCAGGATTTTCGGTGGCGCACCGAGCCGGATGCCCTGCGCGCCTGGCAGACCGGCAATACCGGCATTCCCATCGTCGATGCCGCCATGCGACAGATGCTTGCCACTGGCTGGATGCACAATCGCCTGCGCATGATCACCGCCATGTTCCTGACCAAGAATCTGCTGATCAACTGGCAGGACGGTGAGCGCTGGTTCATGCGGCATCTGATAGATGGCGACTTCGCATCGAACAACGGCGGCTGGCAATGGAGCGCCTCGACGGGCACCGACTCGGCACCGTATTTCCGGGTCTTCAATCCGATGTCCCAGGCTGAAAAGTTTGACCCGGACGCCGGTTTCATTCGCGAGTGGGTGCCTGAACTACGCAGCCTGTCGCCACGCGAGATCCATCGGCCGCTGTCGAGCTCGCAGCTGGCGGAGCTGGGCTATCCGGAGCCGATCGTCGATCTCAAGGCCAGCCGCCAGCGTGCCATCGAAGCCTTTCGCGGAGGCTGAAGGCTGCGCAGCGTCCGGAGCAGCGTTGATTTATCATGCACCTGACAAGGAGGCAACATAATGGACCTCTGCAACGAGGATAGATAAATGCCGGCGAAGACGATTGCCAACGCGCTGCTGTTTCAGATTGGCTGGTTCGCCTGTCTGCTCGGCGGAACATCCTGGTGGCTTCTGGTGCCAGTGGCGATATTGGTGGTGCATTTCACCTGGATCAGCGCCTGGCGCGACGAGGGCAAGCTGGTGATTACCGTCATGCTCGCTGGCAGCGCCGTGGACAGCTTTCTTCTGCAGATGCGCGTTTTCCAGCTACCCGGCGACCCGGAACTGATTCCCCTCTGGTGGCTGGCAGCCTGGGCGCTGTTCGGCACGATGCTCAATCACTGTCTGATCTGGGCCCGTCGGACCTGGTGGCTCGGCTCTGCGGCAGGCGCAGTCGCTGGTACGTTCGCCTACTGGGTAGGCGCCCAGTTGACAGACCTTCGCTTCGGTTTGGATGGCTCGATGACGCTGGTGATCGTTGCGCTTGCATGGGCGATTCTGCTTCCGATGCTACACGGCTTCGCGCGCATGTATCGCCAGCAGCAGAAGCTCAGAACAGGACAGGATCAGCAGGACGTCCGGTAAAGCATTGACGATTCTGCCGACCCTGACGGTTTCTGCGGGTCAGATGGGCAGCCGGTAGAACAGGCTGGCGTTTTCTATACCCTGATTGGGTTCCTTGAGCCCGGCATTGGAGTAATGGTAGATGCGCACCCCCAGTTCCGAGCCGCCGGAGAAACGCAGTCCGGCGCCGAGGCGATCCTCGAAATGGAAGCGCGAGCCCAGATCCGGGTCGCCATTGTTGATGCTGCTGCGGGTGAAGTAGGCCGCGCCAATCCCAAGCTCGAGATAGGGCGTCACCGCGCCTCCCTGCCCGAACTCCAGACGCAATACCGGCGACACGCCGACGCTGGTGGTATCCAGTCCGCTCCAGCGCACCACACCGGCGTCCCAGTAGCCACCCAGGCGCACATTTTGCGACTGCGTCTGCCACAGCGTGGTGCCAAAATCGAATTGAGCAGCGAGCCGGTAGGTGTCCGTTGACTCCGAACTGCGACCTACCTCGAGTGAGATGCCGTCAACCGCGTGAGCCAGGGGGGTGAAACTCAAAGCCACTAACGTACAACCGAGAAACAGACCGCGTTTATTCATGAAGTGTTTTCCTTGCGTCACAATTCCTGCCGGGTCGCCCCGCACTCCTAAAAAGACAACTGCAACACCGCTGCGTTCCCACGCCACAGTGCAGGAAGCGCCTGTTCCAGCGCCTTCGGCTCGCCGCTGGACCAGAAGCGGGTTTGCGCTGCCGGACCCTGCGAGAGCAGATCACGCTGCGCAAGGCGGGCCGCCAACTGACGAGCCACTGCAGCGCCGGTATCAATGATCGAGGTTCCTTCGGGGACGACGGTTTCCAGAATCGGTCGCACGAAAGGGTAATGAGTGCAACCGAGGATGATCGTATCGCATCCGGCTTCGATCAACGGGGCGGAAAATTCGCGCAGCATGGCGGTAACGCGCGGCCCGCTCAGCTCGCCGGCTTCGATCAGCTCCACCAGACCGGGGCAGGGCTGGGTATACACCCTGACCGACCCCGCAAAACGGTCGAGCAATGCCGCGAAGCGGGCACTCTGCAGCGTTCCGGTCGTGGCCAGAACGCCAACCGCACCGCTGCGAGTCGCCGCAGCCGCAGGCTTCACCGCCGGCTCCATGCCAACGATAGGCACGCTGAACTGTTCGCGCAGCTCCGCCACAGCGGCGGCCGTTGCGGTATTACACGCCACCACGACCGCCTTGGCACCTTGATCGAGCAGAAAGCCGGTAATGGCCCTGCTGCGCTCGCGTATATGGTCAGCGGACTTTTCTCCGTAAGGGACATGCCCGCTATCGGCGACGTACAGCAGCGATTCGTTCGGCAGCAGACGCTCGATCTCCCGCAGGACCGAGAGACCGCCTACACCCGAATCGAATATCCCGATCGATGCGTTACTCATCGCCGCCCCGCTGAGCACAAACCGTGCACGCCGGATCACGCCGCAGCCGCATTTCCCTGAAGCGCGAGTCCAGCGCATCGATCAGCAGCAGGCGGCCGATCAGGGGTTCGCCGAAACCGACGATCAACTTGATCGCCTCCAGCGCCTGCAGGCTGCCGACGACACCGACCAGCGGCCCGAGCACCCCCGCCTCGCTACAACTGAGCGTGGACTCATCGCCGGTGCCATAAAGACACTGATAGCAGGGCGAGGCGTCACGGCGCGGATCGAATACGCTCAGTTGCCCTTCCAGGCGGATGGCCGCACCCGACACCAGTGGTTTGCCGAGGGCGAAGCAGGCACGATTGACCGCCTGACGGGTGGCGAAATTGTCGGAGCAATCCAGCACCAGATCCGCCGAAGCGACCGCCTCGTCCAGACGCTCGCCCTCCAGCGCATGCGCAAGCCGTATCAGCTGCGTCTGTGGGTTGAGCGCTGCGATGCCCCGTGCCGCCGAGTCGACCTTGCTGGTGCCGATGCCGCCGACCTGATGAATGATCTGCCGCTGCAGGTTGCTCAGGTCAACCTCATCCGGATCGGCCAACAGCAGCGTACCCACCCCGGCCGCAGCCAGGTACAGCGCCACCGGGGCACCCAGGCCACCCAATCCGACAATCAGCACCCGGGCCCGCAGCAATGCCTGCTGCCCCTCGACATCGACCTGCTTGAGCAGTATCTGTCGACTGTAGCGAAGCAACTGGTCGTCACGCATGCCACGATCCTCCGGTTACGCGGATATGATCGCCGAGGTCGCGATGGCCCTGAACATCAACAAAGCCGCGGGCAGAGAGCAAATCGGCCACGGCCTGGGGCTGGTCCCAGCCATGCTCCAGCATCAGCCACCCCGGCCGGGCGAGGTACGCCGGTGCTCGAGCCACGATCAGACGGATATCGTCCAGGCCATCCGCCCCGCTTACCAGCGCCGAGACGGGCTCGAAACGGACGTCGCCCTGCGTCAGATGCTGATCGTGCTCGGCAATGTACGGCGGATTGGACACGATCAGGTCGAACCTCGCCGATGGATCAACGGCAGCGAACCAGTCGCCAAGCAGAAATTCAACGTTGCCCGCACCAATGCGTTCTGCGTTGTGCCGCGCAAGCTGCACCGCTTCCGGGACCCGGTCACAGCCGGTTACCTGCCAGCCAGGCCGTTCACCCGCCAGCGCCAAGGCGATGGCCCCCGTACCGGTACCCAGATCGAGCACCCGGGCGCGCTCCGGCAACGGCAGCGAGAGTGCCGCTTCGACCAATGTCTCGGTATCGGCCCGCGGTATCAGCGTCGCGCTTGATACCTGCAGGTCGAGACTCCAGAAGCCCTGCCGGCCCAGCAGATAGGCGACCGGCTCACCGGTCCTGCGCCGCGCCAGCATCTGCTGGAAGGCCGTCATCTGGTCCGGCGTGAGAACATGCTCGGGCCAGGTGCGCAGAAAGCTCCGCGGCTTGCCCAGAACGTGGGCAAGCAGCAGTTCCGCATCCAGGCGCGGACTGGGCGAGCCAGCCAGATCCACCTGTGCGAGCACGCCGGCCACGGTGGCGTTCATCCCTGGTCCAGAGCCGCCAGCTGGTCGGCCTGATATTCACGCAGCAAGGGTTCGACCACGTTGTCCAGGTCGCCCTGCACGATCTGATCCAGACTGTACAGCGTCAGGTTGATGCGGTGATCGGTCAGGCGTCCCTGCGGGAAGTTGTAGGTCCGGATTCGTTCGGAGCGATCACCCGAGCCCACCAGCTGGCGGCGGGCATCGGAGATCTCCTTTTCCTGAGCATCGCGCTGGCGACTGACCAGCTTGGACTGCAACAGGCTCATGGCCTTGGAACGGTTCTTGTGCTGCGACCGCTCCTCCTGACACTCGACCACGATGCCGGTAGGCAGGTGCGTCAGGCGGATCGCCGAGTCGGTCTTGTTCACGTGCTGCCCACCGGCGCCGGAGGAGCGATAGGTGTCGACGCGCAGATCGGCCGGATTGATTTCAACCGCCGCCTGCTCGTCCATTTCCGGCAACACTGCCACCGTACAGGCCGAGGTATGAATGCGGCCCTGCGACTCGGTCTCGGGTACGCGCTGGACGCGATGGGCGCCAGACTCGAACTTGAGCTTGCCGTATACCGACTGCCCTTCGACACGGGCGATGATTTCCTTGTAGCCGCCGTGCTCGCCTTCGTTTTCCGACAGTACTTCGACACGCCAGCCCTGACGTTCGGCATAGCGCGAGTACATGCGAAACAGATCGCCGGCAAAGATGGCCGCCTCGTCGCCGCCGGTTCCGGCACGCACTTCGAGAAACACGTTGCGCTCGTCGTTCGGGTCGCGGGGCAGCAACAGCCGGTTGAGCTCGACTTCCAGCTCCGCCAGCCGCTCGCCCGACTCGCGAACGTCTTCTTCAGCCATCTCGCGCATGTCCGGATCGCTGTCCTTGAGCAGACTGCGAGCCTCTGTAAGGTTGGACTCCACCTTGCGCCACGCTTCATAACACTGGACGGTCGGCTCGAGGTCGGCATATTCCTTGGAATAGGCACGGAAGCGGGTCTGATCACTGATCACTTCGGCGTCGCTCAGCAGAGCAGCGAGTTCCTCGAAGCGTTCGCTAAGGGTGTCCAGACGGTTGAGCAGGGATGCCTTCATGATTTGCCTTGTACGGAATGCGAGTCTTCGTCCAGGGCGAACAGCTCCTGGGCCAGCGTCAGCGCCTCGGCGCGCCCTTCAGCACTCATCTGCTTGAGCTGGACACTGGGGTCGTGAAGCAGTTTGTTGGTCAGCGCACGGGCCATCTCGGCCAGCACGAGTTGCGGATCGGCACCCTTCTCCAGTCGCGCCTGAGCCTTGGCCAGCTCCTGGTCGCGCAGATGCTCGGCCTTCTGCCGGTACCGCCGCAGCACATCGACCGCAGCCAGCGCACGCAGCCGCTGCATGAACTCGTCGGTGCCCAGATCGATCAGGCGTTCGGCCGCTTGCGCAGCGCCCTGTCGCGAGCGCAGGTTCTCTTCGATCACCTCGTGCAGGTCATCGACACTGTACAAATAGACGTCACTAAGACTGCCGACCTCGGGCTCGATATCCCGCGGAACGGCAATGTCGACCATGAACATGGGACTGTGCTTGCGCGTCTTCAGCGCCCGCTCCACCGCACCCTTGCCCAGGATGGGCAGCGGACTGGCCGTCGAGCTGATGATGATGTCGCACTGCGCCAGCACATCCGGAATCTGGTTGAGCAGGATCGCCCGCCCCCCCAGTGGCTCGCTCAGAAGCTCGGCGCGCTCCAGCGTGCGATTGGCGACAATGATTGTCTTCACGCCCTGCTCATACAGATGCCGGGCGACCAGCGCGATGGTCTCCCCTGCGCCAATCAGCAGCGCGGTACTGCGCCGCAGATCGGAAAAGATCTGGCGCGCCAGGCTCACCGCGGCAAAGGCAACGGACACGGGATTCTCGCCAATCGCGGTATCGGTACGGACCTGCTTGGCCGTGTTGAAGGTACTCTGAAACAGGCGGTCCAGGTAAGGGCCGAGGGTTCCGGCGGTACGCGCCGACTGCCAGGCGTCCTTCATCTGCCCAAGTATCTGCGGCTCGCCCAGCACCATCGAATCGAGGCCTGCGGCGACCCGCATCATATGGCGAACGGCGCCGGCGTCGCGGTGCAGATAGCTGCACCGCGCCAACTCGTCCACGGTCATACCATGAAAGCGGGCGACCCATTCCACGAGCGCGTCGGCATCGGGATGATCCTGCGAGAGGTAGATTTCGGTACGATTGCAGGTGGAAAGAATCGCCACCTCCTGCGTAAGGGTCTCTTCGCGCAGCTGCTGCAGGGCGTCGGCAAGCTGATCGGGAGCGAACGCCACCCGTTCGCGCACGTCTACCGCTGCAGTCCTGTGGTTGATGCCGAATGCGAGAAAGCCCATGGCGCCTCATTTACCCGACGACGCGGGTGGGGAAACATGCAATTGTCCTATGTAAGCCGATGGCGATCAATTCCCCGCTTGCCGCCGGTGGGTTTGCGACACATCCTGTGTCATCATCATTGTCCGCCAGACATCGACCGGGTAAGCATGAACCAATCGCTCAAAGCCCCCCTGAAACTGACCCTTCTAGCCGCGTTGCTGGCCAGCCTCGTCGGCTGCGCCCACCTGGGCAGCCAAGCGGAACCGACCGCTCCGGCCGAACCGGTGGTCGAAGCTCCGGCAGCACCGGAAGAGGCCGAAGAAATCGTCTACGGCCAGTTCACCAAGGACAGCCTGTTCGCCCTGCTGACCGCGGAGATCGCCGGTCAGCGCAACCGCTTCGATGTGGCGCTTGTCAACTATCTCGATCAGGCCCGCACTACCCGTGACGCTGGCGTCATCGCCCGCGCCATGCAGGTGGCAGAATTTCTCGGCGCTCACGAGCAGGCGCTGGAGATGGCGCTGCTCTGGGTAGAGGTGGCACCCAACGACTCGGAGGCGCTACGTGCCGGAGCGCTGCAGTTGGCACGGGCGGGTGAGCATTCGCAAGCCATGCAGCTCATGCAGCGGGTGCTCGACCTGCACGGTGAGACCAACTTCGATTTCCTCGCCCTTGCCGCGGCGCAGACCGACGCGAAGACGCGCCAGTCGATGCTGCAATCGCTGGAGGGGCTGCGCCAGCAGCATCCGGACAATGCTCAGCTGACGTTCTCGACCGCGCTGCTGTTGCAACAGGAGGGCCGTAAGGAAGAAGCTCTCAAGCTCCTTCAGGCGCTGCCGGACAGCGCCGCGAGTCAGCCGACAATCATGCTGCAGGCTCGCCTGCTGGCCGATCAGGGCCTGACCGAGAAGGCCATCGAATCGTTGCAGGAGGGACTGCGCAACTTCCCCGACGACACCCGCATGCGCCTGCTGATGGCACGGCTGCTCGTCGCAGAAGACAACATGGACGCTGCCGCGACCCAGTTCGCCGCCCTGGTACAGCAGAACCCCGATGACGCCGAACTGCTTCTGACGCTCGGCCTGGTCAACCTGGAAAACGACGACCCGCAGGCGGCCATCGACTATCTGCAGCGCGCGGAACAGGTCAGCCCGGGCAACAGCGTCGCGCGCTACCATCTGGGCCTGGCCCATCAGGCGGCCGGCGATGATGAGCAGGCGATTGAGGCCTGGCGCAGCGTCGGGCCCGGCAACGAATTTCTCACCTCGCGCCTGCAGCTGGCACAGGCGCTGGCCAAACAGGGCCGTACCGAGGAGCTGGGCGAGATCATGACAGCGGACCGCAACGTCTACCCGCAGCACGCCCTACCGCTCTACCTGCTGGAAGTCGAGGCGTTGACGGCCGTCGATATCAGACTGGCGATACAACGCATCGATGAGGCGCTACAGGCCTTCGACGGCCACAGCGATCTGCTGTACACCCGCGCGATGCTGCACGAGCAGCAAGGCGACCATGCGGCTTTCGAAAGCGACCTGCGCACCATTATTGCCGACGACCCGGACAACGCCATGGCGCTGAACGCGCTGGGCTATACGCTGGCGGACCGTAACGAACGTCTGGACGAGGCACTGGCGCTGATCGAACGCGCGCACGCCATCGACTCCGACGACCCGGCGATCATCGACAGTCTCGGCTGGGTCCACTACCGACTGGGCAATCTCGAGCGTGCCGAAGCCTACCTGCGCCAGGCCTACAAGGCGATGCCTGATCAGGAAGTCGCGGCGCACCTGGGCGAGGTACTCTGGCAACAGGGAAACCGGCGCGAAGCAGTGAAGCTTTGGGAAGAAGCTGCCCAGCGCAGCGATGATGACAGCCTGATCCGCGCCACCCGTGAACGTCTGGAACAACGTTGATATGCATGGTCTTCGTATTCTCATCATCATGCTGCTTGCGGCTCTGACCACCGCCTGCAGCAGCTTTCATCAGCGCGAGACTCTGGAGTTCGGCGGTGACCCTGCGGCCTGGCGCAGCCACCGGCAGGCCGTCGAGCCCCTCGACACCTGGGTTCTGCAGGGCAAGCTCGGGCTGCGCTCCGAGCAGGAGTCGGGCAGCGGAACATTGTGGTGGCAGCAGGCGGACCGGACCTACGACATACGGCTGTCCGGCCCACTCGGTCGAGGCGCAACGCGTATCCAGGGGGAACCTTCCGGCGTCACCCTGGAAATGGCTGGCCGGCCGCCCTATCGGGCCGAATCGGCCGAGGATCTGCTCGAGCAACAGATCGGCTGGCGGTTGCCGGTGGAACATCTGCTGTGGTGGGTGCGCGGGCTCCCGGACCCGGACCGTCCCAGCCGACTGCAGCTGGACGCCGACAGCCGGGCCGCGCGGATTGCCCAGGCCGGCTGGACAGTCGAATACAGCCGCTATCAGCAGGTGGGCGACGTCCAGTTGCCGCAACGACTGCAACTCGCCGGGCACGACATCCTCCTGACACTGGTCATTACCAACTGGCGACCTGAGGCGCAGCCGTGAGCGCACCATCACTGAGCCTGCCGGCGCCGGCGAAGCTGAACCTGTTCCTGCATGTCACCGGCCGCCGACCGGACGGCTATCACACGCTGCAGACTCTGTTTCAGTTTCTTGACCACGGCGATACGCTTGATTTTTCCCGGCGTGACGACAACCGGATTCACCTGCTGGACGACCTGCCAGGCGTCCCACCGGAAAGCAATCTGATCGTCCGCGCGGCACGACTGCTACAGGAAGCAAGCGGCACTAACTACGGCGCCGACATCAGGCTTCACAAACGACTGCCCATGGGTGGCGGCATCGGTGGCGGCAGCTCCGATGCCGCCACCGCCCTGCTTGGCCTTGACCGCCTCTGGCAGACCGGGCTCGGCGTCGACGAGCTCGCCGAACTGGGCCTGTCGCTCGGGGCCGATGTGCCAGTGTTCGTTCGTGGCAGGGCTGCGTGGGCCGAAGGCGTTGGCGAGCAGCTCAGCCCGGTGGAACTCGATGAACCCTGGTACCTGGTGGTGGTGCCACCCTGCCAGGTCAGCACCGCCGAGATTTTTTCGGATCAAAGGTTGACGCGTGACACCCCGCCCATTACATTAGCGGCCTTCCGTGAGCACGGTGGTCGGAATGACTGCTTGCCGGTTGTTACAGCGCGTTACCCTGCAATACGTAACACGTTGATCTTGCTAAACAAATATTGTGAGGCTAAGATGACCGGGACTGGCAGTTGCTTGTTTGGGGCCTTCCCAAACGAATGCGAAGCTGATAAAGTTCGCGCCCGGTTGCCAGCCACACTGCAAACCTTTGTTGCAAAGGGTTGTAACAGATCACCGTTACACCTGGCGTTAGACAGAGCGGCGTAAGAAGCGGATGCAACCGAGCATCCGGACAGTTACAGGGGCGTCGCCAAGCGGTAAGGCACCAGGTTTTGATCCTGGCATGCGTTGGTTCGAATCCAGCCGCCCCTGCCATTTCTCCGGTAGTAATCATTACATCTTGAGCCCGGCTCCACCGACGCGGCGCATTGCGTTGTCACGTCCGTATCCGGCTCATCGCATCGACCACTACCCAGAAGGTAATGCAGCGTGTCCAAGATGATGGTCTTCACGGGGAACGCAAACCCCGATCTGGCACGGCGCGTCGTGCGTCAGTTGCACATCCCCCTTGGTGACGCTTCAGCCGGCCGCTTCAGCGACGGTGAAGTAGCGATCGAACTCAACGAGAACGTTCGCGGAAAGGATGTATTCATCATCCAGCCCACCTGCGCACCGACCAACGACAACCTGATGGAGCTGGTCGTCATGGCTGACGCCCTGCGACGCTCTTCAGCTTCCCGCATCACGGCAGTCATCCCCTATTTCGGTTATGCCCGCCAGGATCGGCGCCCCCGCTCGGCGCGCGTGCCGATCAGCGCAAAGGTCGTGGCGGACATGCTCGATGTCGTCGGTGTCGACCGGGTGCTGACCGTTGACCTGCATGCAGACCAGATCCAGGGCTTCTTCGATATTCCGGTCGACAACATCTACGGCTCGCCGGTGCTGATCGACGACATCCAGGATCAGCGCCTGGACAATCTGATGATCGTCTCCCCGGATATCGGCGGCGTTGTCCGCGCACGCGCCGTCGCCAAGGCGCTTGGCGTGGATCTGGCGATCATCGACAAACGTCGCCCCAAGGCCAACCAGTCCGAAGTGATGCACATCATCGGCGATATCGAAAATCGCAACTGCATCCTCGTCGACGACATGGTCGACACGGCCGGCACCCTGTGTCACGCAGCCAAGGCGCTCAAGGATCACGGGGCCACCAGGGTATTTGCGTATTGCACCCACCCGATCCTGTCGGGCAAGGCGATCGAGAATATTTCCAATTCCGCGCTGGACCAGCTGGTGGTGACCAACACCATCCCGCTGTCACCTGCTGCGGAAAACTGTGAGCGCATACGCCAGCTGGACATGGCGCCGATCATCGCCGAGGCGATGCGCCGCATCAGTAACGAAGAATCCATCAGCGCCATGTTCCGCTAACCGAACGGCGCTGGTACTACCGGCCCGCACGAGCGGGCTTCACCCCTCATCCGTCATGCTGGTCGCAAGCTGGCGGATGTTCAGCAAGGAGACTACTAATGGTCGACTTCACTTTGAATGCGAATGCGCGCGACGACCTGGGGAAAGGTGCGAGCCGCCGCCTGCGTCGTAACGCAAACATGGTTCCAGCTATCGTTTACGGTGGCGACAAGGCTCCGCAGAGCGTATCTGTGGCTGCCCGCGAACTGAACAAGGCCCTGGAAAACGAAGCCTTCTATTCCCACATCATCAGCCTGTCCGTTGATGGCAAGAAAGAAGACGTTCTGCTCAAGGCCCTGCAGCGTCACCCATCCAAGCCGCGCGTCATGCACGCCGACTTCCTGCGCGTCGTTGCCGGTCACTCGGTCACCGTACTGGTTCCCCTGCACTTCATGAACCAGGAAGTCTGTGTTGGCGTCAAGCAAGCCGGTGGCATCATCTCCCACACCATGACCGAAGTGGAAGTGACCTGCCTGCCGAAGGACCTGCCGGAGTTCATCGAAGTTGACATGGCCAAGGTAGGCCTGAACGACATCGTGCACCTGTCGGACCTGAAGCTGCCCAAGGGCGTTACCATCCCGAGCCTGGCTCAGGGCCCTGATCACGACCTGCCAGTTGCCAACGTGCACCCGGCTCGCGTTGTAGCAGACGACGCTGATACCACCGAGTCTTCGGAAGGTGAGGAATCGGCGGAGTAATTCACGCCGAGACCCATAAGGGGCGCCCGTTGTGACACAGGGAATCAAGTTGATCGTCGGCCTCGGTAACCCCGGGCCCGAATATGAACTGACCCGGCACAACGCTGGCGCCCTTTTTGTTGAGCGCCTGGCGGATCGGCACAATGTGTCGCTGCGCCCGGACGCCAAGTATTTCGGACTGACCGCCCGCCTGACTCACGGCGGTCAGGACGTTCGCCTGTTGATCCCCACCACTTTCATGAATCGCAGCGGCCAGGCTGTCGGCGCGCTTGCTGGTTTCTATCGCATTCTCCCCGAAGAGATACTGGTCGCTCACGACGAGCTTGACCTGCCTCCCGGTGTGGTCAAGTGCAAGAAAGGGGGTGGCCACGGCGGACACAACGGACTGCGCGACATCATCGCCAGTCTCGGCAATCAGAACAGCTTTCACCGCCTGCGCCTGGGTATCGGCCACCCCGGCCACGCTTCCCAGGTGACCGGTTTCGTACTAGGCCGCGCACCAAAGGCCGAGCAGGACGCGCTCGATGCCTGTATTGACGAAGCAATCGCGCAGGTTCCGGGCATGCTCGCCGGGGACTGGACGCGCGTCATGCAGACCTTGCACAGCTTTAAAGCCTGATCACACTTTTCGCCGTGACCAACGGCAGCAGAGGACACCGAAATGGGATTTAACTGCGGAATAGTCGGCCTGCCCAACGTGGGCAAATCGACGCTGTTCAACGCTCTCACCAAGGCCGGCATCGGCGCGGAGAACTTTCCGTTCTGCACCATCGAACCCAACAGTGGTGTCGTCCCGATGCCCGATCCACGGCTGGACGCCCTGGCGGCGATCGTTAAACCCGAGAAGGTGATCGCCACCACCATGGAGTTCGTCGACATCGCCGGACTGGTGGCGGGCGCGTCGAAGGGCGAAGGCCTGGGGAACAAGTTTCTGGCGAACATTCGCGAAACGGATGCAATTGCGCATGTAGTGCGCTGCTTCGAAGACGACAACGTCATCCACGTATCCAATAGCGTCGATCCGAAACGCGATATCGAAATCATCGATCTGGAATTGATATTCGCTGACCTGGAAAGCTGCGAGAAGCAGCTGCAGCGGGTCACGCGCAACGCCAAGGGGGGCGACAAGGAGGCAGTGGCGCAAAAGGCGCTGCTCGAGAAACTGATTCCGCACTTCAGCGAAGGCAAACCTGCGCGGAGCCTGATGAAGCAACTGGGAGACGAAGAGAAGCGCATGGTGCGCAGCTTCCATCTGCTGACCAGCAAGCCGGTGATGTACATCGCCAACGTGGCCGAGGACGGTTTCGAGAACAACCCGCATCTGGACGTGGTCCGCACCATCGCCGAAGAAGAAGGCGCCGTGGTCGTACCGGTGTGCAACAAGATCGAGGCGGAGATCGCCGAACTCGACGAAGGGGAAGAGAAGGACATGTTCCTCGAATCGCTCGGGCTGGAAGAACCGGGGTTGAACCGGGTCATTCGCGCAGGCTACGGGCTGCTCAATCTGCAGACCTATTTCACGGCAGGCGTGAAGGAGGTTCGCGCCTGGACCGTACGAATCGGTGCAACGGCCCCACAGGCGGCAGCCGCCATCCATACCGATTTCGAGAAGGGATTCATTCGCGCCGAAGTCGTTGCCTATGACGATTTCATTCAGTACCGCGGCGAAGCGGGCGCCAAGGAGGCTGGCAAGTGGCGGCTGGAAGGCAAGGAATACATCGTCAAGGATGGCGACGTGATGCACTTCCGTTTCAACGTCTGATCGGAACTGCCAGGGCCGGGGGCA
Organism: Halopseudomonas nanhaiensis; assembly: GCF_020025155.1. NCBI lineage: Bacteria > Pseudomonadati > Pseudomonadota > Gammaproteobacteria > Pseudomonadales > Pseudomonadaceae > Pseudomonas > Pseudomonas nanhaiensis. The sequence continues at coordinate 3,113,442 of NZ_CP073751.1, forward strand.
CCCCCGGCCTCGGCTGCCCCCTGCTGCTTTATCACTTGATCTTCTCCAGCGCCTGCTCGTGATGCATTGCAGTCGCTCCCGTCTTGTCGCTCTTGACCTCGTACTGCGGCTCGTCTGAGCTGGCTGGTCGATGCCGGCCCTTGAATTCGGTGTCACTGGTATGCACGTGGATGACCTTGCCTTCGACATGCCCCACTTCGGAATTCCAGCGCACGTGATCACCCACCTTCAGTTTGTGCGTCATACGTCTGTCTCCTCCATTCAACCATGCAGACACACCCTGCCTGCTTCCCATTGTTGACCCTGCCACCCCCGGGCCGTTCCGGGTCGCACTGGGAACTATCGCCGCCGCTCGACGACCGAATGGATAGCTTTTCCTGACAGATCAACGGACACACGGGAGCAGTAGCGGATGGATTGGACTTTCCTGCAACGAGAATCGATCTGGATAAACCTGGGCATCCTGCTCGCGATCACCCTGCTGGGCTACTGGACCCTTCGAGCCATATTGCGCATCGTCAGTCGGCGCCTGAGCGCGAAAGCCGAGAAATCGCACACTGCATTCATGGTGATTCTCGCAGAGATGCTGCGCCATACCAGCAGAGTCCTGCTGTTCGCATTTTCACTGTTGATCGCATTGCGCTTCGTCGATCTGGCGTCGGACTGGGAGCGGCTGCTCTCGCACGGGTGGTTTATCGCGCTGGCCTTCCAGTTTGCCCTGTGGCTGGATACGGCCGCCCGATTGTGGATGGACAGCCTGACGCGGGACGGAAAACGCCGCAACCCGGTCACCACCACCGTGATCGGGATCATGATTCGAATCGTCGTCTGGACCATGATGCTGCTGTCCATCCTGGCCAATCTTGGCGTCGATATCACTGCGATGGTTGCCAGCCTCGGGGTGGGCGGTATCGCTATCGCCCTGGCGCTGCAGACGTTGCTGAGCGATGTATTCGCCTCGCTGGCGATCGGCATCGACAAACCCTTCGAGATCGGCGACTTCGTGGTCTTCGGTGAAGTCGCCGGCAACATCGAACACATAGGCCTGAAGACCACCCGAATCCGGGCGTTGAGTGGAGAACAGATCGTCTGCGCCAATGCCGATCTGCTCTCGAAGATCCTGCACAACTACAAGCGCATGAATACCCGTCGCATCGTGTTCAAATTCGGCATCATGTACAGCACTCCGACCGACAAGGTCCGCGAGGTGGCGGCGCTGGTCAGGCGCGTGGTGGACTCGGTGGCCGACACGCATTTTGATCGTGCTCACTTCGTCGCGTTCGATGACAGTCAGCTGACGTTCGAGGTGGTTCACATTGTTCAGAGCTCCGACTACAACCGGTACATGGACATCCAGCAGGAGATCAATCTGGGGTTGCTCCAGGGCTGTCGCGATCTCGGCGTTGGCTTCGCCTTCCCCACCCGCAGTGTGGAATTCGTCGGCGGCAAGCTTCCCGAGATCAACGTGGCGGGGGTTCCGGGGGAGAATCCCGCGGCAGGCCAACACGCCGGCGGCAGTTGATTTTGCCCGCCCGAGGCCCGGCAGTAAGCAGTTGAATGTGCGGAAGAAAAATCGGATGACAAGGCTTGACAACATCCACGCGCAACTGAATAATGCGCGCCTCGGATGGCTACATAGCTCAGCTGGTTAGAGCACAGCATTCATAATGCTGGGGTCCCTGGTTCAAGTCCAGGTGTAGCCACCAACCTTTCCAAGGGCTTGGCTTCGGCCAGGCCCTTTTTTATTTCGCGCTCTGTCCGATCAGAGCCGCTGCAGCACCGCTCTCTCGATCTCCGCCGTCGTCGTTGTTCCAAGATTCGCCAGCGTCAGCTCGCGCAAGACCTCCTCGACCGCGGTGTCCAAGCGTCCGGCCAGCTCAGGCATCCGCCAGTGATAACGCAGTAACAGCGCCGCACTGAGAATTGCTGCGATCGGGTTGGCTCGCCCGCTACCAGCGATGTCCGGGGCGCTGCCATGCACCGGCTCGGCAAGCGCTACCCTGTCTCCCCAGTTGAGCGAGGGCGCCATACCGAGCCCACCGCACCAGTGGCTGGCGAGATCCGAGAGGATGTCACCAAACAGATTGCTGGTGACGAGCATGTCAACGCTGCGCGGAGCAGCGACCAGCTCGAGCGCCGCGACGTCCACCAGCCGCTCGTCCACCAGCGGATCAAGCCCTTCATCTCTCAGCACCGTCCGCACTGTGTCGCGAAACAGGCCGCCGGTGAGCGGCAGCACATTGGCCTTGTGCACCACGGTGATACGCCGGGCGGAGCGGTGTCTCGCGACAAGGCAGGCCTTTCGCGCCAGCCTGACACAGGCGGCTTCGCTGATGTGACATTCGGCGATGGCCGTGCCGGCATCCATCCGCTCTATGCCGACATAGAGTCCTTCGCTGTTTTCACGCAGTACGATCAGGTCGACATCCTGCTGCGGCGATACCTGGGGCCAGCTGCGTACCGGCCGCAGATTGACGTACAGGTCGGCGTCCTGACGCAGCGTCAGAATGGCGCTTCGGTAACCTTCTACCTTCCGTGCGGGTGATGAAACGGCGCCAAACAGCCCCGCTCCGGTTTCCAGCAACAGTTTAAGCGTCCGCTCAGGAACTGCCGTTCCGTGCCTCTGAAAACACGTCCATCCCGCCTCCGCCTCGATGGTCTTCAAGCCTGGAACAAGCTTCTCGAGCACGCGAACCGCCACGGGTACCACCTCCGGCCCTATCCCGTCGCCGGGGATGACGCAGAGCTTCGTCACGCGCGCGCCTCCCGTGTAGCCAACAGCAAACCAATGAAGGTCAGCGCTCCGCCGACAAGGTGGTACCAGTGCAGCCTCTCACCCAGCAGCAGCACACCGAGAAGCGCTGCGAAGACCGGTAGCAGATAGCTGAACAACGAGGCCGTCGCCGGACCAAGTACCTTGACGCCGTTGTTCCAGGCCAGGTATGCCACCAGCGAGGCGAATACTGCAGTGTAACCCACTGCCAGAACGCTCTGGGTCGTCAGCGGCACGCCGCCGGTATGGGCAAGCTCCCAGATATAGAACGGGAGCAGCAGCGGCACGCCGAACAGCAGCATCGCGCAGAGCTGAACCATGCCGGGCACCGGCAGCATCCATTTGCGTAGCAGAACCGAGTAGAGCCCCCAGGTGAGCACCGCTACCACCATGATGACATCGCCCGGGTTGAAGGACAGCGTGAGCAGCCGCGCAGGCTCGCCAAGCGTGAGGATGACCAGCAGCCCGGCGAAGGACGTCGCCGCTCCAAGCAGGGTCATCCAGGTTGGCCATTGACGCAGCAGGACGATGGACCAGACGAATGCAGCGACCGGCAGGCCGGTATTGACCAGGGTAATGTTGATGGCCGTGGTGCTTTGCGCGGCGAGGTACAGCAGGGTGTTATACGACGAGATGCTCAGACCTGCCAGCACCGCGATCTGCAGCCAGCGTCCAGCGAGCACGTGGCGGTGCGCCCAGAGCCCCTGCAGCGTGAACGGCAGGAGCAGAGCCAGGGCGGTGGTCCAGCGCCAGAACGACAGGCCGATCGGCGGCAGCGACCCCGCAGTGGCTCTGGCCACCAATGCATTGCCTGCCCAGGCGAGCGCGCACAGGAGGAGTCCGCCCATGGCCCACTGCCGGGATGTCATGCGCCGGGCGGCCCGAGTCGATACTGTTCAGGAATTTGCGAAGCGTCGGAAACGGTAACGTCGAGATCCTTGAGAAAGCCGTCCTTGATACCGTAGATGAAGCCATGCACCGACAGCGGCTGCCCACGATGCCACGCGTTCTGGACGATACTCGTATGGCTGACATTGGCGACCTGACGCATGACGTTCAACTCGCACATCCGGTCGAGTCGCGTCTCGTCGTCCGGAATCAGTCGCAATGGTTCACGCTGCAGGTAGTACAGATCGCGTATGGAGCGCAGCCAGCCATCACTGAGCCCGAGCTGCTGGTTGTTCATCGCCGCGCGGACGCCACCGCAGCCGTAATGCCCGGTGACGATGATGTGTTTGACCTTCAGCACATCGACAGCGAACTGCATGACCGACAGACAGTTCAGATCGGTATGCAATACCACATTGGCCACGTTGCGGTGAACGAACAGCTCTCCCGGCATCAAACCGACAATTTCATTTGCCGGTACACGCGAGTCGGCACAGCCTATCCAGAGATACTCCGGAGTCTGCTGCTTGGCCAGCTTGGTGAAGAACTCAGGATCCTCCTCCTTGATGGACTCGGCCCACTCGCGATTGTTGGCGAACAGATGCTTGAGGTCGGACATGCTCTCTACCTTGTATTGCCGTCTGATTGTGCCGTCTCTGACGTGCGGCCCTTCCGGTACGTCACGTCAGTCGATCAGCGAATAGGCCATCACTAGAGCGTCTTCGCGCCCGCCCACGGCAGGATAGTAGTTCTTGCGCCGTCCGATTTCATTGAATCCGAAACGCTCGTAGAGATGGTTGGCCGCAAGATTCGATTCGCGCACCTCTAGAAAGGTGACTTCCGCCCCGCGCTCCTTGGCCCGCTGGATCAGGTGCGTGAGCAGCCTCGCACCGAGACCGTCTCCCTGATTCTCCGGCTTGACGGTGATATTCAACAGATGCGACTCGCCAGCTGCAGCGGTCAATACACCATGCCCGACCTGCTGATCGCCGACGCAGAGCAGCCAGCACTCGTAACCGGACCGGATACAATCGAGAAAAATGCCACGCGTCCAGGGATGGCTGAACGCTGCGTACTCAACCTTTAACACTGCATCCACATCGCTCTCGAGCATCGGCCGAAAACGTACCTCGTTCATTCCCGCTCCTTCCACCTCGGCATGACTCGCTTGAGCAAGCGCCATAGTTTCGCCTTTTCCTGCGCAGAACCCATCAGGTCCTCGAGTCCTGCAGCAAACCAGACCGGCGCCAGACCCTCAATGGCCTCTTCTCGGCCCATCAGACGCTCCCCGGCCGCAACATCGACGTCTGCCAACAATGTACAGCGCGAACCGAAGCAGCCGATGGAGACCACGGACTGCTCCTCTAGCCGTGCCTGGACAAAGGCATACAGCGCCTGGCTCGCTGCCACGGCGCCGCGATCGAACTGGGGGTTGCGCGTCAGGGGCCACTGGAAGTCGGCAAACAGAACCGGCTGATCGGGCAGCCCGGCTGCCCGAAGAATGTCTGTCAACAGACGATAGGGAGCTATCGCCTTCTCCAGGCCGGGCTCGCTGATCTGCAGCAACAACGCACAGGGACCGGCCAGCCACAGCTGCAGGTAGAACGGGGTCATTGCTGGAGACGGTCGAGCCTGAACGGCTGGGACAGCCGGTTCCGCCTCGCTGAGGCCCTCAGGCGTATTCGACACGCCTGGACTACCGATGGAGGGCTGGTCGACCGAAGAATTCGCCGGACTTGACCCGACCGCCGTGCCGTCTGCTTCAACGGCCTCCAACGGCGGGCTGCGCTGCGACTCCGTTTCATCGCGCGGCACCGATGGACCTTCCGCTGCCTGGGCCGCGCGGTCGCGTGGCACCCAGCTGACCACACCAAGCGCCTGCAGGTAGGCAAGCCGGGACTGCTCGTGCATCAAACGCCTTCCGTTTGCGGGTGCGCGCGCTGCACCCCGCTTTGCATCAGATTCAGGGCGTTGATGTAGGCTTTGGCGGATGCTACGACAATATCGGTATCGGCACCGTTGCCGTTCACGATCCGCCCAGCCCTCTCCAGCCGCACGGTCACCTCGCCCTGTGAATCGGTACCCTGGGTGATAGCGTTGACCGAGTACAGTTTCAGCAGCGCATGCGAATCGACAATCGCCTCGACGGCGCGAAACGCCGCATCGACCGGCCCTGAGCCGTCCGCCGTGGCGCTCTGCTCGCGACCATCGACACTCAGTACCACATGGGCTCGGGGCGTTTCGCCTGTGCGGGAGGCAACGTCGAGATACACCAGCTTAACCCGTTCGACGACATCACTGAGGGTATCGGATACCAGCGCCTGCAGATCCTCGTCGAATATCTCCTGCTTTTTATCGGCGAGCTCCTTGAACCGGGCGAACGCGGCATTCAGCTCCGCCTCCCCGGGCAACAGAATACCCAGCTCCTCGAGCCGGGTGCGGAAGGCGTTGCGCCCCGAGAGCTTGCCCAATGAAAGTCGGTTGGTGTGCCAACCCACCGACTGCGCGCTCATGATTTCGTATGTTTCGCGGTGCTTCAGAACACCGTCCTGATGGATGCCCGACTCGTGCGCGAAGGCGTTGGCGCCAACGATCGCCTTGTTCGGCTGGACAGGAAAGCCGGTAATCCCCGAGACCAGCTTCGATGTGCTGACGATGTGTTCGGTCACGATGCGGGTGTGCACACCCAGCACGTCCTGACGCGTCTTGATCGCCATGACGATTTCTTCCAGCGCCGCGTTGCCGGCCCGCTCGCCGAGACCGTTGATGGTGCACTCAACCTGTCGTGCACCGGCAGACACAGCCGCCAGAGAGTTCGCGACGGCGAGGCCCAGGTCGTTATGGCAGTGAACCGAGAAAATCGCCTTGTCCGCGTTCGGCACCCGGGCGATCACCTGACCGATCGTTTCGGCGAATTGATGGGGAATTGCGTAGCCAACCGTGTCGGGAATGTTGATGGTCCGTGCACCGGCCTCAATGGCCGCTTCGATGATGCGGCACAGGAAATCGATTTCGGAACGTCCTGCATCCTCGCAGGAAAACTCCACGTCCGCGCAAAGATTGCGAGCATGTCGGACTGCGCGAACTGCCTGTTCGATCACCTGCTCCGGGGCCAGCCGCAGCTTGTGCTGCATGTGGATTGGACTTGTCGCAATGAAGGTATGGATGCGACCGGCGTTGGCGCCCGCCAGCGCTTCCGCTGCGCGCTCGATATCTGCCTCCACCGCGCGAGACAGGCTGCAGACGGTGCTATCGGTAACGCTGTCGGCGATAGCCTTCACTGCGGCGAAGTCACCTGGACTGGCGATGGCGAAGCCCGCCTCGATCACATCCACCCCGAGCTTTTCCAAAGCCTTGGCGATCCGAAGCTTTTCCTCGCCGGTCATCGAGGCGCCGGGGCTCTGCTCGCCATCACGCAGGGTGGTGTCGAAAATGTACACGCGGTCCTGATTCATCGGAGTCACTCCATCAGTCCGAAACGGTTGAAACGATCCCGCTACTATAACCGATCCATGCAACGCCAGTGACCGACACCCGAGCTGTATCGAATGGAGAAACCCACCTTTGGCATGCTTATGAACAATCAACACGAAAGCGACTGAGCATTCCCATTTCGACCGCCCCGCGTCTAAGCTGTCTTACAAGCCAGCGAGCATCAATGACTCGCATTCAATAACAACAATGCAGGTGTCACCATGTTCGACCGCCACTTTCAGGTATGGCCTCCGCAAGTGCCTAAACAGCTCGAGCTGCCGGCTACCAGCCTGTTTCACAACATCACGGTTTCCGCTCTACGTTATCCGGATCACCCGGCGATCCTCTACTACGGAAGCGCTGTCAGCTACAAGCGCCTGCAACAGGAAGCTGAAGCCATCGCCGGCCACCTCGCCGCCGCAGGTGTCGTCAAAGGCGATCGCGTATTGCTGTACATGCAGAACAGCCCGCAGTACATCATCGGCTACTTTGGCATCCTGCGTGCAAACGCGGTGGTCGTGCCGGTCAATCCGATGAACCGGAGCGCCGAACTGAAATATCTGATTGAAGACACCGAGGCAAAAGTGTGCCTCTGTGCCCAGGAACTGCTGGAAAACGTCAGCCCACATGTAGGCCCGGGCCTGCTTGACGAGGTGGTCGTCACCGCCTACGCCGACTACGTCACCGCGCCGACCGATCTGGCGCTGCCGGAAGCGGTCGCCGAAGCTGCCAGGGCCTGGGAGGGGGATGGACTCACCGCATGGCAGGACGTGATCGATGCCAACACACCGCCGCCTGCCCTGACCGCAGGACCGTCGGACCTCTGCGTCATTCCTTACAGCTCCGGCACCACCGGCAACCCGAAAGGCTGTGTCCATACGCACCACAGCGTGTTGGCGACCACCGTCTACGGAGCGGTATGGACCAATGCCCAGCATGACATCGTACATCTGGTGTCCGTGCCCATGTTCCATGTAACCGGCATGCAGTCATGCATGAACAGTACGCTCTACGTAGGCGGGACGCTGGTAGTCATGACTCGCTGGGATCGCAAGGTTGCTGCGGAGCTGATCCAGCGCCACAAGGTAAATACCTGGCGAAACATCTCGACCATGGTGGTCGACATGCTTTCCGATCCTGACATTGACAGCTACGACATCAGCAGCCTGAAGAGCATCGGCGGCGGTGGCGCAGCCATGCCGGCTGCGGTTGCCGGGAAGCTGCACGACAAGACCGGGCTGACCTATATGGAAGGCTATGGGTTGTCGGAGACTATCGCACCGACTCACGTCAATCCGCCCCAGGCGTGCAAGCCTCAGTGCCTGGGCATCCCCCTGATCGGGGTGGACTCGCGCGTGATCAATGTCGACACCCTGGAAGAGGTCGGCCCGGGAGTGACCGGCGAAATCATCATGCGCGGCGAACAGATCTTTCAGGGATACTGGAAAAGACCGGAGGCAACAGAGGAGGCGTTCCTGGAACTGGATGGGAACCGATTCTTCCGTTCGGGTGATCTGGGTTACTACGACGAAGAGGGTTACTTTTTCCTGGTAGATCGCGTGAAACGCATGATCAATGCGTCCGGCTACAAGGTATGGCCTGCCGAAGTCGAATCGCTGATGTATTCACATCCAGCGATCCGTGAAGTGTGCGTGGTGTCTACGCCGCACCCCAGGCGCGGCGAGACGGTCAAGGCGTTCGTCGTGCTGGCTGCGGGACAGGAGCGCACAACCGATCAGGACATCATCAGCTGGTGCCAGGAAAACATGGCGGCCTACAAGTGCCCCGTTATCGTGGAATTCACCGATGCCATACCGAAATCACCCACCGGCAAAATCATGTGGCGGCTGCTGCAGGAACAGGAATGGAAGAAAGCCTCGGAGGCATGAGTGAGGTAATCAGCGGACGCTTCATTGCGTCCGCTGATTGGTGAGAAACCCGGCAAGGCCCGCTTTATCGAGGCGCCAGGCTACGCCGGTAATGCCCCTCTGAAACCCCTCGTCCGTGTAAGATCAACCTGCGTACACGCCGCGCTATGCAAATGTGGGAGCGGTTCAGGTGAGTTTACTCGCCCCACAAAGAAGAACGCCCCGATCTTTTTGAGATCGGGGCGTTCGGTATAGGCGCTTGACGATGACCTACTCTCACATGGGGAAACCCCACACTACCATCGGCGATGCATCGTTTCACTTCTGAGTTCGGGATGGGATCAGGTGGTTCCAATGCTCTATGGTCGTCAAGCAATTTGTTGCTGACCGGTTTTGAGTCCGAGCAGCTAAAAGCTTGGGTTGGTGATAGAAGTCAGACGGTGCCTGTAATCTCGTGCAGTTCCAGCTTGTCGTTTGTCTGTCTTGATCGTTAACACCAGATTGCTTGGGTGTTATATGGTCAAGCCACACGGGCAATTAGTACTGGTTAGCTCAACGCCTTGCAACGCTTACACACCCAGCCTATCAACGTCGTAGTCTTCGACGGCCCTTTAGGGGAGTCAAGCTCCCGGTGAGATCTCATCTTGAGGCAAGTTTCCCGCTTAGATGCTTTCAGCGGTTATCTTTTCCGAACGTAGCTACCCGGCAATGCCACTGGCGTGACAACCGGAACACCAGGGGTTCGTCCACTCCGGTCCTCTCGTACTAGGAGCAGCCCCTCTCAAATCTCAAACGTCCACGGCAGATAGGGACCGAACTGTCTCACGACGTTCTAAACCCAGCTCGCGTACCACTTTAAATGGCGAACAGCCATACCCTTGGGACCGGCTTCAGCCCCAGGATGTGATGAGCCGACATCGAGGTGCCAAACACCGCCGTCGATATGAACTCTTGGGCGGTATCAGCCTGTTATCCCCGGAGTACCTTTTATCCGTTGAGCGATGGCCCTTCCATACAGAACCACCGGATCACTAAGACCTACTTTCGTACCTGCTCGTCGTGTTGGACTCGCAGTCAAGCGCGCTTTTGCCTTTATACTCTACGCACGATTTCCGACCGTGCTGAGCGCACCTTCGTACTCCTCCGTTACTCTTTGGGAGGAGACCGCCCCAGTCAAACTACCCACCATACACTGTCCTCGATCCGGATAACGGACCAGAGTTAGAACCTCAAAGTTGCCAGGGTGGTATTTCAAGGTTGGCTCCACGCGAACTGGCGTCCACGCTTCAAAGCCTCCCACCTATCCTACACAAGCAAATTCAAAGTCCAGTGCAAAGCTATAGTAAAGGTTCACGGGGTCTTTCCGTCTAGCCGCGGATACACTGCATCTTCACAGCGATTTCAATTTCACTGAGTCTCGGGTGGAGACAGCGCCGCCATCATTACGCCATTCGTGCAGGTCGGAACTTACCCGACAAGGAATTTCGCTACCTTAGGACCGTTATAGTTACGGCCGCCGTTTACCGGGGCTTCGATCAAGAGCTTCGCCGAAGCTAACCCCATCAATTAACCTTCCGGCACCGGGCAGGCGTCACACCCTATACGTCCACTTTCGTGTTTGCAGAGTGCTGTGTTTTTAATAAACAGTTGCAGCGGCCTGGTATCTTCGACCGGCATGAGCTTACGGAGCAAGTCCTTCACCCTCACCGGCGCACCTTCTCCCGAAGTTACGGTGCCATTTTGCCTAGTTCCTTCACCCGAGTTCTCTCAAGCGCCTTGGTATTCTCTACCTGACCACCTGTGTCGGTTTGGGGTACGATTCCTAGTTACCTGAAGCTTAGAGGCTTTTCCTGGAAGCATGGCATCAACCACTTCGCTTTCTAAAAGAAAGCTCGTCATCGGTTCTCGGCCTTAAGATCCCGGATTTACCTAAGATCTCAGCCTACCGCCTTAAACAAGGACAACCAACGCCTTGCTGGCCTAGCCTTCTCCGTCCCCCCATCGCAGTAACTAGAAGTACGGGAATATTAACCCGTTTCCCATCGACTACGCCTGTCGGCCTCGCCTTAGGGATCGACTCACCCTGCGTCGATTAACGTTGCGCAGGAACCCTTGGTCTTCCGGCGTGGGAGTTTTTCACTCCCATTGTCGTTACTCATGTCAGCATTCGCACTTCTGATACCTCCAGCCAACTTCTCAATTGACCTTCACAGGCTTACAGAACGCTCCTCTACCGCTCATCCTAAGATGAACCCGTAGCTTCGGTGTATGGTTTGAGCCCCGTTACATCTTCCGCGCAGGCCGACTCGACTAGTGAGCTATTACGCTTTCTTTAAAGGATGGCTGCTTCTAAGCCAACCTCCTAGCTGTCTAAGCCTTCCCACATCGTTTCCCACTTAACCATAACTTTGGGACCTTAGCTGACGGTCTGGGTTGTTTCCCTTTTCACGACGGACGTTAGCACCCGCCGTGTGTCTCCCGTGCTGACACTCACTGGTATTCGGAGTTTGCATCGGTTTGGTAAGTCGGGATGACCCCCTAGCCGAAACAGTGCTC